>JAGNHN010000084.1 GCA_018001695.1 Lentimicrobiaceae bacterium
CCTGCGCTGCAGGGAGAGAAGCAATTCAAAATCGGCTATCTGCCTCAATGGATACAGCATGACAGCCGATACCCTGCCAGTGTCATGGATGTGGTGCTCACTGGGGTGCCGACACAGTCCTTCGGGCGCTATGGTAAGATGGCACGTCTGGCTGCCATGGAAGCACTGGAAAAAACAGGTGTTTTTGACCTGACCAGGAAACCCTTTGGCGAACTATCGGGTGGACAAAGGCAGAAGGTCCTGCTGGCCAGGGCGTTGGCAACGCGTCCCCTGGTACTGATTCTGGATGAGCCGGATACTTTTACTGACCAGCAGTTCGAGCGGGATCTTTACCCAATGCTCAGGGAGTTCAATAAGAATATGGCCATTGTTATGGTGAGCCATGACCTTGGTATAATTGCGTCTTATGTAAAGACAATAGCCTGTGTCAACGGAGGCCTGCACCATCACCCCTCTAATATGATCGATGAAAAAGTGCTGGCATCCTACGAGTGCCCAATAGATATCATCACGCACGGGGATCTGCCTCACCGTGTTTTAAACCGTCATGACTGATGACCGGGGTTCTGGAGTTGTTTGGCTATACCTTCTTTCAGCACGCCTTGCTGGCTGCCCTGCTCACCAGTATCGCCTGTGGCATCACAGGAACTTACATTGTTACACGACGACTCGTCTTCCTTAGTGGGGGCATCACACATGCTTCTTTTGGTGGTATTGGTATTGCCTTCTATCTGGGTATATACCCCTTGGCCGGGGCAGCAGTGTTTGCCATCATATCGGCCCTGCTGATTGTGTTCTTCAGCAAGCGTGATGCCATCCGGCCTGACAGCCTTATCGGCATGCTGTGGTCTTTTGGAATGGCCGTCGGCACCATCTTCATCTTCATCACGCCCGGATATACTCCAAACCTGATGAGTTATTTATTTGGTAACATATTGACTGTCACCCGGCTTGATCTCACATTACTGGGATTGCTTGCCACTGGTGTCGTCGTTGTATTTATGTTGCTCTATCCGTTGATCCTCTCAGTCTCATTTGATGAAGAATTTGCCAGAACGAGGCGGCAACCGGTGCAATTGATCAATATCGTCCTGATGGTGCTCGTTTCCTTATCCATTGTTATGACCATCCGGGTAGCGGGTATCGTTCTCGTGATCTCTTACCTCACCATACCGCAGGCCGTGGCCGGCATCTTCTCCAGGCGCTTGTCTTCTTTGATGGTCTCGTCTGTGATAATATCAATAATTGGCTCATTATTAGGACTTTGGGCGGCCTATGTTTATGATATTCCAAGCGGAGCCAGCATCATCTTCACATTTATCTTACTGTTTCTGCTGGCCAAGGCCTTCAGGTCCATCCAGATTAAGGTGGCAGCAAACCGCTGAATACCATGAGTATTGCCCAGGACGACCTGTTCCTTGCAATAAAAAATGCGATCGAACACAGTCATTTATCTTTTATCTTTGTTTATCTGAAAAAGAAACATACAATGAGAAACAGAATATCCCTGAGCCTGTTGGGCATGATGTTTTTTGTGGGCCTTATGGCGCAGCAACCAGGGAAATACCGCGTAACGTTCACCGACAAGAGCAATTCTCCCTACAGTATTGCCAATCCGCTGGCATTTCTTTCACAACGCGCCATTGACCGGCGTATACTCCACGGAGTCCCGGTTACCATGCAGGATATCCCTGTCAATCCGGCATATATCAACGGAGTCAAAAGCACAGGTGTAGAGGTTATCAATCGCTCAAAATGGTTTAACTCAGCTATTGTAACGATCAGCAGTACACCCCAGTACACTTTAATCAGCGCGCTGCCTTATGTGAGTTCTGTGGAATATGTTGCACCACTGCCATTACCATTCGCACAATCCAGGCCGCAGGATAAGCTCACACCCATCGATATGAAGCCTTTGGCAAGGGTAAATCCAAACCTTTCTGACAAGCCATCGGTAACAAAAATACAACCATCAGTCATCGACTACGGTATGGCCGCTAATCAGGCCAGCATGATAGCTGTAGATTTGCTGCATAATGCTGGCTATACGGGACAGGGGAAGATCATTGCGGTCATTGATGCCGGTTTTACGAATGCCAATACGCTGACAGTTTTTGACAGCCTCTACAATAGCGGTAGGATACTGGGAGCCGTGGATTTCGCGGAGAACGGGGCCAATGTCTATAGCGCCCATTCGCATGGTACCATGGTTTTATCCATCATGGGTGGTAATATACCCACACAAATGGTCGGAACGGCCCCGCATGCCCATTATTGGTTGTTGCGATCCGAGATAGGAAGCAGCGAGTACATTGTGGAAGAGGACAATTGGGTTGCTGCAGCAGAATTTGCCGACAGTGCTGGTGTGGATATTATCAATTCTTCGCTGGGATACACGGTCTATTACGACGCACTGCAGAGTCATACATACGCCAGCATGGATGGCAATACAACCCGGGTGACCATTGGCGCCGATATTGCGGCTTCCAAGGGGATGATCGTCGTGAATAGCGCCGGCAACGAAGGTTCTTCTTCCTGGGGATATATTGGCGCCCCGGCAGATGGTGACAGTGTGCTGGCAATTGGTGCCGTCGATTATGCCGGAACATATGTATCCTTCTCTTCACGCGGACCTTCCTATGATGGCAGGATTAAACCGGATGTGGCAGCGCAGGGCTCAGGCACTACCATTGCCGATATCTGGGGCAATATTTCAGCCGGAAGTGGTACGTCATTCAGCTCCCCCGTGATTGCAGGTGCTGTGGCCTGTTTGTGGCAGGCTGTTCCCAATATGACGAATATGGAAGTGGTGCAGGCCATCCGTCAAAGTGCCCACAAATATGCGAACCCGGATACCCTCGTGGGTTATGGTATACCGAATTTCGCCGCTGCAGCTACCATTCTGGGAGCAGATGCCCATCAAGAACGCGAAATACCCTTCACAGTCTATCCCAATCCTTTCAATACATCGATCACCTGGGTCTGGCATGGAAGTGAGGTGGATGGACTTTCTGTAACCTTGTATGATATGATGGGTCGCATGAATTACAGTAGACAGACCGGCCGGATATCTTCCGGGCAATCGGTTAGCCTGGATGGCATTGAGGACCTGGCACAAGGAATGTACCTGCTTCAGATCCGCTCGTCTGACGGTAAGAAGCATAGCCTGCGTGTACTGAAGGGCCTGTAATCATTCAGACTGCCACCATCGCCAGGCTTGTTCCGCCTGGGAGATCAGCATAAAATAGCCATTGCTCACCCTGGCGCCTGCTGCTGCCGCCTTTCTCATGAAAGCCGTCTCCTCAGGGTTATAGACCATATCAAAGAAAAGATGATCAGGTGTTGCTGCTGCATAGGACAGGGGAGGACATGCCGAGATGTCAGGGAACATCCCTACGGGTGTTGCATTGACAATAACATGATGCGAGGCCATGGTCCGTTGATCAATGTCCTCATAAGAAAGAACTTCCTCATTCCCAGGTTTGCGGCTCACCATGGTGGAAGGAATTCCCAGTAGCCGGAGAGCGTAAATGGCGGCCCTGGCTGCGCCTCCGGTCCCAAGGACCAGGGCTTTTGCATGCTTGTCATATCCAATGGCCTCCAGCGCCGCTGTGATGCCTGACCAATCTGTGTTATGTCCTATCAAATTCAGTCCGGATGGCGTGTTAAGCACTTTCACAGCATTGACAGCACCAATCTCCCGGGCCTCCGGGGTCAGATGATCGAGAAAAGGCAGAATGGCTTGTTTATAAGGGATCGTAACACTGAAACCCTTCAGCGCCGGGATGGATGCAGCCCAGGTTCTGAAGTCGGTTCCAGCTGGAAGAGGATATAGTTCATAGATGGCATTTAGCTCTTCGTGACTGAACTTCTGATTGAAGTAAACAGCCGAATAGGAGTGCCCGAGTGGGTAGCCAATCAAACCATAACGGTCCATGGTTAGGCCGAACGCTTTTGTTTCTCTTTCCGCAGCGCCGTGACTTCAATAAGCCAGATGGATACGATGCCTAACACCATAAAGGTAACGGCCAGCACGACTTCTGTATTGATGGATGCAGGCCAGATGTTCTCGAACCTTTGAACAACCGGAGCACCCTTCTTAAGCACTTGCTCTCCGGCCGCATCGAGAAGATAAATCGTTTTCTTCCAGGGCCATAGTACACCGACAGAACCCAGAATAAAACCGGTCAGCAAACCGATGGTCTCATTTCTGAACTTCCGGAATACCCATGAAAGAAAGTGGGAGAATGCGAGTAATCCTAAAACAGCACCCAATAATACAGGCAAAAGAATATCCATTCTGAGCTGGTTGATGGCATCGATGGCGATCAACTGGTAATTGCCCATAAGTATCAGAACAAAAGAACCGCTGAGACCTGGCAGTATCATGCTGCATACAGCTACAACACCGCAGATAATCAGGTAGAGAAAATCTTCATTCTGCGTGGCCGGCTTCATGGTCGTAATGAACCAGGCAAAGGCTGCTCCGGCGATCAGGGAAACAATAACCCATAGGCTCCATTTTTCTATCGTCTTACCGACAAAATAAACCGAAGCCAGGATCAATCCGAAGAAATATGCCCAGATATAAACGGGATAATGCTGGAAGAGGTAATCAAACAAGCGCGCAACCGAAATAATAGCAATACCCACGCCCAGAAATACAGAGATCAGGAAGTAAAGATCCGTGTGCTGACTGAATTCCTTGAACCTGCCCTTTAACAGGAGTTTGAAAGCATGGCCATTGATAGACTTAAGCGCGTGGATCAAGCGCTCAAAAATATTGGTGATCAACGCAATGGTTCCACCTGATACGCCAGGAATTACATTTGCAACACCCATGGCCACACCTTTGACCATGTAACCTAACCATTCATTGACCTTCATCATCTTTGTGTTGCTTTTAGAAAAACTAATTTCTCAATAATTCTTAAACAGGGATCAGGAAAGCCCTTGTTGCATGCTCCTGTTAGGGGGCCTGTAGGTATCGATCAGGTGCTGGAGATCCGTGTTTTTCTGAAGGTCGGGATCAAAATCAAACAAGGTGTCATGCCTTCGGAAGTCGATTTCCAACATATTTTCCAATACCTCGAATGCTTCCGAGCGACGCCCGCTTAGCAGCAGATATGCGCCCAGCCGGTACTTCAATTCATTCTGCTCCGGATTCAGTTTGATTCCTTTTTCCAGGATGGGAATTGCAGTGTCAAAGCGCTGAGAAACAGCATAAATCTCCGAGTAATCAAGCCAGATCTCCGGATTATTTGGATCCAGTTCAGTCACGCGGACATAGGCGTTTACGGCCTGGTCTTCTATCCCTTTCTTCAGATATAAATCGCCCAGCATGAACCAAAACTCAGCATTTAGCTCATCCAGTTCGGTGGCCCTTTTCATAAATGAGATAGCCTGATCTAACTCAGCCAGCACATCATAGCAAACACCGGCTCCCATCCAGGAATCCGCCATCTGATCATCGAGTTCGATGCTTTTCAGATAATTTTCTCTTGCTTCCTGGTGTTTCTCCATGCGTTCATAGCATTCACCGATGTAGTAATATGTCATGGCCTCAGGGGCCTCCAGCTTGAACGTTTCCCGGTATTCTTCGATGGCTTTGCGGAAAAGCCCGATGTTGGCGTAAGCATGTGCTTTGTTGTAGTACGCCATGACGAACGTATCGTCAATGGCGATCACAAAGTCGAATGCCTCAACGGCTTTTTCGTAAAGCTCCAGGGCATTGTAAGTGACGCCAATATTGAACCAGGCGGCCACTGAATATGGGTAGTGGTCGAGGTATTCCTGCAAAAATGCGACGGCATCTTCCATGCGGCCGGAGACATCGAAGCAAAAGGCGATCTCGTAGATTACCCCTTCGTTGTCAGGGTTAGCCTTCAAAGCCTTCTTCAGGTGGCGGATAGCCTGGTCATAATCGCCCAGACTTTCATATTCAAAGGCAATCTGGGCAAATAATTCATCTCGTTCATCCTGACTCACATCCAGCGCCTGTTCGAGTGATACGATGGCTTGTTTATGCTCTCCGGACTGACTGTATATCATGGCCCTGTGCTTGTAAACATCCGGATCTCCCGGTTCAAGGCGCTCAATGTCATCCAATACCCGCAGCGCTTTCTTGAACTCGTTCCTGGCCGTGAATAGTTGTGCCTTCTTCAGGAACAATGTGATGTCCCCCGGATGCTGGTTCAGCCCGACAACTATGGCCTTATCGGCTTTGTCGAGCATGTCCTGCATGATATAATAATCAATGATCTCCTCGAATTCATCCACATCAAAAAAGGCGGTCATGCCCTTTTTCAGCGCATCCTGGTATCGCTCCAGCAACTCAAAAAAATCTCTTTCCGTTCCCTGATCCATGAATACCTGAATACAAATCAGC
>JAGNHN010000004.1 GCA_018001695.1 Lentimicrobiaceae bacterium
GATGCGATGTTTTCCCAACCCGGTTAGCGACCATGTCAATGTTACCCTGCATCAGCCGCTCAGGGGGAGTTATCAGATTATGGACCTGAGCGGGCGGCTGCTGCATAGCGGGATGCTTCAGCCCGCCGAAGCGAGCCACCGTATAGGCCTTCCTCCCCTGCCATCGGGGGTGTATTTGCTCCAGGTAAGCAGCAAGGATGGTAGGGTGTTTTGTGAGAAGCTGGTCGTGACTCGGCCTTAATAACCACATTACTTGTTGGTTTATATAAGTAACACTGCGTTTATTATTGCCTTGGAATGCCTGATTCGGCTTGCTTTCACAGTTATGGCTTAAGTTAATGAAATGTACCACCCTGGCTTCATGACAGGTATTAGTCAATGCAGTTCCCTAGCTGCATGCAGCAGAAAGTTATCCTGTTGCATGTATCTTTATAGAAACGGTCTATTCTTTGATTATTAAACATTATATTTACTTAATAGAAGATCTAAGAATATGTAGAATACGTCTATTGTAGCTCTCACGCATACACTATTCATCAGCATGCTGTCATCGTTCTTCTCTTGTTATATTTGCAGGGGTGCTCAATAATATTTTCAGATCATGATATCTGTTGTTAGTCGTTTATTGCAATTGGAGCTTTTGATATGCCTCTCCACCACGATGCTGCTGGCAGCCCCTGATCGTTTGCAGGCGCAGACGAAGACCCGCAAAGTATTGTTCCTGGGAAACAGTTATACGGCTTCCAATAACCTGCCGGTCTGGGTTGAAGATCTGGCGGCCTCTGTGGGCGACAGCCTCATCTGGCAGGCCGTTACACCTGGGGGACAAACCCTGATGAACCACGTCAATGACGCCCAGGTGCAGGCCGCCATCCAGCAGGGCGGTTGGGATTTCATCGTGCTGCAGGAGCAAAGTCAGATTCCTGTGATCCCTTACCACCGTGAGAACCTGATGTTGCCGGCTGCCGATGCCCTGGGTCAGCTTAGAAACCTCTATTCTCCTACGGCCGGACTGCTGTTCTTCATGACCTGGGGCAGGGAGCAGGGCGGCCAGCAATGCGCCAACGGCTATTGCAGCTTTCCATTTGCTGATTTCTTTGGATACCAGGACACCCTCACCTGGGCTTACCTGCGTGCCGCTGATTCGGTCGCCGGCGCCGTAGCACCGGCGGGGGAGATGTGGCGGGAGGCCATGCTGCAACACACCACATCCCTGCCGCCCTTGCAGCTCTTCTCAGGCGATGGCGCTCATCCATCCGTGCAGGGAACCTACCTGACAGCCTTGACGATGTTCAGCTGCATGTTTGGAAAGCTGACGCAGGCGGTGCCGTATCAGCCTTCTGGCATAGCCCCAGCCCTGGATCAGTATTTTCGCCAGATCGTCGACGCCAACGTATGGCCAAAGAAACAGCTGTGGGGCCTTAGCGGTGGACCGGCAAGCGGTTGCGCTGACACTGCCAATATCTACACCTTTACGTTTGATGGAAGAACCTATGAGGTGATACGCGAGAAGCAAACCTGGGCCAATGCCGCAGCCTGCGCGGTCGAGAGAGGCGGTAAGCTGGTGGAGATCAACAGCCAGGCTGAGCAGGATACGGTCTACCATGCCATCATCAACGGGGCCGGTGTACCGGTGAATTATACCTCTATCCCCAATGGCGGCGGCATCGCCTATGTATGGACAGGCGCCACCGATCAGCAGGTGGAAGGCACCTGGCGCTGGGATGGCGACAACGATGGCAGCGGACTGCATTTCTGGACCGGACAAGGCGCCAATGGAGCCAACAATGGCGTCGTCGTCGGGGGGGCTTTTGTGAACTGGGGCGGCAAAAGCACCGGCACCATGCGGGAACCGGATGACTATGGAAACAACCAGGATTGCGCCGCCATTGGCCTGGCGGGTTGGCCTGCAGGTACCGGCCTCCTGGGCATCGCCGGCGAATGGAATGACATCATCTCCTCAAGCCTGCTGTATTATGTCGTGGAATATGACAGCCTGGTGACGGGCCTTGGCAGGATTCATCCGGCGCCGGAAGTGGACATCTATCCCAATCCTGCACGTCACGAGATCCTTGTTCAGGCAGATAAACTCGAAAAAGTTGAACTGATGGACCTGCAAGGCCGACGCCTCCTGACATCCAATAGCACCCGTATTGCGCTCCAGGACGTTCCGGCAGGTCTATACCTGATGCGCATACAGGCGGGTGGCAGGATGACTGTCAGGAAGCTCATCATCCAATGATACTCAGTAAGAACGATTTACATCACGTAATGCTGCAGAAGACAAGTTTTTTTGCCCGCACATTATTCCCTAGTTTTGAAGCGTTATTGTGCATCAGCGATCAAGTTTATCCCTAATACCCATAAGACCATGAAATCAAGCATCGGCAGTATCCTGATCTCCCTGGCTATCCTGGGCTCTGCCCTGGTTTTTGCCCAGGCGTTTAAGAACAGACATAAATCCAATAACACCATCTCTGTTACCGGATTGGGCAGCAAAGACTTCGTCTCGGATCTTATCGTCTGGAGTGGCTCCTTTTTTCAGAAAGATATGGACCTGAAAGTGGCGTATGCACAGCTTGACAAAGACCGGGAAGCAATACGTAATTACATGATATCCAAAGGACTTAGTATGGAAAATATGGTGTTTTCCTCCGTGGATATCAATAAAGAATATGAAAACGTTTACGACCAGAATGGCAACCGCATCAAGTCTGTCTTTACCGGTTACCGGCTCAGGCAAGCGGTTCAGATTGAGTCCAATGAGGTCGACAAAGTGGAGAGCATCTCCAGGGAGGTGACCGAGCTGATCAATGCCGGCATCGAGTTCTATTCTGATTATCCGCAATACTATTACACCAAACTGGCTGAACTGAAGATTGAAATGATCGCAGAAGCCACGAAAGATGCCAATGTGCGCGCAACGCGCATCGCCGAAAACGCCGGCAGCAGGGTAGGGCGACTGAAGAATGCGCGCATGGGTGTTTTTCAGATTGTGGCACAGAATTCGAGCGAGGAGTATACCTGGGGCGGTTCATTCAATACCAGCTCGAAGCGCAAGACAGCTACCATCACCGTGAGTCTGGAATATGAAACCAAATAGCAGATCATCCATTTCCTGAACCCCGGCTTTTGTCAAATTCCATAAGGTATGCGTTATAAAAATGTGGAGGCTGAATTACCTCAGTTTTCCGATATCATCGAAGCCCAGGGCCGCTTGAGGGAGGTTGTCAAGGTGACGCCGCTGGAGATCAGCCAGTCGTTCTCAGATATGGCAGGTGCCAGGGTGTTCCTCAAACTGGAGAACCTGCAAAAAACCGGGTCTTTCAAAGTCAGGGGAGCTTACAATATGATCTCCTGCCTGAGACCGGAGGAAAAGGAGCGGGGGGTGATCTGTGCTTCGGCCGGTAACCATGCCCAGGGGGTGGCGTATGCCGCATCCAGGTTGGGCGTGAAGAGCAAAGTTTTTATGCCCATGTTTGCCCCACCGCTGAAAGTGGTGGCAACCAGGTCATATGGCGCTGAAGTTGAGTTGGTGGGGAGAACCTTTGACGATGCTTACAAGGCTGCTTTGGAATATGCGGATACAAGTGGGGCTGTTTTTATCCCCCCTTTTAATGATCCCGCCATCATTGCAGGGACCGGGACGCTTGGGCTGGAAATATTTGAGCAATGCAGGGAAATGGAGTTTGTCTTCGTCCCTATCGGGGGTGGTGGACTGATCTCCGGGATCGCGATAGCGCTTAAGAATCTGAACCCAAAGATCAAGGTGATAGGTGTGGAGGCTGATGGCGCGCAAAGCATGAAGGCATCGGTCGACAAAGGAGAAATCGTTGCCTTAACAAGTGTTAACACCATAGCGGATGGGATAGCGGTAAAGTCATGTGGCAACCTCAATTTCGAAGCGGTGCGCAGGTATGTGGATGATATTGTGGTGGTTAATGATGCTGAAATGGCCCGTACGGCTTACCTCTTGCTGCAGCGGGCCAAGATCCTGGCGGAGCCGGCCGGCGTGGCATCCATGGCGGCTGTCTTGTATCAGAAGATCGATATTGCAGGCAAATGCGTCGTCCCGGTCATCAGCGGGGGCAATGTCAATATGAGCATACTCGAGCAAATCCTCGACAAAGGGGTCATGGACCAGGGCTACCGCGCCCGGATTTCCGTTCTGATCCCCGACCTGGCCGGTATGCTGAAGCAAATCCTGGAAATCCTGGACAAAGTGCGCGCCAGCGTGCATGAAATAAGGCATGAACGCTCTACCTCACGCGTTCCGGTAGGTTATGTCCAGGTCATCATTACCTTCAACCTGCAGGATACGGAGCAACTCTCGACCATCCTCAGGGAGCTGGATGAAAACGAGATGAAATATCAGATACTGAAATAGCCATCGCGGAGAAAACATTGTTTTGTGTTATAGATGTCTTGTCTATTGATATTCTGTCTTATTTGACCTGGTTTTTACTATTTTTGTTACCCCTTATTTAAACATCAGATTATTCCAGATAAATCAATCATTGCAATGAGTGAATTCTATATACTCAACCTTCCCCATGTGGTGCATGATACCATTGATGGTGAGACCATCATTGTAAACCTGAAGAACGGCAATTATTACAGTTTTGATAAAGCGGGAGTGTCAATCTGGACGCTGATTCTTGAAGGAGGTGATTTTGCTTTCCTTCGCCAGATAATGCATACCGCAGCGAATTGGGAGAAAAAGGAAATTCAGGACTGGCTTGATCCTTTTCTGGCGCAATTGATCAAAGAAGGACTGATACTTAAGCAAACTCAGTTGCCTGATGATACGCCGGTACCAGATGAAAATGTCTACACATCGCTGGTTCAATCATGGACTGATGTCATAGATGTGCCTGTTCTTCATAGGTATGAAAACCTGCAGGATATGCTGTTTCTGGATCCCATTCATGATACCAATGAGCAGGGTTGGCCTTCGGGTATTATCGACTAACATCATGGCATGAGCAATCAGTTGGATACCAGCCCTCTTCTGATACCGGACCTCAAATGGCCCAGGGGGGGAGGCAGTCCATTCCCGGACAGCGACCAGACGCTGCTGCTGCATGCCGCGCTTGGGAAGCGGGACCTGGCCCTTACATCCTGGGAATCCTGGAAATCGCGGAACGACATCATGGGGCAGCTGGATTACGGAAGCTTCCGGATGTTGCCCATGGTTTACCGTCAACTTATGCAGTATGGACTGGACGACCCCCTGCTGCCCAGGTTGAAAGGCGTTTACCGCCAGTCCTGGTGTAAGAACCAGCACTTGATACATGCGGTGGCTGGCCTCTCACAGGCTTTTGAATCATATGGTATTCCAACCATGGTTCTGAAGGGATTGCCATTGAGTATTCTTTACTATAAGGATACAGGCATCAGGCCCATGTCGGATGCCGATGTCCTCATCCCATTGCGGCATGCTGCCAGGGCCATTGAGGTGCTGGAAGAGGCGGGATGGAGATCACCCAAGCCGGAGGACATCCCCTTCAATATCCGTTATGGCAAAAGCATGCCTTTCATCAACGATGGCGGCATGGAGTTTGACCTGCACTGGCATCCTTTTTTTGAATCACATAGCGAAGAAAGCGACCAGGGCTTCTGGGACAGATCACAGGTGGTTCAGTATCATCAGCTTACGAGCAGGTGCATGGGCCCGGCAGATACGCTGCTGCATGTCCTGATCCATGGTATGCGCTGGAACCCGGATCCGCCCATTCGCTGGATTCCCGATGCCTGCACGATACTGAGGACAGCGACGGACATCGACTGGGAGGTATTCCTGAATGAAGTCGTGAAGCTGCGCCTGGCCATACCTGCGAAAACGGCACTGCACTACCTCGCGTCTGAATTTGGGCAGGAGATACCCCCAGCCGTGAATGAAGAGCTCAACAAACTGCGGGTGGGTTTCGCGGAAAAATATGTCTTCCGGCATCACCTGAAAGAAGATGCCGAATCCCTGCCGGAAGCCCTCATGCCCCGGTTGCGCTACCTGTTCAGTGTGTACCTTCGACAATCAACGAGATCCCATCTTCTGACGCAATTATTTGGTTTTATGCGCTTTCTGCTTTTCAGGACAGAGGGGAAGAACCGTTGGAAGATCCTTTGGTACTATTTTAACCCGAGTAAACAACCGGCAGGACGCCCTAAGCCGACTGCCCCCAAACAAACCTGAAAGATTGAAGGCAGGAACCGGACATAAACCCTATTTCTCGCGCAAGGCCTGGCGGTATTTTATGCAGTATTATGACGGACTGCATGGACGGCTCCTGATGGCAGCCGTTTTGTCATCCCTCCAGGTATTGCTGATCGTACCTGTCCTGTTCCTCGTTCGCCATGCCTTTGATGTCGTGATTCCGGAAGGAAACACGCGTTTCCTGGTCTATATCGGCCTGGGGATCTTCCTGCTTCGCATCCTGCAGGGTTTGGCTGCCTTATGGGTCAGAAGGATGAATGTCAACCTGATCAACAAAGCCATATGGAGGCTCAGAAGAGGGCTCCTTGAAAGGTTGTATCAGCTTTCTGTTGATTTTTACACCCACGAGGACCATCGCATTCTGCATGCGCGCATCGTGCAGGACTCGGAGCGCCTGACACACCTTAGCAATGCATTGGTATCCAGAATATTTCCTGCCGTCATCATCAGCCTGGCATTATGTATTGTCCTACTGTTTCTGAACGCTTATATCCTGCTGATCATTCTTTCCGTTAGCCCGGTGCTCTTCCTCGCCAACCGTGTGATGGGAAGGTATATCAGAGACCGGGTCGTGGGCTTTCAGCGGGTTTTTGAGCGATTCAGCAAAGGGGTTCTTTTTGTTCTGCGATACATGGACCTCACCCGGATCCAATCGGCACAACATATCGAGATTGACAAGCAATCGGAAGTGCTGGAAGAATTGCGTCACAGGACGGGCTCCATGACCATGATCTACGCGGTGAATGCACAAGTGCAGGAAGTGATCACCGGTATCTCAGGCATCCTCATCATCATCCTGGGCGGGGCGGCGGTCATCAAAGGCAGCATGACACTGGGAGATTTCCTCTCCTTCTACCTGGCAGCGGTTTATCTGAACAAGAATATCCAGACCATCACCTCTGCTTTCCCGGATGTCCTGGCAGGCAACGAATCCATGGTCACACTGCAGCGGCTCAGCGAAGAAGCCCTGGAAGAACCCTATCAGGGCAACCACTCCCTGCACTTCAAAGGTCAGCTGCGGCTGGATAAGGTGGTCTTCGGGTATGAGCAAAAAGTAGTCCTGAATGCCG
Organism: Lentimicrobiaceae bacterium; assembly: GCA_018001695.1. Taxonomy (GTDB): domain Bacteria; phylum Bacteroidota; class Bacteroidia; order Bacteroidales; family JAGNHN01; genus JAGNHN01. The sequence continues at coordinate 7,285 of JAGNHN010000004.1, forward strand.
TCGATCTGGTTATACAACCCGGTACCCGGACTGCCATCATTGGTCCCAACGGGGCCGGTAAAACGACGCTGATCCAGCTGATCCTCGGCGCTTACAAACCCTGGTCGGGGACGATACACGCCGATGGTTTCCCTTACGAAGCGCTCGATATGACGCAGTTGCGACAAGGTATGGGCGTAGTGATGCAACATCCGCTGTTGTTCTCCGGCAGTATCCGCGATAACATCACCTATGGCAGCCCGGATGTGAGCCAGTCTGATATCGAACAAGCCCTGCAGGTTGCCCGGGCGGATAGCTTTATCCATGGTTTGCCCCAGGGCATCGACAGCCAGATCGGAGAGGAGGGCGTAATGCTGTCAGGAGGGGAAAGGCAGCGCATTGCCATCGCGAGAGCATTGGTTCGTAAGCCTTCGCTGCTTATCCTTGATGAGCCTACCAATCACATTGACGGAGCGGATATCGGCAGGATCGTTGAAGGTTTGTCTTCCCTGCCCTTCCAGCCTGCTGTGTTGCTGATTAGTCACGATACCCAGGTGATCAGGCTGGCTGACAGGGTTTATAGTATTGAAAATCAAATATTGAAAGAGATGAGCCATTCAGGCCATACCACCATACCGAAGGAGGAGAGATGATTTATACAAGGAAGACGGAGACGGAGCAGCGGGCGTTTTTTGAAGCATGTCTGGAAAAATTCAATGAAGCGGCGAAAAACCTCCCGGAATACCGGTATTATTATCGCATTGCAGATAGCGTGATATGCCTCCATTTTGCTGACAAAGCACTGGTTCCGTTCATGACAAATGCCATTGCCCACCTGGAATGTGCAGCTGTAACAGCGCCTGACCTGACCATCCATCTCTGGGATTCGGAGACCTCGGGTGTGGAAATGGTGCAGCCTCCCTGCGAATGGGGTTGTTTTACCGACCGGGGCGATATCTGGGGCTTCGACAGCAAGGTGATCCGGACTGCCTTTCATTGGGGTGAATTCAGCGTGAATGTGATGGATCTGGAGAGCAGGCAGGGCGTCTATTGGGTGCAGACTGTCAAAACCATGCCCTATTGGACAGCTTCAGCTCCCCTGCGGACCATGTTTCACTGGTGGATGGAACACCTTGGGCACCAGATGTTACATGCTGCTGTTGTAGGGTATGATGGTAAAGCCCTGGTTATCACTGGTAAGGGAGGGATTGGAAAATCAACGACCGCCTTGAACTCCCTGGAAGCAGGGATGGATTACCTGTCTGATGACTATGTAATCATCAGCCTGAACCCTGAACCCACCGCCTGGTGTCTCTATTCTACTGCAAAAGTAAATGCCGGTGAATTAGATCTTTATCCAGGATTGGCACCACTGGCGTCGCCACTTATAAAGCCTGATCAGGAAAAAGCCGTGATCTTTCTGTACCCGGATCGAAAAGACCAGCTGGCCCTCAGCATGCCACTGGCAGGACTGCTGACACCGGTTTTTGGTGAGGGTGAGGCTACCACGACGAGGGCCATTCCCAACTGGCGCATCATGCGGAATATGTCGTTTACGACCATGGCGCAACTACCAGGAGCGGGAGAGCATACAAATACATTCATCCACAAGCTCAGCCATAGCCTCCCGGTGATGGAGCTGGTACTGGGTCAGGACAGGAAGGCTGTTCCTGAGATGCTTACATCCCTGCTGCGTGATGAGACATCTCTGAGACAGATGGATTTTCCTTCAGTGGATGACCGTTCCCGGCACTGGCCCATGATCAGTATCGTGGTGCCGGTTTATAATGGAGGATCGTTTATCGAGGAGGCTATACAGAACATCCTGGCCCAGGAGTATCCATCTATTGAGATCATCATTGTGGATGATGGGTCAACGGATGATACTGCGGAGGTGGTCAAGCGTTTACCCATTGATGTCCGGTATTTTTATCAGGAGAACAGTGGACCGGCGGCTGCCCGTAACCGGGGTATCCGGGATGCTTCTGCGGATTTTATCGCCCTGCTGGATGTAGATGACCTGTGGCCGGATAAGAACCTCTTTCTCATGGCCCGTCACCTGATGGATGATCCGGATATCCTGGTCGTGCATGGCCAGGCCCAGGTGACAGAAAAAGACCTGAACACAGGGAAGTACCATTACTTTGGAAGTCCAAAGGAAGCTTTCCAGGGTTATATAGGTGCCGGCCTGTACCGTAAAGAAGCTTTCAATGTTGTCGGTCTGTATGATACTTTTATGAAGATGGGCGAAGATGCAGACTGGTTTCAAAGGGCGACAGAGCTCAGAATCAATCTGAAGAAACTTGATGAGGTGACTTTATTCGTCCGCCGCCATGGCCACAATATGACAGAAGGCCTGGACCTTGTCGAGCTGAACGCGCTCAAGGTCTTCAAAAAATCCCTGGACCGCATGAGACATCCTGTCCGGGATGAAGAAATTACCCATCTGGCAGCGGATACCTCGGTTATCGTGCCTGTATACAACGGTGAAGCCTATTTAACACAGGCACTGGACAGCATTTTATCACAGGGCATCCGCTTCAGGGAGGTGCTGGTCATCGATGATGGTAGCACTGATCGCAGTGCTGAGATAGCAGCTACTTTCAGCGATAAGGTCAGGTTGATCACCCAGGAAAACAAAGGGGCTGCTGCTGCCCGGAACAGGGGTATCACCATGGCGCAGGGGACTTACCTGGCATTTCTGGATGCGGATGATCTCTGGGTGATGGGTGGAATAAAGCTGCTGTTGAAGACCTTCACGAATCAACCGGATCTGGACATCGCCTTCGGGCATGTTGAGCAATTTATCAGTCCGGAGCTTGATGAATCAGCCCGCCGGCCCCTGCGTAATGAACTCCGGGAGATGCCCGGGTACCTGATGGGGGCCATGGTCGCTAAGAAACATGTCTTCGACAAGGTCGGCCTCCTTCCTGAGAACCTGCAATTGGGAGAGTTTATCGACTGGTTTCATCAGGCTCAACATCAGGGAGTTAAGTATAAGATGCTGGAGCCTGTCGTGATGCGGCGAAGAATTCATACCACCAATCAGGGGATACTGAAGAAAGCGCATATGCAGGACTATGCCACGGTAGCCCATGCCGCACTCAAACGGCTGAGAGAGGAACAAGGGAAGAAAAAGGAATAGTCCGGCAGGATTGCTTTCTCTGTATGTCCTTGTTAATCAGGCTTGAATGTTTCATGCTGAAACATCGTCTTCAGCCTCGGTTCCTGGTCTTCTTTCCGAAACACAAAGTTCTCCATCACCAGGATGTCCATATCTGTTCTCATAAAACAACGGAAGGCATCGTCCGGGGTGCAGACAATAGGTTCGCCCCGCACATTGAAGCTGGTGTTGATGAGCAGTCCATATCCTGTCCGTTCCTTGAAATGACGGATCAGGGACCAGAACCTCGGGTTTGTTTCCCTATGCACACTCTGCAGGCGGGCGGAATAATCGATATGCGTTATGGCTGGGATGTCGGACCGCTTGAAATACAGCCGTTCATACAATGGTTTATTCTGATAACCATCCGGTAAGGGATGGATGCGCTTCTGATTAACGGGGACGACCAGTAGCATATAGGGCGATGGCCGCTCGATATGGAAATATTCCTGTTTATCTTCGTCCAGCACTGCCGGGGCAAATGGCCGGAATCCTTCCCGGAATTTGATTTTTACGTTCATGTGCTTCTGCATGACCGGGCTTCTCGGATCACCTAGTATACTGCGGTTTCCCAGTGCCCGGGGCCCGAATTCCATTCGGCCCTGAAACCAACCCACTACCTTTCCTTCGTCCAGTTCCTTGGCCACCAGGGACATGAGGGTCGATTCATCTTCGAATAAGTTGGCCTGGGCCTGATACCTCCGGATCACACTCCTGATGTCCTTCTCCGTAAAGGCAGGCCCGAGGTAGGCGCCCTGCATGGCATCTCCTTCCTGGTCCGGCTTTCTGTCCATCCCTTTCCATATATGCTGGCCCAGGTATGCTGCACCGAGCGCACCGCCTGCATCTCCGGCTGCCGGCTGGATCCAGATATCATCAAACATCCCGGATAACAGCAGTTTCCCACTGGCGACACTGTTCAATGCCACACCCCCGGCCATGACCAGGTGCCTAGCCTTGGTGAGTGCCCTGGCCGTCCGCGCCATCCGGAACAAAATGTCTTCAGTGACTTCCTGAATGGCCAGTGCCAGATCCATGTGTTCCTGCTGCAGTGCTTCATGCTCCTGTTTGCGCGCTATGCCAAATAATTGCGCCCATCGACGGTCATCGGTCATTCTCAATCCTGTGGCAAAGCGGAAGTATTTCATATTCAATAGAATACTGCCATCTTCCCGGATGTCGACCAATTCACGGATGATCTTTTCCTTATAGATGCGCGTCCGTTCCGAATCATGATGGCCATAAGGCGCCAGTCCCATGAGTTTATATTCTCCACTGTTCACCCTGAACCCCAGGTAGTAAGTGAATGCTGAGTAGAGCATTCCGACGGAATGGGGGAAATGCAGCTCACGCAGTAAGGTGATTTCTTTGCCTTTTCCATGTCCAATCGAAGCCGTAGCCCATTCCCCGACGCCATCCACCGTGAGGATGGCAGCTTCCTCAAAGGGCGAGGGGTAGAAAGCACTGGCAGCATGGGAGAGATGGTGCTCAGGAAAGAGCAGCGGAACGTGGGCCAAACCAAAGGTATGGAGCTCTCTCCGAAGCATTTGTTTCATGAACAGCTTCTCCCTGATCCAGACAGGGACACCTTTCAGAAAGCTGCTCAGGCCTTGGGGTGCCATTGCATGGTAGGTTTCCAGTAGTCTTTCAAATTTCAGGAATGGTTTATCGTAGAAGGCAACGGCATCAATCTCTCCCATTGATATCCCTCCCTCTTCCAGAACGTAGGCAATGGCATGACGTGGGAATCGTGCGTCATGCTTGAGGCGCGTAAACCGTTCCTCATGGGCGGCGGCAATGATACGGTCGTCGCAGAGAAGCACAGCCGCACTGTCGTGATAATAGGCTGATATTCCAAGGATATAGGAGGCCATCAGAAAATCGTGTAGATAAAAGGTGCAATGGCCGATCCATATGTCATAACGATCAGGAAGCCAAAGATCAGCAGCACCAGTATGAGGGGCATCAGCCAGTACTTTTTGCGGATGCGCAGAAAAGCCCACAGGTCACGTAAGAACTCCATCTCGTGTTCAGTTTGTCAATTAATAAGGTTTCTCAAGATCTCCGGCCGTGAACTTATGGTAACGGATTTTAAATACCGATTCCCGGCTCCTTTTAAAACTTTTTTTCATCAGGGGATCGTACCCCATTCCCTGGTGGATCATTCCGACAGGCACCACCATGAGCAGGAAAATCAAACTCAGCAAGAGGGAAGACATGACATAGCCCAGTCCGTGGGATATTTTTTGCCAGGCCCAGGTAAATGGCAGCAGCAGGGAAGGCAGTGTCATGGCAACGACCAGCACCGGTATGGCGGCATAGGCATACCTGATGTCTTTCACGAAATATACCATCAGCAGCAAGATGAGGACCAACGCCATACCAGCGTCGGTATGTGCTTTGCGCGTGAACGGCCTGTCCTTCTTTCCATTCTGTGTTTGTATCTGATCCTTATTGATCATACCAGCATTGTTCAGATGTTCGTGGACTGCATAAAAGGATGTAAATTTACCGAATATCTGATAATGTCGAATGATTGCAGTGGTAACCCCATGCAGATGGAAAAGAAAAAACCTTCAGGATATCACATTCACAAGGCATTGGTTGCAGTGATGGCCGTCATGGCGCTGCTCATAACGCGATGGTCATGGATGGGAGGCATAGATCCTCTGTGGGTTTGCGTCTCATCTGCAGCAGTATTCCTCTTGCTTTTCCTCAGGGGCAGGACATTTTGGCGGGTTATATTTTTCAACATGGCCGCCTTCTTCCTGATCCTGGCTTTGTTTGAATCCTATTTTGTGCTCAAAGCGCGTTGGAATCCCGGTCCCGTCGTCCATACGGAAGGCGTCTATGATCACATGCGTGATGAGGTTACCGGTGCCCGGATGGTCCCGGGTTCATCGCGACGGGCGAAAAAGACCGTTGATGGTTCCTTGCTGTACGATGTGCAGATTACGGCTGATACGAATGGCTTGCGGATTAGTCCGCCCTGCGCGTCGGATTCGGCCTGCGGGGTGCTTTTCTTTGGCGACTCGTTTACCTTTGGCGAAGGGGTGAATGACAACGAAACCATGCCCTGGCGCGTTGGAGAAGCGCTTGGGAACAGTTATTGCATTTACAATTTTGCCCTGCATGGGTATGGTCCGCATCACATGCTGGCCCTGGTGGAGGGTGGACGGGTGTTTCCCGTTGTGACGCATGAGGTGAAGGACGTTATTTATGAGGTTTTATACCCTGATCACGTCTTCCGGCTCGCGGGATACTTTGACTGGGATGTTTATGGTCCCTGGTATGAGCTTGATGATCAGGGAAATCCGGTGAGGCTGGGTAGTTTTGATACGCCGGGCAGGCTCAATGCATGGACCAGGTGGGTTTTGCGAAGCCAGCTCGGTTCCAAGGCTATGTATTATTTCAGGTATGACAGGACAAAGGACAAGGAGCGCTTTGTGGCCGTCCTTCTGCATATGTGGAAACTACTTCAGGTTCAATATCCCGATGCCCGTTTTCATCTTTTACTATGGGACTGGACCGAAGGCCAGGACGATGTGTATTTCGACCGCCTCCGTGATACGGGGATCCTGATACATGATGTGGAAACGTTTATTCCTGATGGCGATAAAAGCAATCCTGACCTGAAGATCAGTCCTTTTGACAAACACCCCAATGCCGCCTGCCAACAGCTCTTTGCTGATTACGTGCTGGCAAAAATCATTCAGCCCTGTAATTGAGAGTATTTGATGGCATGTAATCGTAGGTTAAGGATGCCAATGATGGACCCCAACTGGCGTTGCTACACCATACAATTGGATTTGTGCATAGTGAATCAGGGTATCCAGTTCCTGGTTATACTGATCGGTCAGGCAGAGATAGTAGTGATCCAGGGCCTGTTTATACTTACCCAGCGCAGCCTCGCATTCACCCAGTTTCTGTAAGGAATACCGATGCAGGGGATAGATTTTAATGGCCCGCTCGAAATAGGGGATGGCTTTTTCATATTCCTGCAGGTAATAATGCACTGTACCCAGGTCACTCAGACTAGGGACGGAATAGGGATTTTGTTCTATTGCTTTTTCCAGGTCCATTCGCGCTTCACGCAGGTTGCCCCTGCTGAGGTTGGCATTACCACGAAACCAGAACAAGGGAATATTGCTGGGATCCAGCTGCCCAAACTCACTATAGCCCCTGTCAATGGCCACTACAGCTGTGGCCCAGTCCTGCATCTTATGCGCAGCAAAAGCGTAATTTGTGTATACCTCTGCCTTGACCATCTTGCGGCCGATAAACATCCCTGTGGACAACAGCACCATCGCCATCAGGATGAATGCAGTCCTGCTCATGGGTTTGACACCGGCCTTGATGGGATGAACCTGGTGATAGGACCATAACAGGAAGGAGGCAAGTAGCATCAACATCATCTGCAGGTCGATACGCTCGTAGGGAAAGGAAAAGGAGGCATCAACCCCATATCCGGTTATGCCAGCGATCATGAGGATGACCAAAACCTTCTGATGTTCATTGATGGACCTTCTCAGTGTTCTGAGCGCGATGAACCAGAGTGAGATGAAAAAGGCAGCGTAGGTGATGAATCCGATGATCCCTTTTTCTGCCAGGATCCATAGAAAGTCATTATGAGGCCTTCTCCAGTTGTGAAAATAGCTTTCGTTTGGATTTGGCTGGTAGTATTTGGGAATGAGTATCTTCCAGTTCCCGGCGCCCACACCTGTCAGGGGCTTTTCCTTGATCATTTCAAGGGTGTTTCGCCAGATACTCACCCGTTTTTGCCGGTTGGCTGTTTGTGTGTCAAAGATGGAAGCCACACGTTTCTCCAGGCCCTGAATGGCCTCAGCATTGCTTCGCATGGGCTTGTAGGCAGGATGTCCGAGAGAATATTGGTTGATCAGATACGCTGAGCCGAAGGCCATGATATGAACAATGGCCAGCAATACTATATTGCGTTTGAATTGATGCAGACCTTCCGCTTTCATTCCCTGGCGAAACATCAGAGCCAGAATCAGGCTCACCATCATGAATACCGCTGTGGCCAGCCAGATGGATCTTGTCTGTAGCAGAAGCATCATCATAAGGATCAAGCCCAGAACCAGCGCTGCGATGGACTTCTCCCTCACTCCGGCCGTAAGCAGGGCGTAATACAACAACGGGATTGTCATGTAGGCCATGGCCGAGAAGATGTTCTTATGCGACATCAGGCCTTTGACCTGGTACAGTGCATCCATATCAGGGTGGCGGAATACATGTGTGAAATACTCGAAGAGCCCGATGGAAGCCAGTACCAGGCCTAGCAACATGCAGACCACAACGAATGGGCGGGCGGACCCGGACCTGATCAACAGGCTTGTCGTTATTATCAGGAAGAGGAAGGACAGAAAGATCCGCATGATATCGAATACTCCTTCATATGGACTCATGGCAATGAGCAACGATAAGGCTGAGATCAGCATGAAGACGCCCCATATCCAGACTGGCGGGCGGTAGAGCAGGCTCATCTCAGGGAGTTTGTGCCGCGACAGAATCAGGAAGATCAGCAGCATCGCGATCACGATGACCGAGAGCACCATGAATTTGGGTACCAGAGTCACATCGATGGCGCGGTTGTATACAAAGAGGCTGACCAGGAGCAGGCAGAGTGCCGCAAAGGTCCATGTAATCCAGGCAGGAAATATTTTGATAACCTGCGGTTTCGGTTTTGCCATATGGGTGGTCTCGATAAGGGTCTATGAAACGTGGGTAAAGATAAAAAAGAGATTAATTCTCTATATAAAGAATTCTATAATATAGTAAAAATAGTTATAAAAAAAGCACATCCGGATAAGGATACCGGATGTGCCTTCAGCTTTTAAATAGAATGCCTACTTCTGTATCCTCATGCCATAGAAGGAGCGGTATACAAAGAACAGTCCGATCAACAGGAATCCAATGCCGATATAGGGGAAGTAATTTGTAACGCCTGTTTCGCGGGAATGAATGATCATATGGATGGAGATCTCTGCGGCCAGCAATCCGAATAGGGTAGAGAATTTGATGATGGGGTTCAGGGCCACGGATGAGGTGTCCTTGTATGGATCACCAACAGTATCGCCCACCACGGTAGCATCATGCAGGGGAGTTCCTTTTTGTTTCATCTCCACTTCCACCACTTTTTTGGCATTATCCCAGGCACCACCGGTATTGGCCATGTACATGGCCTGAAAGAGTCCGAATACAGCGATAGAGATAAGATAAGCCACGAAGAAGTTCGGGTCAAAGAAGGCGAAAGCCAGTGTCAGTGAGAAGATAACGCCGAAGATGTTCCACATTCCGTTTTGGGCATATACGGTACAGATGCGTACTACATTTTTGGAGTCCTCAATATTGGCTTCCTGCCTGTCCAGGCGGATGTTCTTCTTGATGTATTCAACGGCGCGGTAAGCGCCGGTAGTGACAGCCTGCATACTGGCTCCGCTGAACCAATAGATGACGGCACCGCCGGTGATGAAACCCAGGATAACCTGCGGATCCATGAGCTCCAATTGAAGGAGTCCTACTTTTTTTAGGAGGAGGATAATGGAGAAGATCATCGTTGTGGCACCAATGACGGCCGTTCCGATCAGCACCGGCTTGGCCGTTGCTTTGAAGGTGTTCCCGGCTGAGTCGTTAGCTTCCAACAGATGTTTGCCTTTCTCAAATGAGGGGGTAAATCCAAAGTCTCTTTTCAATTCCTCGCCGATGCCAGGGATGGATTCAATCCGGCTCAGTTCGAAGACCGACTGTGCGTTGTCGGTAACGGGGCCATAGCTGTCGACGGCAATGGTAACAGGTCCCATACCCAGCAGCCCAAAGGCAACCAGCCCGAAGGCAAAAATGGAAGGATATTCCATATATTGACCCAGCCCCAGTGTGCTAAAATAGGCAGCCACGACCATGAGTCCGGCGATAACGATGCCTTTCCAGAACGCGCTGAAGTTACCGGCCACCATACCGCTGAGGATGGTCAGGGATGCGCCGCCTTGCTCTGAAGCCTTGACGATTTCTTTGACGTGACGGGAATGTGAACTGGTGAACACTTTGGTCATTTCCGGAATGATCGCCGCTGCCAGTGTTCCAAGGCTGATGATCACAGATAGTTTCCACCATAAGTTGGTTTCGGCGACACCATCAGGCATTGTCAGGTTCCCGATCAGGAGGTAGCTGACGGCAAAGGTGACGAAGATGGACAGGATAGAGGTGATCCACACCAGTGTGGTGAGCGGGATTTCAAAATTGAAGAGTTCCTTGTGGCCGAAACGTTTGCGTGCGATGAAGTCATTAATATAATATGCACCCAGCGAGGTTGCGATCATGAGGATACGCATGGCAAAGATCCATGTAATAAGTGTGCTCTGGAAGGGGATGTCCGGGATGGCCAGCACGATGAAAGCGATCAGGGCTACGCCGGTCACTCCATAGGTTTCAAATCCGTCGGCGGTGGGCCCAACGCTGTCACCGGCATTGTCACCGGTACAATCCGCAATGACGCCCGGATTTCTCGGGTCATCTTCAGGGAGTTTGAATACGATTTTCATCAAATCCGCGCCAATGTCTGCGATTTTGGTGAAGATACCGCCGGCGATCCTCAGGGCACTGGCTGCCAGCGACTCACCAATGGCGAATCCGACAAAACAGGCACCTGCACTTTCTCCCGGGACGAAAAGCAGGATGATGAGCATCATGATCAGCTCCACACATACCAGGAGCAATCCGACACTCATTCCCGACTGCAAGGGAATACCCATCACCTTGAAGGAGTTATTTTGCAAGGCTGCGAAGGATGTTCGACTATTGGCAAGGGTGTTGATGCGGATGCCAAACCAGGCTACACCATATGATCCCAGGATGCCGATCACGGTCCAGAATAAGATCAGCAACACCTTCCCAATGCCGATTCCCTCGACCAGTCCAAGGAAATAATAAACAATGGCAGCGCCCACGATGAGAAACAGGATGACCAGGAAGCGGCCCTGCTGCAGGAGGTAGGTTTTGCATGTCTCATAAATGATATGTGAGACATCTGCCATGGCTTTGTGGACGGGTATCTTGCGGATATTCAGGTATTGCCAGATCCCGAAGAGGATGCCGATACCAATAATGATAAAACCATACATCAGCAATGACCATCCATTCATTCCGACCACGGGGAAAAAACTTTCGCGGAGATCCGGTATCGGCAGATCCGCCTCACTGGCGAAGAGGCTGAAGGGTAAGAGCCCTGCTGTGAGGGCCAGCATGAGAATCTTCTTCATGGGTGGTGTTTTTTATGTCGGGAACCCGCAAATTAAAGGAGTTCGGACGAAAAATCCTAATGGAACCTGCGCATTGACACGGTTTTTGCCTGTCTGCTGTCCGGCCAGTTATTACCATTATGCTTGTCTTTCCATCAGGCAAATGAATATTGCTATATTTGAATTCCCAAATTCAAGCCATAAACGATCGCATGGAAAAGATCCGACTTGAGGTCGTCGGCATGTCCTACAGCCAGTCCCAGAGCGGGGCATATGCCCTTATTCTGGTGGAATCGGGAGGAAAGCGCCGTCTGCCCATCATCATAGGAGGGTTTGAGGCTCAGGCCATTGCCATTGAGCTCGAGAAAATGAAACCCAGCCGCCCTCTTACGCATGACCTGTTCAGAAGCTTTGCACAGGCTTATCACGTCAATATCAAAGAGGTGGTGATCAATAAGTTTCAGGAAGGGGTGTTCTTTGCCCGGCTGGTCTGCGATCGGGGTGGTGAATCCTGCGAAATAGACTCACGTACTTCCGATGCTGTCGCGCTTGCCTTGCGTTTCAATTGCCCTATCTATACTTATCCTGCTATTATGGATGCTGCTGCCATCGCGGTCGACGATGAAGTCATTGAGGAAATGAATGAGATCCCCCCCGACGATGAGGAGAATACACGAAGCAGTCTGTTCCTCTATACGCTTGAAGAGCTTCAGGAGATGCTCGATAAAGCGATCAGCCAGGAAGAATATGAAGAGGCGTCAATGATCCGCGATGAGATCAACCGCAGGAAGGATGAAGGAGAGGACGCATAAGAAAACCGGGAAATATTAATTCAATCAAAAGCGGAAGAGGATGAAGATCAGGACGATAATCTTAGGCTTGGGCTTATGCCTGGCCCTTTCCCAGTTTGCTGCCGCCCAGGAAACACTGACCGTCGCGGCGGATAGCATCATGTCCATATCCGGCACGGAGTTTCAAGATAGCATTCCGCAGCAATCAGGTCATAGTCAGGTGCTCCCGGCTACAGATACGGCCGGCATCAGTCTTTATTCCATCTTCCGTGGGCTGATCGGAATGCTTGTTCTGGTGGTTATAGCCTGGTTGCTGAGTTCAAACCGCAAAGCCATATCATGGCGGGTGGTGGTCATCGGACTTGGTTTTCAGCTCGTCCTGGCTCTTGGTGTGCTATATGTACCCTTCGTACAGCTATTCTTCGAGTTCATCGGCAAACTTTTTGTCAAAGTGCTCGATTTCACAGAAGCCGGAACCGAATTTCTCTTCAGTTCGATGGTTACCGGCAAGATAGAACCAGGACTGGTCACCTTTGCCGTTAAAATCCTTCCGACCATCATCTTCTTTTCAGCCTTGACCAGCGTTTTATTTTACCTGGGCGTCATCCAGAAGGTGGTGTATGCGATGGCCTGGGTCATGACCAAGGCCTTGCGACTCTCCGGTGCTGAAAGTTTATCCGTGGCAGGTAACATCTTTCTAGGTCAGACCGAGAGTCCGCTGATGATCAAGGCCTACCTCGAGAAGATGAACCGTTCGGAGATACTGCTCGTGATGGCCGGAGGCATGGCAACCCTGGCCGGAGGTGTCCTTGCTGTTTATATCAGTTTCCTCGGGGGTGACGACCCGGTTCAGCGGCTGCTCTTTGCCAAGCATCTGCTCACAGCTTCGGTGATGGCCGCCCCAGGCGTGGTAGTCATCTCGAAAATCCTGGTTCCACAGACGGAGGATATCAGCCGCAATATTGAAATCACGGCAGATAAAGCAGGTAAAAATATCCTTGATGCCATTAGCAACGGAACACGCGAAGGTCTGAAGCTCGCAGTGAATGTTGCTGCTATGTTGTTGGTTTTCATTGCCTTCATTGCGTTGGTAAATTATGTGTTCCTGAAAGTTGGCGATTGGACCAGCCTGAATACACTGATCGCAGATTACACAGGGGGTCAGTTCGAACAGCTCAGCCTGCAGTTTGTGCTTGGTTACACCCTCGCACCCCTGATGTGGTTGCTGGGCGTTCCAACCGCAGATATGACATTGGTGGGTCAGATGCTGGGTGAGAAAACCATTATGACCGAGTTTATTGGGTATGTAAGTCTGGCTGAACTAAAGACAGCCGGTGCTTTTGCAGATCCCAAGTCCATCATCATGGCTACCTATATGCTCTGTGGATTCGCGAATGTGGCCTCCATCGGCATCCAGATAGGCGGGATCGGATCCCTGGCCCCCAACCAGCGCCTGCTGCTCACACAGTTTGGATTCAAGGCCCTGATTGCCGGAACCCTGGCTTCTTTAATGTCGGCAACCATTATCGGGATGATCCTCGGGTAAGTTGGTCATGTAGAACATTAATAATAAATCTTAAAGATGAGGCAATACCTTGACCTGCTGAGCCATGTGATGGAAAAGGGCGTTGATAAGGCCGACCGCACCGGTACGGGTACGCGCAGTGTTTTCGGTTATCAGATGCGTTTCGATCTTCAGCAGGGTTTTCCTTTGCTCACAACCAAGAAACTGCATATCAGGTCTATCGTACATGAGCTTTTGTGGTTTCTAAAGGGCGACACCAATATTGCCTATTTGCATGATAACAGAGTGCGTATCTGGGATGAATGGGCACGCGACGATGGCAGTCTGGGGCCTGTATATGGTGCCCAATGGCGCTCCTGGCCTTCCGACCAGGGTGCGATAGATCAGATAGCGCAGGTCCTTCATCAGCTTCGACATAACCCAGACTCGAGAAGGATCATCGTCAGTGCATGGAATGTCGGACAGCTCGACCAGATGGCCCTGGCACCCTGCCATGTGCTGTTTCAGTTTTATGTAGCCGGAGGAAGGCTTTCCTGTCAGCTCTACCAGAGAAGTGCTGATCTTTTTCTGGGGGTCCCGTTCAACATTGCCTCATACGCATTGCTGACACACATGATTGCTCAGGTTTGTGAGTTGCAGCCCGGTGAGTTCATCCACACCTTTGGAGATGTGCATATATATAACAACCACATGGATCAGGTCAGGCTTCAACTTGGACGCGAGCCCAATCCACTGCCGGAGCTATGGCTCAATCCGGCGGTGAGGGATCTCTTTGAGTTCCGGTTTGAGGACATTGAAATCCGCAACTACGATCCGCACCCGCATATCAAAGCCGACGTCGCTGTGTAGTATCCACTTTAAAAGTATAATATGTTACCACCCATTTCCATCATTGTAGCCGTTGCATCCAACTATGCCATTGGAAAAGACAATCAGCTACTATGGCATATTCCGGAGGATTTGAAGCGGTTCAAGGAATTGACTTACGGCCATGTAATCATCATGGGTAAGCGAACCTGGGAATCCCTGCCGCGCCGGCCATTACCCGGGCGCACCAGTGTGGTATTGAGCGACCAGCCCGGAGAACATCTGGAAGGAGCCAAAGTGGTACTCAGCATAGAAGAAGCTATCCAGCAATGCAGGCCGGATGAGGAGAATTTTATCATTGGAGGAGGCAGTGTTTACCGGCAGTTCCTGCCATTGGCCGGCCGGCTTTATCTTACGCGTGTCCACCAGGATTTCGAGGGAGATACCTTTTTCCCTGAACCAGATCCACATGATTGGGTGCTAATATCCCATGAAGATGCAGCAGCTGGGCCTGGCAATGCATTCGCATACAGTTATGAGATCTATGAAAGGGCCTCTTTGCACCAGGATCTGGCGGATTATGTGATTTGCTGAAAAGAGCCTATCCTGTTATATCAGGTCTTCTGGGGCTTTTTCTTGGCAGCGGGGAAGAGAATATTATTGAGGATGAGGCGATAACCCGGGCTGTTTGGGTAGAGGTTCAGGTCTGTGGCCGGATCACCGATAAAGTGCCTGTAATCTTCCGGATCGTGGCCCCCCAGAAAGGTCCAGGTTCCTTTTCCATGCTCTCCGTGTATATACCTTACCTCATTGGCCTGCTTGGTTTCCCCAAGAATAAGGACATGAGACTTCAGGTGATCCTTATTGAAAGCTGTAGATTGTCCCATAAAACCTTTGATGACTGTCTCGTGGTTCTGACATAACATGGTTGGAACAGGATCCCATTTTGCGCTGAAATCGAACAAGGTAAAGAAATCGTTGGCCTGTCCGATTTTCCGGGTCTGTGGATTCACATCAATACTGGAGATCTCATATTCATAAGGACTGGTGCTCAGCTTGAAACCCGTGAAAGCAAAACAGTTGTCATAATTAAGTTTTTGTTGAGCATTGGGATCCATCGGGTCGCCATCGAACATGACATCACAGATATCGACGCCATCAGCAGCCAGGGCAACGTCGTAGCTGTCGGGGGCGGAGCACATAGCGAACATATACCCTCCTCCCGTGACGAAATCCCTGATGTTCTTGGCAACCGCAAGCTTAAGCTGGCTGACCTTCTGAAACCCAAGTTTTTTGGCCATGGCTTCGGAATAGGCTACATCCTCCTTATACCAGGCCGCATTGCGGTAGGCTGACCAAAACTTGCCATACTGACCGGTGAAGTCCTCATGATGAAGGTGCAGCCAGTCATACATTGGCAAAACGCCGCTGAGCACTTCCTCATCATAGATGACATCGTATGGGATTTCGGCATAGGTCATCACCAATGTAACGGCATCATCCCAGGGTAACCTGGTTTTGGGAGAATAAATGGCAACACGGGGTGCCTTGGTAAGCTTGATGACTTCCATATTCACCGCCGGCTCAGCGATTTCCTGCAGTATGGCTGTGCTTTGTGCATCGGCGATGATCTGGAACGACACGCCTCTGATGACACATTCTTTTTCAATCTGAGGATGGTACTGGCTCATAAAACTGCCACCCCTGTAGTTGAGCAGCCACATCACTTCAACATCTTGAGTGAGCGTCCAATATGCGATGCCGTATGCTTTCAGGTGATTCTTCTGCTGCTGATCCATCGGGATCAGCATATAAGCTGCCCGGAGGCCTGAAAAGGGCAGTAAGAGTAGTATCAGGATTCCCAGGATGTATCGTAGGCGCTTCATATCCATTTTTGAAAGTAGAAAGATATTAAACGTATCTGCAAGCAGATTTCTTATGTAACAACATCAGAACCGGCAGGTTGTTCAGTTTAATAAGGCAGGTCTTCGTCCGGCATATCGTTCATGCGCGACTGGACGATGCGTGTACTCCAGCCGTTGATATCATCCGGCATGTCAAAGTGTGCAGGAAGGGCATTGCTGTCCAGTTCCTCAAATCGTGCAAATTTGTCGATGAAGCGCATGCGGATCTCAGCAAGGGCGCCGTTACGGTGTTTGGCGATGATGATGTCAGCCATCCCCTTGGTTGGTCCTTTCTCATCATTGTCAATCTTGTAATATTCAGGCCGGTAGATAAAGAGAACCATGTCGGCGTCTTGTTCAATAGCCCCGGATTCGCGGAGGTCCGACAGGATGGGCTTTTTGGATTGTGACTGAGGTCTGGTTTCGACCGATCGGTTGAGCTGGGATAGTGTAATAATGGGAACATCCAGTTCCTTGGCCAGGCTTTTCAGGCTACGGGAAATGTTGCTGATTTCCTGTTCGCGGGTTCCGGATTGTTTTTCTTTATCACTCGACATCAGCTGGATATAGTCGATGATAATGATCTTGATATCGTGCTGTGCTTTAAGTCTCCGGCATTTGGCCCTGAGGTCGAAGATAGAAAGAGCCGGGGTGTCATCGATCAGGATGGGAGCTTCAATCAGGTCCGTGATCTTGCTGTGAAGCTGTTTCCATTCATATTCTTCCAGTTGCCCCCTTTTCAGTTTATCAGCCGGGAGCTCTGACTCAGCCGAGATGAGTCGGGTAACCAGCTGGATGGAAGACATTTCAAGGGAGAAGATGGCGACCGGTTGTTTGTGCTCAACGGCGATATTGCGCGCCATTGAGAGTGCGAAAGCTGTTTTACCCATACCTGGTCTGGCAGCGAGCACGATCAGATCGGAGCGTTGCCATCCCGCCGTGATCCTGTCCAGGCTGAGGTAGCCGCTGGGGACACCCCGCAGGCTGCCATCGTGGTTACGGGCTGCTTCGATATCACGGATGGCTTCTGTCACCAGCGACTGCATGGTTTCATAGTCCCGGCGAAAACTGGTTTCGCTGATGCTAAATAGTTCTTTTTCAGCTTCATCCAGGATGTCAAATACGTCTTTGGTGTCTTCGTAACTGTCACGGATAATGGCCGAAGATATCTCGATAAGCTTGCGCTGGATAAATTTTTGAGAAAGGATACGGGCGTGGAACTCCACATTGGCGGCTGAAGCAACACGGTTGGATAATTGACTGATATAATATGGTCCGCCTACCAGGTCCAGCTTGCCACTTTTTTTAAGCTCCTGTGTGACAGTCAGGATGTCAACAGGCTCTGACTTATTAAACAGGGAAATGATGGCATCAAAGATGATCTGATGGGTATCCTTATAAAAAACTTCCGGTTTAAGGATGTCGATAACGGCTGTCAAGGCATTCTTTTCCAACATGATAGCGCCAAGAACAGCCTCTTCCAGGTCGATTGCCTGCGGGGGCAACTTGCCATGGAGCGGCAGGCTGGCCTCTGTGGTAGAGGTAAACTTTCTTTGCCTGGGATTTCCGGCCTGGGGTAACTTGTTTTCCATGGGGTCAAAATTACACAATCTGACCTGCTGCCGGGGCTCCAAGTTTTCAACAAAACCGGTTTTCTGGTGCCCTGAGATCTTCCTTCTGAAAAACTGAAGGCATGGTTCCAGGATGTCATCTGCGTCCGGAATTCATCATCTTTCCATTGAGGCAGTGGCAATGCCGGAATTCACTACCTTTGTGTGGCATTTTTGTATGCAGAGATGTAGATATTAGTTTTGTTGATTTAACCTCATATCTTATGGATATACAATATATTGGTGAATTTCTTTTTCCAGGAAAGCTGGGCCATTGGGCCATTTCTTTCTCATTTCTGACAGCCCTTGCCGCCGCAATCATCTATGCGATGCCGCAGTTCCGGCCTCATGCTTCCGCACAGGCCGTGCAGTTCCGTAAGTGGGGACGTTGGCTGTTCAGCTTGCATTTTGTGCTCATGTTGACGGCAGCAGGTGCGCTGTATTACCTGATATTCAATCATCATTTTGAGTACCGCTATGTTTGGCAATATTCCTCCAGAGACATGGCACCAGAGTACATCTTGTCCTGTTTCTGGGCAGGGCAGGAGGGTAGCTTCTTTGTCTGGGCATTCTGGCAAGCCTTGCTTGGTGTGCTGGTTATCTGGAAGGGCCGTGATTGGGAGATGCCGGTGATGGCGATCGTAGGATTATCCCAGGCCTTCCTGATGAGCATGTTGCTGGGCTGGGACCTCGGATTCATGAAACTGGGCGGCGATCCTTTCATCCTGCTGCGCGAAGTACCCGCCAATCTGGGCGCAGATATTTTCCAGAATCCAAACTATTTAAAGCAGATCATCGACGGCAATGGGTTGAATCCCTTGCTTGAAAACCCCTGGATGGTATCACACCCTCCCGTTTTGTTTCTGGGTTATGCCTCGGTTCTAATCCCATTTGCATACGCCATCAGTGGCTTATGGACGGGTCGTTACCATGCATGGATGACAGCCGTTAGGCCCTGGGCCTTGTTCTCTGCCATGGCTCTGGCTACCGGTATCCTCCTGGGGGGAGCATGGGCCTATGTTGCCCTGACTTTTGGTGGTTTCTGGGCCTGGGATCCTGTGGAAAATGCTTCGCTGGTCCCCTGGCTGACACTGATGGCAGGAATCCATTTCCTGATTGCCAGCCGGAACCATAACATCAGCCTGCTGTCTTCCTTCCTGTTCCTGGGTTTTGCCTATGTGATGGTGTTGTATTCCAGCTACCTCACCCGCAGTGGCATCCTGAGCGAGACGTCCGTGCACAGCTTTGGGGATGACGGACTGGCCAATCAGCTCATTATCTTCGTACTGACTTTCCTACTGATTACGATTCTTCCTTTCCTTCGCAGGTATAAGGATATCAACAAGCGAGAAAAGGAAAACCTTCTCAGCCGTGAGTTCTGGATGTTTTTGGGTGGGATGGTGCTGGTGCTGTCTGCCTTCCAGATCATCTTCACAACCTCCATTCCTGTCGTCAATGCCATCCTGGGTACCAATATTGCACCGCCGATTGATCCGGTAACGTATTACAACAACTGGCAGTTGCCCTATGCCGTGCTGATCGGATTATTGATTGGATTCAGTCAATACATGGCCTTTGGCCCGAATGCGGGGAGGAGTTTTCTTAACCGGGTCTGGCCGGGTCTGCTTGTGGCGGTAGGATTGACGGTCTTCTTCAGTATGACTTTCGGGATTTCCCGGCCCACCTATATTGTCCTGATTTTCGGTCTCAGTGTTGCCTTGGTTTCTTCTTTTGAGGTATGGCAAAAGAAAGGGTTCCGGCTCCCACGTGCCGGATCAGCACTTACACATCTCGGATTTGCACTCTTCCTGATCGGTGTTGTCATCACCTTTAGCAACGAAACGGTGATCAGCAAGAATACCACTGCCTTCGATCTGGGGGATGCAGCCAGCAATACTGAAAACCAGCTACTATTACGTGGTGATACGGTCCCTATGGGTTCTTATGCCGTTACCTACCAGGATAAGTGGGTGGAAGGTACACGGACATACTTCAAAATCCAGTTCCTGGAATACAACAGAAAAGCGGATGCCTGGCTGGATGCTTTCACGATCACCCCAAATATCAATGTGAATCAGCGTATGGGCAATGTATACGAGCCGGCAACGGTAACCCACCTTGACAAGGATGTATATGCTTTTATCAGCTTCGCCGAGTTGGGTCCTGCTGCTTCTGGAGGATACAATCTGATACGTGAATCAGAGTCCAGGGTCGGCGATACGGTCGATTTTCCCGGGTATCAGATCATCATGGATTCACTCATTGTGCAGGATGTGAATGAGGATTACTCCAGTGCACGATTATCGGTGAAGATGCTGGTAAGCGGACCCATGGGAAATCAGATCGAGCTCAGACCCAGTTATATCCTTGATGATGGAAAGGCCTTTAATGAGGTGGTCTCTGATCCTGCGCTGGATTTTGGGATCAGGTTTGAACGTGTATCGGAGACGGCACAACATGTCTGGCTTGGCTTTTACCAGAAGCAGATGGATTATGTTGTATTGAAGGCCATCATCTTCCCCTTCATTTTGATTATGTGGCTGGGAGTTGCCATCATGCTCTTTGGGATGGTGCTGGCCATGGTCCGTCGTATGGGGCCGCAATAGGGAGTCAGGAATATTTTACCTTTGGCCTGATATGGAGATACAGGACGTTATCCTCATTGGCACGGGCCGCCTGAGCCAGTTTTATGCCCGTCATCTACCTGGGCTGGGCTTGCCCATCCACCAGGTTTACGGTCGTGACCCTGTGAAAGCCGGCTATGTGGCATCTTTGTGCGGTGCGGATGCTGTGACGCAGTGGCAGTCGCTTCGCAAAGGTGCTTCGCTTTATCTCGTTCTGGTATCTGATCAATCCATCCCAGAGGTCGCCGGTAACCTCATGCTTAGGGACGAGCTGTTCGTGCATGCGGCAGGCAGTCTTCCGGCAGATATATTCTCCGGATTGACAGATCATTATGGTGTTTGCTGGCCCTTGCAGACGTTTTCCGAAAGCCATTTCCCGGATCCAGCGGATATTCCTTTTATCATTGAAGCAAGCAATCCACTGGCAGAGAGGAAATTGAAGGCTTTTGCCTCTTGTTTGTCCTCAATGGTTCAGACAGCATCATTCCAGGAAAGGCAGATCATGCACCTTGCCGCCGTATTTGTGAGTAATTTCTCCAATCATCTGTATGCCATGGCTGAGGAATTGCTGGCAACACATCGCCTGCCTGCGCACCTGCTGGCGCCTATTATTCGCCATACAGCTGCGCGGGTTGGCAGTCAACCGGCCCGGCAAATGCAAACTGGCCCGGCTGTGCGTTTTGATCATGCCGTTTTAGAAAGTCAGCTTTCCCTATTGTCTTCACACCCGGAGTGGGCTGAAGTCTATCGTTTACTGACGCAATCAATACAGGATTTTGCAAACCATCCCGAACCCCATGAAGAACTATAAGCAGCTGCTCCACAAGGTCACAACTTTTGTGTTTGATTATGACGGTGTCCTCACTGATGGCACCATTCTTATTGACAATGACGGTGATTTGCTCCGTACTGCCAATGTCAGGGATGGCTTTGCCATACGCCAGGCGGTGAAGAAAGGCTACCGGGTGGCCATAATATCTGGTGGCCGCACCGAATCGGTCAGGAAACGCTTTTCAGTGCTGGAGGTCCACGATGTTTTCCTGGGTGTGGGGGATAAACTGAGAGTTTTTGAAGATTATTTGAAAGACAAAGGCTTGCAGGCAGAGGAAGTCTTGTTTATGGGAGATGATATCCCCGATTATGAGGTGATGCAGGTGGCCGGTGTTCCATGCTGCCCGGCAGATGCCGCCGAAGAAATCAAGTCGGTCTCGGTATACATCTCGCAGTACCCCGGTGGCCGCGGTTGTGCCCGTGATGTCATTGAACAGGTCATGCGTGTGCAGAACAAGTGGTTCGATAAGCAGGCCTTTTCCTGGGATGCATAGCAGGATAACATCGATCAAAAGGAGACCATGACAGAAACATCCTCACCTTTAAATACTTTCAACAACAATTGGGATCTAATCCTGGCTTCTGCATCTCCTCGCCGGGCCAGTTTGATGAAAGAAATGGGATTGAATTTCAGGGTTATGCCGCTAGATACCGATGAGGAGGTCCCGGCAGGTATTCCCGTAGCCGAGGTGGCTGTTGCCCTGGCTGAGCGCAAAGCCGCGGCTTTTCCATCTGATATGATGCACGAGAATACACTGCTCCTGACAGCAGATACCATTGTCGTTAAAGATGGCCGGATCCTCGGAAAACCTGCCAATCGTGAAGAGGCCATCATCACCCTGAAAGCCCTGTCGGGTGCCATGCATGAGGTGATTACGGGCATACACCTGCGCGCCCTTCATAAGTGCCTCAGCTTTTCCGTCAGTACATCTGTATGGTTCAAAGAATTATCTGAAGAGCAGATAACCTGGTACGTGGACCATTATCATCCTTTTGATAAAGCGGGTGCGTATGGCATACAGGAGTGGATAGGCTATACGGGCATCTGCCGGATTGAAGGATCCTACTTCAACGTGGTGGGGCTCCCTACCAGCCGGCTTTATGATGCATTGCTGCAATTCTGATGCTTTTTTAATAGAGAATAACGTTCTTATTGTTGGCAGAGTCATGCCAGACATATTACGTATATAGTTTACTAGGATTGTATTAATCGCCTGTTCAGGATATTATGGTCTTCACTGCTATACGGAATTTTTCTATATATTTTTTAATCCGAACAAAGTACGACCTAATTATATTTTTTAACTTTCTCTGCCTTTACTGCCGTATAAAAGCAAGCCTTTCATTCGATTTTAAAGTTTAAGTTAACTGAGTATTTTCCTTAATCATCAACAATGATGAAAAGACTGTATCTATTGGGTTTTGGTTTGGTAATGTCCCTGGGAGTATATTGCCAAAGTATTGATATTCAGGTAAAAGTTCTATTACAAGGTGCCTACGCAGGTGGAGGGGTGATGACAACCCATTTGAATGCGGGAAACCATTTGCCCTTGAATCAACCGTACAATGCCGGTATCTGGGCTTATCCGGGAACGGAAGCCCTGACTGCTATTCCGGCCCAGATGGTGGATTGGGTGCTGCTGGACCTGCGGTCGGCGCCGGATACAGCGGTGGCACGTAAGGCCTGTTTACTGTATTCTGATGGCAGTATCAGGGATGTAGACGGCAACAGCCAGATACAGTTTAATGTACCGCCGGGCGACTATTATGTTGCCGTTTTGCACAAATCCCATCTTTCAGCCATGAGTGCATCACGGCTGTCCCTTCCGTCCTCTGGTTTGCTGGACTTCTCGGATACGGCGGCTTTTCCGGTATACGGGCGTTGCGTGATCCAGCTGGCAGGAGGGGTTGAGGCCATGATAGCAGGGGATATCACAGATGACAAGATGTTGAAATACAGCGGATCGAATAACGACCGCAGCCCTATCCTGCAGCGGATCCTGGGTGTTGTTGGTGGCACGGCCATCAACGCGCTTATCCAGGGATATTATCGTGAAGACCTGCGCATGGATGGTAATGTCAAATACAGCGGTTCGAACAACGATCCGTCGATGATCATACAAAACCTCGTCACCCTGACCGGCAGCAATGCCATCAATGCCACCTTTGCCGGTCCGGTGCCGCATGCCGTGTACGCGCCATTGCCGTGCTATCCCCAACCCGACCTGGCCGATGCCGGTCCGGATAGCCTGAATATCCAGGGAACCAGTATCCAGCTTCAGGCCAATACCCCGGTGAATGGTAGTGGTCAGTGGTCGGTGGTTAGTGGACTGGGAGGAAACTTTGCCGATGATACCCTGGCAACAACCTTATTTACTGGAGTAACAGGTTCTACCTATACCCTGGTGTGGACCATCTTCACGGTATGTGGGAGCAGCAGTGATACGGTACATATTGGTTTTGCTTTCCCGAACTGCGGCCTTATCATTGATGTCAGAGATGGACAGCAATATCCGACAGTGCTCATCGGCAGCCAGTGCTGGATGGCCAGGAACCTTAACATCGGTAACATCATCACGGGTACAAATACCCAGATAAATAACAGCATCATAGAAAAGTATTGTTATGATAATGATGCAGCCAATTGTGCCATCTATGGCGGGCTTTACCAGTGGGACGAGATGATGGGATATTCCACAACGCCAGGTGTCCAGGGTATCTGCCCTGATGGCTGGCATGTCCCAACCGATGCCGAGTATTGCACCCTGACGACTTTCCTGGATTCAACGGTGGATTGTAACAGCGGGGGATGGAGTGGCACAGACGCAGGCAGCAAGATGAAGGAAACGGGCACTGCGCATTGGAATTCACCCAATGCTGATGCCACCAATAGCAGTGGCTTCACCGCTCTCGGGGGTGGGCTCCGCTTCGACGATGGTAGCTTCGGTTACCGCAATGCTTATGCGCTCCTATGGACGTCCTCAGCGTTCTCCACCGAAATCGGAATTCACCGAAACGTAGGCCATGACTACGGCGGTGTGCACAGGGGTACTTACGACCTCAAAACAATGGGATTTTCAGTCAGGTGTATTCAGGGTGTTTATACCTGCACCCCCCAACCCGACCAGGCAAATGCCGGTCCGGATAGCCTGAATATCCAGGGAATCAGTATCCAGCTTCAGGCCAATACCCCGGTGAATGGCAGTGGTCAGTGGACAGTGGTTAGTGGATTGGGAGGTAGCTTTGCCGATGATACCCTGGCAACCACGCTATTTACAGGACAGGCGGGATCAACCTATACCCTGGTTTGGACAATCTCCACGGTATGCGGAAGCAGCAGTGATAGCGTTCAGATTGGATTTGCAACCCCTCAGCTCTTTACCTGCGGCAGTGACTTCACAGACCAGCGCGACGGGCAGGTTTATCCGACCGTTCAGATCGGGGCAAGGTGCTGGATGGCCAGGGATCTGAATGTAGGGACTTTTGTTATCAGCACGGAAACAGGATCGGATCATAGTGATATGTCCGACAACAGCATCATCGAGAAGTACTGTTTTAACAATGATACAGCAAACTGCGGGATATACGGGGGGCTGTATGACTGGGATGAAGCCATGAACTATGTTGACCAGGAAGGAGCAAGCGGCATTTGTCCAGAAGGATGGAGAATTCCGACTGATGCAGAGTGGAGCAATATGGCCGGGTCATTGGATGCATTTTTTAGTGTCAATGATGTTATATGGGGCAACTACGGCTGGCGGGGCTCTGATGCAGGCGGGCGATTGAAGGAAGCAGGTACCGCTCATTGGATCCATCCCAATTACGGGGCTACCAATGTAAGTGGGTTCACAGCCCTCCCATCAGGAACCAGAGGAACGCAAGGCAATTTCTACGCCCTGACGAACTATAGCAATTACTGGACCTCCAGCTCCAGTGGGGGCAGCAATGCCTGGATCCACGGCTTGCGCTACAACGAATCAAGCGTTGACAGGTACAATTATCTTCAAACCCTAGGTTGTTCGGTGAGGTGCCTGCGAAGTGATTTCGCTCCCTGCCAACCTGGTCCTAGCCAGGCATATGCAGGAACTGACACTTTTGATCTCCCAGGCACTACATACCAGCTGCAAGGCAATCAACCCCTGAATGCAACCGGTCTATGGACCATTTTATGGGGCCAGGGTGGTAGTTTCTCGGACCCGACACAGGCTGATGCCATCTTTACCGGCATGGTGGGTCAGTTCTATACACTTGTATGGACCCACTACAACGGCTGCGGCACCACCAAGGACATTGTATTGATCTCCTTCGCCCTGGTGCAGACTTTCAATCAGTGTGGTGATGTCCTGGTGGATATGCGCGACGCAATGAGCTATCCCACCGTTCTGATAGGAAATCAGTGCTGGATGGCGCAAAACCTGAATGCAGGAGATATAGCCTATAATACCTGGACAGGATCCTCACATAGTGATGTCAGCAATAATGGCAATATCGAGAAGTATTGCATTGATAATCAGGCATGGAATTGTCAGGTATTTGGCGGTCTTTATGACTGGAATGAATTGATAAACTACGGGGGTGCCGCCGGTTCTCAGGGTATTTGTCCTTCAGGCTGGCATGTGCCATCTGATGCTGAATGGAAAATCCTGGAAGGCACTGTTGATAGTATTTATGGTGTTGGTAATGCAGAATGGGATAACGCTGGCTACAGGGGTTACAATGCTGGCGGGGCCTTAAAAGGATTCAATGAATGGTGGTGGCCCAATACCGGCGCGACCAACAGTAGTGGATTCACTGCCATGCCAGGTGGAATGCGCTATGAACAGGGCTATTTTTATGGCAAAGGGGAATCGGGCATCTACTGGACCTCCAACGAAGACACGGCCGGATTTGCGATCGGCCGCAGCATGCATAATAACGGTCAGAATATAGGTCGCCTGAGGTTGGAGCAGGAAAAAGGGGCATCGGTACGTTGTATTAAAGATTGTTCTCCCATACCCGACCAGGCCAACGCAGGGCCGGACCTTCTGAATATCCAGGGGACGAGTTGTGCACTGCAGGCTTCAATGCCCATACATGGATCAGGCTCCTGGAGTATGATCTCGGGGGTAGGAGGCAGTGTCGCCAGCCCAGGCCTGCACAACAGTGTGTTCAATGGTACGGCCGGATCATCCTATACCCTGGTTTGGACAGTTTCTAATGCGTGTGGTAGCTCTTCCGATACGGTTCAGGTCAGTTTTTCAGCGGCCACTACATTTACCTGTGGTTCGACGATTACAGATACGAGGGACGGGCAGTTATACCCTACTGTTCTGATCGGCACCCAATGCTGGATGGCCAGGAATCTGAACGTCGGTACCCAGACCATGGCATCGGTTCCGCCAACCGATAACGGGATCATCGAAAAACACTGTTACGATAACAACAGCGCCAATTGTGATGGTTTTGGCGGCTTATACACCTGGGCTGAGGCCATGGCCTATCAGATCTCCCAGAATGTTCAGGGGATTTGTCCAAGTGGCTGGGTGATCCCTTCCGATTCCGCCTGGACCGTCCTGGAAGGCTATCTGGGTGGCCCAGTTGTAGCAGGTGGACTCCTTAAAGAGACGGGTTTTGATCATTGGAGCAGCCCCAATACAGGCGCTACCAACAGCACAGGGTTTACCGGCGTTGGCGGAGGGTATAGCCTCCCCGGTAGTTTTGGACACCTGAAAGCAAGGGCCTACCTCTGGACATCCAGCAGTTCAAGTTCCACACATACATGGATGCGAAGCCTATACTACTACCTGGGGGGTACAGGCCGCAACCTGGGTGCCATTCAAAGCGGGTTCAGCGTGCGCTGCCTGAAGGAAGGAACCTGACACTGAATCGCGCATTACACTGGCCTTGCCTGTTTTTACTGGGGAATAAGCCAGGCAGATGGTGATACAAAATTGTAGGAGCATGATCCGGGCAGGAAATTTCATCTGCCCGGATTTTTTTGCATTGCATATGAATGATTCCTATATTTCGTCTCTCTTGCCGGCTCGTGGAGGGGTATTGCCCTAAGTCCTTTTCTATTTTTTAATCCATTAAAAAACAGTATGATGCGTAGGAGTATCTTGCTTGCCGTATGCACTGTGTTCTTCAATCTGGTGCAGTCCCAGGGTATTCAGGTTCAAATTAGGGTTTATCTGCAGGGTGCCTACGCGGGTGGAGGGCTGATGACAACCCATTTGAACGCGGGCAACCATTTGCCCTTGAATCAACCTTACAACACCGGTATCTGGGCTTATCCGGGAACGGAAGCCCTGAACTCCATTCCAGCCCAGATGGTGGATTGGATCCTTCTGGACCTGCGGTCGGCGCCAGATACGGCGGTTGCACGTAAGGCCTGTGTACTGTATTCTGATGGCAGTGTCAGGGATGTGACCGGCAACAGCCAGATCCAGTTCAATGTGCCGCCGGGCAACTATTACATTGCTGTTTTGCACAAAAGTCACCTATCAGCCATGAGTGCAGCACGGCTGGCCCTTCCGGCTTCAGGTTTGCTGGACTTCTCGGATACGGCGGCTTTCCCGGTATACGGGCGTTGCGTGATCCAGCTGGCAGGAGGGGTGGAGGCCATGATAGCAGGGGATATCACAGACGACAAGATGTTGAAATACAGCGGATCGAATAACGATCGCAGCCCTATTCTGCAGCGGATCCTGGGTGTTGTCGGTGGTACGGCCATCAACGCTCTTATTCAGGGCTATTATCGTGAAGACCTGCGCATGGATGGCAATGTCAAATACAGCGGTTCGAACAACGATCCGTCGATGATCATACAAAACCTCGTCACCCTGACCGGCAGCAATGCCATCAATGCCACCTTTGCCGGCCCGGTGCCGCATGCGGTGTATCGTCCTTTACCTTCCCAGCCTTCTCCGATACTTGGGCCAGCCATGCCTTGCCAGAATGAAGCTGGCCTTGTCTACAATGTTATACAGGTAGCTGGGGTTGTCTATACCTGGGTGGTTCCCAATGGGTGGATGATCACTTCCGGCCAGGGGACACATGAAATCACTGTAACCGCAGGTATGGATCCCGGTATTATCGTGGTAACGCCATCCAATAGCGCTGGACAGGGTTTGGCTCAGACCCTGGCCCTGGCCCCCCAGGTTTGTGGGACGGGTGGTTATCCTCCCGGATTTGTACATTGTGACTCCGCCGTTCCTACTGCTGTCATAAGTGTTACCAATCCCATTACCGGAAAAACATGGATGGACCGTAACCTGGGGGCTGCTCAGGTAGCCACCAGCAGCACCGATTTTCTTGCATACGGCGATCTCTATCAGTGGGGCCGTTTTGCCGATGGACACCAATGTCGGACATCCTCAACAACAACAACGCTCAGTCAGACGGACCAACCAGGTCATGGGAGTTTTATCAGAGGTTCCGATGACTGGCGTAGTCTGCCGAATGACAACCTATGGCAGGGTGAAACCGGTATAAATAACCCGTGTCCAACAGGATATCGCATCCCAACGGAGGCGGAGTTGAATGAGGAACGTTTAAGTTGGAGCAGTAATAATATAGCAGGTGCCTATGCCTCACCGCTTAAATGGACCATGGGTGGCTACCGCTATTTTGCCAACGGAGCGGTTGATATTGTTGGGTATGGCGCGTATTATTGGTCCTCCACGGTTAATGGCTTTAACGCACGCTATCTTGACTTCTACAGCACCAATGCCTCTATGACCGGGACGCTTCGAGCCTATGGTCTTTCTGTTCGTTGTATACAGGTGGATCCTCCACCCTGCACCCCCCAACCGGACCAGGCCAATGCGGGCCCGGATAGCATGAATATCCAGGGAACCAGTATCCAGCTTCAAGCCAATACCCCGGTGAATGGCAGTGGTCAGTGGTCGGTGGTTAGTGGTCAGGGTGGAAGCTTTGCCGATGATACCATGGCAACCACGCTTTTTACAGGGCAGGCGGGATCAACCTATACCCTGGCCTGGACGATCTCCACGGTTTGTGGGAGCAATAGCGATACGGTTGTCCTCGGATTTGCATCACCTCAGGTAATCTGCCCCGACAGTCTTCTGGATACCAGAGATGGACAGGCATATCCCGTGGTTCAGATCGGCAATCAATGCTGGATGGGACGCAACCTGAATGTTGGTGTGAAGGTGAACAGCCAAAACCTGGGGTATGTGCATTCGGATATGGCCGACAACCTGGTCATCGAGAAGTATTGCTATAATAATGATGAAGCCAGTTGTGATGTTTATGGAGGCCTGTACGATTGGAATGAGGCCATGGAGTACCAGGCAACAGAGGGTTCCCGGGGCATTTGTCCGGCAGGCTGGCATATCCCAACGGATGCAGAATGGACGGTTTTGTCAGATTTCCTGGGCGGAGCCCTGGTAGCAGGGGGTAAAATGAAGGAAGCGGGTACAGCTCACTGGACTTCCCCGAATGAGATGGCCACCAACAGCAGCGGGTTTACAGGATTGGGATCCGGTTATCGGTATTATTACAATGGAACTTTCCAGAACATCTTGTCTTTCACCTATTTCTGGACATCTAGTGTAGACACCAGCGGACTTCTGCTTACCCGCACCCTGATCCATTTCTACGAACCCCTGGTGCGCAATACGAATGATGCAACTGCAGGGTTTTCTGTACGTTGCCTGATGGATACCATGCCCGCCTGCACCCCCCAGCCCGACCAGGCCAATGCCGGGCCGGATCAGCTGCTACTGCAAGGAACAAGTGTGCAACTTCAAGCCAATCAGCCGGTAAATGGTACCGGAACCTGGCGTGTCTATTCAGGAACAGGTGGGAGTTTTGCAGACAGTACCCTGAATAATACCATGTTCAATGGAACAGCCGGAGAGACCTATCAGCTGGCTTGGATAATCCGGAATGCATGCGGATACAACAGCGATCTGGTTACCATCAGCTTTGTCCTGCAAAATTCATTCATGCAATGTGGTGATATTCTGATAGATATCAGAGATGGACAGCAATACCCCACTATCCAGTTAGGAAAACAATGCTGGATGGCCAAAAACCTGAACCTGGGAAGCATGATTGCCGGCAGTGGCGCACAACAGGACAATGGCCTGATTGAGAAATACTGTTATGATGATCTTGCCGCGAATTGTTCCGAATTTGGAGGGTTTTACCAATGGGGTGAGCTTATGGATTATGATTCAACCCCCGCTTCCCAAGGTATCTGTCCGGATGGATGGCATGTGCCTACCGATTCAGAATGGACCTATATGACCCTCTTGCTCGATGCAGGCGTGGATTCACTGATTTGGGGATATAGCGGCAGAAATGCTGGGGCGAAAATGAAGGCAACCGGAACAACTCATTGGACAAGTCCCAACGTGGGCGCTACAAACTATAGTGGATTCGCAGCGCTTGGATCTGGGATACGCAATCACGACGCTACCTTCGCCAATTATCATAACTTCACGTTTTTCTGGTCTTCCACAAGGGATAACTTAACCTACCCTGTCACCCGATACCTGTATTACAATTACCCATATGTTGGTCGGGGCTATGATAACTATCATTCTTTTGGGTTCTCAATCAGGTGTTTGCATGATAGTTCCTTCGTCTGTAGTCCACAGCCTGATCAGGCCTATGCGGGACCAGATACGATCCATACCGGGGGTGCAAGCATTCAGCTAATGGGTAACCAAGCTGTTCATGGCCTTGGAGAATGGACCATCACGGTAGGCAGTAACGGTAGTTTCGCTGACTCCAGTCAGTATAATACCTTGTTCTACGGTCAGGCAGGCGAAACCTACACCCTGGTTTGGAGCATCTCAAATTTATGTAATCGTACCTCGGATCAGGTCAATATTAGTTTTTCCTCAGGAGCAGCATTTCAGCAATGTGGTGATACACTGACCGATACAAGAGACTTCCAGCGATATCCCACGGTCAGGATTGGCACCCAATGCTGGATGGCCAGAAACCTCAACGTAGGCGATATGATCCTCGGGCTTTCCTCCCCGAGCAATAATGGTAGCATCGAAAAGTACTGTTATGTGAATAATACCGCGAATTGCACTGAATACGGTGGCTTGTACCAGTGGGGCGAAATGATGAATTACAGCACCCTTGAGGGCACACAAGGCATTTGTCCAACAGGCTGGCATATTCCTGCAAGCTCCGAATGGCTGGTACTGGCGAATTTCCTGGGCGGCACAACATTGGCTGGAGGTGCAATGAAAGAGCCAGGCTTAGCGCATTGGCAGAGCCCAAATACCGGTGCTACCAATAGCTCCGGATTCACTGCCCTGCCGGGTGGCCGTAGGGAATCAAAAGGAGGTTTCAATTTTATAAATGCAGAGGTGAATTATTGGAGTTCAAGCTCTTATATTGCCTATACACTGTATTATAATACAACCCAAATTCAGACGCAATCAACTGTTTCTTCATTGGGATACACCATACGTTGTGTCATGGACAGCATTCTTCCCTGTGTCCCCCAACCCGACCAGGCAAACGCCGGTCCGGACAGCCTGAACATAGCGGCTGATAGCATCCAGTTATATGCCAATACACCTACAATCGGAAACGGGGTTTGGGCGATTTTATATGGAAATGGAGGGGTATTCAGCGATTCGACACTCAGTAACACCATGTTTTACCCAAGCACGGGCGGCACATACATATTAACATGGACCATTTCTAACCAATGTGGAAGTACCAGTGACACCATTCAATTGTTTTTCCCTGTAACACAAACATTTTCTCAATGTGGTGATAATCTGACCGATATCCGAGACGGACAGGTTTACCCTACGGTTCAAATTGGCAACCAGTGTTGGATGGCCAGAAACCTGAATGTGGGAGTTATGGCGAACAGTGTTGTGACGGTAAGCAGCCACACAGATGTTAGTGACAATGGATTGATTGAGAAATACTGCTATAATAACGATACTTCCTATTGCAATATCTATGGCGGATTTTATGATTGGAATGAGATGATGCAATACAACAGTTCGCCAGGGGGCCAGGGTGTTTGTCCAACAGGCTGGCATATTCCGTCTGACACCGAGTGGTATACCTTAACCGATCATCTCGGAGGTGCTGCCGTTGCCGGAAACAAGATGAAGGCCACAGGTTATGTTTATTGGAGTAGCCTCAATACCGGGGCAACCAACAGTAGCGGCTTCACTGCTTTGGGTGCCGGCGCACGGAACTACCTTGGTGCATTCAGCAATCTCAAAAACAACGGGTACTTTTGGTCATCCTCCGTTTCTTCCATTTCAAATGGCTTTTATCGCAACCTTTACGCCAACCATCCTGATCTTTTCCGCAATACCATCAGTAAAGAGAGCGGTTTGTCTGTTCGTTGTATATGGGACACTATACTTCCCTGCACCCCCCAACCCGACCAGGCCAATGCAGGCCCGGATAGTGTAGATATTCAGGGAACCAGCATTGTGCTTCAGGCCAATACACCAGTGAATGGCAGTGGGCAGTGGTCGGTGGTTAGTGGTCAGGGTGGAAGCTTTGCCGATGATACCCTGGCAACCACGCTTTTTACAGGGCAGGCGGGATCAACCTATACCCTGGCCTGGACGATCTCCACGGTTTGTGGGAGCAATAGCGATACGGTTGTCCTCGGATTTGCATCACCACAGGTAATCTGCCCCGACAGTCTTCTGGATACCAGAGATGGACAGGCATATCCCGTGGTTCAGATCGGCAATCAATGCTGGATGGGACGCAACCTGAATGCTGGTGTGAAGGTGAACAGCCAAAACCTGGGGTATGTGCATTCGGATATGGCTGACAACAGGGTCATAGAGAAGTACTGTTATAACAATGATGAAGCCAGTTGTGATGTTTATGGAGGCCTGTACGATTGGAATGAGGCCATGGAGTACCAGACAACAGAGGGTTCCCGGGGCATTTGTCCGGCAGGCTGGCATATACCAACGGATGGCGATTGGAACGTTCTTTCAATTTTTCTCGGCGGTGATCAGGTTGCAGGCGGAAAGATGAAAGAGGAGGGGACGGTACACTGGACCTCACCCAACGAGATGGCCACCAACAGCAGCGGATTTACCGGCCTTGGTGCCGGATACCGTTATTATTTTAATGGAACTTTCCAGCACCTGAATTCATATGCCTACTTCTGGTCATCCAGTACAGATACCAGCGGCCTGATACTATCCCGTACCTTGATCCATTTCTATGAGCCGCTGGTGCGTAACACAAACTATGTCAGCTCTGGTCATTCTGTACGTTGCCTGATGGATACCATGCAGGTATGCACTCCCCAGCCCGACCAGGCCAATGCCGGTCCGGACCAGCTTCTGGTGCCGGCTACCAGTGTGCAGTTAGCCGCCAACCAGCCGGTCAACGGCATCGGACAGTGGCGGGTATATAGCGGTCAGGGAGGCAGCTTTGCGGATACTACCTTATACAACACGACATTCACAGGCTCTGCCGGAACCACGTATCAGCTGGCTTGGATCATCCAGAATGCCTGCGGATATACCAGTGACCTGATGACGGTCAGCTTCGCTGCAGTATCCATTTGCCCTGATAGTCTGATAGATACAAGAGATGGACACTCCTATCCTGTCGTTGAGATCGATGGCCGTTGCTGGATGGGCCGCAACCTCAATGTGGGCGTTATGACCAATAGTGTGTACACGGGTGCTGAACATTCAGACCTCAACAATGATGGTATCATTGAAAAGTACTGCTACAACAATGACCCGGCCCAGTGCGATGTGTACGGTGGTCTGTATGAATGGCAGGAGATGATGGGATATTTGATGACTCCTGGCGTTCCAGGTATCTGCCGGGCTGGATGGCATATTCCGACTGTCGACGAATGGCAAGGTATGATAACATTCCTGGGTGGTTCATGGGTAGCCGGAGGTGAACTGAAGGAAGCCGGTTACGACCATTGGCTCAGCCCCAACAGTGGCGCTACGAATAACAGTGGTTTTACTGCATTACCGGGGAATATTAGATACGGCGACGGTGTATTCAGCGTGCCTCAGGCACAGGGAGCATTCTGGAGCTCCAGTATGGATAACGAGACCAATGCCTGGGCATTTATTCTTCATTATGATGATGCCTACCTGAGCCAGACTGGGTTCAATTTCCCCAATGGTTTGAGTGTCCGTTGTATCATGGATACAGCCATCGCCTGTAGTCCTCTCCCAACAGCGGCTATTGCAGGACCAGACAAACTGGGTCAAACTGTCACGAGCCTCTACCTGGAAGGGAATCAGCCTGTTCAGGGCCAGGGTGTATGGCGCGTAGTGTCGGGTACAGGTGGTGTCTTTGCGGATTCTACGCTACATAACACCCTCTTTAGTGGGGTTATCAACGAATTTTACGAGCTGAGCTGGACCATCACAACACCCTGCGCATATTCGATGGATAGGGTGTATGTCGAATTCATTACACCTGCAACGGTCACTTGTGGCTCAGATATCTATGATAGCAGAGATGGACAGGTATATGCTACACTGCAAATTGGTACCCAATGCTGGATGGCCAGGAATCTGAACGTGGGGACTTTCGCACAAAGCCAGGCTACCGGACTTACCCACAGCGATGTTAGCAACAACGGTATCATCGAGAAATACTGCTGGGGCAATGATGTTAGCTACTGTGATACCTTCGGCGGTTTGTATGATTGGAACGAGATGATGGCCTATGAAACGACTCCCAAGGCACAGGGGATATGCCCGCCTGGGTGGCATATTCCGGACTCATTGGATTGGGCGGTTCTGAGTAATTTCCTGGGGGGTGATGCCTTTGCAGGCGGGATGCTGAAGGATACCGGAACAGCCTTGTGGGCCTCTCCTAACGATGGCGCAACAAATGCAACAGGCTTTACAGCATTGCCCGCCGGAAACAGGGATCCCGGTGGCGGTTTTGGAAATGTTCATTACAATACGACCTTCTGGACTTCCACCTCGTATGATCCTCATAACGCTTGGTACCGGGATATTGGTTATAATGGGCCTTGGCTCGTGAACAGCCAACATCCAAATGCATATGGATTTGGTGTGAGATGCATTGCCAATGACAGCCTGCCTTGTGCCCCCCAGCCTGACCAGGCTAACGCCGGACCGGACCAGTTGAACCTGACCGTTGATACTGCATCCCTCCAGGCCAATAATCCATCCAGTGGAACCGGAACATGGAATATCCTTAGTGGCAACTTCGGATGGTTAGACGACCCGGCAAGCCCTGTTACTGTTCTTCATGGCACTGCCGGCGAGACCTATATCCTGGAATGGTGCATCAGCAATGGCTGTGGCTCATCCTGCGATGCCCTGACTGTGAGCCTCATGCCGGTGCAAGGATTCAATTGCGGAAGTATGTTGACAGACTCGCGGGATGCGCAGCAATACCCAACCACACAGATCGGCACGAGATGCTGGATGGCTGCAAACCTGAATGTTGGCACGTACGTAGAGAGCCAGTATACGGGAGTCGGACATAGCGATGTAGGAAACAATGGCGTGATTGAGAAATACTGTTATGATAACCAAATTACCAATTGTAATTTGTATGGTGGATTGTATGACTGGAATGAAGCCATGGCGTATACAAGCCAGGAAGGGGCACAGGGAATTTGTCCCGCTGGTTGGCATATCCCTTCTGATAGCGAATGGACTGAGGCTACGACGGTCCTCGGAGGCGAGGATATCGCCGGTGGGAGAATGAAGCTAACGGGACTGACCTACTGGGCCCAACCCAATGCCGCTGCTACGAACTTCAGTGGATTCAGTGCGCTACCCGGGGGATACCGTTACTTCAACGGCAGCTTCTCGGAGCTGGGCTTTTATGGTGATCACTTGTCTTCCACCCTCTATACCACGGATTATTTCGTTCTCAGAGGCTTATATAATGTCAACGGCACGATATACAGAGGCCTGGAGTTCCTGAACAACGGGGTGAGCGTTCGTTGCATTCACGATGATCTCTACCCTTGCAATGATCTGCCGGATAATGCCAGTGGCGGTTCGGATAGCCTGGATATCCCAGGAACCTCTTATGCCCTGCAGGCCACAAGCCCTGCCAACGGCGCAGGGCAATGGATCATCCATACTGGCGCTGGTGGAGTTCTGTCCGATCCTTCGAATGCAAATGCAACCTTGACTGGCCTGCCTGGTGTCCTCTACACACTCTACTGGACCGTTGCGACACAGTGTTCCACAAACGTGGACCAGGTCCTGATCAGCTTCGCTGATTCATCCGCCTTATCGCAATGCGGTAATACCTTTGTCGATCCCAGAGATGGCCAACAGTATCCTACTGTTCTTGTCGGCAATCAGTGCTGGATGGCGAAAAACCTGAACGTTGGTATCATGGTGACGAGTACATATACAGGTGTCTTGCATTCAGAATTAAGCAACAATGGCATCATTGAGAAATACTGTTACGACAATGACCCTTTGAATTGCGATGAGTTTGGAGGTTTGTATAACTGGGATGAGCTTATGTTGTATGGAATGTCATCAGGTAACAGGGGTTTATGTCCTGAAGGCTGGCATGTCCCTACTGATGATGAATGGAAGACTTTGGAAGGCCATGCTGATAGCTATTACGGTGTTGGAAATTCGGTATGGGATGATTTTGGCTGGCGTGGATCAGATGGAGGCGGAAACCTAAAAGAAGCAGGTCTTGATCATTGGGTCGCTCCCAATGCACTTGCTACCAATAACACCGGTTTTACCGGTCTTCCGGGTGGTTTCCGCACTAATAATGGTGAATTCACAGCTTTCGGAAGTATGGCGACGTGGTATACCTCAACAGAAAATAACCCTTGGCTCCGCAGCCCCTATAATCGTTACACATATGCCAATGGTGGCACAATATTCAGGAGCGTGGGCGATACTAATGTAGCCTACTCCGTTCGCTGCATCCTCGATGCACTCCCGCCTTGCTCTCCCCAGCCTGATCAGGCTAGTGCGGGCCCGGACAGTGTGAATATTATAGGAACAAGTGTCACATTGCAAGCCGTCCAACCAATGAATGGCACGGGGGCCTGGAGTGTGGTTCAAGGTGCCAGTGGCACCTTCACGGATCGCTACCTTCCAGATGCTGTCTTTTCCGGTCAGCCCGGGGAAAGCTATGTGTTGGCATGGACGGTTTCAAATAGCTGTGGCAGCACCTCCGATCATTGTCATATTGGCTTTGCCGCAGTGCCTTTCGTTTGCGGTGATGGACTTACCGACGTAAGAGATGGGCAAACATATCAAACAATCCTGATAGGAACCCAGTGCTGGATGGCCCAAAACCTCAATGTCGGTACGATGGTGTTTGATGATCCTTCATATGGCCTTGAGCATTCTCATTGCTCAGATGATGGGTATATCGAGAAATACTGCGTTGATAACGACTGGAGTAACTGCCAGATTTTCGGAGGACTTTACGAATGGGATGAGATGATGAATTATTCAACCACTGAAGGCATCAAAGGTATATGTCCGGATGGTTGGCATCTTCCAACTGATGGTGAATGGTCCCAATTGATAACCTATTTGGGAGGATCAACCGTGGCCGGAGGTATGTTAAAGGACACGACCACAGTCTTCTGGATGAGTCCAAATACAGGCGCCTCGAATAGCAGTGGGTTTACAGCGCTTCCCGGAGGTTTTCGGTTGAGCAGCGAAGGAACCTTTCCTGGGCAAGGTGCTGACGCTTATTTCTGGTCTTCTACTCTGAATGTCCCAGGTTCAGCGTGGTATCGTCGGCTCAGGCATGATTATGCGAGTACAATAAGGATGGCCGGCAGCCTGACCAACGGCTACAGTGTGCGTTGCATTCTTGATTGAGATTATTAATCAAGTGTCAAGTTCCGCGAAAGCAGACCTGACTTCTCAATTCGTACCCTTATTCTGCATCCGATATCCTACATTTGTAGCTGGAAAAATGATAGGGTAATGGATGTCACTGAAAGAAACACAGGTAAGAGATTACAATTATTGCTAACAAACGACGATGGGCTGGAAGCGCCGGGATTAAGGTATTTGGTGGAGGTGGCCCGGGAATTTGGTGATGTAACCGTTGTAGCACCCGATAAACCCATGTCGGGCATGGGGCACGCAATTACAGTGCGCGAGCCCTTGCGTTTGGAAAAGGTCAGGGAGTTTCCTGGTTTGGTGGAATATAGCTGTACCGGAACACCTGTGGATGCGGTCAAACTGGGCCAGAAAGTCATTCTGGGACATCACCCGGATATCGTCTTGTCCGGGATTAACCACGGTTCCAATGCCTCCGTGAATGTCATCTACAGCGGCACCATGGCAGCAGTGATTGAAGCCTGTATTGATGGCATCCCCGCAGTGGGTTTCTCTCTTCTTGATTATGCCTACGATGCCGATTTCTCAGCCTGTGGCGAATGGGTGCGGAAAGTGGTTGCTTATGTCATTGATCAGGGTCTGAAGAGGGGTGTCTGCCTTAATGTCAACATCCCGGCTGTGCCGGCAGGAAAGATTAAAGGTATCAAAGTATGCAGGCAGGCTGATGCCTATTGGGAAGAGCAGTTCGAGGAACGGCAGGATCCCCACCGCCAGATGTATTACTGGCTGAGTGGCAGCTTTCGTGAGGTTGCCGATGGGGAAGACTCAGACCTGTGGGCCCTTGCAAATCATTATGTTTCTGTTGTGCCTGTACAGTATGACCTTACAGCACATGCAGCTATTCCTTTGCTGAAGAATATGGAGTCAGTGTCCTAGAAGATAAGATCTTATTATGATACATATAGTGAAACCTTATCTTGAAAAAGATCATTTTGCGTATGGACTGCTGCTGGGTATCCTGATGCCTGCTGTCCTTTTTGGAATATTGACGCTTGTCAACTTGTTTCTTCATCAGATCATGCCGGATTCATCTGGAATACCCTTCAATACCCTGATCATGGTAAGCATCTTTGTGAACCTGTTCAGTATGAGATATTTCCTGGTAAATAAAAAATGCGAACGCACAGGACGCGGAATCTTGATGTCTACCTTCATCCTGGCTGCTGTGTTCTTCTATTTTCTGATCTACCATTAATTTCATAGGCTGATACCATGAAGTATTATATCATCGCAGGGGAAGCATCCGGTGATTTGCATGCATCAGGCGTGATCAGGGGACTGAAGAAGTTGGATCCGCAGGCTTCATTCAGATCCTGGGGTGGTGATCTGATGGAAGCGGCCGGGGCTGAAGTTGTCAAGCACTTCCGCGAACTTGCCTTCATGGGCTTTGTTGAAGTATTGATGAACCTGCGCACCATCCGCCGTAACCTGATTCATTGTAAACAGGACATCCTGGCCTACCAGCCGGATGCTTTGATCCTGGTAGATTATCCCGGATTTAACCTGAGAATGGCATCTTTTGCGCACAGCAAGGGCATTCCCGTCTATTATTATATCTCGCCGCAGGTATGGGCCTGGAAGAAATCCCGGGTTCATCAAATCAAAAAGACCGTCAAACGCATGTTTGTCATCCTGCCTTTTGAGAAAGACTTCTATGCACGTTACGGCTTTGATGTTACCTATGTTGGCCATCCTTTGCTGGATGCCATTGCCCGGTTCAGGGAAAGGAGTGTTGATGAAAAGACGGAATCAGATATAGCTGAAGATAAACGACCTGTCGTGGGTATCCTCCCAGGCAGCCGTCGGCAGGAGATTGCGCTGATCCTGCCCCAGATGCTGGAAATGACAAAGCGATTCCGGGATGTTCGCTTCATCCTTGCAGAAGCACCCTCCATTCCAGCGCAATTTTATGATACCTTTTGTGATGGATACACTGTCGAAAGGGTTCGCAATCAAACGTATGAGATTCTCTCATCAGCACGTGCAGCCATGGTGGCTTCCGGTACTGCCTCTCTTGAAACGGCCTTGATTGGCGTCCCGCAGGTGATCTGTTATAAAGGAAACCCGGTTTCATTTGCCATCGCAAAAAGGATCGTAAAGATTCCCTATATCGGTCTGCCAAACCTGATTTTGGACAAACCGGTTGTCAGGGAGCTCATCCAGCGTGATTTAACATCAGATAAACTGGCACAGGAGCTGGATCAGTTGCTGCATGATCAATCCTACCGCTCCGGAATATTATCCTCGTATAAGGCTTTGACGAATCTGCTCGAAGGACCTGGGGCCGGACAGCGTACCGCAGCAGGTATATGGGAAGATTTGCATGCGCAGGTGTAAGGTTATGGAG
The DNA here is from genome assembly GCA_018001695.1 of Lentimicrobiaceae bacterium. GTDB lineage: Bacteria > Bacteroidota > Bacteroidia > Bacteroidales > JAGNHN01 > JAGNHN01. The sequence goes on from JAGNHN010000004.1 coordinate 47,959, forward strand.
ATGATGATCAGAAAAAGCATATCAGGTTTGAATTTATTTCACACAGCGCGCTTCTACTGCTGGGTTTTGGCAGGTGTATTGGCAATGTCGCTGTTTCCCCAGCATCTGATCGCCTTAAGACTGGATATTCGATTATACAGCAAAGCAACTCTTAATAGCGTGACTTTCACCGTGGTGCAAGGTGAATACAAAATCCATGGCGGATCAAATGCCATTGACCTGCAGCGCTTTCAGGTTGTTAAGATGAAGGCCAGTGAGGGTAAAGTACAGATAATCAGGAACGATAAGGTTATCTTGCAGGCTTCGACCGTTCAGATAAGCGGACAGGCGCTGGATAATGTTTTCAGGCTGCACGCCCACAAACACCGGGAACGGAATTATGATGATGACCTGCAGGTGAAAGCCAGGGGTAACACCCTCATCCTCATCAACCAGGTTGATCTTGAGCATTATATTGCTGGGGTCGTAGAGTCGGAATCGGGCAGGGATGGCAGTACAGAGTTTTACAAGGTCCAGGATATTATCTCTCGTACATATGCCCTTAAAAACCTCAGAAGGCATAAACATGAAGGCTTCAACCTATGCGATGAGGAGCATTGTCAGGTCTATCATTCAAGGAGTTACTTAACCATTATTCAGGACGCTGCCACACAGACCGCTGGCTTGGTGCTGGTAGACAGTGCAGGTGAGCTCATCACAGCCGCGTATCATGCCAATTCAGGAGGACAGACAGCGAATTCGGAAGATGTCTGGACCCTCCCGCTTCCTTACCTGCGGGCACAGGTGGATACCTTCGGAGAACAGATGAGCCGTGCCAGATGGGAAAAGCGGATTTACCGCAAAGACTGGGTGAAGTACTTCCAGACGAAACATGGAATGCCGTTGACGGAGGAGAATATTGAAGCAGTGACACGTTTCAATCAAACCACAAGGCAGACATCAATCCTGGGATATATCTCATTAAAAGAAGTTAGGGCAGATTGGAGACTCCGTTCTACTTTCTTCTCCGTTGAACCACAGGGCGATGTGGTTATCCTCAGCGGCAGGGGTTGGGGCCATGGGGTGGGACTTAACCAGCAGGGCGCCATCCGAATGACGGAGCTGGGATGGTCACACCTGGATGTGCTCAGGTTCTATTACCCGGGAGTCAGGATTGTCAACCTCTCTGAGTTAACTCAACCGCTGCAGCCCTGATTCTGATCTAAAAATATATTTCTGATATTGCTTCCGGAAAGGCCATGATAAACCGTCTATTCTGCCAGTTGATCGCGCAGCATAGATGAACCTCAGTCGCTATACCCTGGTCCGTCTTGCCATCCCATTTATGGCAGGCATTACCGCAGGCCGGTACCACTCCGGAATGCCGTGGATCGCGCTTTCTCTCATCCTGTTGGCCGGACCGCTCTTAACTGCCGGTGCGTGGTGGTTTAAGCACCTGTTTTCATACCGCACTCGTTGGATTCCCGGACTGGCTGCGTATCTGGTGTATTTCTCCATGGGCTGGCTAATCAATTCATTTTTTCTGGGCGCTCTTGACCCTTATCATCATACGTTATGGAGCCCTAAGCTGGAAGATCAGGTCTGTACATTATTGAAAATCAAGGATAAGGCAAGTCTTAAGCCTGGCCGCGTCATGGTATTTGCAGAGGTGGTTGCCGCGAGCGATGGAATGAAAACGTATCCCCTCCGGGGAAGGACACGCATCAGTATACGGACCGACAGTGCTGATGTGCTTCGCTATCTGCCAGGGACATACTGGGCGACGGCCGCACCGGGCCGCAAGCCTTACCAGTCACCGGATAACTGGGGATTTAACTATGCAGCGTGGCTGTTCAGCAAGGGCATTCATGATGTTTGGATGCTTGATGAGCATGACCTGAAGGCTGTCGCGACTGACCCTGTTTCCGTGAGAAGATGGGGTGTCCTTCAGCAACAGCGGTTATTGGGTAAGATTTGGCAAATGGGACTGGATACCGCAGCGGTTGGAATGACCGGCGCCATGCTTTTCGGCGACAAATCGACTTTGCAGCCCGACGAGGGGGAGTTGTTTCGCCGGGCAGGGGTGATGCATGTCTTATGTGTTTCCGGATTGCATACCGGAGCCGTCTATGCGGGCGCTGTCTTCCTAATAGGATTGGTGGTCCGGTCCAGAAGGTTGAAAAAATGGGTTCCCCTCCTGGCACTGCTCCCTGTACTGGCTTTTGCCTGCATCACCGGATTGGCGCCTTCGGTATGTCGCGCAACACTGATGCTTGTCTTGCACGCTTTCGGCCGGCTTGCCCGGCGCAGGCCCAGCGGGATAAACCTACTTGCAGGAACGGCCCTGCTATTGCTCTGGCCTAACCCTGGCCTGCTTTTCGATCTGGGCTTCCAGTTCTCCTTCATCGCGGTGGCCTCCATTTTGTGGATCTCTCAACCGGCTTCCGCCTGGCTGGGCTTAAGGGGAAAAGGGCTAAGACCGGCCATAGGCGGATTGTTGCTCGTGTCGCTGGCTGCACAGGCAGGTACGAGTGCCATCAGCCTGCTGCATTTCCATACTTTTCCCAGCTATTTCCTCCCTGCCAACCTGTTTGTGGTGCCGGCATCCACATTGTTGATTTACACAGGAATGTTGAGTGTAATCCTGGAATCAGCCGGCATCTGCCCAGTCATTTTGCATTGGGTCTTCCAGAACATGGTGCTCGGGATGGAAAAGCTGGTAGGTTTCTGGGCTGAACTGCCAGGGGCTTCCATGGAAGATATCCCATTTTCGTTGATGGATAGTGTGGTGGTCTATCTCTTGTTGTTACTGTTGTCGCTGAGCCTGGTCGCTCTCAGGAAATGGCAGCTCATGCTGGCGATGTTTGTCGTCATCGTATGGAATGTTCATGGCAGCTATCAGAAATGGACCCGGGAGGACATGAACCAATTTTTGGTTTGGCCTTCCGATCCACCGGGCATCATGGTTCGAAGTGGTAGCAGGGTATATGCGATCGGTATGGGTGGGCTGAATGTCGCAGCCGATCCCGGTTTGCTTGCCTGGCTGCATGCGCAAGGGCTGAAGCGCGCTGATATCGCAGTTTTGCCATCCGGTGCGCCCTACCGTCATCATTGTTTTGAGTTGAGACAGGGACAAGGTTATTATACTGTGGTAACTCCAGCAGGAATTCATGCCCTGGTTTTCAGTCCGGATATCAGAGTCGATCCTGGCGGATTACCTGAAGAGCTGCAGCATAAAACCATCCTTGTGTTGTCTGATCCCCGGCAATTACGTGTAATTAAGGATCAGAAAATCAAAGGGATAACAATGGTGTTTTCTCCCGGTGTAAGACGCTCGTTTTTAGACCGATTACAGAAACAACATCCTTCCGCCAAAGTTTGGGACCTAAGAAAAGAGGGCTGCCTCATCCTTTGAAGCAGCCCTCTCATATGTTCAATGCAATATTATTTTGCGTAGCTGACGGCCCTGGTCTCCCGTATAACGGTGATCTTGATCTGACCGGGGTAGGTCATCTCATCCTGGATTTTCTTGGACAGGTCGAAGGCCAGTTGGTTGGCTTCGTTGTCGCTGACTTTATCAGCACCCACAATCACCCTGAGTTCACGTCCGGCCTGTATCGCAAAGGTTTTTACGACGCCCGGGTATGACAATGCAAGGTCTTCCAGGTTGTTAAGCCTTTTGATGTAGGCTTCCACGACTTCCCTTCTGGCACCGGGCCTGGCACCTGAAATGGCGTCACATACCTGAATGATCGGTGCCAGCATCGATTCCATCTCCACTTCATCATGGTGAGCCCCGATGGCATTGATCACTTCTTTGTGTTCTTTGAATTTTTCTGCCATCTTCATTCCCAGGATGGCATGTGGCAGATCCGGTTCATTATCAGGAACTTTGCCGATGTCATGTAACAGGCCTGCGCGCTTGGCAAGTTTGGGATTAAGTCCCAGTTCTGCGGCCATGGTGGCCGATAGTATGGCTACTTCCTTGGAATGCTGAAGGAGGTTCTGCCCGTAAGAGGAGCGGTACTTCATCTTACCGACCATGCGGACCAGTTCGTGGTGCATGCCGTGGATTCCCATATCGATGCACACCCGTTTTCCCGTTTCTACGATTTCCTGTTCAATCTGCTTTTTTGTTTTCGCCACCACTTCCTCAATGCGGGCAGGATGGATGCGGCCATCGGTGACCAGCTTATGCAGTGACTGCCTGGCAATTTCCCTTCGCACGGGGTCGAATCCCGATAGGATGATGGCATCCGGGGAGTCGTCGATGATGATCTCGATGCCAGTCAGTGCTTCCAATGCCCTGATATTGCGGCCTTCACGACCTATGATACGGCCTTTCATCTCATCGTTTTCGATGTTGAAAACCGATACGCTGTTTTCAACGGCATGCTCTACAGCCGTGCGTTGTATGGTTTCCAGGACGATTTTCTTGGCCTGGGTATTGGCGGTGAATTTGGCCTCATCAACTATGTCCTTGATGAACACCATGGCGTCTGCCTTGGCTTCTTCCTTCAGTGTTTCAATAAGTTGGTCTTTGGCTTCCTGTGCTGAAAGACCGGAAATCTTTTCCAGTTGATCAACCTGCTGTTTGACGGCTTTATCCAGCTCTTCCTGCCTTTTGTTTACGACATCAAATTGCTGGGTAAGACTGGCTTTGAGGGTGGCTGTTTCTTTCTGTGAACGTTGCAGTTCTTCAAGTCGTTTTGAAATGGCTGCTTCTTTTTGTTTGAGCCTGTTTTCGTTCTTGACGATGTTGTTGTTGCGTTCGTTAAAATCTCTCTCGTGTTCAGTTTTAAGTTGTAAGAATTTCTCTTTTGCCTGAAGGATCTTCTCCTTCTTCAGCACTTCGGCTTTTTCCTCGGCTTCCTGCAATATCCTTTCACTTTTTCTGACAATGGACTTGCGTATGATGGTGGATGCCACCACGATGCCAAGAGCAATTGAAGCCGCACTGACGATGATGATAAGTGCGATATTCATGTTGTTGTTGGGTTAGGTTAGGCGGAGCGCATGGAGAGAGAGAAGAAGAAAAAAACCCGCATAGATTCACGGAGTATTGTAAACCCCAAATGGACATTGATAGGGCTGCCAGATTATTCGAACTTCCACTGCGCCGCTGTTGCGATGACCCGAAGGTTGAGGCCTGTCCTAGTAACCTATGAGCTTTATGCCCTAATGTTTATTCTGTTGAGTTTACAAACAGTAATGAATGTATGCGGGTATGTCTTAATGTATCTCAAAGAACGGTTCCTGCCTGTCAGCCAACCTTTTGTACCATGTCTTCCATCATGGCTACAAGGGATTGCAAGGCATCATGATCAGGTTTAATTTGAATGCCAGACATCATTTCAGACGTGGCAAACTGCAGGGCCGCCATGGCCAGCAGATCTTGCCGGTCTTTGTAATGGTATGTCCCTGACAGTTCTTTCATTGTTTCGTTGATCATGTTTGCGGCTTTCCTGACCATTTCTTCCTGGCTCTTTTCTATCTTGAGCCGGTAGGGCCTGTCGGCGATGATAACCGAAATGGAAAGCTCCATATTCCTTTACTGACTATTCAGGATTGTTAGACAATCATCAATTTCCCGCACAAGGTCATCAATCTTCTTCCTCGCTGCCTCCCTGTCATCTCCAATATAAACAGGTTTTGCAGTTGATAAAGCAATGAACTCATCTTTCCTGGCGTGAACCCCGGCTGATACATTTTCCATGTCTGCCTGCATCGAATCCAACTGCTCCTGCAAGCGGGCATTTTCTTGTTTCAGCAACTCATTCGCCCGGATAATTTCCTTCACTTTCTCCGCCACCATAGCGAGGCGTTGCGCAATCTCGTTCATTTTCCGGTCTTCAGAATGATTCACACCAATGGGCAAAGATACTTATCACCCGGCAGTAACGCAAGTATTTTCAAGCCAGGTATGTTAGATTGCGTTTATGTCTTGCTCACAATCAGATGGTACCTTAGCATTAGAATTAGGTAAGCCTCTGATATTAAGTAGATAAATGGGTGGTAAGCACGCTCCTCTACCATGTATGTTGTCCCATAGCGTAGTTCCGAAATGCTTAATAAAGAATCGCATGAAGTGTAACCTCGGTAATAAGTGATCATGGGGAATGAAGATATTCGTAGCAGAAAAAATGCTTCCTTCATGATTCACACGTGAAGAAAGTTTTCCTGACATTTCCAAAATCCCCCTTCAAAATCGTCTATATCATCACTGACTGATAAAGCGATGAACGAGGCCTTACTGGTTTTTCTGTGGAAATACCGCGTATTGGGAAACCATTTCGTGACCACAGATGGAGAGGATGTCCAGGTGTACCATCCCGGAACGGAAAACAATCACGGTGGACCTGATTTTATCAATGCCCGCATGAAGATCGGAGATCTGCTCTGGGCCGGCAATGTTGAGATACACTGGAGATCGAGCGATTGGTTCCGGCATGAACATGATAAGGATGCGGCATACGACAGTGTCGTGCTGCATGTGAGCATGTATCATGATACGGAGGTGTTTACTGCGAGTGGACGTAAGCTCAATGCGTTGGACCTGAATACACGTGACCTGGGTGCGATCATCGAACGTTACCGTTTTCTGAACCTGAGCCACGATCCGGTCCCTTGTCTTGTCATTCCGAATCTTGAACGGATAAAACTCACAGGCCCCTGGCTTACCCGGCTGGCTGTGGAACGTCTTGAAAAGAAGGCGGGAGCCCTGGCGCAGCAATGGATATGGGAGGAGGGACAATGGGACCGTGTCTTCCTGCTCCAGCTTTTCAGATCCTATGGCTTGCCGGCCAATGCTGAGCCTTTCCTCAGACTGGCTCGGAAATTCATGCTGGTCAGAGATCAGTTCGGATTGGATCCAGACGACTATGAGGCCATACTGCTTTACCTGGCCGGATTTATTCCCGGTCCATCACCCGATGCTTATACCGTTCGCTTGACAGAGCGGGCCGTCAGGCTTGTGAATGGGATCCCGGTCATGCCCAGGGCAGCCTGGAAGCTGTTACGTATGCGACCGGGTGGGTTCCCTGGATTGCGTATCGCCCAACTGGCTGCCGGACTGACGGCGATAATACAACTGAATCATCACCAGCGAATAGAGATGGAAGTTGCTGGGTGGAAAACCCTTTTGAGCATGCCTGCCGCTCCTTATTGGGATCATCACTTCCTCCCGGGTGTACCGACCCAGCGTACATGGCCCAAGAAACCTGGCAGCAGTTTTGTCGATGCTATTATCATCAATGCTGTGGTGCCTTACCTGGCCACTGTGGCGCATTGCAGCAATGAGCATGCGCTAATGTCCAGGGCACTGGCCATGCTCGAAAGCTGTCCGGCTGAGGATAACAGAATCATCCGCCTCTGGACGGCAGCCGGTATCCAACCTGCCAACGCGGCTGAATCGCAGGGTATGATGGAGCTCTTCCAATCATACTGCTCCAGGCACCGCTGCCTGCAGTGCCGGATCGGATACCTGCTCTTACACCAGCAGGAATAGGAAAGTGCAGCTCCTGAGCCGGGCTTTTTTCGTAAACGGGTGGAATAAGTTGTGATTCCAACTTGTTTTTCCCAAATTTGCGTGTCTTCATCCCTAAGCCTCTCCTATGAAGCCATTTGCCATACCCCTGCTTGTGATCGTCTTTCTATTGATGGCTTGCTCTTCGTTTGCCCAAACTGACACCCTGCGTCCGGCAACGGAAAGTGCACTGACAGAGCAGGAAGTCGTTGACGAATCCAGGCACCTTAGTCAACAGATCAACGACTTCTTCGTGCCGGTTGTCAACCAGATGGGCAAGGTATTGTTCTGGGACCCGTTTTCTGCCGTGGGGATTTATGACCCTGTTATCCGCGATGAGGAAGGGGAAGTTGTTACAGATAGAAACGGACAGCCCAGAAGAGCACCTATCTCCCTGGTTGTAGTTTGGCTGATCCTGGGGGCCTTCTTCTTTACTTTCTTCTTTAAATTTATCAATATCAGGGGATTTAAGCATGCTATCGATATCGTCAGGGGTGTGTACGATGACCCGAAAAGTACCGGTGAGGTTTCCCATTTCCAAGCCCTGGCGACTGCCTTGTCGGCAACCGTAGGACTAGGAAATATCGCCGGTGTAGCCATCGCTGTTTCTGTGGGTGGACCTGGTGCCACCTTCTGGATGATTCTGGCAGGTTTGCTGGGGATGGCGTCCAAGTTCACGGAATGCACCCTGGGAGTTAAGTATCGCAGAATTGATAAGGAAGGTCATGTGTCCGGAGGCCCCATGTATTATTTACGGGATGGGCTGAAGAAAAGAGGTCTGGGTGGTTTGGGTAAGGTACTGGCGCTCATCTTTGCCATCCTGGTCATCGGTGGTTCTTTTGGTGGCGGTAATATGTTTCAGGCCAATCAGAGTTTTGCCCAGTTGACTTATATCATTCCGGCGCTCGAAAACCAGGGGGCGTATTACGGCATGATACTGGCCATCCTGGTAGGTGTGGTGATCATTGGTGGTATCCGGAGTATCGCCAATGTGACAGATAAGATCGTGCCGTTCATGGCCGTGTTCTATGTATTATCCGCACTGGCTATCATCGTTATGAATATTCACCGGGCGGATGAGGCGTTTATGCTGATCATCAACGGCGCTATGAACCCGGGCGCCATCAAGGGCGGTGTTCTAGGTGTTCTGATCATTGGTTTCCAGCGGGCGGCCTTCTCCAATGAAGCCGGGATTGGGTCCGCAGCCATTGCGCATTCGGCGGTCAGGACAGAAAGGCCTATCACCGAAGGCTTTGTGGCCTTGCTCGAGCCGTTCATCGACACGGTAGTTATCTGTACCATGACAGCCCTCGTGCTCATCTTCACGGGTGTGTATACCAATCCGGCCGGACTGGGCGGATCTGAACTCACCAGCCAGGCCTTTGAAAGTGTTTTCTCATGGTATCCCTACCTGCTTGCCATTGCCATCTTCCTGTTTGCCTTCTCCACGATGATATCCTGGTCCTACTATGGACTGAAGGGTTTTGATTACCTGTTCGGCGGCTGGTCGATGAAGTTGTTTGGCAACCGCAAAGTCACCGATACCATGTACCGTGTTATCTTTCTTGGATTTATCATCGTCGGCGCCTCCTCAGAACTGGGCGCTGTGATGGATTTCTCCGATATGATGATCCTAGCCATGGCTTTCCCGAATATTTTGGGCCTGATCATCCTGGCACCAGAGGTGAGACAGGAGCTCAGGGCGTACTTCGCTGATTTAAAAAGTGGCAGGTTAATCCGCTATAAATAGTTGCTCCCGTTTATCAGGGGCCTCTCTATCTGTGCGATGCAAGTGTCTGGGTAGTATTGCATGGGGATGAGCGCATGTGCATGGGTAAATCAGGCCACAGGTCTTTTTTCTTGTATCTCCGGCTAATAACAAAACCGGGTTAGTGGTCTATCATGGTTACCTTGTGATATAATCACAAGATATTAAATCATAGGATTTTGTGGAGAACTTCAGCCTTTAAAAGAGGCAAATATTTTTGAATAATTGTCCAAACAACAGCAGGATCTATAGCATCATATGCATGTATCAATCGATTTCGAAATCCGACTATTTTTCTAGCATTAACTAGTGTGTTTTCGGGTTCCATTTTGTCAAACATATTCACGGCTTCCCCCAAAATGCTCAATTGTCGTTCAATGGCACTCTGCGTTTTAATGTCAGCCTGGTATGCCTGAAAAGTGATGGTGGAGGAGGAAAATTGCTCTATAAGTTCAATAGCCCTCAGAATATCAGACAAGAACTTTCTGCTTTGATCCATCATAGATTAATACTTTTGAACTGTCGATGCTACGTTTTAAAAATGGATTTCTGATGGATCCCTCCGTGAGGAGATCAACCTTCCGCTGAAAGAAATCTTCCATCAAATCCCATAGCGACATCAATTTCTCGCCCCTTTCAATGGGGTCAGGATCATCGATTTCGACTAAAAGGTCAATATCGCTCAATAATCTGTCAAAATGGTTTGATGTCGATGAACCAAATGCATATAAGTTTCTAATGCTATGAGATTTGCAGATATCTCCAAAGAGGCTTTCCCTTTTTGATATTTCATTTATAATGTACATAGATCAAAGATACTACGTTTTGCATGAATAGTGACATTCTATTCTGGATCAATTTGTTGTTGTTCAGAAAGCGGCCATATCTCCAGGACTGTCTTCGAATTGTGTGCATGCCTGCTTTTTTTGATGGACATCAGGCATGGCGCAGAGAAAAAACACGGTATATGTAAATGAATCAACTATCTTTACTGGCATGATAAAGGATTTTTGCTTCTGTCCCAAGCGTATTAACTTCCCGACGATATTGCGAAAGATACCTCATGCATCAGGATAAAACGAAACCGGGGCTTAATAGGCCAGTCTTAACTTTCTGGATTATAGGCTTTTTTGCATTTATTTGGGTGCTCCTGAGAAGTGGTACAAATCCCAAACGTCTTACATATCCTTGTCAACAAACCCTCTATCCAATCGCTTCATCATGGTTCATTGCTGTACTTGCATTAATAGGAGGGTCCTATATATTAAAGAAGTATGCCAGGCTTACAGCGGGTGGCCTTATTCTCGTCATTACAGGATATTTTCTGGCCGTTTTTGTAGATGCCGGTCAGGGTATGGGCATTGCTTTCTTCATGCCGCACAATGCGAAAGTTCATGTCAATCTGCCCGTCTGGGAGGTTAATAATCCTGTTTCTAAGATATTTGCAATCAATGATATACCTCCAACTTCCGGATCACTGAGTGCTGGCGATACGACAGTTCCCAATGCCCATCTATCAGACCCGGCCATGGACACCCTGTTTTTGATGATGGAAAGCAAAGGTGAGTATCTGCATAAGACAACAGCACATCCGAATGGGATCGCCGGACCGGATGATGTTGTCATCATCAAGGGCAATTTTCAGTGGGAATCCCGTTGCGGAACCAATACAGACAGGATCAAGGGCTTAATCCATCAGTTATTGCTTCATCCCAATGGGTTCAATGGTGAGATCCTGGTTTGTGATAACACTCAAAACCTCGGTTCGGGTATCAATCACCAGGACAATAACTCCGAAGATCCAAACCAATCCATCATCGATGTCGTAAATACCTTTTACGCGAAAGGCCATAAGGTATATCTGCTGAACTGGAATACGCTTTATGCGATCGTTGCAGATGAGTATATGCAAAATGATATGAATGATGGATATGTGTATGAGCCTTCCACGAAAATCTCTTACCCCAAGTTCAGGACACCCTCGGGAAATCATTTCATCTCCTTGCGTTACGGCATTTGGGATACGATCTCATCTACATACGACCATGATAAACTGGTGATTATAGATTTTCCGGTTCTCAAGGCTCACAGTGCCGCCGGAGCGACCATTGCCATAAAAAACTGGGTGGGTGTACTTACAACAGCTTATAATACTGAAAGATATGGTGGATTTACACAAATGCACGATGATTATTTCTTTGGTGCATATACCTTGATAGCACAGGTAATGGCCGTCACGTATCCGAAGCTGAGCATTGTAGATGCGGCATGGACCAATACCTACCTTGAAAATGACCTGAATACCCTTGTTGAAACAGAATGCCTGCTCGCCGCCACCGATCCGGTAGCCCTGGACTGGTATGCTTCAAAATTCATCCTGACACCTATTGCAAACTACCCTTTGAAAACAAATCCTGATAATATGGGTGGTACTTTCAATGTCAATCTTACAGCCTGGGCTGACTATCTGAAGAACACAGCGGGTATTCCGGTCACAATGGATTCAAACGAGATCTCTGTGTATGATCGATCTGCTTTGATCACTACCGGCCTTATCCATGAGTTACCTGAGGATCCAGGAATCACGCTGGCGTGCTATCAAAATGCTGAAGGAAATTTGAAGATCAGGATCAATGCAAAAAAACCTCAGGTAGTTAGTGTCCGCATTCTGAATCTGAATGGGAAGGTGGTTGCAACCATTCTGGAAGGTAAGCACGTTGCAGAAGTTATCCACCTGGATTGCAGTACTTCAGGTTATTGCCCAGGTGTTTATCTGGTGAATCTGTATAACGGGAAGTCCAATGTGACACAAAAGATCCTCATCGCAAGATAGCTTTCAGATCTTTTCTCCACATGGGCCACATTGGCCTTATCATTTCTCCTTAATATTAAGTGTTTGTTAGTCAATTATATGCATATGTCGCTTGCAGTCGGCATGATTGATCTGCAAAAAAAAATATTGCTGCGATTTTCCAATAGGCCCGGCTTTTTCCGTCTAATGCCTCGGAGGTTGGTCATGTGGAAGGATTTTTTCAGTTTTAACCAGGTTGAGCGGAGAGGAAGCTGGTTTCTGTTCATACTTATGCTGATCAGCATCTTACTCAACTTTCTATCTCCCATCTATTTCCGGAAAACAACCTACACTTCACCTGATTTCTATGCAGACTTCCAAGACCTTAGTCGCATGATTCTGTCGGATACCGTGCGAAGCACCCAAACACGCTATCCGGATAATCCTGTTACGCCCCTCCTGAGATTCAATCCAAATGATCTGGATACCAATAAGTACAGAGAATATGGATTGCGTGCGGCTCAGGCTCGATCACTGTTCCGCTACAGCCGTGCCGGGGGTGTTTTCCGAAAGAAGGAGGACCTCCTGCGCATTCATAATATCCGTGAGGCAGATCTGGAGCGGATCGGTCCCTTTCTTGATTTCGGGACACCAGAGAGTCCGGCCAGATATGAGCGCAAGCAACAGTATGCCACTATCGCCGATCTGAATTCAACGGATACCCTTTCCCTGATTGCCCTGCCAGGTATTGGTAAAACAATGGCAATCAGGATTATAAAATACAGGGAAGCCCTGGGGGGCTTTCACGCCATCGATCAGCTCAGGGAGGTTTATGGTATGTCTGATGAAACCTTTGACCGGATCCTGCCCTTGATCCATCTCGATAATCCACATCTTCGCAAGCTGGATCTCAAGCAGGACAGCTTCCGTCTGCTCGTCCGGCATCCTTATCTGGAGTACGACATGGTCAGGCAGATATTCAAATGGCGCAAGACACATCCGCAACTGCTTTGTGCGGATTCTCTTAACGCTTTACCTGGCCTGAGCGATACGCTGGCCGCAAAGATCAGGCCTTATGTTCACTAGTCACGCTATTTTTGTATGTTTGACATCTCAAGAATGACCATGCGCCATAAGATCACACATACCGTCCTCTTTGTCCTGATTTCATTATCGCTGGCTTCGTGCTGCCGAAGCAAGGAGGTGACAGGATCAAAAGGAGTAATATCCCCGGATATTTCAGCCAATGCCTTTGCCCTGGATATCTTTCGGCAGGTTGCCGCACAGCAGAAGGATAACCTTTGCATTTCACCCTATTCAATTGCACAGGCCTTATCGATGGCTCAGGCGGGTGCTGCAGGCCGAACCGCGGAGGAGATGCAGGCAGTCCTGAAACTGAGTGCTGATCCCTGGAAGAATGCGAATTACTTTGCTGAGGCCAATGAACGCCTGATGAAGGATGGCGCAGGAGCATCTATCCGGATTGCCAACGGGCTTTGGTTACAACAGGATTACAATATCCTTCCTGCATACACCAATCTTATCACCAACGGATTCAAAGCCGGATATGAGGTGATGGATTTTATGTCGGATGCCGGCAGGGAGAATGGCCGGAATCACATCAATCGCTGGACACACCAGATCACAGAAGGTTACATCCCGGAGCTTTTGCCTCCTGGTAGCCTGAGTGAGCGGACCAGACTTGTCCTTACCAATGCCATATTCTTTGCAGGGGCCTGGAAAAGGGCCTTTGACCCTGATCTTAACCTGGATATGCCCTTCGTCAGGCCGGACGGTAGCAAGGACCCTGCCACCTTCATGCAAATGCAGGACACTTTCCTGTATGCACAGCTAAATGGCTTCAGTCTGTTGGAGTTGCCCTTCACCGGTGACCATCTGGTTATGAATGTATTGTTGCCGGATGACTGGAATGGTGTCTTTGATCTGGAGAAGACCTTGAATGTTAATAAGTTGGATCCGTGGCTAAAGAAGATGGAGCCCACGCTTGTGAATATCCTGCTGCCAAAATGGACGATTACATATCCCATTGACCTCGGCCAAACACTGATCGGGATGGGAATGCCACTTGCTTTTGGTATGGAAGCAGATTTCAGTGGTATGACAGGTGGTAAGGATTTGTTTATCAGTAAGGTACTTCACAATTCTTTTATAGAGGTGAATGAGAAAGGAGCAAAGGCAGCTGCAGCTACCGCCGTGATAATGGCTGAAAAGATCATGGTAGGGAAGCCCCCGGTTTATTTCCGGGCCGACCATCCCTTCGTTTTTATTATACGTGATAAAGTGAGTGGCACCATATTGTTCGCCGGCCGATTGGCCCAACCCGCTTAAAGCAACTTCATGATATGGCACTGGATACCATCATCGAACTAAATAATGTCTCGGTTTTTCAGCAGAAAGTGCTGATATTGACCAATGTAAATCTTAGTATTTCCAAAGGGGAGTTCGCGTATCTCATCGGCAAAACAGGCAGTGGTAAGAGCAGTCTCCTGAAAGTGTTGTATGCAGATCTACCTTTACTGGATGGCAGCGGCCGTATTGCCGGGTTTGAGTTGCATGACATGAAACGAAAGGACATCCCTTTCCTCAGACGTAAGCTCGGTATTGTCTTCCAGGACTTCCAGTTGCTGACCGACCGTACGGTCAATGAGAACCTGCTTTTCGTCCTGCGTGCCACCGGGTGGAAAGACAGGCAGCAAATGCAGGAAAGACTGCAGGATGTATTGGACAAGGTTGGTCTGGGGACGAAGGGCTTTAAGATGCCAAACGAGTTGTCGGGCGGTGAGCAGCAGCGGGTGGCCATTGCCCGTGCTTTGCTCAATGATCCGGATGTTATCCTTGCGGATGAACCAACAGGTAACCTGGACCCGGATACTTCCATGGAAATCATGCGCCTGATGTTCGAGATCAGCAAGGCAGGACGGGCTGTTCTGATGGCCACACACGACTATTCTCTGATCCAGCAGTATCCTGCACGTATCATCCGTTGTGAAGGCGGTAATGTCCTGAGTTAGCAGAACAACATATCAGCCAATACCTTAATATTATGTTTGTTGGTGAATCCGTTCTGCAGCAGCACCTGTCGGCGGCGTTCGGTTTCCGCTGGTGAAAAAGGAAGGTTGAAGTGGTACTTTACCGCGTCCTTCATCGTATCTGCTGAATCAGCAATAACGCATAGATCTTCCAGTCCGGTGCGCGTTACCATCGGGGAATTGACGATACAATGCCTCCCGGAATGCAAGGCCAGTAAGAGCTTCAGCTTAATCCCCGTAGCCTGAAAAGTGGGTAAGATATTGATCTGAGCCTGACTGACCAGTTGCGAAATCTCTTCGTTGCTCAACCCAACATTAAGGGTGACATTGGGGTATTGCCTGACGGTTTCCCTGAGCTCTTTGCTGGGTTTATTTCCCGCGATGACAAGGGGAATGTCGAGGTCGTTGAACACTTCCTTCGTCAGGAAGAGGGCTGCCCGGTTGTTTTCACCGACCTCCAGGCTGGCATGATAAAGGGCAAATTCACCTCTGCCGGGAAGGATATTCACCTCCTCCTGGGCATGGAACGCTGTCACTGTTTTGACGTTGCGGTGAAAAGTGCTGAAATGCTCCTGATCATTCAGGGAGATGGCTGCGATGCCACTCGCCTGCTGGAGCACCTGCTCATAGCGTCTTAACTTAGACGCCTCATTGAAGAAATAATAGCGTTTGAAGATGTTACGCTCTACATTACCGAGGCTTTCATAATACTCATGTTCGATATTATGGGTTCTGACAATGCGTTTTCTTTTTCGTAATCTCGGATCTTCCAGGTAATGACATGTATGTATGCCTTCCAGCAGGATGGGATACTTTTCCTTTACGAGGTTTTTCATCAGCTCTTCTGAACTGCGTGTGGCAACAATGTAAGGTCGCTTGCGGAAGAGATTGGTTTTGTTGATGTCCCTTTTGTAGTATCGCACACTGGCACAGAGGGAATCCAGCACAGGGCTGGGATCCCTACCATATTGAAAACAATGCAGGTGTACGCCGTAGCCCGCGTCATAAAAGGCTTTTATCTTATAAAAAACATCAATGGCGCCACCATAATTGGCTGGCATGGGGATGTCAAACGACACCAGGTGCAGGTTCTTCTTGTTATATGAATGGCCGAAATACATCTCTCAAAACAGGTGCTTCGTTTTCCCAGCACAATTCGGATGCTGCAATGTTAAGTTTTTCCTTCCAGAATGCCGTCTTTTCCGGGTCAGAAAGCATCGTTTTTATCTTATGTGCAATATGGGCAGGGTCATGATTTTCACTGATCTCTCCGATTTCGTAGGTCTCAATAATGCGTCTTACTTCGGGGAGGTCACTGCCAAGTACGGGGATTCTGGCCTGGATGTAATCAAATAGCTTGTTCGGGAGGCTGAAACGGTAGTTGATGTTGTCACCTTTATCGAGGCTCAGGCCGATATCCGCTGCGGCAGTGAATTTGACCAGTTCAGTGTGGGGCATGCGGGGAAGGAA
This sequence comes from Lentimicrobiaceae bacterium, assembly GCA_018001695.1. Classification (GTDB taxonomy): domain Bacteria; phylum Bacteroidota; class Bacteroidia; order Bacteroidales; family JAGNHN01; genus JAGNHN01. Next base: position 64,542 of record JAGNHN010000004.1, read on the forward strand.
GTAAACCTGGTCTTCGAGATCGAGGCGTGTAACAAGCTCATGTAACCTGGGCATCACATCACCGCCGCCGATTATAAGAAGATTGGTGTCGGGAAGGTACTGCATGGCCATCACTGCCTCCTCAGCTCCCCTTCTAACATTGATACCACTGCCCTGCATGAGGAGCAGTGGCCTTCCCTGGGGCAGACGTAGGATGGATCTTTCGATGATGACGGGAGCCTCTATCCGCTGGGGCAGGTTTCTGACAACCCTGGGTCGTTGACCATACTCCTGCTCAAAGAGGCTGGCGATGGAATCGTTGACGGTGATCGTATGCTCGAGTTTTGGGAATATCCATCTCTCAATAGCTTTCCAGACTTTCCTCGGGAAAGGCCTGTCCTGGAGCTCTGGAACACCTGTAAAGTATTCATGACTGTCGAAGACGACAGGTATGCCTTTGATTTTATGAATGAGATAATTGGCGGCCAGGGTGTCAAGATCGTTGGAGACCAGGAGTTGGCTCTTTCTGATCAGGAGCAGCAGGAGGAGGCGGATATTGAATTCGGCGTAAAATAAAGGCCCTTTACGGAACATCAGATGCATGCGATGGCAGGCATAAGGCCTGTCGTCCAGCGCGATCCCGTTTTTCAGATACCTGCCAACAAGGACAACACGGAATCCCTGTTGGAGGAGTGTCTGACAGGTCCTATCCACGCGTTGGTCGGTGACCAGATCATTGGTAACTGAAACGATAACCGTTTTCTGCACTGCTGGAAGCCTTGATGAATGAAGATACAAATAAACAAAAAAGCGATGAGCCTGGAAGCCTGAAATGGACGTCTCCGGCTAATTGAAAAGAAAAGCTGCCTGACCGGGTATGGCAGGCAGCTTTCAGGTTTTTCGAACCAATGGGTTGATGCAGAGGCTGCAGCCCAGGGCTTATTTTACTTATTGTTTGACCAGCTTTTCAGTCCAGCGGAAATCACCACTCCTCACTTCAGCCAGGTAGAAACCGGCGGCCATATCGGTGAGGTCAATGTTCATATTGAAGGAGATCAGTGACTGTTTCTCGGAAGTAGCATATACAATGCGTCCGCTGAGGTCACGGATGGTGAGGTCAACGCTGGCATTGTCGAAGCCCTTCATGGCAAAGGTAAACTGCCCGTTGCCCGGGTTGGGATAGGCGACCACACCCCGGTCTTCTTTGGAAAGCTCCATGACATCCACGAGAATACCTGTGTATTTGTACATGCCACCCACGGTGGAGGGCATGGTCTGGTCGGTGAATCCACCTGCCCAGCCATTTTCTACATCCACCCATCCGGTAGCAAGGTATTGGGTGCCTTGTGTTCCCATGAAATCCGTCCAGGTACTACCACCATCATAGCTGTATGAAACACCGGAAGCAGTAGAGGCTGCCCCTGTACTTACATATGTGCCTGTTGTTCCGGGTACATAAGCCAGGTCGTTCGTATAGACGGGACCGGTATGGTTAACCAGTGTCCATGTAGCACCGCCATCCAGGGTTCTGTATAGCGTGCCTAACGTACCTTCTTTATTCTGGGCCAGTCCCACCATGTGGTTGGCCATATAAACATTGACATAAGAGGTGAGCGGGGTTTGCGACACAGTCCAGTTCAGCCCCTTATTGATTGAACGGTATATCCTTCCTTTATTGGTGCCAAACCATACGGTATCTCCCACAACACTATAATAACCAACAATGCCCCATTCTCCGGAGAGTGGAGCGGGAATATTGGCGGAGGGAACGCGGGTCCATGTCGTTCCGCCATTGGAAGTGGTATAGATTTCAAAGTAGTTGCTGGTGGCATCTCCCTGGCAAAAACCATCGTTAGCATTCCAGAAATGCACAACATTTGGGAAACCACCGGCAGCATAATCAAAAGTGGCGGAAGGCTGATGCGTCCAGGATACACCACCATTTACGGTTTTGTAAATGCCTTGCAGGCTGGTACTGGTAGCCACTTTTTTGTACATAGCGACGAAAGCAACATCGGCAGAGAGTCCATGAATCATGGACATTTCAAGTCCACTGGCGTTGTTCACTACACCGGGAACCCAGGTGCTACCGCCATTGATGGTGCGGGTGAATTCCTGTATTACGGCAGCACCACCGCTACCGTCATAAGCAGCTGCCCAGACTACATTGGCATTGACTGCTGAAACATAGTTGATCCCGCGGGAGGCAGCTGCAAATCCTGTCGCCTGCTGCACCCACTGACCCATTGCAAGGGTCGTTAATCCCACAAATAGGGAAAGAATGAGTAGCTTTTTCATCATTTGGTAAGTTTTAGGTAATACCTCTCGTTTATGCCCCAAAAATAAGAAAAATGCGGAAAAGGACTACCTAAATGAAAAAGGGGTTGCTTTTCGACAACCCCTTTTACGTTAAGTTTAAGGTTATGCTATTGTTTTATAACTTTTTGGACCTTTTTTGTGGTATGATCCGAAACGGTCATCAGATAGATGCCTTTTCCCAGGTGTTCCATTGGAATCAGCGCAGTTTCAGCATCACCATTCACCTTAATGATGTTCGAGCTGATCAATCTGCCTGTTAAATCATGCAATTGTACTGTATAGTTTCCTTGCTTCCATCCTTCCAGGACAAGCATAGCCTGGGTTTCGACCGGATTTGGGAAGATATACATACGCGATGTGATCTCATTTTCATTTGAGCCGGTACTCAACGCTGTTGTAATACAACGGAAATGGTAATCGGAATTGCCATTGGTTCCAACGGCTGGTGTCCATGCAGATCCATCATAGTTGTATGAGCGGTTGAAGGTTCCCGGTTGCGTCATGAGCAGATTGGTGACCCCGGTGGGAACAGAAAATCCGATGAAGAAGTCACCGCTTAATCCGCTCAGCTGGGCAGCATAGGGGCGCATGTCCACGCGTGTGAATACGCTGTTATTCGCCACCGTGGCCTCAGCTATAGCCTGGACCGGTGTGATCTTGTCCGTTGTGGGCAAACCTCCTGCTGCGTTCCAGACATGCACCAGCATGGGAGCATTGGGTGGTGTTGGTGTTGTGTTGCCGGTTCCGTCGTAATTGCGGATCAGAATGGTCTTCAGATCAGCCGTTCCACTTAATGTCACCTTGACAGCGGCTGCCAGCACGCCGCCTGTGGCAGCGGGACCCACTGTTCCGTAATACTGAATCTGTCCATTGTCGTAGGCGATATAGTTTCCGGCGATGTAACGGAAGGTATCGGTGACACTCACATTGGGGGTTGGTGAAACCTGGTCTGCAGAAGAAATCCAGTAATTTACCATTGAACCTGCTGCTTGCGTGGGAATGTCGAAGGAATACTGATTATTACCCTGAATATTGGCATTGAGTGGCGTCTGTAATACTCCATCAACCTTGTAGTGCAGTTTTGTATTGGAAACGCTCACACCTGAAGCGTCGGTGATCGTGGTCATCACAGTATTCACGCCTGCCTGTCCCTGATAATGTACAGGTATGGTGTTGTTTACAATGAGTGGTCCAACCACGTCCACATCTGCTGTGGTGATGGCCCTGAAATGGAAATCGATGGTTCCCAGACTCCAGGTCGTTCCGTTGAAGGTGTAGGACCTGCCTGCAAATCCTGGGCTGGTCTCGACAGTATTGCAAATACCCGTGGGTACATCGTACCCGATGAAAATATCTCCACTCAGATTGGACAACTGGCTGGCGTAGGCACGCAAGTCGACACGGGTCATTGGTCTCGTATTCGTCAGGGTAGCCTCAGGTGTAACCAGAATGGGTGTGATCAGGTTGGTCCCAGGTAATCCGTTGTTGTTTGACCAGATATGGACGGTCATTGGACTATTGGGGTTGTTCTGGTCAGTGTAGTTTCGTATGAGCACGGTTTTCAGGTCCGTATTACCAAGGGTGACCCTGACCGCAACGCCGCGGGTGGCTTCAGCCGGCCCAACGGGCCTGTAGAAGTCCACAAAAGCATTGTCATATCCTATGTAATTACCAGCAATGTATTTTCCGGAATCCGAAACTGCTGTATTAGGCGTGGTGGCTGAATCCGTTGCCGAGATGACATAGGAAATCCAGGTTCCTGCCGGCTTGGCGGGGATAGTGAATGACCAAAGGTTGGTCCCGGGCGTTTTAACCCCACTCACAGGTGTCTGGGATACACCATCTGCTTTGTAATTCACACTGGCGGCGGCTATACCTGAAAAATCGATCAGCTCGGCCATAACAACATGATCATAGATGGAACCCTGATAATGCACCGGGAGCGTATGGACGATCAAAGGAGGGGAGTTATCAACATTAGATCCGATAATCTGAAAGTTATCAATGTACATCCCGTCCATATTCAATCCGCCGTCGCTTTCAAACCTGAACCGGACCTTGACATTGGTATTGCCGGCACCACAATAGCCTCCAAGGTCCAGCGTGTACTGGGTCCAGGTAGTGCTGTTGCCATCAAATACCGCCAGGGTGTTGAAGTTGGTGAAGTCGTTGTTGCTGGCGTCTACATACATATAGTCGAATCCCGCTTCAATCTGGTACCTGGCATAAAACTTGAGCTGGGCCGAAGGATACGTGGTGAGGTTGACACCATTTGCCATCTTAGCAGAAGAGATTTCGTTATCCAGATAATTCCCGGTTGGGCTTTCACTGAGGGATTTTGTCGGAGAATACGCTTGTGCGGTTGACAATCCCCAGTTGGTGGTGAGGACCCAATTGGTCACACCGGATTCAAAATCGTCGGAAAAGACGACGGTTGTTTGCCCGGATGCCATTATCCCGCAAGCGATGAAGGTGGTAAGTAGTAGGAGTTTTTTCATAAGGCGTTGGTTTTGGTGAGGGGAATCATTTACCTTTACCTACAAATATATATAAAAAGAATCGAAATTACCATTACAGACGAAGCGTTATTAATTCAGATTTTCCTGATGATTTCACAAACTCGTTTTTCTCTTCTGCCATATAATACTTTTCACATTCAGGCATATGCCCGGCGTTATTTTCGCATCGATGAACCGGCTGACATAGATGGTATTCCAGCGTTATTGTCTGATGATAAGGATGCCTTTCTTGTACTGGGCGGCGGGAGCAACCTGTTGTTTGTCGGTGATTATGAAGGGACTGTCTTACATATTAACCTGACGGGAATCAATATAGAGGAGGATGGAGATAGTGTGAAAGTAACAGCCCGGGCCGGCGTTGAATGGGATGACCTTGTGGGACAATGCACCGCGCGTGGCTTATGTGGTCTGGAAAATCTCTCTCTTATCCATGGTAAAGTCGGCGCCGCACCGGTTCAGAATATCGGAGCCTATGGGGTGGAACAATGTGATTGTTTTTTATGTGTTGAGGTTTACGATATATTGGAAGGGAAGTTCCTAACCCTAAATGCCGATGATTGCCAGTTTGGATATCGCGATAGCATTTTCAAACGACCAGAAAACCGCCACCTGCTAATTACACAGGTGACCTATAAGCTGAGCCGGCAGGGGCCACTGAAATATTCATATGAGACCCTGGATGCAGCGCTGCGTGAGCGCGGAATACGACAACCCGGCCCTCAGGATATCCGCGATGCTGTCATCGGTGTACGGCGTCGCAGGTTGCCAGACCCTGATTTGCTGGGCAACGCAGGCAGCTTCTTCAAAAATCCCGTCGTTTCAAAGGACAAATATGAATCCCTCAAAGCACTTTATGCGGATCTGGTTGGCTTTCGCATGGGCGATGGGAGCTATAAACTTGCAGCAGGCTGGTTGATCGACCGGGCCGGCTGGAAAGGCTACAGGACAGGCGATGCAGGTGTTCATGACAAGCAGGCTCTGGTGCTGGTGAACCATGGAAATGCAAGTGGTGCAGATATTCTGAACCTGGCCAGAAGCATCAGGGAAGATATTTTCAATACATTTGGTGTTGCACTGGATCCGGAAGTCAATATTATCGGAGACAGCCTGGTATGAAAACCACAACTTCCATATGGTATAAGGTTTGGAAAAGCCGTGAGGCCTTCATATGGATCACGGCCCTGATTTTGCTTGCTTTGACAAACCCCGCCAGTGACACCTATAGTCTCTGCCCCTTGCACAACCTCGGTTTCCGTTATTGCCCGGGCTGCGGACTGGGGCACAGTATCTCCGCATTGTTTCATGGTCAGCTGCTGGTATCCTGGCATGCACATCCATTAGGAATTCCGGCTGTCATCATCCTGTTGATCCGGATATACAAAGTGTTATTCTTACATTTCTTCAAAAAACCACAAGTCTATGTCACAAGCCATCCGGTTTCTTCCTGAAGCAGAAGCAGACGAACTGATTTTCCTGCAAAAGATTTTCGATGGGCTGACCGAATCCCAGGCCCAGTTCTATGCCAGTCTGTACCGTGCCCGCCGCAGGGATCCCATGCTTATTCTGGTTTGTACGCTCATTGGATTCGCCGGTATCGCCGGAATTCAACGCATCATCACGCGGCAGATAGGGATGGGGATACTCTATCTTTTTACGGCCGGACTGTGTTTTATCGGGACAATCATTGATGCTGTCAATTACCGGCAGTTAACATCCGATTATAACCAGCGGATTGCCTTTGAGGTGTTATCTATGCTGAAATCCTATCAGATTGATTAAGCCTTAGTCGATGATCAGTGCCCCGGTAAGGTCACGAGCGGAAGTGATGTCATGCCTTTCCAGGTAGGCCTCAATTCCCTGCACGATTTTCATGGTGACGGACGGATCCACGAAGTTGGCCGTTCCGACCTGCACCGCGCTGGCACCGGCCAGCATGAATTCGATGGCATCGGTCGCATTGCTGATACCGCCTATTCCGATGATGGGAATCCGCACGGCTTTGGCGACCTGCCACACCATCCTGAGTGCGACAGGTTTAATGGCCGGCCCTGATAGTCCACCTGTAACTGTACTCAGCACTGGTCTGCGCCGCTCGGCATCAACAGCCATCCCAAGCAGGGTATTGATCAGGCTGATCACATCTGCGCCTGCTTCTTCAACGGCCAGGGCAATATCAGCTATTTGGGTAACATTAGGAGATAGCTTGACTATCAGTGTTTTGTCATATACTTCCCGAACCGCCCGGGTCACTGCAGAAGCGGAAGGGCAACTTGTTCCAAAGGCCATACCGCCTTCTTTTACATTCGGGCAGGAGATATTCAGTTCGATGGCCTGGATCTTGTCCAACTGATTCATCATCCGGGCCACCTTGACATAGCCTTCCACCGTAGAATCGGAGACATTGGCGATAACGCAGGTATCCATGTCTTTAATTCGGGGATAAATCTCCCTGACGAAATAGTGAATACCTTTATTTTGCAATCCAACCGCATTGAGCATCCCCATGGGCGTCTCAGCCATGCGCGGATAGGCATTGCCTTCACGGTGTTCGGATGTTGTGGCTTTCAGGATGATACCACCCAGTTTACCCAGGTCCAGAAAGTCTTCGTATTCACTACCATAGCCAAAAGTACCTGATGCGGTAAGTACAGGGTTCCGAAGCTGCAGCTTGTGCAGGTTTATACTGAGATCAGCCATAGCAGGTCACGTGTATTAAAGACGGGTCCATCGACGCAGACGCAACGGTTTCCTTGGGTGGTCTGGGTAACACAGCAAAGGCAGGCCCCAATACCACAGGCCATGGTGTTTTCGAGAGAAACTTCGCAGGGAACCTCAGCCGCCGATGTTCCGGCTGCAACCGCCCGCATCATGCCATCCGGTCCACAGGTATAAACCATTTTATATTCTGACAATTGGTCGCGGAAAACGGGATGATCGGTAACTTTTCCTTTAATACCTACGCTGCCGTCCTCCGTCGTGATGTGCAACGGACCATACTGCCGGTATTCATCTGGTCGCATGATGTCATGGGCTGTTGATCCCCCGATCAGGATATCCATAGGGATACCTTTATCGGCCAGTGTCCGTGCCAGAAACAACAAGGGCGCTACGCCGCAACCACCACCGATCAAGAGTACGGGTCCGGATTCAGGCATACCAAATCCTTTGCCAAGGGGATAAATCAGGTTTAACAATTCGCCAGGCTGCATGGCTGCAAGATGCCGGGTGCCTTCACCCACCTCTTTGATAAGGAGGGAAAGCGTAGATGCATCGCGGTCTGCATCATGAATCGACAAGGGCCGGCGAAGGTAGGTCGATGGGCTTCCCTTTACCAGGGCTTCTACGAACTGACCGGGCTGCATACCTGGAAATGGGGTTGGCATCCTGAGCGTCAGCACTATATGATTATTGTTAAGCCGGAGATTTTGCAGCACCTCCAGATCTTCCAGGCGTTTCTTCATGGGTAAAGCGTGTATCAGGCCTTTTCAGTATCATCAGCAGCAGCTACTTCACCCTCTTCCTCACCCTCTTCCTCACCCTCTTCCTCACCCTCTTCCTCACCCTCACCCTCACCCTCATCTTCATCAAATACCAGCATGTCCAATTCCTGTAACTGATTGTACCAGAGTAGTATCTTGCGGATATCCGAATCATACACCCTTTCCTGATCAAAATCAGGCACGGCGGCTTCGAAGAAAGTCCTGAGCACAGCCGGGCTTTCTTTGGAATCCGGGGCAGCACCTTGTTCTGTATGGGTGGCGATCATTTTAAAGATGTCCTTTAGCGGTATGTCATCTGTATAGGAATAGACACTGATTTCTTCCAGGGATGAAACACGCTGATTCGCAAATACTGTAGTGCGTTGATTATCAATAAGACTCTCGACAACCATGCCTGTTTTGGTCTGGGCGATCAGCTTGTACAATCCTGGCTTGCCGGAAATCGAAAGAATCTTTGTAAGGTCCATGTCCTTTGTTTTTTACAAAAATAACAAGAAAGTCTTTCATGCCGGGCTGCAATGATCCGGCGGGTCATCAATTTGGTGTTTCTGATATGGGTGTTGTTGAGGTTGCATTCCCTGCCTGGGCCATATACAAGCGGTAATACAGGCCTCTGATCTGCATCAATTCATCGTGTGATCCACTTTCCAGGATCTCTCCCTGATCCATCACCACAACCCTATCAGCTTTGCGAATGGTTGACAGTCGATGGGCAATGACGACCACGGTACGCGCTTCCATAAGTTTCTCGATGGCTTCCTGCACAAGCTTTTCCGAAGCTGTATCCAGGGATGAAGTGGCTTCATCCAGGATCAGAATGGGAGGATTACGCAATACGGCGCGGGCGATACTGATGCGTTGACGTTGTCCACCTGATAAACGGGCACCTCGGTCTCCAAGCATGGTCTGATAGCCTTCTTCCATCTGAAGGATGAATTCTTCGGCATTGGCTACCTGGGCCGCTCTTCTCACTTCTGCTTCAGTGAACTGACCGGCACCAAAAGCGATATTGTTCAGTACTGTATCATTGAATAGAATGGTATCCTGGGATACAATACCCATCAGGGCGCGAAGCTCGTCGATCCTGAGATTCCTCAAATCTTCCCCATCCAGCAGGATACAGCCTTCATCCGGGTCATGAAAGCGGGGCAGCATATCCACCAGGGTTGATTTACCGGCGCCTGATGGGCCAACGATGGCAATGACCTGTCCCTTAAGGATTTTCAGATGGATGTTTTTCAGGACAGGGTTGTCAGCATGGGCGAAGCCCACATTCCTGAAAGTGATTTCACTATGCAGGTCACTGACAGAGACTGGGTTGGATATCTCGGTAATCTTCTCCTCTGCCTGCAGGACCTCCTCAATCCTGGCCAGGGAGGCCATGCCTTTCTGCACCTGATAATAGGCGGTGGTCAAGGATTTCGCCGGGGTGAGCATCTGTGAGAAGATCACCAGGTAGGCAATAAAGGTCTCTGGCCCCAGCGATACGGTCTCATTCAATACCATTGATCCCCCATACCACAATACAAATACGAGGATTGAGATACCCAGGACTTCACTCAGTGGCGAGCTGAGATCACCCCTTCTGGTAAGACTGATCATTACCCTGGTGTAAGCCTGGTTAAGTTTCCGGAAACGCAGGGTGCTGAAGGGGATGGCGTTGAATGCCTTGATGATCCTCAATCCTCCCAGGCTTTCTTCGATGACGGACAGGATCTCTCCCATCATCCGCTGGGATTTGATGGATTTCCTCCTGAGGCTTCTGGCAATGCTACCGATGAGCAAGCCTGCCAGTGGCAGCAGAATGAAGACGAACAGGGAAAGCCGCGGACTGAGGATAATGAGACTGAGCAAAAAGAACAGCAGGGATACCGGTTCCCGGAAAAAGAGTTCGAATCCACGCATAATGGACCACTCCACCTCCTGCATATCTGTTGTCGATCGCGCCATCAGGTCTCCCTTTTTTCGTTCGGTATAATAGGAGAGGGGCAGGATCAGCATATGTCCGTATACTTTATTGCGCAGGTCCCTGATAACGCCGGTACGCAGCGGCGCCAGGAAATACATGCCGAGATATTGAAAGAGGTTCTTAAACAGAAAGAGAATGATGACCGTGACGCAAAGCAGGAGCAGTGCTTCCTGTGCCCCGGTTTGCCGGATAAATTCATTGAAGTACACGTTGAACCAGTCGCTGATGGATTCCCGGCTGAGGCCACCGGCCGGTATTTCGCTGGTTGAACGCTCCATCCTGAACAATACCCGAAGGAAAGGAATAACCATACTTAAGGAGGCTACGGCAAATACGGCAGCCAGGAAATTGGCCAGGATGCTGAGCAGGGCACGCTTCCAGAATGGAAGGACGAGACGAAGGATTTTAATGAGGTCTGCCATGCCTGACCTTAATCTGCCTTGTTTTGTATCCAGGGATGCACACCGGTATATTCAGAGGGACGCAGGGACCTCAGCTCTTTCCTGGTTTCTTCAGACACAGGCAGGCTTTCAATGAATTGCCGGATCACTTCCTCATCAATCCGGTTTCCGGTTCTCGTCAGATCCTTCAGCATCTTGTAAGGATCCCGGATCCCTTCCCTGCGCAAAATGGTCTGGATGGCTTCTGCCAGAACGGCCCAGTTGTCATCCAGCTCGGCCAACATCTTCTCCGGATGAACCCGTAGTTTGTTCATTCCTTTTATCAGGCTATTCACTGAGATGAGCAGATGCCCCAGTGGCACACCGATATTGCGTATGACTGTGGAGTCAGTGAGGTCGCGCTGCAGCCGTGACACGGGCAGCTTGGCGGCCAGATGGGTGAGCAGCGCATGTGCCAAGCCCAGATTGCCTTCCGCATTCTCGAAATCGATGGGGTTCACCTTGTGCGGCATGGCCGAGGACCCCACCTCTCCTGCATTGACTTTCTGTTGAAAATAATCCATGGATACATATGTCCATATGTCTTTGGCGTAATCCATCAGGATGATGCAGATGCGGCTCAGCCCATGAAAAAACGTGGCCAGGCCATCGTAGTGCTCAATCTGTGTTGTGGTTTGCTGCCGGTCCAGTTGCAGATACTCCTGCATAAACCGGTCAGCAAAACCAGGCCAGTCAATTTCGGGATAGGCAACATGATGGGCATTGAAATTCCCGGTGGCTCCGCCGAATTTCCCGCTGAACCGGAATTGATCCAGCTGTTCCAGTTGTTTTTCAATGCGTTCAACGAAAACGTAAATCTCTTTTCCCAGCAAGGTGGGAGATGCGGGCTGACCATGTGTTCTGGCCAGCATGGGAATGCCAGACCATGCCACGGCCTGCGCTTTGAGCTGGCTGGTGAAATCCTGGAGGACGGGTAGCAATACCCTGGTCCATGCATCTCTGAGAGCCATCGGGAAGGCTGTGTTGTTGATGTCCTGAGAGGTCAGTCCAAAATGCACGAATTCGAGCCAATCCTGCAGGGAGTCACCTTCCATGGCTTCGCGGATAAAATACTCGATAGCCTTAACATCATGGTTGATCTCCTTTTCGATGTCTTTCACCCTGACGGCATGTTCCGGCTGAAAATCCTGCCATAGGGCGTTCAGGCGGCTTATCTCCTCAGGGGCGAAGGCACGACGGCCGGGCAGTGGAAGATCTGACAGGGCCAGCAGATAGGACACCTCGACCTGAATCCGGTAACGAATGATGGCTGCTTCAGAAAAGCAGGCGGCCAGGGGTTCACAGGAACTTCTGTAACGGCCATCCAGGGGCGAAATGGCTGTGAGGGTGGATCGTGCTTGCATAGGCGCGGCTTGGTCATCAAAAATACGAAATATGACGCTGTCAGCAGCCCTTCTCTCACCAGCGTCCTTTTTCTTACTTTTGACGTAAATAATGTTTGAGATGAATAAGACACTAAGGCTGTTTACCCTATTTGCCGGCGTATGCGGTGCAATGGTTATGATGTCTTCCTGCCAGAGCGGAGATACCAGCCAATCCACAGGAGGCTCGGGGCGTATTGTCGTTGTGGCAGACTCAACGATCGATCTGAATATGGTGAAGGTGGACTGGGTTTCGCCTGAGCGCGAAACCATTTCCGTATTCGAAAATGGAAAACCTACCGGGGCGAAGATTCCCAGAGCGAACAGGGATCTCTTTGAATTCTACCTGGCCAATACAGCCATCGGGTCTGCAGGAATCACCCGTTCTTCTGCAAAAAATAAGCATGATTTCTTTTTCAGAATATTTCGCCGCACAGATGAAAAAGACCCCCTGATTCAGATGGTAGTCAAGGGCCCTGACAGCACCAATGCCTATTTTTCTAAGCGCTATGTCCGGGACCTTGTCGGAGATATCACCCGGGAGGAATTCTTTGACCCTAAGGGCCTCAAGATGTATGAAACATTTTCCAACTATGACCGGAATGGAGAATTGTTGAATACCAATAAATATGAGTATACCTATGATGTATGGGGGAACAAGGCAAGCCAGGAACACTATGCCTGGGCACCTGACGGTTCGCTGAAACATCGTGCCAGAAATACTTTTCGCTATGATGAAGCCGGCAATATGCTTGAGATGACCTTTACCTCCTATGAGCCAAACGGGAACATCAAGACGGACAATACAAACCGGTATACCTATAATGACCTGGGTCAGGTATTGGAGCGTGAATTTATCTCATACACCCTGCAGGGAAAGGTTGAAAACCATTACATTACAGCCTATATTTATGATGAGTCAGGGCAGGCAAATACTGAAATTCTCTACGACGCCAACCGCAGGAAGATCAATATGTTGCAACGTACACTTGATGACCGGGGAGCCTTGATCAAGGATGTCCTGACGGAATACAACCCGGATGGGAGCATTAAAAGTGTCCACGGAAAGGAATACGGCCCCAAGGGTGAGATCCTGCGCGAGTACTAATTATATAATGTGTAAGATACGGGTGTTGATCGGCATCCGGCCAGAACCTATTTCTTTGGCTGATATCCCCGCTGCTTGGCCATTTCTTCCAGCCTTTTCTGAAAGCCTGATTTCTTGACAGGTTTCTTCTTATTGGCTTGAATGCGGGCATGCAGCTTGTCTTCGTTGATTACCCAACGGAAGACATACATCTGGGCAAATGTGATCAGGTTGGTTAAGAGATAGTAGTAGCTCAATCCTGAAGCATAGCTGTTGAAGAATCCCAGGAACATGATGGGCATCAGGTAAAGCATGGTTTTCATTCCCGGAAGCTGATTACCGGTCGACATCATCTGGTTGTTCATCCGGGTGTAAATGATGGTCGAAATGGTCATCAGCAGGGTGAACAGACTGACATGGTCGCCATAGAACGGAATATTGAAGGGCAGGTCGAGGACCGAATCGTAGGAGCTCAGGTCATTGGCCCACAGAAAGGCTTGCTGGCGCAATTCGATAGAGGCAGGGAAGAAGCGGAAAAGTGCGATCAGGATAGGCAGTTGCAGCAGCATGGGGATGCATCCGGACATGGGATTCACGCCTGCTTTGCGGTACAGGTCCATGGTGGCCTGCTGTTTTTTCAGGGCATCTTCCTTCTTGGGGAATTTCTCATTAATTTCCTCAACCTCAGGCTTTAGAATGCGCATCTTGGCCGATGACACATAGGTTTTGTAGGCAATAGGGAAGAGGATGATCTTCAGGAATATCGTCAACAACAAAATGATGATACCATAATTGAGATCGAAGCCCTCCAGGAAATCGAAAACGGGTATCACGGCATACATATTGATCCAGGAGAGAATGCCCCAGCCCAGCGGGATCATTTCTTCCAGCTCCAGATCGAACTTCTTCAAGGTTTTGAACTTGTTCGGACCGATGTACATGGACATCGAGATGGTATGATCCCCTACATCCTCAAAGGGCACATCGATCGTAGATTTCAGCGTCTTGAGGTATTTTCCCTCTCCGGTTTCGGTTTGTGAGCTGACATCCGCATTCAGAAAGGCATCATCCGAGATCAGCACCATACTGAAGAACTGTTGCTTGAAAGCAATCCACTTTAGCCTGTTTCTGAGGGATTCCTGTGCATCTTTGCGCTCGGTCAGCCGGTCTACACTCTCATTGGCAAATTTGTAGTACACCGTGGTCACGATGCGTTCGTTCTGCAGGCTCTTCTCTTGCTGACGGAGGCGTGATCCCCAGTCCAGTGTAAGACATTTACCCCTCGCATCCATGACCTGTTCCAGCCGGTATAAACGGACATCATAGCCGAACATATAGCTATTCCCGGGCAGGGTGTAGGCAAACTCAATGTAGGCGGCTTCGGGATTCGTGGTGTCCTGGTTGGGATAAGCACGCATGGAAACCCTGACAGAATCCTGTCCACTGATCTTCAGGGTACCCATTGCAGGATCATAGGGCTGCCCGTTGACAAAGGGTTTGAAATGCAGGTCCCCGGTATTGATCAGCCGGTTGCCACTGAAGAAGGAATACTGGAAATAGGATGAATCTCCACCCATCAGGATGAGGGGAAGGGAATCATAACTGCGAAATTCTGCCAGACCGGCCCGGTATATTCTACCTCCCTTGGTGGTGAACGTAAGCTGGAGCAGGTCAGTTTCAATGTCTATAAAGCTTTCTGTTCCCTGGGCGGCCTGACTGAAGGCGCCGAAAGCGTCGGCACGCATGCTGTCAATGGCCACCTCGGGTTGCACGACGCTGTCGTTGACCAGGTTTTTCACAGGTTCTGACTGTTCCTGCATGGCTTGTGTGACCTGTGCGATAGAATCCCGCATTTGGTTCTCACGTCTCAGCGAATCCAGTGCAGCTTCCTCCCGGGCCTTTTCTTCGGGACTTGGGCGCATCCATAGGCTATAACCTACCAGGATAAGGAAAATGAGTAACAGACCTAAGATAGAATTCCTGTCCATTTGTCTTGGATTAAGGATATATTATATATGTGAGGCGGCAAAGATAGGGATTAATCAGGCAACCACAGGATTGTCCTCGCAGACCCCTTTGCGATGCTTCTGATGGTTCAGGGCTGCCTCTACAAAGCTGGCAAACAGGGGGTGAGGATTGGCAACCGTGCTTTTGTATTCCGGATGGAACTGGATACCGATAAACCAGGGATGCCCTTGTAATTCAATCATTTCTACCAAGTCTTCCTGGGGGTTAATGCCTGAAGGGATCAGACCGGCTGCCTCCATGTCGTTCAGGTACTTATTGTTGAATTCATACCGGTGCCTGTGCCGTTCAGATATCAGGCTTGTTTTATAGATGGCATGTGCTTTACTCCCTTCTTTGACACGACAAGGGTAAGCACCCAGGCGCATGGTGCCTCCTTTCGAAGATATCTTCTTCTGTGCTTCCATGATGTCAATGACAGGATGCGGGGTACGCGGGTTCATTTCCTTGCTGTGCGCTCCTTTTAGTCCCATCACGTTACGTGCGAATTCTACCACCGCACATTGCATCCCCAGGCAGATACCCAGGAAGGGAATATGGTTGACCCTGGCATAGGTGATGGCCTGAATCTTGCCTTCAATGCCGCGTTCCCCAAATCCGGGTGCTACGATGATCCCATCCAGGTTTTGCAGCATGGTAGCAGCATCCCTGGCTTCGATGT
Source organism: Lentimicrobiaceae bacterium (assembly GCA_018001695.1). GTDB lineage: Bacteria > Bacteroidota > Bacteroidia > Bacteroidales > JAGNHN01 > JAGNHN01. Next base: position 80,423 of record JAGNHN010000004.1, read on the forward strand.
CTTCTGAGTGGATCATCTCCACTTTAACCTTGCAGTCGTGAACGGTACCTGCGTGAATAATGGCCTCCAGGATAGATTTGTAGGCATCCTTAAGCTCTACATACTTGCCTACCAGGCCGATACGGATGCAGTGCTGCGGATGTTTCAGCTTTTGCAGGAATTCCTCCCAGGAGCGAAGATCTGGGTGTTGGTCCGACTTGAATCCCATTTTTCTCAATGCTTCGGTGTCCAGTTTTTCTTCGCGCATCAGCACGGGTACCTCATAAATGCTTTCAGCATCAATGCTTTCGATGACGGAGGATACGTCGACATTACAGAACAAGGCGATCTTGTGGCGGATGGTATCCGTCAGATGATGCTCGGTGCGGCAAACGATGATATCGGGTTGTACACCGGATTCAAGGAGTGTTTTGACAGAGTGCTGGGTCGGTTTTGTTTTCAGTTCTCCGGCTGCGCTGAGAAAAGGGACCAGCGTAAGATGAATGACAAGCGAGCGGTTGCCCAGTTCCCAGCGTAGCTGTCGAACAGCTTCAATGTAAGGAAGGCTTTCAATATCACCCACTGTGCCTCCGATCTCGGTAATCACAAAATCATATTCACCCTGTGTGGCAAGCAGCTTAATGCGGTATTTAATCTCGTCTGTGATATGCGGGATAACCTGTACCGTCTCCCCCAGATAATCGCCCCTTCTTTCTTTTTCAATGACACTCAGGTAGATCCTTCCGGTCGTAACATTATTGGCCTGTGAAGTAGGTACGTTGGAGAACCGCTCATAATGGCCCAGATCCAGGTCCGTCTCCGCACCGTCATCCGTGACATAGCATTCCCCGTGCTCATAAGGATTCAGGGTTCCCGGGTCAATGTTGATATAGGGGTCAAGCTTTTGGATGGTTACGGAGTATCCCCTGGCTTGCAGCAGTTTTGCCAGGGAAGCGGAAATAATTCCTTTACCGAGGGATGATGTCACTCCCCCGGTGACAAAAATGTATCTTGTTTCAGGCATGATGGCGCCATTTGGTACGGCGTGCCAAATTACAACATTTTTTTCAGGCTTGCCGGTTCAGGCCGGAAACCCAATGCGGATTAGTAGTATCGGTAGCTCTTGACCTGGGAAATGTGCTTGGCCAGCCGGATCACCTGTTGTGTGTATCCGAATTCATTGTCATACCAGGCATACAGCACAATGTTCCGTTTGTCATCCGATACTTTGGTGGCCGGGCTGTCATAGATGCAGGCACAGCTGTCGCCGATGCAATCCGTGGATACCAGTTCACTGGAGGTGGAGTAGCGGATCTGCTCAATCAGGGTGCCTTTCAGTGAAGCCTCCTGCATCAGGGCATTCACCTCCTCGACGGATGTATCTCTTGGAACGGTGAGCGACAGGATGGCCAGTGATACGTTGGGCGTTGGGACACGGACGGAATTGGCTGTGAGTTTTCCTTTTAGACTTGGGATTGCCTTCACAGCTGCCTTATCGGCTCCGGTTTCAGTAATGACCATATTCAAGGCAGCAGAACGTCCCCTGCGGTATTTCTTATGGAAATTATCCAGGAGATTCTGGTCATTCGTATAGGAGTGGATGGTCTCAATATGCCCCCTGACGATGCCAAGTTTATTTTCAATCACCTGAAGAACAGGAACTACAGCATTTGTGGTGCAGGATGCGGCGGAAAAAATCTGCTCTTTGGCAGGATCCAGATCGCAGGTTTCCTGGTTAACACCATAAACGATATTGGGGATGTCTCCTTTACCTGGCGCAGTCAATAAGACCCTTTGTACACCTTTTGCTTTCAGGTGACGGCTTAGGCCTTCCCGGTCACGGGCAATACCTGTATTATCAATGACAAGGGCATCTTTGATACCATAGGCTTCATAATCAACGTCCTCTGGATTGTTGGCAGCAATCATATGGATGACGTGCCCATTGACATAAAGCGTTTTATCTTCGATGTTTTCGACTGCAATGCCATTGAAATGACCATGAACTGAGTCTTTGCGCAACAGAGAAGCCCTTTTCCGGATGTCTGTTTCGGAATTGGATCGGGTGACAATGGCCCGGATCCTGAGCCGGCTTCCGTTTCCAGCCTGTGTTATGAGGCTGCGGGCCAACAGGCGACCGATGCGGCCAAAACCATAAAGCACCACATCCTGGGTTCGTGTACTTCTGGGTGCAGCACCTATAAAGGCCTGTAGCTTGTCGCTCAGGAAATCAGTATACGATGAATACTTCTCTTTTTCGGCCAGCCACTCTCGCCCCAGCCTGCCAATGTCAATGCGGGCAGGTGCGATGTCCATGTTTAGCATGGCCTTGGCCAGTCCGAGCGAATCCTGGATGCACAAAGGAGCCTGGATAATGTTTTCTGCATAGGAGTGTTTGTGCAGGATGCTGCTTGCCCCGCGGTCCAGCAATTGTCGCCTGAATAATATCAGCTCGATCGACTTGTCAAACCATAGCTTGCCAATGACGTCAATGAACTCGTTGGCGGCTTTCTCGTCCTGTATCCACTTATGCAGATGTTGTTCAAAGGCATGATTCGATGCTTCTTTCATAACAGCAGTTTTATTATTGATCCATGGAAATATGCAGGGGATGCCCCTGGTCAAAAATAACAAAATCGGGAATGAAAACAAATTTTGTTCATTCCCGATCCAGTGTCACTTATAACTTTGTTATTCTCCCAGGTACCCTTTGAGAAGCTTGCTGCGTGAGTTATGCTTCAGGCGCCGGATGGCTTTTTCTTTTATCTGCCTGACCCGTTCACGGGTCAGGTTGAATTTGGCGCCGATCTCTTCCAGTGTGAGCCCATGATTCATTCCAATACCGTAGTACAGATTGATGATATCCCTTTCCTTCTCCGAAAGTGTCGCCAGGGAGCGCTGTATTTCCTTGGCCAGGGATTCCTTCATCAATCCGCTGTCGGTAGTGGGCGAGTCATCGGTCATATACACATCGATGAACTTGGTGTCTTCGTCTTCCGCAAGAGGTGCGTCCATTGAGATATAGCGCGTAGATATCTTCAATGCAGCGTCAATCTTATGACCCGGCACTTCCATGGCCTCTGCGATCTCATCCGGTGAAGGCGGACGTTCAAACCGCTGTTCCAGGCGGGAGGATTCTTTCTTGATTTTATTGAGGGAACCTACCTGATTCAGAGGTAAGCGCACAATCCTGGATTGCTCAGCCAGTGCCTGAAGGATAGATTGCCTGATCCACCAAACAGCGTATGAAATGAACTTAAAACCACGTGTTTCGTCAAACCTGCGTGCCGCTTTAATCAGCCCGAGGTTGCCTTCATTGATTAAGTCAGGTAAGCTAAGTCCTTGATTCTGATACTGTTTGGCAACAGATACGACGAACCTGAGGTTGGCTTTTGTGAGTTTTTCCAGGGCGACCTGATCTCCCTGTCTGATCCGGCGGGCAAGTTCAACTTCCTCTTCGGCTGATATTAACTCCTCTTTCCCAATTTCCTGCAGGTACTTATCCAAGGATGCAGTCTCCCGGTTGGTGATGGACTTACTGATCTTTAATTGTCTCATTGATCGCCTCCGGTTGTTATAAAGCTGAAAATCAGCTTATTGGTTTAAAAAAGAACGATTTTGCAAATTTAGGCATTTATCCTCTTAAATTGAAATTATGTTCATAACTTCCATGGGTTTGGTCATATCCTGACTATCTCAATCCAAACCCATAATACGCTCTGATTCCATTAGGATAGACACCTTCCAACAGCACTCCGCCGCTTCGGCCTGATAAAATATTTTCTATATCCTCTGGCGTCTTCACCGGACGGTTGTCAATCGACAGGATAATAAAGCCTTCCCGAATACCGGCTTCACTCAGTTTACCCTTTTCCAGCTTGGTTACACTAACACCATGCTTGATCCCCAGTCGTTGGGCAATCGCCTGATCTACAGGAACCAGGGTGGCGCCAAGGGATTTCAGGACTTCCTTGTTCTGCCGGGCAACTGTGTTGGTCGTGTTTTCCTGGTTGCGCAGGGTGACATCGAAGGCCTGTTCCTTATTACCGCGTCTTACGAGCAGATTTACCTTATCTCCAGGCCGGTGTTGCCCCACTCTTTCCAGGAGTTCGGATGTGTGATTGACATCGAACCCATTGACCTTGAGGATGACATCTCCTTCTTTCAGGCCAGCCTTTTCTGCACCGCCATTGGCTGTAATTCCATTGATAAAAATGCCTTTCATGTCCTTGAGCCCTTTTTCTTCTGCGAATTTGGAGTCGAGCTCGCGAATACTTACACCGAGGAAGCCCCGCTGCACTACCCCGAATTCGAGGAGGTCATCCACGACCTTCCGCACGATATTTACCGGTATTGCAAAGGAATAGCCAGTATAACTCCCGGTATTGCTAGCAATGGCGGCGTTGATGCCCACCAGTTCGCCGGCCACATTGACAAGTGCGCCACCACTGTTACCCCGGTTGACGGCAGCATCGGTCTGTATAAAGGATTCGATGCTCGTACCTTCCGGATTGGCCAGGATATTAATATTCCTTGCTTTGGCACTCACGATGCCCGCGGTTACAGTCGAGTTCAGATTGAAAGGATTTCCCACGGCTAATACCCACTCGCCCACCTTGACCTGGTCAGAGTTACCATAGATCACAAAGGGCAATTCCTTGCCGTCTACCTTGATCAGTGCCAGATCTGTTGTAGGGTCCGTGCCGACAATACGTGCCTGGTAGGACCGCTTGTCATTAAGCGTAACCTCGATCGCATCTGCTTCCGCCACAACATGATTGTTAGTGACGATATATCCTTCCGGGGAAACAATGACGCCCGAGCCGGTGGCTACGATGGGCCGTGAGGACCGGCTTCTTGGCTGAGGCGTGCTGAAAAAGTCCCGAAAATCAAAAAAGTAATCGTAATAACTGCTCTTGCGCTCGTATTCAGTTCGGATGTGGACGACGGCATTCACGGTTTTCTCTGCTGCCTGTGTGAAATCCATCCCCATAGCGGGAAGGTAATTCACTTGCTGCACCGGCAGACTTTCCTGCTGGATATAAACCGTCCGTACCTTTTCTTTACCGGCCCAGTGATAAACTGCCAGCGCCGCCAATCCACCCGCCATTGCGATGGCCAATATGCCTAATATCCGTTTCATTTTTGTTCAGTAGTGAGTTAAACAAGCTGTGATTCATTTTTGTTCGATGAAAAGCACAACTTATATGCCTGTTTTGTCGTATGAATTTGGTTGTGATGGTTTGCATTTCGCTGCCATTACTCAGGTTCACGAAACGGCAAGGGTTCCGGACTAGTATATCAGGCCTGTTAAAAATTGTTAATTTTGAGCGCTTTATCTGTCCAGGGATACCATGGCATAAGGTTAGCTTCGGATACGACAAAATGTCAGAAGAGAAGAGACGATGACAGAAGAACCGCGTAAGGTCAAAACATCCAGATGGAGCCTGTTCTTTATCGGACTGTCACTGGGCATTGTCCTGGGGGGAGGAGTGATGTGGTGGGCTGAGAATTACTTGCGTACTTCGCAGCAAATCACGCTCTACCAATATAATATGCCGGATACCCTTACTGGGGACAAGGTAGCATCTGATCTCGGAAGCCGTCCCCAGGCAGACCTCGGAGGGCCTGGAGCTGGTGACGTTGAACGCGTCAGTGACTTTTTTTCTGATACAATTTCCGCAGCAGATCCGATGGCTGAAAAGGAGGCTAATGCTTCAGATACATTGAGTGCCTTATACTTCACCCCGGAAATCCAGGAAGCGGAGACAGATGCAGACAATAACAGGCAATGGTCCTCACGCTATGATACAACACGACAGTCGTTTTCCCGCGAGACCAGGCGAAGCGCAGTTGGCGCAGATGCCCCTGTATTAAGGGATGAATTGTTGTATGTCCGTCAAATGATGGTGATGGAGGAGTTATCAGACCCGGATGGGAACAAATCCCGTAAACCTGTTTCTAACAAACCTGTCAGGGTTGAGTTCTGGCGCTCACCCATAAATTATACAGGATACCGTATGTCAGAAAATAAACTGGTCTTATTTGGCATTTTTGCCATTGATTCGGTCATTTTGATCAAACGCGAAGACACCATGTGGCTAACCATGATGGATGAGGCTTATCCAATCAGTGAGACCTACGACTTTAAGCCTCTGGTTAATACACGGGGATTGAAGCCAAGATCTACACCACGCAACCAGAGCCGGCCATGAACATCGCATTCGAGAAATATCAGGGTGCCGGGAATGACTTCATCTTTTTTGAAGCCAGTTGGAAGGATTATTTCGATACTTCCCAGCTGGCTGCGCTATGTGACCGCCACTTCGGCGTGGGAGCGGATGGCGTGATCTTTCTGAGTCCACCGGAAAAGGGTGTCATGCAAATGCACTATTTCAACAGCGATGGGCGTGAATCTACCATGTGCGGAAACGGAGGCAGGTGTGCTGCTGCCTTTGCATACCGGAAAGGATGGGTGAACCTGAGCATGTCCATCCTTGCTGCTGATGGATCGCATCAAGCCAGGGTAACGCAGGCTGAAGGTAAGGAAGCATGGATTGAACTGGAGATGCGGGATGCTCCTGTGCCTGGTCATGCAGGGGATGATTTTTTTATAGATACCGGATCACCTCATCATGTGAAATTCGTCAGGGATGTCGCAAATTTTGATGTGCGTAAGGATGGAGCAGCGATCCGTTATGGCAGCACCTACGCTCCCGGGGGCACGAATGTCGACTTTGTTACTGTTAAGGACCATTTTCTCGAGGTTCGGACATACGAAAGGGGTGTTGAGGATGAAACCCTGGCTTGCGGTACTGGCGCCACAGCCGTGGCCATGGTCAATGCATACAGGCAAAAGCTACAGGGACCATGTCTTCAGGAGATACATATGCCCGGGGGTATACTTCAGGTTCGTTTTGATTTTGATGGGCATAATTTCCGGAATGTCTGGCTGAGCGGCCCCGCTGTCTTTGTGTTTGAAGGTAGGATCAATCCTAAGACATTATGATGAATGCAGACAAACATAAGCACAGCCTTTACGAGATTGAAATGCAGATCATTGCCCTCGAATTCAAAGCCCGCAGCCGGGGTCTGGATAAAAAACAGGAAGGAGAACAGGAGGTGCTGAAGAAACGTAAGGTGCTTCTGGAAGATAAGATCCGGAAACCCTGAAAAGCATCATTCATTAGATGTCGAGCCAGGCTGCCTCTATCTGGGTTCCAGCAGGAGCTTCCCGGTTTGAATGAGGCCCTTTCCGGGCTGGGTGATCCGGTGAATGTAAAGTCCTGGTTGTAAATTTGATAATGGAAAAACCCCACGACCGTCTACCCGTTCAGACAGGATACGCCTGCCGGTAATGTCAAATAGCTCTATGTAAAACACTTCCTGAAGGGTATGCTCAACCTGCAGATACTCCCTGACAGGATTAGCACTTATTCTGATCCTTTCTGACGGGTTAATGGGCTCTGTGATACCCACAGCACAAGGAGTTACAAGGATTTCATCCAGAAAATAATATGCGCCGTAACAACCGGGACCTGTACCGCCTCCTGGATTGGAAAAGGTTACGGTATTGGCATCGTCATAGAAATTTCCGATGGTCAGATACTGGAATGCTTCCGTTGCAGTGAAACTTCCGGATATCATCGACCAGTTTACCTTATCGTTAATGAATGTATCAGCTGATATCTGTGGGGTAAACCCTGACAAAGCCTGATCTGAGCTGCTCGTCAGGGGAGAGGTCGTGAAAAGTGCACCAATGCGGTCGGTATACTTCTCTGTATTGTCGGCCAGGCTCACATAGAATTGAACACAATAGTCTGTTCCGGGAGTCATGGGTGCTGTCAGCGCCACCTGAAGGTATTCGCGTTGGTTAAGCCCCTGAACGGTATAGGTTGTAAATCCTGCAAAAACATTTCCGCTAAAAGGCAGGCAACTTCCTTTGATGCAGATGGGGCCCGGGTATGTGCTGTTTGGCTGATGATTCCAGCACGAAGAGGGGAGTTGTGTGGAGAAAAGATCAGGTGAACCTGTTGTGGGTGCATACCAGTTCGTGACAGATGATGCAAAATCACTGGGTCCGTAAATCCCGCAAAAGATGGTGCCAGGACTCTCAAACCCGGGATTCGGAACCAGATTCTGTCCATGTAGAGATGGTGGCAGGATGAGGATGAGGATGAGGATGAGGGGGCGTTGTGAAGGCTGGGAATGTTTCTTGTCCATGTCTTCTTGTTTTTAGTTCTGATATTAATTCATTTACATAAATAGTTAATTATTGTCCTCTTGTCAAGAGGTAGCAGCATCAATTCTGATGTAGGAGACGCGTTAGTGGCAGTGACTGCTGTAGTTCGATATTTTCCGGTCTTACCGGTTTTACTAGTCCTGCTGCTTGTATTGCTGATTGACCCAGTGGGCGCAATCTTCAAAAGTCTTAAAGCATAGTTTTTCGGGGACGAGGCCAGGAATAAGGTTGATCTTCCGGAACATATACATGACCTGGGGTTGGATGATGGTGAACGCCACCGTGATGCCTCTTTTTTGCAATTCTTCGACAGCCGTTTCTATGGCATATAACCCGCTTTGGTCGACGTAAGGTACCTTCCTCATCCGGATGATGACCAGCTCAGCGTCGTGTGGTACGCTTTCCATCTGCTGTCTGAATCGCGTGATGGCACCAAAAAACACCGGCCCATCCAGGCGTTGAATGAATATTTTCTTCAAAAGTTCCGGATTGAGCTCGCTTTCGTCATCCCAGGGGATTTCTCGGTCGTCGACAGATGAAGGGCTAAGGTGCGTCCCGGAATCCACAAGGTCTCCGGCTCTCTTCATAAATAGTACAGAGGCGATGATCATTCCGACGCCAACAGCCTGCAGCAGGTCGATGAAAACAGTGAGGAGCAGGACCACGATCAGGGTGACGGCATCCGCACGGGGTATAAGGAATAGATCAGCAAGTCCCTTGCGGTCGATGATGCCGATCCCGACAGTGATGAGGACGCCGGCCAGGACGGAGAAAGGAATCAGTGCAACGAATTTCCCCAACCCGATAAGCGCCAGAACTAACACAATGCTATGGATCACACCGGAAAGCCTGGTTTTTCCGCCACTGTTCACATTAACCAGGGTGCGCATAGTGGCACCGGCACCCACCAGCCCGCCAAATAGGGCGGCAAGCGCATTCCCTGCGCCTTGCCCGATGAGCTCCCGATTGCTGTCGTGCTTTGTATGCGTAACATTATCAGCAACAACGGAAGTTAATAGGGTGTCGATGGCTCCCAAACCTGCCAGTGTGACTGCCGGGCCGACCAGAAAACCCAGATCAGAGAATGAGATATGCGCCAGACTGGAAATTTTTAGTTCAGGGAGACCCTGCGGCATGGATCCGATCATGGGCACGTCCAGATGCGCCAGGTAGGCCACCAGGGTTCCCAGGATGAGGGCAACGAGACTGCCCGGTATGGCCTTAGTGATGGCAGGCATGATATAAATTATGGCAATGGTGATGCCTGCCAGTAATAATGCAGAGGAATTGGCCTGTGGTAGTGCCGAAGGAAAACTTGTCAGAACGGCGGTTAAAGTCCCGGGTGAACTGAGCCCGATCATCGGAAACAACTGCAGGGCGATGATAATGACGCCAATTCCGCTCATAAAGCCTGATAACACCGGATAGGGGATATAGCGGACATACTGCCCCAGTCGAATGAGACCGAAGCCGATCTGAAAAAGCCCTGCAAGGAAAAAAGTCAGGATGACGGCGCCCACCCCCAGCTCAAGGCTTCCATAATGCCCTGCCACCATGCCAGCCAGGGATGCAGCCACCACTGTCATGGGACCTGTGGGCCCCGAGATCTGTAGGGGAGTACCCCCGAAAAGCGCAGCTATAAACCCAAGAATGATGGCCCCATAAAGCCCTGCTTCAGCTCCAAGACCGGATTGTACACCGAAAGCCAGGGCCAGTGGAAGTGCTACGACACCCGCTGTGATGCCCCCGAATAAATCACCTCTGATATTCCTGAACATGAGGGCAAAGGTAAATTAATCTTGTTGAGCAAGATATCTTGACGTATTAAATGGAACCTTTCCAGTTAGGGAGATCCATTGAAAGCTTCCATCGGTTTTTTTTATTGGTGCTAATCTTGATGTTGAAGAGATTATTATTGTATTTTTGGTGGATAAAATAATCCACAAAAAAGAAATAGTCATGGAACTAGACCCAAATGTATTTGTAAGTGAGGTAGTTAGTCAGAATTTTCAGGCAGCAGATGTGTTCTCGCGTCATGGGATCGATTTCTGTTGCGGCGGACATATCAGCCTTGAGCAGGCTGCCAGGAAGTCGGGAACGGATGTATCGGCGCTGATTGTCGAATTGAACGATGTTATGAAAGAACCGGATCGTGAATCGGACCTGTTTCGCCGGCTTGCGCCGGATGAGCTATGTCGCTACATCGTGGATGTTCATCATACGTATGTTCGGACCAATATCATGACGAACAGCGATTATTTGTCCAGAATTGTGATGGCCCATGGCGACCGCCACCCTGAGCTGGAGACTGTTCAACGACTGTTCCAGGTATGTGCTGTAGCACTCACCACGCATATGCAGAAGGAGGAGGTGGTCCTTTTTCCTTTCATCTCCCGCCTGGTTAAAGCTCGTCATCTCAATGAGAAAATACCGGAGATGAGTTTGCAGCATATTGAGAATCCCATGTCGGTGATGGAAGCCGAACACGATGAGGAAGGACGGCGGTTCAGGGAAATTTCCCGTTTAACCCAGGGATATTCAACGCCATCCGATGCCTGCAATACTTATCGGGTTGCGATGCAAAAGCTCCAGGATTTTGAGCAGGATCTTCATCGGCATATCCACCTGGAAAACAACATTCTTTTCCCGGCTGCCCGCTTGCTGGCGAAGGAAGTACTAACATAGTGTACATTTGTCATACCTATGTTATCCAAATCCACGGAATACGCCATCCGGGCCTTGATCTATATCTCGGCCAGCAATCAGCAGGGGAAAAAGCCTGGTTATAAAGCCATTGCATCCGAGATCGGAGGCCCTGACCAGTTTGTTGCCAAGATATTGCAGGCCATGGTGCACCGCGGTATCCTGCAGGCTGGCAGGGGTAGGGGAGGTGGTTTCAGCTTCCTTCCGGAAGCCCGTGAAATCACGCTTCATGACCTCATTATGATGCTGGATGGAGAGAAAAAATGGTACGGATGCGGTATCGGACTGGAACGCTGCAGCGCTGAAAATCCCTGTCCATTCCATCAAATCTATGCGCCTGTACGTGAGCAAATTCTGGATATGCTCAGGAGTACCAGTATTCTCGGACTTTCTGAAAGTGTGATGGAGGGTCGTACCAAGCTGTCTTCTGTCTTACCCATGTTGTCTGTCCAGGAATAAAAACAGGCTGAGGATAAAGAGCGCATCGTGGCCTGATGGTTAGCCTCTTCATAATCCACACTTAAGACGTATTTTCCTTTGGAGCCACTTGCATCCCAGCAGTAGTACGACCGATTATTTCGATATTTTTGTTGAAAAGGATCAGCCCTGCATAAGGGTGATGTTTTATATAAAAGTTACTTCTGAGGCTATATGAGTAAATGGATGATCAGGTTGGGTGTTCCCTTGTTGGTGGGCTTGTTGGGAGCAGCCTGGATCGCGTGGCGAATGTATGTGAAAGTGTTCGGTCCCGCAGTCCACGTACCCACTGGACAAACCTGGCTCTACATCCCTACCGGTGCCGGCCTGACGCAGGTTTGTGACAGCCTGATGTACAACGGGTGGCTCGCCGACACCTCGCAATTTGCCTGGGTAGCCCGCCGGATGGATTATGCCGGACGCGTTAAGCCAGGGCGTTACCAGATCAGTGATGGCATGAGTCTTCGGGAGCTAACCGGCCTGTTACGGTCCGGTGCCCAGGATCCTGTACGCCTGGTCGTCAAACCCTTCCGCACCATGCCTGAATTAAGTGCCTTTCTAGACCAGCAGCTCGAACCTGATGCCAACTCGCTGACACAGGCGCTCAGGGATCCTGAAGTGCTCAAAAAAGCTGGTCTGACGGAAGAGCAGTCGCTGCTGCTGGTCATTCCCAATACCTACGAGGTATGGTGGAACACTTCTGCTTCCGGTTTTGCCGAGAGGATGGTTGTGGAATACGAGCGCTTCTGGACCGAAGAAAAAAGGCTGAAGGCTGCAGATCTGGGTCTTACCCCCATGCAGGTAGGTATCCTGGCCAGTATTGTTCAGGAAGAGACAAATAAAAGAGATGAGATGTCCCGCATCGCCGGTGTATACCTCAACAGATTAAAAATCGGGATGTTCCTTCAGGCTGATCCCACTGTGAAGTACGCTATGGGAAATCCCGCAATCCGCAGAATCCTGTTCAAACACCTTGAAACAGATTCACCATATAACACTTACCGCTACGGAGGTTTACCGCCCGGGCCGATCACCATGCCTGAGACCTTTGTGCTGAATGCCGTCCTGAATGCAGAAGACCACAACTATCTCTTCTTCTGCGCCCGGGCCGATCTCTCCGGCTACCATGCGTTTTCAAGGACAGGAGCGGAACACGCCCGCTATGCCCGGGCATATCAACAGGCATTGAATCGACAAGGTATAAAATAGCAAACGATGGGAGCATTCAAAGCATACGACATCCGGGGAGTTTATGGAGAAGAGCTGAATGAAGAAATGGCATACCGCATTGGTTTCTTTCTGCCCGATTTGCTCAAAACAAGAGAGATACTGGTGGGGCATGATGCCAGGCTGAGTTCAGGTCCGCTTACGGCTGCCCTGATCCAGGGAATCACCGATAGTGGCAACGATGTGCTGTTTGCCGGCCTTTGTTCCACACCCATGATCTATTACGGCAGTGGGCGTTTTCAAGTCCAGGGTTCTGTACAGGTTACCGCATCCCACAACCCCCCTGAATACAACGGGATGAAGGTCAGCGGCGCCTGGGCCATGCCTGTCGGATATGACAATGGTCTGGGGCAGCTGGAGCAACAAATAAAACATGCACCGGTGCCCGGGCACGTCAAAGGGCAGGTCAGAAGCATTGACCTGAAATCACCCTATCTTGCTTTTTTAAAAGGCTTCGCACCGGCAGAAATGATGGTGGATCTGGTGATCGATGCTTCGCATGGGATGGCTGGGTTGCTCGTCAGGCAGGTTTTTGGAGATCGATGCATCTACCTCAACGAAACCCCTGACGGACGTTTTCCGGCGCATGAACCGAATCCTCTGGACCCTGCCAGCCGCAAACAACTCGAAGCGACGGTAAGAAACAAGAACGCTAAACTTGGGATGATTTTCGATGGGGATGGGGACAGGGTCATGTTTGTGGATGAAAACGGTGCCTTTATCCCACCGGACCTGATGATCGCCGTCCTTGGTCATCATTTCCTGGAAGATCTTTCGCCTCAAACTGTTTTGCAGGATATCCGGACTTCAAGATCGGTGGCGGCCTATCTCAGCCAATGGCACGCAAAAGTGGTGACGTGGAGGGTTGGAAGGGCCTATGCAGCACCCAGGCTACGTGAAATAAAGGGTTTGTATGGAGGTGAGCTGGCCGGACATTACTACTTCAGCGATTTCTATTATTCAGATTCCGGATTGCTTGCAGCGCTGCTGATCTCCCGGGTATTCTCCCGCTTCATGGCAGGCGGAACGCCACCTTCAGTATTGATGGAGCGCATCAGGACCTATCACAGCTCTGGGGAGATGAACTATAAAATACAGGACAAACAATCGGCCATTCAGGCATTTATCGCGGAGCTGCCGGAAAAAGAAGTGCCGGTAAGCATCATGGACTTCGATGGATACAGACTGGATTTCAGGGATTGGTGGTTCAATGTCAGGCCCTCAAACACTGAGCCTTACCTGCGTTTTATTGTTGAGGCGATAAGCACCGACTTACTGGAACAGAAGCGGGGGCTGGCTGACAGGATCGCCGCAAGTTTCATTGATTAAAGAAAAATATTTCAATATGTTGAAAATAAGCAAGTTGAAAATTGGGGTGACCCTGGTTGCCATCATCACGATGGGCTCTTTTCTTCTTTCATGTACCTCCCGCACTGAGAAGGTAAGGAAGAAAATGGATGAAGCCATGTTTATGAATTATGAAGGTGATTACCAGGGAGCTATCGCTGTTCTGAGCGAAGTAATCAGGATACAGCCGGATAATGAACAGGCCTGGTTTATGCGCGGCAATGCCTGGTTCAACCTGCGGGATACAGAAAAGGCGATGCACGATCTGGATAAAGCCATTGAAATCAACCCTGCCTTTGCTGATGCCTGGTTCAATCGAGGTAATATATGGTTTTTCCTGAATGACCAGCAGCGGGCCTGTGATGACTGGAAAGAGGCGGAACGCCTTGGTAAACCCAATGTTGGCGATAAGACCAGGGGTTGTTTCTGATATTTAAATGAGCTTAGGCCTATGATTAAAAACAAAGAAGGGCAGTTTTGCTGCCCTTCCATTCGTGCTGAAGATATATAACCTTAGGCTAGTCTAACTTTCACAGCGTTCAAACCCCTTCTTCCTTCCTGTAGTTCGAAAGTTACTTCGTCTCCTTCTTTCACATTGTCAATGAGACCTGTAACGTGCACGAAATGATCCTGTTCGGATCCTTCTTCCTTGATAAAACCAAATCCCTTGGTCGTATCGAAGAATTTTACTGTTCCTTGATGCATAATAGAGTGTTGTTAAAAAATTTTGGCAAAGGTATGATAATATTCTTTCTGACCTAATATTATTTTAATCTGGCCTTACTGTATTAAATCATTGTTAATTAGCCATCACATAAAATATTCGCACTAATTTTCCAGCTTAAAATGTGAGCAGAGATGCGAAAATCTGATTCCTCCGTTGTGATCATCGGTGCCGGGTTTGCCGGTTTGTCTGCCGGCATTTACGCCCGCATGAACGGATATAAAACTCATATTCTGGAAGCACACAACCTTCCGGGCGGTTTATGCACATCCTGGCAGCGAAAGGGTTATACCATCGATGGCTGTATCCATTGGCTGGTAGGCTCCAATCCTCATAGTGGTATGCATCAGTTATGGGAAGAAGTTGGTATTGCGGAAAACAGGCAATTTATTGATGCAGACGAATATATGCGTTTTGAGGGTGCTGATGGCAGAACCCTCATCTTCTACACGGATGTGGACCGGCTAGAGCAGCATATGCTTGAATTGTCACCCCAGGACAGGCCATCCATCCTCGAGTTTACAGGCGGAATCAGGATGTGCCTGCCGCTTGACCGGCCCTCCCGTCATGACAGTCCGGGCGTACGCTGGCGTAAATCGCTGCAGGCAGCCCAGGCCTTCCTCCTATATGGCCCAAGGATAAAACGCTGGATGAAGGTAACGGTTGAGGAATTTGCGAGCAGGTTTAAGGACCCCTTGCTGCGTGCCGGATTGAAAGATGCCTGGTTTCCGGAGTTCTCCATGTTTTTTATCCTCTTCACCTTTGCCGTATTACATAAACGCAATGCCGGTTACCCGCTCGGAGGATCTCTTCCCATGTCCAAAGCCATGGAAAAAAGATACCTCTCCCTGGGCGGTCAGATTTCCTATGAAGCCAAAGTGGAAAGCATTCTGCATGAAAATGGAAGTGCTACTGGCGTGGTATTGCAGGATGGTTCCCGGATCATGGCCGACAGGATTATCTCTGCAGCCGATGGCCATAGTACGATATATAAAATGCTGAATGGCAGGTTCCTCGACAGCAAGGTGGAAGAACCCTACCTTAGCTGGCCCACCTTTCCACCTTTGATCTTCGTTGGGTTGGGCGTTGCGAGGACTTTCCCTGAGCTGCCCTTCTCAGTTTCAGGCCTTAGCATCGAGCTGGATAACCCCACCATCATAGGGGAGAAGGAACGCACCAGCTTGTGGGTACATCCCTACCATCAGGACCCTTCTCTGGCTCCCGATGGCAGGACCATGATGGTCATAATGCTGCCAACCGACTACCAGTGGTGGGCAGCATTGGCGCATCAACCACTGCGGTATAAAGAGATGAAGGCGGAGATCCTGCAAACGATTACAGAGATACTGGACAAACGGTTCCCCGGAATCGCAGGGCAGATTGAAATGAGCGATGTTGCCACGCCCCTCACGTTTGAACGGTATACAGGAAACTGGAAAGGCAGCTTCGAAGGCTGGCTGCTTACACCTGCCAATGCGAACGTTTTCATGAAACGCATGCCCCAATCCCTGCCAGGTTTGCAGCGTTTTTATATGTGCGGACAATGGGTTGAACCGGGTGGTGGTCTGCCTACCAGTGTGATGTCAGCTAGAAGGTTGATCAAAAGGATATGCAGGGAAGATGGCAAACGCTTTCACACCCTGCTTACCTGACAGAAGGAAGCCGCAAGATCATATCCTTTCAATGACCATGGCAATGCCCTGCCCAACACCGATACACATGGTGCACAATGCCAGTGATCCATCCGTATTCGCCAGTTGATAAAAAGCTGACGTCAGAATCCTTGCACCACTCATTCCCAGCGGGTGACCCAATGCGATGGCTCCCCCCAGCGGATTGATCCTTGGATCCTGGTCCTCTAGTCCCAGCAGGCGCGTGCAGCCCAATGCCTGCGCGGCAAAGGCTTCATTTAACTCCATGATGTCCATGTCATCCAGCGACATGCCCAGCCGTTTCAGCAGCATCTGTGTGGCAGGTACTGGACCCAGTCCCATGACCCTCGGAAGCACTCCGGCAGCCTGCATGCCCAGAATGCGGGCACGGGGCTTCAATCCATGGCGCAAGGCAGCTTCCCGGCTGGCAATGACCAGAACGGCAGCCCCATCGTTGATGCCCGATGCGTTCCCTGCCGTAACAGTCCCGTGCTCACTGACAATGGGTCTCAATGTACCCAGCTTTTCCAGTGAGGTGGCCCTGGGATGTTCGTCTTTGTCAACAACGACCGGATCAGCTTTGCGTTGAGGGATGATGACCGGCATGATTTCCTCTGCCAGCCTGCCGTTCGACTGGGCCACCAAAGCTTTCTCCTGACTCCAGAGCGCAAACCTGTCCTGATCCACCCGGCTGATCTGGTAGTCCGTGGCGATGTTTTCGGCCGTTTCCATCATGGACTCAGTCCCGTAACGCTTGCTTAGGGCAGGATTGATGAAACGCCAGCCTATCGTGGTGTCATAGATCTTTTGCGTCCTGCTGAACGCCTCCGTCGCCTTGTCCATGACCAGGGGAGATCTGGACATGCTTTCCACACCGCCAGCAAGAATCAGGGATGCCTCTCCTGCAGCAATGGCACGGGCAGCCGTACCAACAGCCTCCATACCTGAGCCGCAGAGGCGGTTGACCGTCATGCCTGGAACGGTTTCCGGCAAGCCAGCCAGCAGCGCAGCCATACGGGCGATATTGCGGTTGTCTTCACCGGCCTGATTGGCGCAGCCCAGCATGATATCATCGATCCCGCCGGGATCTATCCCTGGATTGCGTTTGAGTATCTCAGCCAGGGTAATGGCCGCCAGATCGTCGGGCCTGACGGTGGACAAAGAACCGCCATAACGTCCTACAGGCGTGCGGATCGCATCACAAATGAAAACCTCTTGTCTCATGCCGGTACAGGTATTTGGGACAATGCTTCGATCTGGGGCTTTAAATCACGGAAAGCATGCAACAGGCCTTCTGATAAACGGTCCACCTCCTTGGTTGTCAATGCGGTAGAAAACATGCAACTGAAGGTGTTGATCATCAGAATATTTTCCTTGTAATACATATAATCCAGCAGGGCAGTGATCATCTGAGAATACTCCTTAGGCTGGTATGCTTCGCGGTAAGTGCGGGGAGGATTGGCTTTCAGGTGCATCCGGAACATGGATCCTGCTCCCGTGATGGATACCGGGACACCGGCGATGCTGATCGCTTCCTGGATTTGAGCAATCGCACGTGAGGTGGTGTTGTTTAATTGTTCAACAGCTTCCCTGTCGAATATCTTCATCGCGGCATAGCCTGCTGTCATCGTAATAGGGTTGGCAGAGAAGGTGCCTGAATGCGGAAATAAGACCTTGGTTTCCCTGGGATTCAGAACCTGCATGACTTCTGTACGCCCTGCCAGCGCGCCAACCGGAAAACCACCCCCAATGATTTTGCCCAGTGCCGTCAGGTCAGGGCGGTGGGGATATGCGGTTTGCGCACCACCGTAGGCAACACGGAAAGTGACAACCTCGTCGAATACCATCAGGGCGTTGTTTCGGCGGGTCCAGTTGTAGATTGCTTCAATGAATTCGGGTGTAGCGGGAACCAGTCCCACCCGGTGCGGAACAGGGTCAATAATGACACAGGCAATACGATCCGCCTGGCGGTCCAGGATCGCGAGGGTCCTTTCAATGTCATTGAAGGGGAAAATGATAACATCCTCCAGCACCCCTTTGGGCGTACCATGCGCCAGCGCAACGGAATTGGGCTGATCAATATCACCCCAGTTCGAGGGATTGGCAGTTTGACTGACTTCAGCAAAATCATAGGTGCCATGGTAGGCACCTTCAGCTTTGGCAATCTTTGGTTTACCGGTATAGGCCCTGGCAGCTTTGATCATGGCCATCACCGCTTCCGTTCCCGAATTGACGAAACGGATCTTTTCGAAACTGTCAGACCGCTCACATAAAAGTTGGGCATAGGCTACTTCGATTTCAGAAGCCATGGTATAGGCAGTGCCGCGTTTCAACTGTGCCGTGACCGCTTCCACGATGGCCGGATGCGCATGGCCATGGATGAGGGCAGCCATGTTGTTGGCGAAGTCAATCCTGCGGATGCCTTCAATGTCCGTGATATAGCATCCTTCCACAGATTCAACATAATGGGGATATGGTCGCCGGAACACCGTGTTTCTGCTGACCCCTCCGGGTAATACTTCCAGGGCCCGGTTGTAAATCTCTTCGCTCGTCTGCCTGACGGGAGAAGCCTGCATGTCGGCTGAATTCATATAAAAATAAGTTAAATGTCCTAAGAAAGAAGCTTTATACTCGTATCACAGATGCAGCTTAGCACCGGTCTTACCCTGCAGAAAGTCAAAGTCGATACCCGGTGCCATTTCCCTTACCCACAGTTTTTGATCGATGACATCCAAAATCGCGTAGTTCGTATAGATGCGGTTCACGACCTGCTTCCCGGTCAACGGGTAGGAGCACTGCGCTACAATTTTGGGTTCACCCGATTTGGTGCAGTGCTGGGTGATGACAAAAATATGCTTGACCCCGGCCACCAGGTCCATGGCGCCACCCACAGCAGGTATGGCACCTTCTTCTCCGGTTGACCAGTTGGCCAGGTCCCCTTCTTCCGAGACCTGGAAAGCGCCCAGGACACAGTAATCAATGTGCCCGCCGCGTATCATGGCAAAGCTGTCGGCATGATGAAAAAAGCAGGCGCCGGGAATAGCGGTGACACACTTTTTACCGGCATTGATCAACTCCTGATCCTCTTGTCCGGCTTCAGGGGCAGGTCCCATACCCAATAGTCCGTTCTCCGTATGGTATATCAGTTCTCGTCCTGGAGGGACAAAGCCAGCTACCATTTCCGGAATACCGATACCGAGGTTGACATAGGCCCCATCGGGAATATCGCGTGCAACTTTCTGGGCTACCTCATGGATTTCCCATCCCTTTTTCTTCTCCATCATTTCCATAAGTACCTCCTTCCTGCTGCGACCAGCCTGGATTCATCTTCCGGATTGGAAACTTCGACCACTCGCTGTACAAAAATACCAGGTGTGACCACACATTCCGGGTCTAACTCGCCTAATCCAAGAACCTTGCGTACCTGTACGATGGTTGTGGCACCCGCCATGCACATGACAGGTCCAAAATTCCGGGCCGTTTTATTGAAGGTCAGATTGCCGTAACGGTCTGCGTATTGGGCTTTGACGAGTGAAAAATCAGCCTTGATACCGTATTCCAGTACATAGGTCTGACCATTGAAAATCCGTTTTTCCTTGCTTTCTGCCAGACTGGTGTTGACGGAAGCAGGTGTGTAAAACGCCGGAATCCCGGCACCCCCGGCCCGTATCCTTTCAGCCAGCGTCCCCTGGGGAACAAGCTCCAGCTCGATCTCACCCTTCACATATAAGTCAGGAAATACGAAAGAATTTGCAGATTTCGGGAAGGAGCAGATGACTTTTTTTACCTGCCTGTTTTCGATCAGCGCGGCCAGACCAACATAACCGCTCCCGGTATTGTTGCTGACTACTGTAAGGTCTCTGGCACCCTGGTCAATGAGCGCGTGGATCAGTTCTATCGGACTGCCGGCTTCCCCAAAACCACTGATCATGATGGTGGCACCGTCATGAATGTCTGCAACCGCCCCGGCTGCCGACGGCACAATCTTGTCGATCATAACCGCTTCCTTTCTCGTTGATTACCTGGCCATGACGGCAAGAATCTTCTCTTCAAGCTCGTTTTCAATCCGGACAAGCTCCTCTGCAAAGAAATACTTATCACCCTCAAAGGGTTTAAGCTTTTCTATGGTATTCTCATGAGCATCATACTTGGCAAGGAAAACCTTGTCCATCCATTCCATGTTCCTGGCTTCATTGAATTTCAGGACAAATACCTTCTCCCCATTCACTTCAGCCACGCCCAGCATAGAGGTCTTGCCTGCCGAGGATGTCATGGTGATATAACGTGAAGGACGGTTGATGGAGGCCAGCGTCCGGTAAACTTTACTGAAAACCTCGTTGATTACCGCCAGGGGGGCTGTGAAGTAGTGGTGCTCTCCCGTGGGACGGGCGCAATACATGGAGTGGAAACCTACGCCCAGCATGGCCAGGATATTTCCCAAATCGATCCAGTTCTGGGCTGAACGGTCAATATCTATCTCCCCGTTTTTATCCAGCAACAGACTGATATGCTTCATAATGGGACTTTGGCTCTTGATCATCACACCATGAT
The DNA here is from genome assembly GCA_018001695.1 of Lentimicrobiaceae bacterium. Lineage (GTDB taxonomy): Bacteria > Bacteroidota > Bacteroidia > Bacteroidales > JAGNHN01 > JAGNHN01. The sequence goes on from JAGNHN010000004.1 coordinate 101,325, forward strand.
CCTTGAGCCGGTTGATGGCAGCGATGGTGGCCGGATTCAGCAATTCCCTGGGAGTGGAGAAATGCGCCATCAGGAGCACCTGAACACCATTGCGTTTCAGTTTTCTGAATAATTCCAGGTTCTTCTTGTATTTATCACTGAGGATATGTTCTGGTTTGTAGGTCAGTACGCGCGTGCCCAGACGCAGGGTACGGATATGCATCAGATTTTCATTCTCGATCAACGGAAGGGCATATTGTTCCAGCCGCTCATAAGTGATATAGCCTCCATCTCCGCCTGTGATAAGCACATCCGTCACCTCTTTGTGCTTTGCAAGGTATTCATGTACCTGGCTGATGTCTTCCTGAATGAACATATCTTCATCACCCCTGACCTGGGCGTGACGGAAGCAGTAGTTGCAGAAGGCAAAGCAATTTTGCGTGGTTTTATCAAAAATCAACGCTACGGGTGGATATTTATGCTGGCTGCCGGCCAGGATCTCCAGGTCGTCCTCATCGTTGAGGTACCAGGGTTTGTTCAGCTTTTGCTTGCCATCATGCGGATTGGTCTTTTCCATATAAGCTTCCACAATGGCAGCACGCTCAGCGTCATCTTTGGCATCGACATATGCCTGGGTTGTTACGTCATTGATCATGCCAGGCTGTGGGAAGACAAGCTGGAAAATGGCATCCTTCTCAAAATTGTCCCAGTCGATGGCATTCAGGATATGCCGGGTTGCCATGAAGCGGTACACATCGATGAACAGTTCCCTTTCCCTGAGATGGCCAATTTCATAGCCATTTTCGCGGAGCACTTCCACGATCTGGCGGAATCCTTTGATCCCCGTATAACTCTCCTTGTCTGCAAAGAAAGGGAGGTGCTTGTTCAGTATGCCGGAATCTTTTGTGTAACAGGTGTGAAGGCGGTGCAGCAAACCTGCTTCCAGCAAATCCTCCTGCATGATGTTGGCAATCGTCTCGTCAGAATAACCCTTCTCTTGCAGCACCAGTTCTGGTCTGAATTCAGACACCTTTTTCATGTTCATCGCTTTTGCCGTTTAATGATCTGTTTTGTGTTTGTTCCTGGCCTGACGGGAATTGAATCCCTTTCCGGCTTTTTCATGCAACGGCAAAGTTAGAGAGAATTCCCTTGCAAGAGAGATGTTGGCATAACGGTTTATGCCAGGAGAGGATACCCTAAAAACGCGGCTTTTGATTGCTGGACGTGCGAAGAAATAATGTCGCACTAAAAGCTGATATCAATCTTATTTAGATTGATTCTAATTATTATATGTTATATTTTTGAAAACACGAGGTAGGTTAATAGACATATGTCGAGAGTGTGTCTTGATCCTGACTCTGGTTATTGATATTTTTTGCCCGTCATTCTGCCGGAAAA
>JAGNHN010000005.1 GCA_018001695.1 Lentimicrobiaceae bacterium
ATACACTCCCGGCTTGTATTTCGTAAAAGTTCAGGACAAATCCATGACAATATATTGTAAAAAATTCCTTGTTATTCACTAATCGACTTGTTTAGCATAAAAGTAAGCCTCCGGCCAACTGCATCTTTTATATAGGGCTTTCAGGGAGAGGAAGAGGGAGAGGAAGAGTGAGAGGGCTAATTGCCGGGATGCTATATCCATCTCTTGAATTTAAACAGAGATAGCATAAAAGCTGCGATAGCCGCCATGACCCCCAACGCGATCCAGAAAGCATTCGGATTCGTTTGAAAGGGCAGATCGACATTCATACCATACAATCCTGTCACGAAGGTCAACGGAAGAATGATGGATGAAATAATGGTCAGCATCTTGATGATCTCATTGGTGCGGTTGGTCTGCAGGGAGTCGAAGGTCTTGCTCAATCCCTCGATCATTTCGGCATAGTCTTCCGTCATGTCCCACACCTTCTGATAAGAATCAAGGATATCGCCCCAGTAATCCTCCATATTCTCAGCATACCCTTCTACCTCTCCCGATTCAAACTTGTGGAAAAGACGAAGCTGTGGTTTGAAAATGGTGTTGAGCAGGATCAGGTTCTTACGGGTTATGGAGATGCGTTCGATGGTGCGTTCCGCACGCTTACTGAAGAGGTCCCGGTTGATTAGTTCAACCTCCGTCCCCATCCTGCGGATTAACGTCATGGTCTCCAGCATCAGGCGCTCCAGGATTTTATACAGCAGCGCATCACTGGTCCCCACACTCATCACACCGGATGTGTCATCTTCACGCGCACTGTTGAACAGGGTCTTCACAACCCAATGTGAGGTCCCTATCGTGATGATAAAGTCGTTGCCCCAGAAAATCTTGACTTCCTTGGTTTTCAAAAAACGGTTGGAACGGTCCAGGTAAGGAAAATGAAGGATGAGAAAGTAGTAGTCGTCGTAAATGTCAATCTTGGGTCGTTGGTTCCGGCTCCGGCAGTCCTCGATGTCCAGGGGGTGAAAGTGAAAATTGTCGCGCAGGTACTGCAGGTCGGTGTCGGAGGGATCAAGGATATGATGCCACTTGAGCGTCCCAATCTTCAACGTTTCGATCATAGGCCCTGGGTTTTAGCAACAGATATCGACATGCTTCTACATCCCGGTATTGTTTTGGTTAAGAATGAGCCTCAAATATACAGAAATTCCGAAACTGCGGTTTTTTTAACTCACGCTTATCCCTTATTCCCGCTTCACTGGCGAATAAACCTGAAAGACAAGGGTGGCTTGCCTTCACTCAGTATGCGGCCATGGTAATACCCCGGCGATAATTTCCGGATATCCAATTCTATGCGGCCTTCTGCCCAGGATCCGGCCTGGCGCATCAGACATTGCCCCTGACTACTGTAAATTTCTATCACGGATGGCCCATACGCATCCCGGGCTTCCCACTTCAAATTTATGTACCGGTCTGCAGGATTGGGAAAAACCTGCATGGAAGTGACGACATCTTCCATGATTCCAGCCGATATGTCGATGGTACTGATCTGAATATCATCGACATAGAATCCATCATATTGCTCATAGCCATCGCTGACAAATGAAAACCGTAGTCTGATGGTTTTGCCGTTGTAGGCGCTTAAATCAATGTATTCTTTGATCCAGCTTGTCTGAAAACCGTCATACACCCATTCCTGAAAAGGTTGTGTATTGATGGCGGGATTGCTGTAATTCCCTCGCAGCGCGGTCCAGTTGAGCCCGTTATCATCACTTACCTTCACCTGAACATAGTCGTAACCGTCCTCAATTTCCCAGCGTGCCTGAAATGAGACCAGGGAATAAAGGGCGGAAGTCAGATTGACCGTGGTATTCAGGGTCATATTTGTGCTTGTATTATACCAATAGTTACCCGAAGGGGAATCGGCAAATGCGTAGGGAGCCGAGACGTAATGTGAGGATGCCAGTCCCCAGCCATTGGTACTCCAGTTTTGCATATTGGCGGCATGGTCCTGGAAAAGTGGCAAGGGTTGGCCGAAGACTTTTATCAGGGTGTCGTAGCGGGTAAAACCGCCATGGCTGATCCCGATCACAAAGCTGACAGGCTGGCCGGGCGTTACAGCCGGATTGAGCTGATAGGCAATAGAATCTGTGCGTTTCTCCAGCATGGTCAGTCCTGTCATACTAACAGGGCCCCCCACGGATAAGAAGCCGGTCAATCCCTGCAGGCTGATGGTATAGGTAGCTGTGTCAGCGCCCAGGCGTTGGACTTCAAAAGGAATATGTCCGGAGAGTGCGGGTAAAAATGGCTGGCTCAGGTCGTGCAGGTCGGCATAGGGACCTGCCACATGGGCAGCGATGAGGTTCTGCCACATATTTTCCTGACAAATGGGGATGATGCGGGAGGGACTGGCCCAGAACCCATCGGAGGGTCCGCCCAGCTCAGGGGTGAAAGAGAGAATGGCGGGCTTCAGCAAGGTGTCGCCGTACATCCAGTCGTCCGATCCACCATTGGTGAAGTAGATGGTGGTGGCACCCGGACCAAAAACATATTGATTATCCCGTGTCATACGAAGAGACAAAGCATGGAACAGTGAATCGTCAGGGGAAGGCTGGCTGGTCCATCCCCAAGGATACAGCAAAAGGTTGCTGTAAGTATGGTAATTCAGGGCGAGGCGGAAGGTATGGCTGTTGCAGAAATCACGCAAGGCCTGGGTTTCGGGCTCAGAGAATGCCGATGGTCCGCGATAGGTGTCGTCCTGCGGAAAAGGAGATGAACCGGTATTATCCAATCCCCACTTATATCCATAGTTGCGGTTGATATCCACGCCAAAACTGCCGTCCCCATTGTTTCTGAGGTTCTTTCTCCACATGCCTCCCCCGTTGGGATTGGTGGACTGATTGAAGACATAACCATCGGGATTGACAACGAGGACGAAGTACAAATCACGGTTATTGACAAGATACGTCACTTCCGGGTCATTTCCATAACCCTCCAGCAGGTAATACATATAATAAACCAGTGTCATCAATCCTGCCGGCTCCCTGGCATGGTGGAGGGAAGTATACAGAACCTGGGGCTCATTCTCTGCCACCTGGGGATTGTCAGATATCCTGACCCAGTAAATGGGGCGCCCCTGCTGGGTGAGATAGCTCCCGATGGGCTGTTTGGAGGTGATCAGATGGGGATAATGGGAAGCCATGGAATCCAGGATGTTCAGGATTTCCTGGTAGGTGAGGTGACCGCCCATGCTGCCCAACTGAAAGCCGGAAGGTACCGGCCATGATCTTCCGGAGGCAGGTCCCTGCACCTTGCTGTCCCTTGCACGGCCGGCATAATAGGAAGCCATGTCGGAGATGAGCAGGTCATACCGTACACCGTCCTGCTGCAACCGTTGCACCACCCTTTCACTCACTTCCAGTGTGGCCTCAACGCCGGGCCTGAGCATCGCTTCCTCCAGGGGTACACCATAGGAGGGCAGGGTCAGATAATCCGGGAAAGGGACACGTATCCTGACATAAGAGGGGAGGTCCTGCGCATATGATGCGGTCAGGATGCCACAGATCAACAGTAAGAGAAGACTAATGCGTTTCATAACCTGGAGTATGCGGCAAATATAGATAATTGCCGCTTAATCCTGCTTCCAGTGCAGGGTCTCCAGCAGATGGCGGATATCTTCCTCAATGTAGGAGATCACCGGTGCCAGACTGTCGTTGTTTGGGACCAGGTTGAAATACAAGGCTCCCCGCAGAAAATGCCGGGTGCTGTCGGTGACATAGAACTGCAAGGGAGAAGCGGCAGCCGTACCCCGTATATCGTACAGGGTACCAAAAACACGGCGTTCAGGGTGTTCGTAGACATGCTCACGTATCCCCGATGACCTGGCAATGTGTTTCATGGCCATTTTATGGGAATCATCGATGTACTGTGCAAGGTTGCCGTCGATCTTCTTGTAGCTGAGGTGTATACGGGCATTGAATTCAGGATAGTCGAGATTGGCCCAGTAGGGTTCGGCATCCTTCCCCTGATCCGGTATCAACAAGGCATTGCCCGGGATCTCAAAAAGATAAGGGAAGCCGGAGTCCGGGGAATGATAGGTTTTTTCAGGCAGATGAATCCGGAAGAAGGCCCTGGGCTTGGGAACCGGTGTTTCGTTGCATCCGGAAAACAGGACCACTGCGGAAAGCAACAACCCCCATAACCAGCCTGATGTTCTCTTATTCTTCATCTTGAGAACGGGTAACGCGGATGCGGTGTATTCTTCGGCTGTCGGCAGCCTCTATCCTGAAAACGAAAGGAGGATGTTCAATCACTTCATGTTTCTGAGGGATCTTACCCACCAATTCCAGTATCAGACCGGCCAGGGTGTCACTTTCTCCCTTTACTTTTTCGAAAACACGGTCCTCGATGCCCAGTACCTTGCAGAAATCGTTCAGACTGGTCTTCCCTTCAAACAGCCAGGTGTTCTCATCCAGCTTTCGGTGGGTTCTCTCATCTGCCTCTATGTCAAATTCATCGTTGATTTCTCCAACGATCTCTTCAATGATATCTTCCAGTGTCAGCATGCCGGAGGTACCACCATACTCATCCACCACAATAGCGATATGTACCTTGCGTTCCTGGATTTCCCTGAGCAGGTCGCTGATATTTTTGCTTTCCGGCACGAAGAAAGCGGGACGCAACAATTGCTGCCATGCAAATCCTTCATCTTCACCCAGGTGGGGGAGCAGGTCTTTGATATACAATATGCCTTGAATCTGGTCCAGGCTTTCAGTATAGGCCGGCACGCGGGAGTATCCGGCATCCAGGATTACTTTCAGCATCTCTTTGAAATTGAGCGCTGTATCCACGGCCGTGATGTCCATACGCGACTTCATGATCTCTTTGGCTTCGATGTCACCGAATTTCACAATGCCTTTGAGAATCTTGCGCTCCTCTTCAGCCTGCGGGGTTTCGCCGGTGATATCAATGGCTTCTGAGAGGTCACTCATCGACAGGTTATGCCCCTTTTTCACCACACGCCGGTCGACGATGGCTGTGGAACGCACAAGCAAACTGCTGAAAGGATAGAATAACCGGATCAGAAAGGCCATAGGACGGGCCATGCGCAGCGCCATCTGAGCGGGACGCTGGGAGGCGTAGACTTTGGGCATAACCTCCCCGAATAACAAGATCAGGGCTGTGACCACCACCAGTTGGATCAGGAATCCCAACCAGGGGGTGTCGGAAAAATCGTAGAGCCGGACCATGATGAACATGGACAGGATTACGATGGAAACATTGACCAGATTATTGGAAATCAGGATGGTAGCCAGGAGTCTTTTGGGCTTTTGCAGAAGCTCTGCAATGCGTTGGCCTCGTGGTCCCTCCTTTTCTTTGAGGTTATCCAGCTCGTCCTGATCCAGCGAGAAGAAAGCAGTTTCGGAACCGGAGATCATGGCTGAAAACAATAACAAGACAGCCATGATAATCAGGCTAATGGCCACATCAGATGATAATGGTTGAAAAACGGAGGCATAGGCGGTGATATCGCACAGAATATGCTCCCAAGAGTCGGGTTCTTCCAAGGTTAGTTACAAAATGGTTATGCGCTGCAAAAGTAATCAATTCCCGGATATCCGGCCATGCCTGCTGTGACAACGCCATCTTAGCGCATCGGCACTTCAATGGCCAGCAGATCGCCGGGCTTCAACACTTCGATCGCTACTTCTGCAGTTCCCTCCAATCCGAGCGCATCCCGCTCCTGCAGCACGGTATCTGCTATGTTGGCGCTGCCCGAGATATTGAAGAAATACACCCCATTTTCCGGTTTATGCAATGTATAGCTGAAGGTTTGTCCGGGTACCGTCTGGATTCTGCTGATCCAGGCCTGCTGGTGGATCCACAAACCATCTCCCGCGTCTTTGGGATGCACCAGAACCTGCCAGTTTCCCTGTCTTACTGCAGGGTCAAACGAGCGCTGGTCATAGCGCGGAGGAACATTACGCTCCGCTGTGATGATCCAGATCTGCAACAGTTTCACCCATTCCTCAGCGGATCCATTGAATTCTGAATGGCGCAGCCCCGAGCCGGCAGACATCACCTGGACTTCCCCGGTTTTCAGCTCCTCCTGATTGCCCATGCTATCGGCATGTGCGAGGACACCTTCCAATGGAATGGTGATAATCTCCATATTGTCATGGGGATGCATACCAAAGCCCTCACCCGGTGCAACGGCATCGTCGTTCAGGACGCGCAGCATTCCGAAATGGATTTTGGCAGGGTCATAATATTGGCCAAAACTAAAAGAATGATGGGTTTTGAGCCATCCATGGTCAGCATGACCACGGTCAGAAGCGATATGATGTGTCAGTTTCATTGTTGTATCATGATTAATATCTTAAAAATAAACAGATAGAAACGCGAAAGGTTTTCCCGGGTGCTGGCAAAGGCCTTTCCTGATAAAGGGGGTCTTTCATCTCAGTTGGTCGTTGATTCGGCTGAAAAATGTACTTTTGAATGACAGCATTAACCCATGTCTTGTATGAAAACAAGGAAACCCACCACCCACCTGAGCCGTCGCAGGTTCTTCCAGTTCGCCGCCCTGGGCAGTGTCGGCGCTGCTCTTATGCCTTCCTGGGCTGTCGGGGCAGCCACGGAAACGACGGATGAAAAGCCCGCTACCAATATTGCAGACGCACTGGCTTATCCGCGGACACCCGACTCCATGCCGGGCCGTTATCCCGGAAAAGTAGTGAAGGTGCATGATGAGCGATCGATTATCGACAATCAGATCCAGGAATCAGCCGCTTACGATATGATTGCCACAGCCATGCTGCAGCTCACCGGGGCCCCGGATCTGAAAGCCGCCTGGCGGACCTTCGTAAGCCCGGATGACAGGATAGGACTCAAGGTCAACCCGATAGGCGCCAAGCTGCTCTCCACCAGCCTGGAAGTGATACGCAGCGTGATCCGTCAACTAGAGGAGGCCGGCATCCCTCGGGACCATATCCTGATCTGGGACCGCCGTGAAACCCAGCTCTACGAATGCGGCATTGATACTGCTTCCTTTCCAGGGATCACCATCAAAGGAACGGAATACCAGGACGAAGGTGGATCTTTTTACGATGCCGAAGGTCGTTTCCTGAGTGAACAGCGAATCGACAAGGACTGGTATTACTGGGCCGATGTGGAAGGTGAATACGATGCCTACACCCTGCCTTACATGGTCAATGGCGGCAAGTATTCATATTTCAGCAGTATCGTCACAAAAGACCTGGACAAGATCATCAACCTCCCCATCCTCAAGAATGCCGGCTCTTCCGTGACTTTATGCATGAAGAACCTGGCCTACGGTGCCATCACCAATACCGGCCGACTGCACAAACAGCTCTGGGGCGAGACAAGCGCACAGGTATGTGCCTTCCCTCCCCTGCGCGACAAGGTCGTTCTGAACATTGTCGATGGATTGCGTGGCTGCTATGACGGTGGACCGGGTGCCAATCCGCAGTTTTTTACCGATTATAAGACCATCCTGGCCGGTAGCGACCCTGTGGCTGTGGATAGAATCGGCTATGAGATGGTGGTAGCCAAGCGCATCCAGGAAGGGAAACAGGAAGCAGAAAAGCCTTCTTCCAGAAAATTTCTTGCACTCGCAGAAGAGTATGGCCTGGGAATTGCTGATATAAACAAGATTGACTTAAAAAGTATCGAGCAAGGATGATGAAGCAGAACATGTTTTTGATTACCTGTATTCTGGGGGTTTCCCTGGCAGGATCAGGTTATGCGCAGGAAAACAGTAAGGTAGCCTTCACCGACAATGACTCTGTAAAGGTGTTGAAGGAGCAGAATTACGCCGGAAGTGGCCTGTGGGGATATATGAATGGTGGTGCAGACCTGTACCTGGAATATGGCGTTCATGCGCTTCTTGTTCAGGAGATTACATGGAAGGAGCTGCCACTGAAAGCGGAGATCTTTTACATGAAAGGTGCGGAGCACGCTTTTGGGATTTTCAGCGTTCAGGCCGGCGACAAGTACACCTCCAATGAGTTTGGATACAGAAGTGAAAATGCCTGGCAGTTTCAGGCTGCCATCGGGGAATACTATATCTCCCTGGTCAATACCTCTGGCAGTGCGGCCCATGCCGCCCTCACCGCTGAAGCCGGTTTATGGTTCATGCAGCAATTCGGGACAGGCCCGCTCCTGATACCTCCTATGCCGCCTGCCGGTAAGGGTTTCGGTCCGGTAAGGCATGCCCGCGGTATGCTTGGTATGCGGGCTGCCTGTGCAGAGATCAACCCGCTCTTCCGGGAACTGGAGGGTTATACACTGTGGCTGCGCGTGAATCACAAGACCCGTGACATCGTGGCCAGATTTGAAGCGCCCGTGGCCATCATGAATTATGTGCAGGTAAAAGCCAGGGTGATGGATACCCCGCTGGGTGATATCTATGTCACAGAATTCAACCGGCTGGATACGAATACCGCTTTAATCAAATGCCAGTACCGGGATAAGAGCAAGGATTAAGCCTACTTGCTTCATTTTCTATAGCGTCATCATACAGGATCTGACTGCGTCAGCTTGTTAAGAAGGATGCGGTACAGGCGGGTGGCGGTCTCCAGCAGATCATCATTGAAATCATAATCCGGCCTGTGAAGGTCGGGGTGGTTTTCGCCTGCCCCCAATCCAAACAAAGACCCGGGATAACGGGCTGTGAAGTGACCGAAATCCTCCGACCAGCGAAATGGCCTTTCCAGATAGGTGCAATCAAGGCCTGCTTCCGCCGCCGATAGCGCAATAAGCCTGTTGATGGCAGGATCATTCAGGGTGGCCGGAAAATCCTCATGGTGGGTCAGCGAGAAGGTAAGCCGGTATTTTTTCGCCATCTCAGCCGTCAGTTTTTCCAGCGTATTGGTCAAGCTTCCCATGTCCTTATCCGTTTCTGCCCGCAGGGTAAAAAGGATACGCCCCTGGCCCGGACTGATGCCGTAAGCAGGTTCTCCAAGTGACATATGGACGAGGGTGCACTGCGCCAATCCCGAAAAAGCGCCGGTAGACAGGTATTTCTTCATGTATGCATGAAGCTGGTGCATGGCCTCATAGGGGTTCCTGCCTTGTTCCGGGTGGGCAGCATGCGATGTAATACCTTGAAAATCAATTTTAACTCCCCGTGAAGCGCAGGCAAAGGCAGGATCACGAAGGATGACCTGACCTGCCGGTGCCCCCGGGATATTGTGAAGGGCCAGCACGTAGTCCGGTATAAGGGGTTGAAAAAGAGGGTCCTCCAATACAGCGCCTGCCCCCTGCCCATTTTCTTCTGCCGGTTGGAACAGCAGCACGACCTCGCCAGCTGCCGGGGGTATGTCATGGAGCCATCGCGCCAGTCCAAGCAGGATGGCCATATGGCCGTCATGCCCGCATAGATGGGCCCTCCCTGGAAAAGCAGAGGCATACGGCTTGTTCGTGCTTTCTGCAACAGGGATAGCGTCCAGCTCAGCCCGGACCAGGATACGCGGGCCAGGCTTCCTTCCCCGGAAGAGGGCCGCAACGCCCTGTCCGCCCAGCCCGGATACCAGCAAATCCGGATAGCAGTCTTCCAGATGATTCTTGATCAATCCAGCTGTAGCATGTTCAAAACCTGAAAGCTCTGGCATGGCATGCAGGCGATGGCGTTCTTGACGCATCCAGTCCACGATGGGAGTCAGGTTATCGGAATGATGCCGCATCAGTCAGGTCTATGGCAGTCAGGCAAAGGTAGGGAATCGGGAGGGGAAATAGACTCCAGGAGAGAGGGCAGATTGATCAATCCGTTTGCGTGTTTCTCGGATACCGGTAGCTAGTAGCTCAACAAAAGGGTCTTAATCGTATTTTCGCCCCATAAAGAACAATATCATGTTTAAGTCCTGGATGACTGTCTTAGTGTTGTTAGGTTTCAGCCTGCACCATGCTTGTGCCCAAAACCTGCAGCTTCATTACAATACTGGCAAGGATCGCGGATATTTTAACCATACCCTGGAAATGTTCAAGCCGGACACCTTTGGATCTACCTTTTTATTTGTGGATCTGGATTACAATATGGCCGGCAACAAAACCATGTCGCTGGGCTATTTTGAAATCGCGCGCTATATCACCCTTCCGATAGGCAATCGCAAACTGGATGTCACCGTGCAGTTCAATGACGGGGTGGATTACTTCATAGGCGCGCTGGGACAGGCGTGGCTGGCCGGTCTGAGCTATCCTCTCCGGATTGGAAATTTCGAAATAAAAGCCGACGTACTTTACCGGGCAGCGCAGGGATCAGACGGACCGGATGCACAGCTTACCCTGGCATGGTATCATGCCTGGATGAACAACAGGCTGGTTTTTACCGGGTATCTGGATGCATGGACACAGGGCCCCAGCGGTGATAAAAAAGGGGCCGTCATGGCTGAGCCTCAGTTGTGGTACCGGTTCTGGAACGCCCTGTCCGCCGGATCAGAACTGAAAACGCATTATCATTTCATGCCGGATGATAAACTGCATGCTTATCCATCCCTGGCATTGAAATGGGATTTCTAAAGAAGGAAAGGCTATTCAACGTATAGATTATAGGCCCCTTTTGTCAACAGCCTGGGCAGGTCTGGAGGATTGACAATCTCGACAAATCCATTGAAATTCCGCCCTGTTTCAACTTCGATCTTCCTGAAAAGATAGTGATTGCCTTCTTCCTTCTCAAGTCCCAGAACGTATTGTTTTCCGCCTGAGCTGATGACGGCCTCTTCCGGGATTGCCTTGACGGAATCGACATTGGTGATAATGCGTGCCTCAACATAGGCATTGGAAAACATCGAAGCCTTGTCCAGAGCATCTGGTTCGGCAACACAGGATATGGCCTTCGATTCCTGGTTTACCTTTTTTCCGATTGTGCTCAGCCGTGCCTCGTGGGTTACATCAGGATTCCCAACGAACACAAAGCGAACATCCTGACCGGGACGGAGCATATGCATGTCTTTTTCAAAAACAGATATTTGCAGCTGCAGACTGTTCATGTCCACGACCTCTGCCAATGCGGCTTGTGGCTCAGCATATTGGCCAGATACTATATTCAGTGAGGAAATATATCCGTTTATAGGTGAACGGATTATAAAACCTGAAGCGAACTTCCCGTCTTCCACCTGTTCAGCATCGAGCCCCAGTAAACGGATCTTCATTTGAAGCCCGGCATAGGTTGCCTGTGCCGATTTATATTCAGCCTCTGCTGAGATGAGATCCTTACCCGCCCCGATATTATCAGCATGCAGGGATTTAAGTCTATCATATTCAGCCTTATATTTTTTTAGCATATTGGCCGTACCGGCATATTCTTTCTGAAGGTTGATCATGTCGTTACCTGAGACCTCAAAAAGGGCCTGTCCTTTGCTTACCTCCTGGCCATGAGTAATATAGATCCTTTCAACCCTCCCTGGAAGCAGGGTGCTAACGATAGCACTGCCGCCCGGTTTTGAAACAAGATAGCCGTTACATTTGACCACTTCCTCAAAGCCGATCACTTCAAGGTTGCCAAATAGCATCTCTTCCATATTGAACTGTTCGTGTGTCAACTGGACAAGGGATTCACCCCCGCCATCTTCTACCTCCGGGTTTCCACTGCCACCGCATGACATCACCAGGAGCCCGATTCCCACGAATAATAAAGCAAGTTTGAATTTCATGACGATGAAAATTTATTTCGAGACGTACTTTTGCTCCAGAATGAGGTGATTATATTGCAGAATGTTATCCAAATGCTCCAACTGAAATTGAACCGCCGATTCATAACTGAACGTGAAATTGAAATAGTCGATTTCTCCAAGCTCATAACTTTTAAAGGCGGAACGGATAATTTCTTCCTGCAGTTGTCTTCCCTGTGTTTCATATAAGGTGATGCGCTCCATCATTCTCATCGCTTCTCTTTGATGGAAATTCATCCTGGATTTCAACATGATCATTTCATTTTCAGTGAGCAGTTTTTGCGACTGCAAGGCAATTCCGGATGACCTGATCCTGGCTTTCTGGCTTCCGAAAAACAGTGGTACAGCCAACCCGACCTGAAAGCCATTGTAACGTTGCGCATCCTCATATGCATTTGTGCCGACAAAATACTGAAGCGAAACATCAGGTAGCAATCTGTTCTTTTCTAGTTTCAGGAGGGCTTCATGCTGCCTGTCCTGAAACTTAAGTTGCTGGATGAAAGGATTTGATTCAGGGATTATTGTCGGGACTGGTTCAATTTCATTGGCGGTTGTCAGCTCAAAATCCAGTTCTGTATACATGCGGGCTTTGAGCAGTTGAAGACATTGTTCGATTTTATATTGATAGTCATTCAGCTGCAGGCGGATCTGCTGTTGTCTGGATTTGGTCTGTAAAAGCTCAAGCTGGCTTATATCTCCCCGTTGGTACCTTATCTCTGCCTGCCTGGCAAGTATGGCATACAGGCTGTCGAGATGATGAAATACTGCGTATTTGTTCAGGTAATTCTGAGTCTCATAATACAATGCAGATATTTCTTTCAGAAGTTTTTGCTGATGAATCTCAAGGCCAGCCTGGGCGATAGCGACATCCAATTTCCTGGCCCGGAGTTCAGCCGTATACACTGTAGGGAAACTAAAATTCTGTTGTATCCCCCAGACCTTCAGCGGATAGCCATTCTCAGCGATGTTATTTTCATCCAGGCCATAATAAAGCTCCGTCTTTCCAAAATCAAAAGCAGCAGGCTGGCGTGCATTCCATTCGCTTACCTTTAAAGAATAAGCCTGGATTTCTTTGTTGTTTTTCAGAGCGATGTCCAGGATCTCATTCAGGCTCAGCCTTTGTGGTTGTGCAAATGAGGCTGTTGCTGAAAATGCAAACAAGAGCAGAAGAATACAGACATTGGATCTGATGACGCGGAATGGAAAGAACCGGAAACCTTTCACATTATAGAATATTTCGAACAGCAATGGAAGGGCAATCATGGTGAGCATTGTTGAGGTTATCAATCCACCGATGACAACGGTTGCCAATGGGCGCTGCACTTCAGCACCAGCGCCTGTCGAGATGGCCATCGGGAGGAAGCCCATGGCAGCAGCCCCGGCGGTGAGCATTACTGGTCGCAGGCGGTCTCGTGTACCTTGCAGGATAATGGATCTCATATCTTTCATGCCGGCTTTTTGAAGATCCTTGAGATGTTCGATCAGCACGATACCGTTTAGGACAGCGATGCCAAAAAGCGCGATAAAGCCAACGCCGGCTGATACGCTGAAGGGCATGCCCCTGATCCAGAGAAGCACGACCCCTCCAATGGTGGCCAATGGAATGGCTGTGAATATCAAAGCCGCATCCCGGAATGATTTAAAGGCGAAATGCAGGAAAATGAAGATCAGAAGCATGGCAATAGGAACGGCGAACATGAGGCGTTTTGTGGCATTTTCAAGGTTCTCAAACTGTCCTCCGTATTCAATATAGTTTCCGGGTTTGAGTTGAATGTTTTTATCTACAACGGATTGAATGTCTTCCACGACAGATTGCAGGTCGCGGTTACGGACGTTGACACTGACGACGACCCTCCGGTGCGCATTCTCCCGGGAAATCTTGGCCGGTCCTTCCGTATAATGAATATCGGCAAGCTCCCTGAGTGGCACCTGATGCCCATTGTGCAAAGTAACCGGAAGCTCCCGGATATCCTCAATGTCAGTCCTGCTTTCTTTTTTCAACCTAACTACCATGTCAAATCGACGTTCACCTTCGAAGACGACACCAGCGACTTCACCTCCGAATGCCATGGCAACATATTTATTCAGTGTTTGAATATCCAGCGCATGGTGTGCAACCGCTGCACGATCATAGTTGATACGGATCTGCGGAAGGCCAACGGTTTTTTCCAGGATAACGTCCCCGGCACCGGGTATGTCTGATATCAAGTCTTTTATTTCCAGCGCTTTTTTGTCGATATATTCAAGGTCTTCGCCAAATATTTTTATCGCAATGTCGGAGCGCACACCTGTAATAAGTTCATTGAATCTCATTTCGATGGGTTGGGTAAATTCGTATTCTATGCCTGGAATGACAGATAAGGCATCTTTGAATTTCTCCGCCAGTTCTTCTTTGCTCCTGGCATTGGTCCAGGTTTTCCGGGGCTTCAATTTGATAATCATATCGATTTCTTCCATCGACATTGGGTCCGTCGGGACTTCGGCGGCACCAATGCGGCAGACGATCTGATCTACTTCGGGGAATTGATCGATAAGAATGTTTTCCATCCGTGTCGTCATCTCTACGGTCTTCGACAAGGACGTTCCCGTCTTCAATACAGGCTGAATAACAAAGTCGCCTTCATCCAGGGTAGGCACAAACTCCCCGCCCATCCTGCTGAATATGAAAAGAGTCCCGATAAGAGAAAGGATCGCTGCGCCCAGTACTGCCCGTTTATGGTTGCATGCCCATTTCATTACATAAGAATAGGATTTGTATGCCTGTTTCATCAACCAGGCTGAGATCCCGGCGGTATTCTCTTTTTCGGGTCTCAGGAAGAGGGATGAGGCGACAGGCAACCAGGTCAGGCCTAAAATCATGGCACCGATGATGGCAAATGAAAAGGATAATGCCATGGGGCGGAACATCTTTCCTTCAACACCTGTCAATGATAATATGGGAATAAAGACAATGAGGATAATGATCTGACCAAAAATGGCAGAGTTCATCATCTTGGAAGCCCCTTCAAAGGAAATCCTGTCCATCAGGCTCAGACGCTCAGCGCCGGTTGCCATCTGCAGGTCATTTTTCTTTACAGATATTTTCAGGGCAATGAACTCAACGATAATAACAGCCCCATCAATGATAATACCGAAGTCGAGGGCCCCCAGGCTCATCAGGTTGGCATCGATACCAAATATGTACATCATGGAGATAGTAAACAGGAGCGCCAATGGGATGATCGAGGCAATGACGAGGGCTGAACGCAGATTTCCAAGCACCAGAAATACGGTAAGCATTACGATGAGTGCGCCAAGTATCAGGTTCTCGATAACAGTAGTAGTAGTCTTGGAGATCAGTTCACTCCTTTCCAGAATAGGGTTGATAAAAACGCCTTCTGGCAGGTTATCCTGGATTCCGGCAACCCGTGCTTTAACTTCCTCGATAACAAGCCTTGAGTTGGCATTTTTCAGCATCATGACCTGCCCAAGAACCGTTTCCCCTTTTCCGTTGGCTGTGATAGCGCCAAACCTGTTGGCAAAACCAAATCGAATTTCAGCTACA
The DNA here is from genome assembly GCA_018001695.1 of Lentimicrobiaceae bacterium. Lineage (GTDB taxonomy): Bacteria > Bacteroidota > Bacteroidia > Bacteroidales > JAGNHN01 > JAGNHN01. The sequence continues at coordinate 15,208 of JAGNHN010000005.1, forward strand.
TCTTTAATGAAAAGAGGAAGGCCGCTTTGGTTTTTTATCACAATATTTTCGATGTCTGCGATGGATTTCACCAGACCATCCCCACGGATGAAATAGCTCTGGTTTGTCTTTTCAATATAGGCTCCCCCTGAAATACTATTGTTCGCCGAAAGGGCATCAAATACTTCCATCAGGCTTATGTCCAGGCTTTTCAATCGCACAGGATCAATGGCGATCTCATATTGTTTCAGGTGGCCTCCCCAGCTATTTACTTCTACAACGCCATTGATGCCAGATAGCCTTCTTTTTACGACCCAATCCTGGATGGTCCTCAACTCCATCGGACTATACCGGCCCTCGTAACCAGGCTTAACGTCAAGGGTATACTGGTATATCTCACCCAGTCCGGTAGTGATCGGCCCCATTTCAGGTACACCAAAACCTACCGGAATCCTGGCACTGGCACTCTTAATTTTTTCGGCGATGAGCTGTCGGGGTAAATAGGTTCCCATGGACTCTTTGAAGACGACAGTTACTACTGACAAACCAAATTTTGAGACAGACCGGATTTCGATGACGCCGGGCAAATTGGCCATCTCCATTTCCACCGGGGCTGTTATAAATTGCTCAATTTCCTGGGTTGAGAGATTGCCGGATGTTGTGATGACCTGAACCTGATTATTGGTAATATCCGGTACAGCACCAACCGGTATATGATAGACAGCATACAGTCCAAACCCAGCAATCGTCAGAGTGAACAGGATGATTACCAGTTTATTATTGATGCCAAAATTTAGTATCTTATCCAACATATCCGGGAAATTTCAAAGTCAACACGAACGAACCATCAGTTGATAACCGCGAGGGCAGGGTGATCATTCAAATGTATCCTTTTCTAAGGTAAAAGAGAAGGAATGGGTAGGGAATTTTTACCGATGATGGCCTAAGACATCATGCCTTACTTTAGAAGGTGCGCATATTCCTTTTGTAATTTCCTGAGCTTGGGAGATATCACGATCTGGCAGTATGCCTGGTTTGGATTGCGTGCATAGTAATCCTGATGATAGCCTTCCGCTTTGTAGAAGGCCTTGAACTGACTGATTTCTGTCACTACCTCTTCTCCGATTAGCCGCTGGACCTCAGCTTTGATCGCTATCGCCGTTTTCTGTTGGTCTTCATTCATCCAGAAAACGACCGAGCGGTATTGTGTCCCGACATCAGCCCCCTGCCTGTTGAGCGTTGTAGGATCATGTGTGCCGAAGAAAGCCCTCAACAAATCGGCGAAAGGCAGGATCCCGCCGTCAAAGGTGATTTTGATGACCTCAGCATGTCCGGTAAGCCCGCTGGTAACTTCACGGTAGGTTGGATTGGCGATACCGCCTCCACTATATCCGGATTCTACCTTCACAACACCTTTGAGTTGCAGGAAGACTGCTTCGGTACACCAGAAGCATCCTCCCCCAATCACAGCCGTTTGCATTCCTTCCTCCATGGATGATATATCTGCCGCGTTACTCGCTGATCCGGTTGATGCTGGCGGAGTTGATGCAGAACCGCAGCCCAGCGGGACCAGGGCCATCAGGGAAAACATGACCCAGGTGGGCATCACAGCTGTTGCAAAGCACTTCCACCCTGACCATACCATAACTCCTGTCTTTCTCATATTTGATCACATTATCTTTAACGGGTGTTGTAAAACTGGGCCATCCACTGCCTGAGTCAAACTTCTCATTAGCATCGAACAAGGGGGTATTGCAACAGATGCAGGCATAAATGCCCGGTGCATGTGAACTGCAATAGGCACCTGTGAAGGGACGCTCTGTGCCTTTCTCACGTGTGATCTGATAAACATCCGGACTGAGAATGGCCTTCCATTCCGATTCTGTCTTTTCAATGCGCCTGTCTGGTGGGGGACTACCTTTACGCGCAAGCTGAAGTACTTCGTTCCAATTCAACATATTACTGCTGTTGTGTGATGCTTTTTCCGGTATAAATGCCTTGTGCTGTGCGTCCGAAGGATTTTTGCACGACATAGTTGTCATGAGCAGGAAGATCATCCCTGTATAAACAAGACCACTGGAAAACAGTGATTTAGTTATGATCGATTTTTCAGGCATGTTAAAATCCCAATCCAAAATGTACTCCCAGACTTAGATGATAGTCTTCACGGTCAATGGCGAATTCGAGCAAAGGCCCGATATGCAGGCCTTTTACATCAAAGCCATATGATACCTCAAAATGCATGGATAAATCCAGCTCAGTTTGTCCTTTCTCATGTATGGAGATACCAGGTGTGATGCTTAAATGCAAGTAATCCCATGGATTGTAGCTTGCAATAAATCCGAAATTACTATGTTTATGCTCACCAAATATCTGCTCTGCCCCTAACCCTAGCCCAAATCTTGAATTACTGATATTTCTGATGTAGTGCATATGCAGTCCGAACGCGCTGTGCTTTTCCTTCACAAAGTAAACGGGATACGCAGCCAGTCCTATCTCGTTCTTATGATGCTTGTGGGCATGATCCGGGTCACCATCACCGTGCGCCCTGACAGGAGTAATCACGGAAAGCAAGAATAAGAGGCAAATACCTGTTGTGAGCTTCATGGCTTAGACTATGGGTTATGATGAGGGAAAAACATCAAGGAATTCAAAAAGTTCAGTCTCTTAAAAAGGAGTAGCTGATGAAACCAAATACTTCAAAGTTTCTGGGTCTGTCAAGCACCCCTGAAGATCTCCTCTTTGAGCCTGTCGCTCTGGTCGAAAGCAAAACGGTCTGAAAGCCAGATGGTCAGGATGACGGTGATCATCGACGAAACGAAGACGGTGATCATGAGCATGATCTGGTATTTGATGGCAACGGCAGGGCTGGAACCGCCCAGGATCTGGCCTGTCATGGTGCCGGGCAGTGCGATCAGTCCCATCACCGCCATCATGGCGATATTGGGGTTGAAGGACTCCTGCAAGGCGAGGCGGATATGTGGTGCCAATGCCTCCTGCCGGTTGGCTCCGTTGGCCAGATAATAACGGTAAGCCAGTTCGTCTTTTCTCAATCCTTTGAAGTAGGTATTTAATGCGATAACATTGGTTTTCATGCAGTTGCCAAGCAACATGCCGGTAATGGGGATGAAGTATTGTGATTCAAAAACATAATCTAACCGGATGACCAGGCCCAGGAACCAGGCATCGACGACCACCAGGGAGACCAGCAAGGCCAGCCCTACAGGAATAAGAAAATACCTGAACCGGAGGCGGCTTCTCCGCATATTGGTGTAGGCGGCCACCACGATCATGAGGATCATCCAGGCCAGGTTGATCCAGGCATTGTTCCAACGAAAGAGGTACTCAAGATATATCCCAACCAGGAAGAGCTGAACTGTCATCCTGAGGGTGGCCAGGAGGGTGTCGTTGACCAGCCCGGTTTTGTAACGATGAAAGACGTAGATGGGAATAAGCATGAGGAGGAATCCCAGTGCCAGATTGAGTATGCTGATATCCAGGCTTGCTTCCATGGTTATTGGGATTGGTGATTGGCAGGTACATCCACAACGCGATCCATAACGCCCGCCCAGTTGGGGTCATGCGAAACTGAAATGACAGTCAGGTCGTCGATAGCTCTAACAGCATTGGCAGCCAGTTGGGCACTATGGGCATCCAGGGCAGAAGTGGGCTCGTCCATCAACAGTATTCGCTTCTGCAGCAACAGGGCGGAGGCAATGGCCAGGCGCTGCCGCTGTCCACCCGAAACCGAAACCAGCGGTTGGGAGAGCAGGCTGGGTTCCAGGTCTAGCAGTGTAAGCATCTGCCGGATATTATCCTGCGCAGGCAGGAGGTGTTTGTTGGTTCTGAAATGAAAAGGAAGTAACAGGAAATCGCTGGCAGTCTGGGCCGGGACATGTATGTCCTGTGGGATCCAGGCGGTTTGAGCACGTACCCATCGCGCTGTATCGGGCCTGAGCGGTCGGCCCATCACCTGAACATCCCCTTGTTCCGGGTAGACAAAGCCCATGATCAGGTTGAGCAAGGTGGTTTTCCCTGCACCTGAAGGTCCGGACAGGCAGATTTTTTCGCCAGGCAGAACATGTATTGAAAAACCGGTCAGGATGCGCTTCTCTCCAAAGGCTACTCTGATGTTCCGCATTTCAACCGCAGCGTTACCGTCGAAATCGATGTCCTTAGGTTGAGGTGCTGACATTGAAGCTGATGGCGCATGCCCGCCTGCTTCCTTTTGCCGCTGATCTGTTCGCTCCATTTATAATCCCAGCAGTGTCTCAAACGGGGTAGACCCCGGGAACAACATGCCCACAGGATTTTCCAGCAGGGTTTTCACCCTGACCAGGAAGCTTACGCTCTCTTTGCCATCGATTACACGGTGGTCATACGACAAGGCTACATACATCATCGGATGGATCTCTACCTTGCCGTCGACGGCAACCGGTCTCTCCTGTATGGTATGCATACCAAGGATCGCACTTTGAGGAGGATTCAGGATGGGTGTGGACAGGAGGGAGCCAAACACTCCGCCATTGGTGATGGTGAAGGTGCCACCCTGCATTTCTTCCAGTGTGATCTTGTTGGTACGGGCTTTCTCGGCCAGGACCTTGATGCCTTGTTCGATTTCCGCCAGGGAGAGGGATTCAGCACTGCGCAAGACCGGCACCATCAAGCCTTTGGGGGAACTGACGGCAATCCCGATATCGACGTAATCATGGAAGATGAGCGCATCTTCATCGAGGATTGCATTGACCTGGGGAAATTCTGCCAGAGCGATGGTTACAGCTTTGGTGAAGAAAGACATGAACCCCAACCCGATGCCATGCTGCTTCTGGAAGGCATCCTTATACTTACGGCGTATCTCCATGATAGCCGACATGTCCACTTCATTGAAAGTGGTCAGCATGGCCGTCTCATTCTTGACAGATACCAGGCGCTCCGACAACTTCATGCGCAAGGTCGACATCTTCCGTCGCTCGGTATCCCTGCTGCCTTCTTTCGGCGGCAAGGGCTGCTGGGTAACAACACCCTTCCCAGGGTAGGCAGCGATGTCCTCTTTGGTTACCCGGAGGCTGCGGAGAAATGAAATATAGTCTGCCTCGCTGATGCCTTTTTCTGCCATCAGCTTGCGTGCCAGCGGTGTGAAATGCGGACCGTCCGATAATTCGGCTGTAACGGAGGCTTCCTCAACAGCAGGTTTACTGATTTCCTTCGCGGCATCTGCTTCTGCTTTGACTACCGTTGCAGCAAGCGCAGGCTTCGCAGGTTCTCCCACCGGAGCAGCTGCATCAGCGTCTATCCTGGCGACAATGGCACCTACTTCCAGCGTCTCACCTTCTTCGTGCAATAGCTCGATCTTACCTGACACAGGGGCATTAATACTCAGAGTCGCCTTGTCGGAATCGATCTCAGCCAATTCCTGATCCCGCTCAACATAATCACCATTCTTTACCAGCCAGGCGGCCAATTGTACCTGGGTGATGGATTCGCCAGGGCTCGGTATTTTAACTTCGGTTTTCATGGGTTATGGTTCAAAAACGTAATGTCCTATTTCTTGTTGACTTCCGCGCTCTCCGCAGCTTCCGTAAGGTGCAGCTCCCGGGATACAAACTTCCATTCATGGGGAGCACACAGCATTTTACACACCTCATTGACCCTTTCGCAGGTACATCCGCCAAAAGCTTTTTCGATGATCTTTTCCTGCCGTTGCTTGTGAAGCTGGCTGCTTCCGGTGGCAGGACTTCCGCTTTCCGGCCTGGCTACCAGCATGATACTGACATCGTTGAACTGCCTGGCGATGAAACTCCATGATCCCATATTGGCCGGCTCTTCCTGCACCCAGATATGCTTGTACGCATGCGGGTACATGCGGATGGCTTCCGACAATTGCTTTTTTGGGAAAGGGTATAACTGTTCCAGCCTGATGATGGCCGTATCCCACGCCTGGCGCCGCTCCCGCTCTTCAATCAGATCATAATAGACTTTCCCGGTGCAGAGCAATACCTTGGCAACCCCATTAGGATCTACCTTTTTATCGGTAATAACTTCCTGGAAACCACCCTGTGTGAAATCACCAAGGGGAGAAACACAGGCAGGATGACGCAGAAGGCTCTTGGGCGTAAGCACCACCAGGGGTTTTCGGAACGGACGGTGAAGCTGACGCCGCAACAGATGAAAGAAATTTGCCGGGGTCGTAGGTTGTGTGACCTGCATATTGTAGTCGGCGCAAAGCGTAAGGAAACGCTCCAGCCTGGCACTGCTGTGCTCCGGTCCCTGTCCTTCATAACCGTGGGGCAGGAACAACACCAGGTCGTTCATGACATTCCATTTGTCTTCGGCACTGGACAGGAACTGGTCGATGATAATCTGCGCCCCGTTGTTGAAATCTCCGAACTGTGCTTCCCAAATGGTCAGGGAAAAAGGAGTGGCAAGGGCATAACCGTATTCAAATCCCAATACTCCGTATTCCGAGAGCGGCGAGTTATAGATTTCAAACCGGACATGTGGAATCTCCAGGTTGTTCAGTGGGATATAGGGCTCACCGTTGTCTTCCTGTGTCAATACCGCATGACGATGCGAGAAGGTTCCCCTTTCCACGTCTTGTCCGGAAATCCGGACAGGCTTGCCTTCATTGATCAGGCTGCCGTAAGCCAGCAACTCGGCCATGGCCCAGTCGAGCTGCCCCTTGTCAAACACCATCTGCCGGCGTTCTTCCTGCAGCTTCACAATCTTACGGAAAAGCTGTATGCCTTCCGGAATCTCCGTGATCCGGTAGGTAAGATGCCTGAGGATTTCTTCAGGTACACCGGTATCAGGCGACTGATCGAAATCCCCGGGAACGGCCTTGCGAATATCTTTCCACGTCTTTTCAAGGAAAAACGTCAGTTTGGACTTCTCTCTCAGTTTTGCAGAGCTGAGGCTGTCCTCCATGCGCTGCAGGATCAGCGCCTGATTCTGATCAATCTCATCCTGGCTGACCTCTCCGCCTGAGCGCAGTTTCTCTGCATAGATGTAATGCGGATCCGGGTGACGTTCAATCGCTTTATATAAAAGCGGTTGCGTAAACCGCGGTTCATCACTTTCGTTATGCCCGTATTTTCGATAGCAGAGCAGGTCGACAAAAACATCCCTGTTATAGGTGTTTCTGAAGTCCAGCGCCAGGGCCATGGTATGTACTACCGCTTCAACATCATCACCATTCACATGAAATACCGGGCTTTGTGTGACTTTGGCCACATCTGTGCAGTATGTGCTGGAACGGGCATCCAGGTAATTGGTGGTGAACCCGATCTGATTGTTGATGACCAGATGAACGGTTCCTCCTGTCTGGTAACCCCTAAGTTGAGACATCTGAAGTACCTCATAAACAATGCCCTGGCCTGCAATGGAGGCATCCCCGTGAATGAGCACAGGAATGACCTTATTGGGTTTTCCCTGGTAAAGATGATCTAGGCGGGCACGTGCTATGCCTTGAACGACGCCGATTACAGCTTCGAGATGCGAAGGATTGGGAGACAGGGTGAGCTTTACTTTGCTTCCGGACCGGGTGACACGCTCACTGGTAGCACCCAGATGGTATTTGACATCCCCCAGGAGGAAGCGGTCTTCAAAACTCTTGCCTTCGAATTCAGTGAAAATATCACTGTAAGGCTTTCCCATGATATTGGCCAGGACATTGAGCCGGCCCCTGTGCGCCATCCCGAAGATGAATTCCTCTGTCTCTGCCAGACTGCTACGCTCAATGAGGGCCTCTAATGCCGGGATGACAGATTCAGCTCCCTCCAGTGAAAAACGCTTTTGTCCCGGGAACTTCTTATGGACAAATTTTTCAAAATTGACAGCCTCACTGAGCTTGAACAGGATGGCCTTTTTTTCATCCAATGAAAAGACGGGGCGGTTGCGGGTGCTTTCCATGCGCTCGCGCAGCCATGAATTCATTTCCTGATTCCGGATATAGACGTATTCTGCACCGATCGACTGGCAGTACGTCTCGTTGAGGTGATCCAGGATATCAGATAGCCGGGCCGGACCCAGACCAATTTCTGTTCCGGCCTGAAAGACTTTGCCCAGATCCTCATTTTTTAGTCCGAAGTTCTCAATATCCAGGGTTGGAAGGTACTGACGGCGGGTTCTTACCGGATTTGTCTTGGTAAACAAATGACCACGGTTACGGTAAGCATTGATCAGGTTGATCACCTTGAACTCGTCGGGCATGACGTGCGCACTGCCCGGACGTACCGGGAAATCCGTTCTGGCAAAATCAAAACCTTCAAAAAATCGCTTCCATTCAATGTCAACTGATTCGGGATCAGCTAGATATTGCCGGTAAAGGCCTTCGATCGCGGCCGGATCCGCATTCCCAAGATAGCTGTCAGGCTTCATCTCCAAAAATATAATGTCAATTTATATACAAAAGTAAATATATATTCTTTACTTCCATTGATTTTTGCCGGTTCATCAGGAACATTGTCGAAGCAAACAACCTAAGCTGCATAGGGTTCATGTACCGGATCCTAAAACAACCCAGGTCAAATGGTATTGTTATTTTTGCAGGGAATGTTGGTTTTATGGAAATAGCTGCCCTGGTTTCCGGGGGTGTCGATAGCTCAGTGACCATCCCCTTGCTGAAAGATGCCGGACTGGATCCGGTTATCTGCTATATCCGCATCACCCTGGCGGATGATCCGGCCTTCAAAGGATGTCCGCAGGAGGAAGATATGGAAATCACCAGCTACCTGGCCCGGAAATACGGATGCCGGTTGGAAGTTGTGGACCTGGAACAGGAATACAGGGAACAGATCATTTCCTATCTTATTGATGCCGTATCCAAAGGACTCACGCCCAATCCCGATGTCCTTTGCAACCGCCTGATCAAGTTCGGAGCTTTTGAGGAAAAGTTCGGTAAGCATTTCGATATGATCACCACCGGTCATTATGCTTCCACCCAGGAGTACCAGGGCATAAAGTGGCTCACAACGGCCGCTGACAGGCACAAGGACCAGACGTATTTTCTATCCCGCATCACCTCCACGCAGTTGAAGAAACTACATTTCCCACTGGGCCATTTGATGAAACAGGAGGTAAGGGATCTCGCAGAGCGGGAAGCACTACCCAGTGCCCACCGTCCTGATAGCCAGGGTATCTGCTTTTTGGGAGAGATCAATTATAATGAGTTTATCGCAAGATATATCGGTGAGAAACCTGGGAAAATTGTGGAATGGGAAACAGGACGCATACTGGGCCAGCATAAAGGGTATTGGTTTCATACCATCGGACAGCGGAAAGGCCTGGGCCTGCCGCAGGGCCCCTGGTTTGTCGTTCGCAAGGAAACGGCCGACAATATCATCTTTGTTTCAAATGGATACGACCCTGTCAGCCAGTACCGTGAGCAGATTGTATTGCAGGATTTTCTGTTTATCGCCGGTAACCCGCTCGAAAATGATCCTTTCCCCTGGGAAGTCAGCCTGAAGATCAGGCATACACCGGAGTTTTTAAAGGCAAGCATCACCGCTTTCGGAGATGGTGTCATGCGGATAAACCCGCAAGTGCCGGTACCTGGAGTTGCCCCCGGTCAGTTCGGGGTCATTTATGATGCGGACAACAGACGATGCCTGGGCAGTGGGGTGATCATGGAAGACTGAACATCCGGTCCGGATGAATGTTACCTCCTGATGAAGGCCACGCCGAATGGTGACAAGGCTGAAAATATAAAAACATCATGGAAAATTTTGTGCTCTATAACCCTACATCCCTGCATTTCGGCAGGGGCGTTTGTGATAAACTTGGAACAACCGTGGCGGGGATTGGTCGCCGTGCACTGTTGGTATACGGCAAGGGATCTGTGAAAGCCTCCGGGGCCTATGATGCCGTCGTGTCCCAGCTCAGACAGCAAAATATCTCTTTTGTAGAATATGCCGGTATCCGTTCCAATCCTGTAGTGGAAGATGTGGATGCCGCTGCACAGCTTGGCAGGCAGCATAATGTCGATGTTATCGTGGCCGTTGGAGGAGGAAGTGTGATCGACTCTGCCAAGATGATAGCTATTGCAATTCCTGTGGATCATGGCGCCTGGGATTTCGTCGCAGGTAAAGCCAAACCCAAATCAGCCATTCCGTTGGTGGCTGTGCTCACCCTGGCCGCCACCGGTACGGAAATGAACCGTTTTGCAGTGGTGCAGAACCACGCTACGCAACAGAAACTCGGCTATCGCAGTGATCTGATGTACCCCCGACACAGCTTTCTTGATCCTTCCTTCACTTTATCCGTGCCGGCCAATTATACCGCTTATGGTATCACCGACCTGATCGCACATGCCCTGGAGGCCTGGTTTGGGGAGGGAGATGCTCCCCTCAGCGATAAGTTTACCGGTGCCATCATCCGGGAAGCAATGGAAGCAGGACCGGCGCTGTTGCAGAACCTGCAGGATTATGACCTCAGGGCGCGCATCATGTATGCGGCGACCTCCGCTCTCAACGGCCTCACGCTCTATGGCAAGACCAGCGGCGATTGGGGCGTCCACAGCATTGGCCACATCCTTTCACTATTGTACGACGTCCCTCATGGCGCTTCACTGTCCATCGTTTATCCGGCCTGGATGAAATTGCTCAGCCAACGCATCCCGGAAAGAATCGCTCTCCTGGGCAAAGAGGTCTTCGGTGTTGATGATGTCGAAGTAACAATCCGCAGATTTGAAGATTTCTTCCTTTCCATTGGATCGCCGGTTCGACTGAAACCCTTTGCCCCCCAGGCCGATGCACAGGAAATAGTTCGCCTGATGAAGGATAACCGCGCAGCAACCTATGTTCATAAGCTCTCTGAACCGGATTATCAGGTCCTGACAGATCTCTTTATGTAGAAATCCTGCCTGAACACAGACGCGAGGCTGAATGATTCCTGATTTCCTTATTCTTCCTGGCTTTCCACACCCTCATGTGAATAACCACCCTTACTGAGAATGTTTTTCCGCGCATTCGCACCTTAACTTTACCAATGAACGTTCCTTGACCCATGATCTGCTTATGATGGGTATCAAAAGGATGGTTTTCGTTGTAATATATTGATATAAAGTAATATACGGAGCTGCTGCCCATTAATGGTACGGAGGAGAACGCAGGGTGGTTTTTTTCGTATAAAGCAGTAAAAAAGCTGCTAAATATCAAGTGTTTACAGCGGAGCCAACTGCTGAAAAACATGGTTATTGCCTCGTATTTGGACTGGTACCGGGCAAAGGAATGGTATTGAAGTTGTTTGATCCTGAATTCTGAAAATGGGTTGTGCTTTTTTTTTGCAGATGGAGGAATCCAGGAGTTATAAACAAATTATTCATTGATATTCAGTAGTTTTGAAGTTAATTGTGAATAAGTTAAAATACACCGGTTTTTTTATTGGTTTGTTGTTGTTTGGATTTCAGGCTTTTACACAGAATTACCCCATTAGCCAATATAATAACCAAACGATACAAACCTGTGCGGGCACCTTCCTGGACGCCGGTGGTGCATTTGCCAATTATACCTTCAATGAGGACTATACCGTAACTTTCTGTTCCAACGATCCCATATCAACGCATATTAAGCTCTATTTCAGTCAGTTCAATATTCATATATCGGATTCACTTCAGTTATTTGATGGCCCTTCGGTCTTGTCTCCCTTGTTAGGAACCTTTAACAACCTAAACAGTCCATTCCTGAGTCCAATCCAGACAACGATACAGAATGCTTCCGGATGCATGACAGCAAGGTTCCGCTCAGATGGGCAGTTCAATGCCGCCGGCTGGGAGGCCCAGGTTTCATGCATTACCCTATGTCAACAGGTTTTGGTGGCCTTCGACAGTTTGCTTTCCAGCCATATCCCCAATGATAGTGGGTATATTGATCTGTGCAACGGACAATCCGTCACTTTCAGCGGCAGGGCAATTTTCCCCGAAAACAACCTGCTTTACCCCCAACACGATACTTCCTCTGTGTTTCTTTGGACTTTTGGTGATGGGAATACAGCTGCAGGAAAGGTAGTGACCCATCTCTTCGATTCAGTGAGGGGGTATAATGTGGGATTAAAGGTGATCGATGATCATGGCTGTATGAGCACCAACAGTCTGGGAATCCGCGTCAGGATTGCCGGTGACCCTGTGGCTGCCATTGCCCCAATCCCTGCGATTTGCCTGGGCGACACACTGGAGGTCAGGATGGGTAGCCAATCTTCCGATCATATCCGCATCGTCCCTGTTTATCATCGCCAGACAGCAAGCTTGCGTTACGATAGCCTGACCTTTATTCCTGACGGAGGGGCTACCGGAGGACAATGCTATGAGGCTACTGTTGAATTTAATATTTTCGATCCCAACCAGACAGTGCTGGATTCACTGGATATCCTGGCGGTGCGCGTTAATGCGGAGCATTCATGGGTGGGCGATCTCAAGTTCCGCCTCGTCTGTCCAACCGGGCAGAGTATTATCCTGAAGGACTATATCTCTGTTGGCAATGCCCATCTGGGAGACGCCAATACCAACGACTGCCTGCTCCCCTGGTGCGTGAACCAGGCCAATATGAATCCCCCGGGCACCGGATGGGACTATACCTGGTCGATGACACCGCAATATGGGTATATGAATGATTACGTGACATTGTCACAGATCGACAGCAGCAGTTACCTGCCTGAGGAGAGTTTTGGAGGGCTCAGCGGTTGCCCGCTGAATGGTATATGGACACTGGAAGTATGCGATTACTGGCAGTATGACAACGGATATGTCTTCTGGTGGCAATTGGAAATAGATCCCAATTTGATTCCCGATGCCTGGGAATACACAGTGAATATTGATTCTGTCGGAATCACGGGGCCAGGCATTGTTCAGCAAACCGACTCGACAGTGCTCATATCCCCCGCGGTACCGGGCTGGCATCAATATAACCTGCACATCGAGGATGAATTTGGCTGCACCTATGACAGTAGTTTCATGGTATGGGTCCATGCCTTACCGGAGCCCCAGCTGCCGGCAGATACGGTTGTTTGTCACGGAAGTGTCTTCCCATTGCTGCAGGCCGCCGACCTGGGTCCGGGGAGCGCTTATCAGTGGCTGTTCCAGGGAATCCCTGCGGGTAACAGCAGGTTTTTGCAACCGATGCAGACAGGCATGTATGTGGTTCGTGTGATAGACCCCAATGGTTGCATGGCTGCTGACACTACCCTGATTGGGCATGCTGCCATTCCCGCCTGGCAGATGCATGCAAGCCCAACCCAGTGTAACCTCCCCAATGGTGAGGCATGGGTGACGGGTGATACCAACCTGGTTTATCTATGGAATACCAATCCTCCCTGGCACGGCGACCAACTGACGGGATTAATGCCGGGCCAGTACCATGTCCAGATCAGTGATGGTGCATGTCAGTATGCGGATTCGGTCTGGGTTGGCAGTCTTAGCGTGCCATCCTACAAAATCGTTTTCATCGACAGGGAGAATTGCGGCCAGGCCAATGGATCGGCCAGTATTACCGTGACGGGTGGTTATCCTCCCTATGAGATAACCTGGCTGACAAGCCCTCCGCAACAGGGGAACACAGCGTACAACCTGCCCAGCGGTGTCTGGGGTTTCGTCATCACCGACTCATTATGTCTTATCAGAGACAGTCTTTACGTTGGATATATTCCTGGTGCTGAAGCATCTTTTATGGTATTGCCTACTTCAGCCGAAATGCCCGATCCGGTCTTCCGCTTTATCGATGAGAGCGGAGATGGTGTCGTTCACTGGCACTGGGATTTCGGCGATGGCGCAGGAACATCAGACCAGCAACACCCTGTTTACCGGTATACTTATCCGGATAGTTTCATGGTAAGCCTCTTCATTACAGACACCGCCGGATGTGAAGACAGTACCAGTCGACGGGTCAGTGTCAGAGACTTCCTGACATTTTATATGCCCAACTCATTCACACCCAATGGAGATGGCCTTAATGATCATTTTGGTCCTGCCTGGCATAACCTGGAAGTTGAGTCATACCAAATGCAGGTTTTCAACCGTTGGGGAAAGCGGGTTTTTCTTGGTCATAGACTGGACGAGCCCTGGAATGGCAGGGTGGATAATGCAGGCGAGCTGGTACCTCCGGGGGCTTATGTCTATAAGATTACCATGAAAGTCAGGCACCGGCCCTTGCAGGAATACCGTGGCAGTGTGATTATATATTAAAAGAAACCCCCGGAAAAGATGCCTTCCAGGGGTTTCATGTAAGGCGCAACAGGCCTATTCTTCATCCTGCTGCTGCTCTTCGTATTCCTTGAGCAGCTTATCTTGAATATCAGGCGGCACCTGCGCATATTCGGCAAATCGCAATGAATACATGGCGCGTCCGGATGTTACGGAGCTGAGGGAAGTGGAATAGCGGTTCATCTCAGCCAGCGGAACCCTTGCCTTAATTTTCTGGTAGTTTCCATCGCTTTCCATTCCCAGGATCACGGCACGGCGTCCCTGCAGGTCGGTCATGACATCACCCATGCGGTCTTCCGGAACGATTACTTCCACGTCATAGATGGGTTCGAGGATCTTGGGACCGGCATTCTTGAATGCTTCCTTGAAGGCATTTCTGGAAGCGAGCTTGAAGGAGATTTCGTTGGAGTCGACCGGGTGCATCTTACCATCATAAATATTTACGACGATGTCACGGGCGTAGGAACCGGTAAGCGGACCCTCCTCCATCTTTTCCATGAGGCCCTTCATGATGGCCGGCATGAAGCGTGTGTCAATGGAACCCCCAACGATACAGTTGTTCATGATCAGCTTACCACCCCAGGGCATCGTCACCGTGTCTGTGCCACGGATCGGGAATTCTTTTTGCATTTCGCCACCCTCAATATAAGGATGGACCAGCATATGCACTTCACCAAACTGCCCAGCTCCACCCGACTGCTTTTTATGACGGTACATGGATTTAGCTGATTTGGTAATGGTTTCACGGTAGGGGATACGGGGTGCAAAATATTCCATTTGCACCTTTTCCTGGGTTTCAACATGCCACTTCACGATGTTCAGGTGAAGTTCACCCTGGCCACTGACGAGCATTTGCTTGAGCTCCTTGCTGTACTCAACGAGGAAGGTCGGGTCCACTCTGTGCATTTCCTGCATGGCGGAAGACAGCTTCTCTTCATCTGTCGTGTTCTTAGCCTTGGCTGCCATGCGGATCTTTGGCTCAGGGAAAGCAATTGGCTCAATGACGACATCCGGATTCTTGAGAGAATTAAGGGTGTCATTGGTCATGCTGTTTTTGAGCTTGATGGTTGCCCCGATATCGCCGGCTACAAGTTTCTCAACCTTGTTACGGTTCTTTCCATACATCGCAAAGAGCTGGCTGAGGCGTTCCTTGGAGGAGCGGTTGGCATTGTTCAGGTCAACGGCTTCTGTGATTTCACCCCCATACACCTTGAAAAAGGAGATTTCTCCAAGATGGGATTCAATGGAGGTCTTGAAAATCAATGCTGAAACAGGATCTGTGGCTTTACAATGCAGTTCTTTGCCTTCCTTGGTCTTTACGGGTGCAGCTTCATCCGGTGCCGGCGTGGAAGTTCCGATGAACTCCATCAGTGCCCCTGTGCCCATATTTTGCTTGGCATTTACACAAAACACCGGATACATCTGGCGGCTTGTGATCCCTTTCCTGAGACCCTGCTGCAACTCTTCTTCAGTCAGGGTGCCGTTCTCGAAGAACTTCTCCATCAGTGCTTCATCGGCTTCAGCTGCATTCTCGATCAGCATGTTCTGCAGCTCTTCTGCTTTGTCTTTCTCGTCTGCCGGAATATCCAGAATTTCAGGTGCACCACCCGTTTCAGGATACTTCAGCATCTTCATCTTCAGCAAATCGATGATGCTGTTAAATCCAACGCCATGGTTGTGGGGATATTGAGCTACGGTCACCTTGTTGCCAAACTGTGTCTTGAGCTGGCGTACTGTTTCATCAAAGTTGGAATTGTCATGCTCGAGGTGGTTCACTGCGAAAAGGACAGGCTTGTCATCGCGGCTGGTATACCGCCATGCGATCTCGGCGCCGACTTCAACCCCGTTCTGGGCATTGATCACCATAACAGCTGTATCGGCTACTTTTAAGGCTGCTACGACCTCTCCAACGAAATCATCGAAACCCGGGCAGTCTATTATATTGATTTTCTTGCCTTTATATTCAACGTACATGACTGTTGATGAGACAGAATTCTGTCTTTCAAGCTCGATCAGACGGTAGTCGGATACCGTGTTCTTGTCCTCCACCGAACCACGCCTGTTGATCAGTCCGGCTTCGAAGAGCATGCTCTCGGCCAGGGTGGTCTTGCCTGCTTTCGCACCGCCTACCAGGGCGATGTTACGAATCTCTGATGTTTGATAGATCTTCATTATTTCGGATTAATAAGTTGCGTCTTAGTCCCTGTTTTACAGGGAGGGGCAAAAATAGGAAAAACTGTCCAATAAAGAAAAATACTTGAGTCAGGAAGCCAAAAAGGACCTCAGGAGAACAACTGCTTCGGTTCGAAAAGCGTAACCTGCTGTTGCAAGACATTAAAACCTGTATAGTGTCTTATTACAGGCTTATGCTATTGCTGAGGAAGGGTGCCCAGTAATGCCTGACTTTCCCGGAGGATCTGTTCCCAGGAGGTTTCAGGCATTTTTGTGCCGATCGTTTCAATCACACGGGTAGCGCAGACGACTCCCAGACGGGCTGCCGTTTCCGGGCTTTTATCCAGGGCAAGGGCAGCCAAAGCGCCGGAGGCGAAGAGATCTCCTGCGCCATTCGTGTCGATAACCTGTGCGGGTAGTGCTGGTATGAACCAGGTCTCATCGTCCATAGCAGCCATCACGCCCCCAGGTCCGATCTTCACAAATACCTTCTCACAATAACCTGCCATATCCAATAAGGCTTCTGCGGGTTGCTTCCCGGTGAAAGCCAGCGCCTCGGCTTCATTGGCGAAAAGGATATCCACATATGCTGCCGTGATATGATGCAGGAAGGAGAGATGTGCTTCCACAACGTTATAGCTGGCCAGGTCGAGCGATACCTCCATCCCCAGACGTGCCGCAATATCCAGGGCTCTTAGAATCAATGGCTCATTATGTACAAGGTAACCCTCCAGGTGTAACATCTGGTAGGGTTCAAACATTGTTGCATCCAGCTCATCGGCACGCAACTCCACAGCCGCACCAAGGTAGGTGGCGAATGTTCTCTCTGAGTCAGGTGTCAACAGGGTGATGGCCTGACCTGTCTCCAGATCGCTTTCCAGCATGTGCAGTTGTGCGCCGCTCAGCTCCATGTCCTTTCTGAAAAACCAGCCCAGATCATCGCTCCCAACCTTGCCGATATAACCGGCAGGTATTCCAAGTTTGGATAATCCATGTATGGTATTCGCAGCAGACCCTCCCGAACTCATTTTCATGGCATATCCTGCCAATAATCGCTTCAATCCAGATGCCCGCTCATGATCAACCAGTTGCATGCTTCCTTTGGGAAGTCCCAATGCAGAGAGGGCAGCATCATCCCCCAGTCTGACGATCAGATCTACCAATGCATTCCCAAGTCCAAGAACCCGCTTCATTTCATCATTATTTAAGGATCAAAACTAAGAAAAGATCAAGGACGTATGGCGCTCCGTCCGGAAGTGCTCTAAAAATGCTCGTCACCTTGACGCAGAGCCGTATCTTTGTGCGACAAAACAAAGTTCCCGTGATGGATTGGCATCTCATACAGAAGAAACGTGGCCTTTACAGGGGAGACCTGCATCACCTCAGTCCTTCCGAAGCCTTCGATTGTTGCATGGAAGGAGCGGTTCTCGTGGATGTCCGCGAAGATTATATGGGAAGATATAAAGCACCCGATGTCCCTCTCCTGATGCATCTTCCTTGCAGCACCCTTAGCCTTTGTCATACCGGACTGCCGAAGGATACGCTGCTGATCCTGGCAGATGTCGCCGGATTACGAAGCCGCGAAGCCTGTCAGACATTGCGGCAACTGGGATACACACAGATCTCCAATATGGCAGGTGGCCTGGTTGAATGGGAAAGAGCCGGACTGCCACTGAAAGTGGATAAGTCAGAAACGCCTACTGATCAAGTGATTATGAATCTGAAACAGGCGTCCAGGAAGAATAGGAGGAAATCCTGAGACCTGATTATATGTGTTTTTCAGTAAGTGTTTGCAAGTCTATTACTCACCATGATAGGGTCCTTTCATAAACCTGGGACCTCTTCCCGGACCCCTTTCCTTCAGAATCGCAATTGGCATTATTTTGCTGCAAACATTCGGCGCTGCGGGGGGTTTATTCATTACATTTGAGTAATTACTCATTATGCCAAAAACCGCTGTCATAGGTGCCGGGGTCTCCGGTCTTGCCGCTGCCATACACCTGGCCAGAGCAGGTCATGATGTTGTAGTGTTCGAACAGGGAAGCCGATATGGAGGCAAAATGGGAGAAATCCGCTTTGATGGGTTCCGTTTTGATACAGGTCCTTCTCTTTTCACATGGCCAGAATTGATGGCCGAATTGCTCACACCCCCAGGTACAGAAGAGGGGAAAGCCTGGGAGAAGCTGGACCTGATCACCCGCTATTTCTGGGATGATGGAAAATGTGTAAACGCCCATGCTGACCCCCACACCCTCAGCCTGGAGCTGCAGGATAAACTGGGTGAGGACCCGGCCCGTGTCAGGACCTACCTGGCTGAATGTGAAACCCTGTTTCGTCTTACGAAGCCGGTATTCCTCGAGAAATATCCTATGAGCGCCAGGGCCTGGCTCTCGCGTGAGACGTTAAGAGCCCTGCCAAAACTTCCGTCAATCAAAGCATGGGAAAGTCTGCACCATTACAACAGAAAGTTCTTCCGTAACCCCGCAACGGTCCAGCTTTTCGACCGCTACGCTACCTACAATGGCTCAAATCCTTATCAGGCGCCGGCTACTTTACGGGTCATAGCCCACCTTGAACACAATGAAGGTGCTTTCTTTCCCGGAGGAGGGATGTACAGCCTAGCCACCCGGCTTTATGAGAAGGCTTGTGAGTTGGGTGTTGCATTTCGGTTTAATCACCCGGTAAAAGCGCTGCAGATACATAAATCAAAGGTTGTTTCACTGGAAGCAGAGGACCACATTTTCCCTGTGGAACATGTCGTCAGCACCATCGATATCATGCAGTTATCAAAGCTGTTGCCAGGGAAACAAATAAGATGCAATGAGCGCAAGCTGGAACGCTTTTCCAGTTCAGCGCTTGTGTTTTTCTGGGGAATGAACCAGCGCTTCCCGGAACTGAGCCTGCATAATGTATTTTTTTCCAATGATTACCAGGCAGAGTTCAATGCTTATTTTAATCAGGGCAGGCTTTCCGATGATCTGACCATTTACCTGTATATCAGTTCCAAACGACACGTAAATGATGCGCCTGGAGGTATGGAAAACTGGTTCGTTATGGTGAATGCCCCGGTAAATCAGGGCCAGGACTGGGATTCCCTGGCTGCCGGAGCAAGGAAGGTCATCCTGCAGCGACTGAATAAGGTTTTGGGTAAGGAAATAGAGCCGGCTATTATAGTAGAAAAATTCTATAGCCCACGCGACTTACAGGATAAAACAGGTGCTTCCCTGGGGGCCATATATGGACAGAACTCCAACAGCATATTCGCTGCCTTTCAGCGGCACCCCAACCGCTTACCTTCCGTGAAAAACCTCGCCCTGGCCGGAGGTACCGTTCATCCGGGGGGCGGTATCCCTCTCTGTCTGCTTTCAGCCCGCCTGGCCACCAATCTGATATTACAAAAATGAAGAAAGGGAAAGGACATAACGGGACCATACTGTTCCTGCTGATCTTCTTCATAACTGGCGCCGTGGGCCTCAACCTGGAGGTATCACGCTCCCTCTTTCTTATCATGGTTCCCTGGAGCCTGGTACTCAGTTACCTCTTTCTAGTTGCCTACCACCGTTCTTCCATGAACGCAAAAGCCATCCTGGCCTTTTGTATCATCGCAGTTCTCGGGTTCTTCGTTGAAACTGCCGGGGTATTTACCGGCCATATCTTTGGCTCATACGAATACGGCAAGACGCTGGGATTGAGTCTTTTTAGTGTCCCGCTGCTGATAGGAACCAACTGGGCCATGCTGGCCTATGCTGCGCATCTTATGATGGAGCGGCTGAAAGGATCTCCTGTCTGGAAGGTCCTGCTCGGGGCACTGATGATGACAGCCTATGACTTTCTCATGGAACCGGTGGCCGTCGCCCTGGATATGTGGCAATGGAAAGATGGTATCATTCCCCTGCAAAACTATATCGCCTGGTTTGTGCTGTCAGTCATCATGCTCGGGATGCTGCAGGCCATGAAACTGAAATACCGCAACCCGATTGCTATTGCGCTGTTTGTCATTCAGGCGTTATTCTTCGGAATCCAGCACCTCATCCTCTATATAAGGCCTTAATACATGATCCGGGCAACCCACCATCCATTCTGGACTTCCTTTATGCGTTTCTTTACGCTTGTGAAGATGCGCCTGCATTTCAGGGACGTGATGATAGACGCTTCTGACGCAGTCCCGGGTCAACAAGCTGTGCTTCTCATCGGGAATCATTACAGCTGGTGGGATGGATTTGCAGCTAATTATCTAAACATAAAACACTTCAACAAGAAATTCCACGTCATGATGTTGGAGGAAGAGCTGCGACAGCGGCGCTTCCTCAGCAAAGCCGGAGCCTATTCTATTCAGCCTTTCTCTCGTCAGGTCCTGGAAAGCTTGCATTACACAAATGAGCTGTTGAAAGACAATAATAACCTCGTTCTGCTTTTCCCACAGGGGCTGATTCAGTCGGTCTATCAACACCCACTCAGGTTCGCATCAGGCTGGTATAAAGCATTGGACAGTCAGATGATGCCTTCCATCTTCTTCATGGTGACGCTGCCTGAATATGGTTCCTATGCGAAACCTACATTGTATATATATGTGAAGCAATATTATCCTTCGGAGAATTCCGGACCGGCAGACCTTGAAAAGGAATTCAATCTTTTTTTGGCGCATTGTATTTCCAAATCCAGGCTTGCATGATAGAAGGACTGGCCATAGCTGCGTTTGCTTTTCTGGGCTTGCGGATATTGATCGCATTGGTCAATGCTGTGGGGCCGGCCAGGCTGAGAGGATCCGATCTGTCACACGAGGCGCTAGTTTCGGTCCTGATCCCGGCCCGCAATGAAGCCGGCCAACTTCCGGATCTACTCAAAGGGTTAGCACTACAGTATCATAATAATCTGGAAATCATTGTTTATGATGACAACTCCGAGGATGAAACATGGGATGTTATTCAAAGGTTTGTGACTGAAGATAGCCGGATCAGAAGTGTTAAAGGCTTGTCATTGCCGGCAGGTTGGCTGGGAAAGAACCATGCCTGTCACCAGCTTGCTCTCAATGCCAAAGGAGACTACTTACTTTTTCTGGATGCCGATGTCAGAACAGGGCCCTCCCTCATCACCGATCTGCTTACACACAGTAAACGTCATAACCTGGATCTTCTTTCCGTCTTTCCGGTTCAGCAAATGCTGACAATGGGGGAGTTGATCAGTGTTCCTCTGATGAACAGGATTCTTATAAGCCTGCTCCCCCTGCCCCTGTCCAGATTAAGCAAAATGTCCAGCTTATCAGCTGCGAATGGACAATGTATGTTTTTCAAAGCCGGATCGTATCATTCTCATCAGTTCCATCAGTTGATGAAGGAAGAGACAGTCGAGGATATTCGTATCAGTCGTGAGATGAAGCGTCTGGGTATGAGGACGGAAGTCCTTCTCAGTGATGGTCAGATCCAATGCAGAATGTATACGGGGTACCTGGAAGCTGTGAAAGGCTTTGCGCGGAATTTTCATCATTTCTTTGGTAAAAGTGAGGTAGCCATGTGTGTATTTGGGGTTTGGACAAGCCTGGCTCCTGTTATTACCGGGATCGTCTTTGGTCTTTCGGGACTACTGGCCTACCTGGCGGGCACCCTGGGACTCCAGGCGCTTGTTTCAAGAGCAAGTCAATTCCCGTTGCTGCAGCAGTTGTGGCTGATGCCCTTGCAGCACATGGCCATGTTGCATATCATGGCCGCAGGCATCTATTATCGAAAACGTGGAAAGCTGGAGTGGAAAGGAAGAAGAATATCTTGAATATGAAGAAGATATGAAATCCGGTGCTGACAAACATGATCACAGTAATTTCTTACAATCCTTCCGTGGTGTAAAATACTGGGATTGTCATACGCATAGGACGCACCTGCCGGATGATGAATCAGCCATTATAAACCTGCGCATGCCTGCGACGCTTCCATTGGCTTCACAGGGTTTGTTTTCTGCCGGCCTGCATCCCTGGGATACTGTTGATGTGCTCGATGCGGAGGTTGAGATATACCTGACTTCCCAGCTTGCTTCGCCCCAGGTCGTGGCGATTGGGGAAGCCGGACTGGATCGTCTGAGGGGAGCTTCCCTGGATGTTCAGAGCAGGCTTTTCAAAATACAGGCTAAATATGCTCAGGCCGCTAACAGGCCGGTAATCATCCATCTGGTCAGGGCTATACCGGAATTGATTCGCCTGAAGCAGGACCTGAATCCTCAGATTCCCTGGATTATCCACGGCGTTAACCTGAACCCTGATAAAGCCCTTATGCTCATTAATGCAGGATGTCATCTGTCTTTCGGGGCTGCCATTCTTCATCCCACCAGCCCCGCTGCACAGGCATTGAAGGCCTGCCCATTGGACAAAATCCTGCTGGAAACGGATGACTGGAACGGAGATATTAAAGAGGTGTATACCGCAGCGGCCCGGCTCAGGAACATGCCCGTTGAGGAATTTTCCTCCATGATCATGGAAACTTTCAGGCAAGTGTTTCGAATTACCTAATTTAATCGCATGGATTGGCAGGACAGGACAAGGTTACTTTTGGGTCAGGAAAAGGTGGACGTTTTCCAGCAAAGCCACGTGCTGGTCGCTGGTCTCGGCGGCGTCGGAGGAATGCTGGCAGAAATGCTTTGCCGTGCCGGAGTGGGAACACTGACGCTGGTCGATGGGGATACGGTTCATCTTACCAACCTGAATCGCCAGATCCCGGCCTTGCACTCCACCCTTGGTAAGCCCAAAGTTGAGGTGGTGGCGCAAAGATTGAAAGATATAAACCCGGAGATTAATCTGCACCTTGCCCCTGTATTTCTAAGGGATGAGATTATGCAGGAATACCTGAGCCGGCCTTATGATTATGTCGCCGATGCCATCGATACCCTGTCTCCCAAAATGCATCTGATCAGGATCAGCCTGGAAAAGGGTCACCGCCTGGTAAGTGCCATGGGCGCCGGAGGAAAGACAGATCCGCTGCAGATAAGAGTCTCCGATATCAGTAACTCCTACAATTGCAGACTGGCATACAGTATTCGGAAGCGCTTGCACCGGCAAGGTATATTTACCGGGTTTAAGGTAGTCTTCTCTCCTGAGCCGGTATCTGGCAAGGCGGTTCGCATGATCAGCGGTGAACAGAACAAACTCACCACGGTGGGAACCATTAGTTATATGCCTGCTGTTTTTGGTGCACATATGGCCGCTGTAATATTAATGGATATGATTAATCAACAGGAAACGATATGACAACGATACCTATTTATCAGGTGGATGCCTTCTCGGGCTGTCTCTTCAAAGGGAACCCTGCCGCTGTATGTCCATTGGTATCCTGGATTCCGGATGCAAGCATGCAGCGCATTGCCATGGAGAACAACCTGAGCGAGACTGCATTTTTTGTGGAGGAAGGACGGAACTTCCATATCAGGTGGTTTACACCGCGGAGGGAAGTGGATCTGTGCGGACATGCAACACTGGCTGCCGCCCATGTGCTCATCAGGCACCTGGGGTATGGCGGACGAACAATAACCTTTCATACCATGTCCGGAATCCTGAACGTCACCATGTCGGGCGACCTGCTCGTTCTTGATTTTCCCTCCAGGCCACCCGTCAGAAGCCATGCCCCTGAAACATTGGTGGCAGCAATCGGAAAGCTACCCCTGGAAGTGTGGGAAGGCAGGGATTACATGTTTGTCTATGAAACGGAAGAGGATGTCATCAATATTAAACCCGATTTTGAAAAACTGGCGCGGATAGCACCTCATGGCGTTATCGTAACCGCACCCGGCAATAAAGTCAATTTTGTGTCTCGCTTCTTTGCCCCGGCCCTGGGCATCCCCGAAGATCCTGTCACCGGCTCAGCCCATACCATGTTGATCCCCTATTGGTCCAATCGACTGGGATGGAAAGAGATGAGTGCCCTTCAACTCTCGGAAAGGGGAGGAGAGATCTTCTGTGAGGATGCAGGTGAGAGGGTGCTCATCAAAGGAAGAGCGATAACCTATATGAAAGGAGAGATTTACCTGTGATGGGATGTTCAATCAATATTTGGTATGCACGATAAACCTGGTCAATGATGTCGTCAGCCCAAGAGTACACAGATTTTCTTTTTGCCGGCGGAGGACTGGCCGGACTGAGCCTTGCCTGTCAGATCGAAACGGCTTTCCCTTCACGCTTTCAGATGCTCGTTGCCGACAAGGAGCGCAAGAACAGCAATGACCGGACCTGGTGCTTCTGGGAAAAGGAGGATAATCCATATCAGGATGTCGTGTTGCGGCAATGGGACCACCTGAAGGTGGAAGGACCCGGCTGGCAGCGCATACTCGATATTCATCCCTATCAATATAAGATGATCAGATCACGGGATCTGTATGACTATATCCATCGGAAACTCGAGGGAAAACCGAATATCCGTTTTGTATATGGAGATATTAGTGATCTGAAGGACCTGGCAGATGG
Source organism: Lentimicrobiaceae bacterium (assembly GCA_018001695.1). Lineage (GTDB taxonomy): Bacteria > Bacteroidota > Bacteroidia > Bacteroidales > JAGNHN01 > JAGNHN01. The sequence goes on from JAGNHN010000005.1 coordinate 39,984, forward strand.
CGCTCAACTTAAAATAGATGGCGTACCCTACAGGTCAAGGTGGTTGTTTAATTCAGCAATCAGACCAACAGTTCCACTGAATCATCCAAGATCCCTGCTGCAGCATTTCAAGGGGTATTTCCTTACCTCTGACAGGGATGTTTTTGATCCCGGAATACCGGTTTTTATGGATTTCAGGGTGGAGCAGGGAAACGATGTGCGCTTCGTCTATGTGATTCCCTTCAACAAGCGCAGAGCCCTGGCAGAGTATACGGTCTTTTCTCCAACGATCTGGTCTGAAGATGCTTATGATAACCAGTTGAGGCATTATCTGGAAAACATTCTCAAAATAGGCTCCTATCATATTGAAGAAGAAGAGTTTGGAGTCATCCCTATGACCGATTACCCCTTTCCGTTCAGGACAGGGAAGCATATACTTCATACGGGAACAGCCGGTGGATTAACGAAGGCTTCCACTGGATATACCTTTGTCAATGTGATGAGGATGAACCAGCGTGTCGTCGAGGCCATCAGACTGGAGAATCAGCCCGTCCCGGCTTCCAGGCGCTGGCATTTCAGATACGGTCTGTATGACAGTATTCTACTGGATGTTTTATGTAAACACAGGTACAGCGGCCAGGACATTTTCAGACTTATGTTCAATAAAACAGCGCCCGAGAAGATCATGGCCTTTTTGGGAGAGGAAAGCCGCTTTCCGGATGAGCTGAGGATGTTTGCCACCTTCCCCCAGCTCCCGTTCATTCGTGGTTTTCTGAATGTTGTGAATGCCCGTATGACCAGGTCAGTTCATTCTGTTTTTTCCCGTTCCGGTTGAGTAGGCGCCTGGCTCCTGGGTGAACGTCCTGCTTCTTTCAAGGCCCTTGCGATGATCCATTCAAGCTGGCCATTGACACTCCTGAATTCATCCGCAGCCCATTTCTCCACAGCCGCCAGCATTGCAGGATCCATCCTCAGTGCAAATGGTGTCTTTCTGGCCATCTCAGGTGTTTAACGTGCCGGTATTAATGACAGGCGATGCATCCTTATCTGAACACAACACAACCATCAGATTGCTGACCATGGCCGCCTTCTTCTCTTCGTCAAGTTCGATGATCTGCTTCCTGCTGAGCTGCTCCAGGGCAAGCTCCACCATCCCCACAGCGCCTTCCACGATTTTGATGCGCGCTGCCACAATGGCCGAGGCCTGCTGCCGCCTCAGCATCGCCCCGGCAATTTCCGAAGCATATGCCAGGTAACTGATCCGTGCCTCCATGACATGGATACCTGCAATGGAGAGTCGCTCTGAGAGCTCTGCTTCAAGTACATGATTTACTTCCTCCCCCCCAGATCGCAGCGTGATCTCATTGCCTTCATCATCAAAGTTATCATACGGATAATGCCCTGCGAGTTTTCGAATGGCTGCTTCGCTCTGAATATCAACAAAATGGGTAAACTCATCCACCTCAAAGGCAGCTTTGAAGGTGTCTTCCACACGCCAAACCAATACGATGCCTATCATGATGGGGTTCCCGATCTTATCATTGACCTTGATAGGCTTGCTGTCCAGGTTACGCGCACGCAAAGAAATCTTCTTGCGGGAAAAGAAGGGATTAACCCAGAAGAAACCATTCTTCTTGATCGTTCCTTTATAAGCACCAAATAGAACGAGAACGGCCGATTCATTAGGATTGACCACAACCAGTCCGCCGAGAAGGAAAAGCCCGATCAGGGGCAGGGGGATAAGCCACAGCAACTGCCAAATAAATACCCAGACAGAGGCAGCCAGGATGAGCAATGCAACAAGCAGGATGAGATACCCTGAAATCGGTGTGTAGGTGGTTTCTGTTTTCATGATATTAAAATAATATCACAAAGATATTATATTGAATCTGGCTTGTCAAGAAAAATCTTTGGATGAGGTGCATTTGAAAAACGCAACTGCCCAACGGGCTTTTTTGTAACTTTGAGGCCTGGCAACATCGCCACAACCCTCATCATATGAAAAAGACCTTGTTGATTTACTGGCCGGCAGGCGGCAACGTAGAGCGTGTATCCAAGCTCATCTCCAAACAAATGGAAAATCTTGATCTGAAAATGGTCACCGAGTTGACGCCTTCGACGCTGGCTGATTATGATCTGATCATTGCCGGGGGATCTACCGTCGGTGCTGAGATATGGGAAGAAGCCATGCAGAACGACCGCTGGGCCCCTTTTCTGCTGAAAATGAGGGAGAAAAGTGTTGACCTTAGCGGAAAATGTCTCGCCTTGTTCGGATTAGGAGATCAGGTGCTTTACCCTGAACACTTCGTTGACAGCATGGCCATATTGCGGGATGAATTTTCCAGGTTTGGTGTTAAAATGGTCGGTAAATGGCCCGCCGAAGGTTACAAATTCACTTCTTCGGAAAGTCTGGAAGGATCCTATTTTATTGGGCTGGCCCTCGATGAGGACAATGAGCCGGAGAAGACAGCCACGCGCCTTGCTTCATGGCTAGAGCAGGTGAAGAAGGAAGCCGGGTTCTAAAAGAATCCCCGTATCCTGAAAATATTTCCTTTACCTGTCTTCAGTACTAAGCTTCTGTGGGTTCTTGCTCGCCCGCAATATCATCATAACGCTGGTACAGGAAATCATCATATGGAAATCGTTTGGCATGAATTTCTGCAGCCATGCCATATAACTTTGCCCGCAGGAGATCGATATGCCGCCGTTGCAATGCTGATATAAAGACGGTATGATCAGGATTTTCGCGGGCCATCCATGTGCGTTCCAGTGCGTCCAGACTCATGTGCTCCGGAAGCGCAGGACCAAGGTCATCCTCCTCCCTGGGTACGTATGTGTAGCGGTCTATTTTATTGAATACGAGAATAGTGGGCTTATCTGCAGCCCCGATTTCCGTCAGGGTCTGGTTCACGGTGTGCACCTGGGCTTCAAAATCCGGGTGAGAGACATCGGCGATATGCAACAGAATATCGGCCTCCCTTACTTCATCCAACGTCGACTTGAAAGATTCAATCAGGCTATGGGGAAGTTTGCGGATGAACCCTACAGTGTCGCTGAGCAGAAGGGGCAGGTTTTCAATGACAACCTTGCGAACGGTTGTATCCAAGGTCGCAAAAAGCTTGTCCTCTGCCAGCACATCCGACTTACTTAGCAGGTTCATCAGGGTGGATTTGCCGACATTGGTATAACCTACCAGGGCCACCCTCACCAGCTTGCCCCTGTGTTTCCGCTGTGTAGCCTTTTGTTTGTCGATGAGCTTGAGTTTGTTCTTTAACAGGGTTATGCGATCCCGGATGACCCTGCGGTCCGTTTCAATCTCTTTTTCACCCGGGCCTTTCATCCCGATACCCCCCTTCTGCTTGCTGAGGTGGGTCCACATCCTGGTGAGCCGGGGCAACAGGTATTCATACTGGGCCAGTTCAACCTGGGTCTTGGCATGGGATGTTCTTGCCCTTCTGGCGAAGATGTCAAGGATTAAATTATTGCGATCCAAAATTTTACATTCCAGGCCTTTCTCGATATTCCTGATCTGCGAAGGCGTCAGTTCATCATCGAAGATGACCACATCAATGGCAGCTTCCTTCACATACTGCGCAATTTCATTTAGTTTGCCGATGCCCACAAAAGTCTTGGGATCTTTCATGCTCAGCTTCTGGGTAAAACGTTCCATGACAAGGCCACCGGCTGTGTCGACAAGGAAAGCGAGTTCATCCAGGTATTCCCCGATGCGCTCTTCATCTTCTTTGCTGCATACCACACCCACCAACACTGTCTTTTCAGGCTGCAGTGCCGTGGTGATCATTTTTTTCTCTAAAATCACAGTGAATGGACTTAGTTTAAGGTAAGCTCGAAATTATCATACCGGTGAAATGGGATTAACCGGGATGATGCTAAATCTTGATCTCGTCGTTGTTCTTATTAAACATATGATATTCAAGAAGATGATGAGAGTTGTCAGCTTTCATTCGGATCCATTTGCGGTATTGCCAGAACCACTTCTGCCGGATGGATGGCAACCCATTAGTCAGGAAAGCATAGACATAAGGGTGTAGCGATAGCCTGAGGTATTTTTCATTTTGCTCCTGCAGCAGGTAGCGGATGGTATTCTCGATTTCATCTACCAGAAGAATACTGGGTTTAATCTGGCCGCTGCCTTCACAGGCTGGACATTTCTCCAGGATTTCCACATTCATTTCAGGGCGAACCCGCTGCCGTGTTATTTGCACCAGACCAAATTTGCTGGGAGGCAGAATAGTATGTTTGGCGCGGTCTTTGGCCATCTCTTCCCTGAGCTTCTGGAATAATTGTCTGCGGTTACTGGCGAGGTTCATGTCGATAAAATCAACCACGATGATCCCGCCCATATCTCTCAGCCTTAGCTGGCGTGCCAGCTCGGCGGCCGCTTCCAGGTTGACCTCCAGGGCATTGGTTTCCTGATCCTGTCCTTTGTTGGTCCGGTGCCCACTATTGACATCAATCACATGCAGGGCTTCGGTATGTTCGATGATCAGATAGACGCCGCTCTTAATCGTGACGATTTTGCCAAAAGTGCCCTTTATTTGCTTGTCAATTCCAAAATGCTCGAAGATGGGGACTTTCCCTTTATGCAACTTAACGATGCCGACCTTGTCCGGCGCGATCCGCTGTATGTATTGCACCGTATCTTCATACAATACCGGGTCATTCACATGAATATGGTTGAATGACGCGTTTAAAAGGTCCCGAAGAATAGTGGAAGTCCTGTCAAGCTCGCTCAACAGTTTCTGGGGTGGTTTTGCAGTCGTTAGAACCCTTGCTATGGCCTCCCATTTCTTCAGGAGGTTCTGCAGGTCAGTGTCCAGGTCAGCCACCTTCTTGTTTTCTGCCACCGTGCGGATGATCACCCCGAAGTTCTTGGGTTTGATGCTGGTAATAAGACGCTTAAGTCTGTTTCTTTCTTCGCTCTGCCGAATCTTTTGGCTGACACTGATGCGGTTGGAGAAGGGGACTAAGACCAGATAACGTCCGGCCAGCGAGATTTCAGATGATATTCTCGGCCCTTTCGTTGAGATAGGTTCCTTGGCAATCTGAACGATAATGGACTGATTGGCAGCCAGTACCGTTCCTATTTTGCTGGTTTTTTCAATGTCTTCTTCCAGCTCAAAATCAGACAGGTTGGGCTGCAAGGGTTTTCCCCCCTGCATCAGTTTCATGAACTTCAACAGTGAACGGATCTGTGGTCCCAGATCAAGATAATGCAGGAACGCATCCTTCTCATACCCTACATCGACAAAAGCCGCATTGAGCCCGGGCATGATTTTCCTGACCCTGCCCAGGTAGATATCCCCAACTGCAAAGTTATTGTTGGTGTTATCCTTATGAAGCTCAACGAGTTGCTTGTCTTCAAGTAAGGCAATACTGACTTCGGATTGCCCCGAGTCGATAATCAGTTCTTTGTTCACATGAGTATCAATTGGGTTCGCTTTCTCATTCGGCGGGATCCTCAAGGAACGGTTAAGCCCTTGGCTGGTACCTCTCTAATACATTTATCACACAATGCCATTTCAGCGTTGTGTGATAAATTGAAAGCCAGATCTGTATCTGGTTGTTATTTCTTCTTATGCCTGTTCTTCCGTAAGCGTTTTTTCCGCTTGTGTGTGGCCATCTTATGCCGTTTCCTCTTCTTTCCGCTTGGCATCTGCTCGTTGTTTTGTAAGGTATTGAACTGAATTACTTCACCTTATGCTTCACTTCGCTCAGGAAGGTCTTCGCGGGTTTGAAGGCGGGAATATTATGTGAAGGGATAATGATGGTCGTATTCCTGGAAATATTCCGGCCGGTTTTTTCAGCCCTCTTCTTGATGGTGAAGCTGCCAAAACCGCGCAGATAAACATTTTCTCCGTTTGTCAGGGAATTCTTTACTGATTCCATGAAGGCTTCAACGGTGGCTTGTACAGCGACTTTCTCGATACCGGTCTTGTTGGCGATCTCGGCTACGATTTCTGCTTTGGTCATGTCAAAATATTTTTAAAGGGTTAATAATGAATTTTTTATTGAGGCTGCAAATATAAAGTTTTTTAATCCATTACAAAAATATTGGATAAAAATCTCAGGAGGATGCACTTTTGCATTTTGCTGATAACGAACTCATGACAATAAGCGATCACCTCATCCGGTGGTACCGGAAAAACCAGCGGAAGCTTCCCTGGCGGCTGAGCCGGGATCCATACAAGATATGGGTTTCGGAGATCATTCTTCAACAGACCAGAGTTGAGCAGGGACTCCCATATTATCAGCGGTTTATGGAGAGATTCCCCAGTGTGGAGCTCCTGGCCGCTGCCGCTGAGGAGGAATTGCTCTATCAGTGGCAGGGCTTGGGTTATTATACCCGTGCAAGGAATATGCATAAGACTGCCAGGCTTGTTGTGGCATCACTGGGTTCAGTTTTTCCAACAGACCATAGTGTTTTGCTCCGGCTTCCCGGCATCGGACCCTATACCGCTGCTGCCATTGCTTCTATTGCCGGTGGACACGCCACTCCAGTTGTAGATGGAAATGTGATCCGGGTGATTACACGGATCTTTGGGATAGATGGGGAGATCGGCAGACGGGAAACGATGGCTGCCATCCAGGACCGCGCACATTCCCTCCTTCGTGGTCAGGATCCCGGTGAAATGAACCAGGCCCTCATGGAGTTCGGAGCGCTGCAGTGTGTTCCTGTAAAACCAGATTGCACTACATGCCCGGTAGTCGATCAATGTTCTGCTTTTGCCACTGATCGGGTGAGTGCCTTGCCGCGCAAAAAGCCAAAAACGTCTCCTCGGCCCCGTTTCCTGCATGCGCTTGTGTTCTATGAAAAGACTGTACCGGCTTTCACTTATCTCACCCGCCGGGATACCAACGACATCTGGAAAGGCTTGTATACCTTTCCTTTTATTGAGAAGGATGCGTTGTTATCCTGGGAAGAAATAATACAAGTAGCAGAATGTCAATCATATAATATTTCAAGCAACCTGGAGAAATCTCCTTCCTGTTTTGACTTGACGCATGTCCTTACACATCAGAAACTCTATGTGCGTTTCTTTGTCATACATATAAGCGGCTGCCCACAAATACCCTTTCTCCCTGAATCCTTGATCAGGGTTGAGATCGACTCCCTCATGAATTATCCTATGCCAAGACTGATGCACAGATTCCTCGATCGCTGGGATCCCAGGAAAAACGACCCGGCTCAGTTCTAATCCCATGAATATTCAAATTTTTTAATGTCAATTTTCCGTTTTTAGCTCTTTCTTCGTATATATATTTGTATTCAAACATTCATTCACAAAAAAACCGAGGCGATGGCAAACGGAGTAAACAAGGTGATCCTGATCGGACACCTGGGGAGGGATCCAGAAGTAACCAGTTTTGAGAACGGGGTGAAAAAAGCAACGTTTACACTGGCAACAACGGAGAGTTACAAGAACAAGGAAGGCCAGCGGGTTGATCAAACGGAATGGCATAACATTGTGCTTTGGCGGGGCCTGGCAGAGGTGGCCCAATCTTACCTCAAAAAGGGGAACCAGGTCTTCATTGAAGGCCGGATCAAGACCAGATCATATGATGACAAGGATGGCAACAAGCGGTATATCACAGAAATACTCGCTGACAACATGACCATGCTTGGAGGACGCCGTGAGGCTGGACAGGATTACGCTGAACAAACACCAGCGGCTACCGAAGTTCCGGATACGATGCTTGCCGCCGAAGAGGATGACCTCCCATTCTAGTCACAAATCAGGTGTCAGTGAGCAGTAAGTGCTAGTGGATTTGTTTCCATCTCCAGACCAAGCTGCTCACTGTCATCTGTTTGTTGATATAACCCGTGATCAGTTCACAGCGATCAGTCATCAACAACCATTCGTAATTCGTAATTACCTGAATATCAATTCGTAATTCGTAATTCGTAATTTGTAATTACCTGAATATCAATTCGTAATTCGTAATTCGTACTTTGTAATTACCTGAATATCAATTCGTAATTCGTAATTCGTAATTTGTAATTACCTGATCCCTAATTCCTAATTCCTAATTTCATTCGTACCACGACGCGTACATCCCATAGCTTTTCGCAATGCGGAGTACCTGGCCTTCCAGCAATGACTTGTCGATATCCTTGATCTTCTTAGCAGGAACGCCTGCAAAGACGCTGCCCGAGGGGACGACCGTATTCTCTGTCACCAATGCACCTGCCGCAATAATGCTATGTGATTCAACCACAGCGCCATCCATTATGATTGCACCCATCCCGATTAAAACATTGTCGTGTATGGTGCAGCCATGGACAATGGCCCGGTGAGCAATCGAGACGTTATTCCCAATATTGACCGGGGCCTTCTGATAGGTGCAGTGGATAATGGCGCCGTCCTGAATGTTGACATGGTTTCCAATGCGTATGCTGTGCACATCTCCGCGCACAACAGCATTGAACCATACACTGCAACCTTCGCCCATGACCACATCACCTGTGATCGTTGCATTATCGGCCAACCAGCAGCCTTCGCCAAGGCTGGGCCATATCCCTTTCACGGCTTTGATCAGTGCCATAGGTGTTCTTTCTTTAAAGTTCGTGTCTGTTATAAAATCCCGGACGACTCATATCCTTAGGATAGTCTATGTTAAAATGCAGTCCCCGGCTTTCCTTCCGCTCCTGTGCCATCTTTGTGATGAGGTAGGCCACATTGATCATGTTCCTCAGCTCACATATGCTTGAGGTCACAACAGATTTGTTGTACAGATCTTCTGTTTCACGATAGATAATCCTCAGCCTGTCCAGGGCGCGTTTCAATCGCAGGTTGGAGCGCACGATCCCAACGTAGTTGCTCATGATGGCCTGTAGTTCTTTTAATGACTGGGTCACCAATACCAACTCCTCATTCAGTATCATACCTTCAGCATCCCAGTCCGGGATTTTATCATTGAAAGAGGAGGTATGCAGGGTGCTGGCTGCATCCAGACTGGCACGGTGAGAAAATACTACTGCTTCCAGCAAAGAGTTGGAAGCCAGACGATTAGCGCCATGAAGGCCTGTGGATGCACATTCTCCGGTGGCATACAGGTTCTGAATGCTGGTTCGGGCGTGCTCGTCGACCACAATACCTCCGCACATGTAGTGGGCAGCCGGAACAACAGGTATCATTTCTTTTGTGATATCAAGTCCGATACTGAGGCATTTGGCGTAGATACCCGGAAAATGACCGATAAGGGCGTTGCGGTCCAGGTGCAGACAATCGAGGTAAACATGTTCCGACCCGCTAAGCTTCATCTCATTGTCGATGGCTCGCGCAACGATGTCACGGGGTGCCAATGAACCCCGCTCGTCATATTTATGCATGAATTCCTGACCGGCATGGTTTTTCAGCACAGCTCCGAACCCCCGCATGGCTTCGGTGATCAGGAAAGAAGGTTTTTCCCGGGGATTGTACAAAGCGGTAGGATGGAACTGATAGAACTCCATCTTATCTACCATCCCCTTGGCGCGATATACCATGGCAATTCCGTCTCCCGTACTGATGACAGGGTTGGTGGTTGTGGCATACACATTGCCCGCACCACCTGTTGCCAGCAGGACTTTACGGGCCAGCAGGGTAAGGATGATGTTCTTGTCAATGTCGAGCACATAGGCCCCAAAGCATTGGATATCCTGTGATCTCCTGTTTACTTCGACGCCGAGATGGTGCTGGGTAAGGAGGTCAATGGTGAAATGATTCTCCAGGATTTCGATGTTGGGGTGTTCCTTAACCTGTTTCAGCAAGGCTTTTTCAATCTCCGCCCCGGTACTGTCTTTATGGTGAAGCACGCGATATTCTGAATGACCTCCTTCCCTGGCCAGGTCATACCTGCCGCTGGGCGTGCGGTCAAAATCGGCGCCCCAGGCTATCAGTTCCTTAATCCTATCCGTCGATTCCGTAATCGTAATCCTTACGATACGTTCATCGCTCAGTTCATCCCCGGCGATCATGGTATCGCGGATGTGTTTTTCATAGGTATCCGGCGTGTACATCACAGCGGCGATCCCACCCTGGGCATAACGCGTGGCTGTTTCTTCCGCCCGTGTTTTCGTGACAATGCACACAGACCCATGACTGGCTACCTTCAGGGCATAGGACAAGCCTGCAATGCCGCTGCCGATGACCAGGAAATCGACTTTCTTTCTCATGCTGATGGAAAGTATAGGGTGCAAAGATAGCTGAATCCTGCATTTTTACTTTTTGGTCAGGATCAATGGCTGGGAAATAAAAAAGAGGCTGCCGGAATGACAGCCTCTTCTTTCTCTAACCTAAAACCAGATTATTCGGTACCACCAGCCCACCAGGTTTTATCAAAGATGGTCCATTTGGGTACATTGGCGGAGTTCGAAGAAATCTCGCTCAAAGCCCAGGGGAACCTCCAGATAAAGCCAACGGTTGCGTTGTTGGGATTCTTCATTTCCGGAATACCGGTACGTTTGTAGTCATTGTATGCTTCAATGGCTTCCCTGTCGAAGAAGGCGATATACTTCTGGGTCAGGATTTCATTGAGTTCGTTGCCGGCAGTCAACCTCGGGTCAACCTCGGTATTGAAATACGTGTCACCACCTGCTGTGCCAACAAAGGCGAATGAAGCTTCCACGGCGGCTTTAAGGGCGTCTTTCCAGGTAGCGTCACCGGTACGGAATTTGGCTTCAGCTTCGATGAATTTGAGTTCATGATAGGTGAACAGCAGGATGGGTGAAGCCATGGCATCATAACCGCTGGTGAACAAGGACTGGGAATATCCACCCTGTACCTGTTCTGCTGCGCCGATGGGTGCAATGTCAGCAGGATCTGTTGAACTGAAATAATCAGCCATACGCGGGTCGTTGCGGGTATTCATCAGATCAAAGATCGTGGTGGATACCGAGAGATGATCCCTCCAATACCAGAATTCACCCCAGGGGTTGGAGCCAGGAAGGGCCACTGCGAATCCTTTCAGCAGCATGGCATCGGCGGCACTGGCATAGGCATTGGGGATAGCAGCCAAAGCGGCCGTGGCAGCAGCATTGCCGTTCACCTTGGTAAGGCGGAGGGCAAAACGGGCCTTCAATGCGTTGGCCGTCTTGATCCATGCAGCCTTGTTGTTGGCGTTGCTCAGACTTCCATAGATATAATCTTTATCTCTATAGAATACTGTGGCTTTGTTCATGTTGGAAATAGCACTGTCGAGCAGGGCCATGATTTTGGGATAGAGTGTGGATTGTTTGTCGTACTTGGGGTAGACATTTTCCAATCCCTGGAAAGCTTCCGTATAAGGTACTTCACCCCATCCATCGGTAGCAATAGCCAGGTTGTAAGCCATCATGATCTGGGCGATACCACGGGGCCAGTATTCAGTAGGCTCATCTCCGGTTGCCGGGTCGGTCTTATTAATGATGGTTTTCGCAATGTTCATCACATCGTAAATAGCATTCCAGCTATTGTTGAGCAGGGAAGAAGCATTTTGCGCAATGCGGCGGTCAGCCTGATGTGACTGGTTCCAGGTGCCTGCATTGTGTTCGACGTAGACAGTGGCATACCATGCAATATCGGTTGCCGTGGATTCGAAGGCGCTCTTCAGCAGCAGATCCGGAATCAGGTTCTTGGACTGCATATTGAGCGCGTTATTGCGATCCTGGTTGATCTCATCCATTAAATCCTCACTGCAGGAGAAGAGCATAACGGAGATCAACATCAATGACAATATCTTTTTCATATTCATAGTCATTTAAGGTGATTAAAAGGTTAAGTTAAGGCTGAACCCGTATGAGGTCGTCTGCGGCAGTGACATATAGTCCATACCACTGGTCATATTACCTTGACCCTGTGAAGCTTCCGGATCAAAGTAGGGCAGTTCTGACCAGAGGATGATGTTTCTGGCCACGAAACCGATTTGAGCATTGGTCAGTTTCAGGTAGGAGATGTACTTCTTAGGCAGGTTGTAGTTGATACCCAGTTCCCTGATCTTTACAAAGCCTGTTCCATAAATATGGGCTTCGCTGAGCGCATCGAGAACGCTGGAATACAAGGTCTGATAAGCAAGGGCATCGTTTGGACCACCACGTACGATGTTGTTGGGCTGTCCATTGGCAAGATACCCATCATAGATGAAGGTGGATTCACGGTCTTCAGTGCGTTTGGAGGTACCATAGAGGTCCATCAGACGGTTGGTACCGCTGTACATCTGGCCACCCTTCTTCCAGTCGATCTGAGCAAAGATGTTGATGTCTTTCAACACTTTGAAGTTGTTGGTCCAACTCAGGATGAAGTCAGGGGAAACAACGCCGATCTTACCAAACTCACCAACCATGGGGAGACCATAGCCTGGGTCATTGGGGTCTTCGTTCACCAGGATGCGTCCTTCGGAATCTTTGACATACATTTCACCGTAGATAGCGGGATAGATATCACCGGCAGATGCACGGATGTTCGGTGTTACATAACCACCGAGTGCAATGTTTTCCACACCTTCTGCCAGTTCTACGACTTCATTCACAATCTTGCTGAAGTTGAACGTCATGTCCCATTCCAGGTTCTTCATCTTAATGGGTTTCAGGCTGAGGATGATCTCATGACCAATGCCTTTCATTTCTCCGGCATTGACGACCATCTGGGCGAATCCGGTGGATCCGGCCATCGGAACGGCGAAGATCTGGTCCTTGGCAACCTGGTTGAAGAAACTGTAGTCCAGGCCGATTCTGTTGTTCAGGAAGCGAAGATCAAACCCGAGTTCCAGTGTGTTTGTATTCTGGGGTTTGAGGTCGGGAGAATACAGTGTTTCGCTGTATTTGTAACCGGTCACACCCAGCCAGGGATACACAATACCATTGGTAAGGAAGCCGCTGTTGGCACCACCCTGCACGAAGTAAGGATCTGCAAGGAATTCGGTGGCTGCCTGTCCGACCTGTGCATAAGAGATACGGGCCTTGCCGAAGGAGAGAATCTTGTTATCCTGAAGGGCATCCAGTTCGGTGAACACCCATGCCAGTGAAGTGGAAGGATAGAAGAACGTACGGTTGTCCCTGGGCATGGAGGACACGATGTCCTGACGGCCGGTCAGGTTGAAGTAGAACATATTCATATAATCCAGGTTGAGGTTACCGAAGAAACCTGCTGTTCTCCTGTTATATGTGTTGTAGCTGGAATTCTTGATGTTGGTATTGGCGAGGTTCTTCCAGCCCGGGGTGGTGAAGTTATTACCATTGGATCTGTAGAATTCGCTGTGGTTGTGGTCGATTTCATTTCCGACGACGAGATTTCCTTTCAGGTTGTCAGAGAAGTTATGGGAGAAAGTAGCTGTGAGCAGTGAGTTGACCACCCTTCTGGTTACCCCGTAGTTGTCGATGATACCGCCGGTAGGAGCAACATAGGCATACACAGGGTTGTTGGGTGTCGGGTACTGGGCTGCCGTTGGCAGGTCACCCTGTCCCATTTCTGTGTATTCTGCATTGTCGGTGGTATACTGGTCAACACCCAACTGATAACGGATGCTCACCCAGGAAGCCGGAACAAATTCAAGATAACCATTTCCGAAGAAACGCTTGGTGGCCTCACGGTAGCTGCTATTTTCCAGTACCCAGTAGGGGTTCTTACCGACGGCGCCTCTGCGGTAGCTGATCTGACGGTATTTGCCGTTGGTTCCTTCCTGATTGTATGGTGTTCCAACCAGGTCATAGGATGGAGGAGCACCATAAACGGTGAACAGCCAGCTGTCGTTACCTGAAGGCAGCTTGTCGATCTTGGAATCAGCGTAATTACCGGCAAAACCCATGTTCCATTTGGGGTTCATTTTGAAATCCCCGGCCATCTTGGCGGTATACCTTTCCATACCGGTTTCCTTGATGATACCGGTCTGGTTCGTGCTACCGAAGCCGAAGGAGTAGTTCCCCATGCTGGTGGCGTTGCTGATATTAATGCTGTTGTTATAGGTGTACCCGTTATTGTCATAGAATCCTTCCGGGTTGTTGTATGCGGTAGGAGTTACCCATTTCCCTTTGTATGGATCAAAGAACTGGCCTTCGAAGCCGGGATAATTGTTGCCGCCATAAGTTGTGTTCTTGGGAAGATCGGTGATCTTGGGCCCCCATGAGAAGGAGTTCGCTGCAGCAAAGGCACCGTTGAACCCCTGTGCATAGGTTTGCTGTACTTCAGGAAGCCTCGAGATATTGTCGATCGTCATGCTGCTGCTGAAGTTGACAACAGGTCTACCCATGCCGGCTGCGGCTTTTCCTTTTTTGGTGGTGATGATGATCACACCATTGGAAGCGCGCATTCCATAGAGTGCAGCAGCGGCCTGGCCCTTCAGGACGTTGATGGATTCAATGTCGTTCGGGTCGATATCCGCAGCGCGGTTTGAATAGGCGGCGCCTGTGACGTTGGATGCATAGTCATTGGTACTCGTGATCGGCAGTCCGTCCACTACATACAAAGGTGTATTGTCTCCGCTGAACGACCTTGCACCACGGATGAAGATCTGTGCCGGTGCACCGGGCATCCCGCTGGACTGCCTGACCTGAACCCCCGCGAACTTACCTGAGAGGGTAGTCTGGATGTTAGGGTTGGCAGCACGTGACATTTCAACACCGGAGGCTTCCTGAACGGCATACCCCAGGGATTTCTTTTCACGGCTGATACCCAGTGCGGTAACGACCACACCCTCGATGTCCAAAACATCTGGGTCAAGTGTAACATTGATCGTTTTCTGGTTGCCAATGGCTACTTCCTTGGTTTTCATCCCGACAAAGGAGAATACCAGGATGCGGCCGCTACCCGGCACCTGCAGGCTGTACTTCCCGTCCAGGTCCGTGGTCATACCAACCGTAGTACCCTTTACAAGTACAGTGGCTCCCGGGATAGGCTTGCCATCCTCCGAACTGGAAACCGTACCTGTAACGGTAACTTGCGCCAAAACTACCTGCATTCCGGCAAAAATCAGGAGTGCAAGCATCATCATAAATTTTCTCATAATCGATAGGTTTTGGTTAGAAATGGTTAAACATTAAGGTCAATATAAAGATAGATCACCTTGTAGTGATCCCGGCAACGCATTGGTTACAATGACATAAACGGCATGCTAATCCCACTCTTTCGTACGTAAATCCCTGCAATATGGGTGCAAGTTATGCCAAATTGTGATTTGACGCAAGGTTTTTTAACAAAAAAATAATACTGGCTTAACAGCTGGTGTCGAAATGCCATCTTGTTCAATGACAGTCGATAAGAAAAGACAGATGGCGCGTATTAACAATATCAGAAAGCAAATGGATTATCATCGCTTTCCATTGAACGGCTTTGAAAAGGCCAGATTTGCGTTACAACCTGGAAAAAGGCCGGATTATTTCAACGAACCAATGGCTGCTTCAACGGTTTCCAGGATCTCACCCGATTTGACCAAGGCTTTCATGGCGTTGTGATCATTGTATAACGGCCTGTCCACATCCAGAAAATCGACGTATTTTCTGATGACGCTATGGGCGGTTGTTGTCCCTTTTCCAAAAGCATACTCCCTGAAATCCAAAGCCTGGGCTGCGGCCATCATTTCTATTCCCAACACACCATAAGCGTTGTCCATGATCTGGAAATTCTTCAAAGCAGTATTCATGCCCATCGATACAAAGTCTTCCTGGTCAGCAGCAGCCGGAATCGACTGTATCGAAGCCGGCATGCTCAGGATCCTTTGTTCGACAATCTGCATATCAGCGGTATATTGGCTCAGCATCAGGCCGGAAAACATCCCTGCTCCCTTGGTTAGAAAAGCCGGCAGTCCGACACTCAAGGCAGGGTTATTCAACCTGTTCATCCGGCGTTCTGACAAGACACTGACCATCGTGATCGCTGCACCGGCCATGTCCATGGGCAACGACACCGGCGAACCCTGGAAGTTGGCACCCGAGAGCTGGAGGTTTTCCTCCGGGAAGAAGATGGGGTTATCTCCGACACCATTTAACTCTATTTCGACCTGTGACCTGGCAAACACCAGGGCGTCGTGGGCAGCCCCGATGACCTGGGGCGTGCTCCGCATGGAATAGGCATCCTGCACCTTGCATTTAACCCGGCCATCCATTAGGTCGCCGCCTTCAACCATCTTCCGGATGGCACGCGCAGATCTCACTGCTCCTGCAAATCCCCGGACACTATGAATCCGGTCATTGTATGGCTTCATGTTGGCTTTCAATGCCTCCAGCGACATTGCTGCGGCGATCTCAGCCTGCCGCAGCCAACGATCCGCATCATATAGAAATAACGCGCTCATGGCTGTAAGTACATTGGACCCATTGATCGTTGCCAGTCCATCCCTGGCCTGCAGCCCGGGAACCGGGATCCCGGCCCTGTCCAGGGCTTCCCTGCCTTCCAGCAATTCTCCCTGATAATAGGCCTGACCCTCTCCCATCATCAATAATGCAATCTGTGACATAGGCGCCAGATCACCGCACGCGCCAACTGAACCCTTGGTGCATACATAGGGTGTTACACCCTTGTTCAGCATTTCCACCAATGTCTGGGTTATCTCCGGCCTGCAGCCTGAGTTGCCGTGGGCATGAACGTTTATCCTCCCCAACATGGCACCCCTAACCCAGTCCAAAGGCATGGGATCACCAATGCCGGCTGCATGATTGTAAATCAGGTAACGCTGAAACTGCTCAACCTGATCATCCGTCAGTACCACTTCGGAGAACTCACCGATGCCGGTGTTCACGCCATACATGATCTCCCTGGCTGTGATCTTGGCCTCCAGCATGGCCCTGCATTTCATAATGCGTTCAAGAGCTTCAGGATGTAAAGTAACTGTTTCACCATGCCGTGCTACCTGCACGACATGCTCAATGGTAAGTCCGTTTCCTGTGATTACGAGTGCCATATGATTTGGTTTTGAAAGATGTCTGACAGGTTTTCTGGATGAATGTGATGCCACCTACGCTTATGATTTCACAAAGCAACAAAATTCATATGACCTTAAAAAATATTTAATACATGGGGATTAGCTTAACGGATCATGAGCCCTTGCTATTTGTAATTTTGCGCCCTGATAAGCTATTATGGAAATCATGTTGTTGAAAGAAACGGATACCCTGGAAGATATTCGCAGCATAATCGCTTCACACCCGGCGGTTATGCTCTACTTCTATAACGATCAGTGTCAGCCCTGTATGAGCCTGCGTCCGAAAGTGGAGGCCTTGCTGAAAGAAGAATTTGAAAAATTCAGGCTGGTGTATATCAACGGGTTTGAACACCCTCAGCTATCGGCCAGCTTCATGGTATTCAGCCATCCCACACTGATCATCTTCCTGGATGGGAATGAATATATCCGCGAAAGCAAGTATGTCTCTATAGCGCAACTGGAGCGGGCCATCAGAAGGCCGTATGAACTGCTCTTTGCATCCTGAACCCTGAAGCCATCAGAGTTTGTATATCGACGTATCTTCTCCGGGCAATACAACAGGGCATTGCTGCAAAAAGGTGATGGACGTCCGGATATCCGTATACATTATTTTATCCTGTGTTACAAAGGCAACATTCTCCCGGTATAAGGCGAGGAAATCTTCCAATACCTGGCTGGTCCTGGACGGTCTTCTGAAATCCATGGCCTGTGCAGCATTATAGAGTTCAATGGCAAGGATACGCTCCAGGTTTTCCAGAACTCTGTAAGCTTTAGTGGCAGCATTGGCACCCATACTCACATGGTCTTCCTGCCCCTGTGAAGACTCAATGGAATCAACGGACGCCGGGGTGCAAAGCTGCTTATTCTGACTAACCATCGAGGCTGCCGTGTACTGAGGGATCATAAACCCCGAATTCAGGCCTGGATTGGCGACAAGGAAGGGCGGAAGTCCACGCTTACCTGCCAGCAGTTGATAGGTGCGCCGTTCACTGATATTGCCCAGTTCGGCCATTGCAATGCTCAGGTTGTCAAGGGCCAGGGCCAGAGGCTGTCCATGGAAATTCCCGGCCGAGATGATCAGGTCTTCGTCAGGAAAGATGGTGGGATTGTCGGTGACGGAATTGATCTCTTTGCGGAAAACATAGGACACATAATTAATAGAGTCCTTGGTGGCACCATGCACCTGGGGTATACAACGGAAAGAATAGGGGTCCTGAACATGGACTTTGTACCTGTTGATCAGCTGGCTGCCTTCCAACAGGCGCATGATGCGTTCCGCAGTCCGGATCTGCCCTTTGTGCGGGCGTATGGCCTGTATGAGTGGATGAAAAGGCTCCAGCCTGCCATCGAAAGCATCCAGGCTGATGGCCGCGATAATATCTGCAAGGCGGCTGAGTTTGAATACCCGCAGACAACTCCAGACCCCATAGGCGCTCATGAACTGGGTACCATTCAATAGCGCCAGTCCAGCCTTAGACCTGAGTTCGATGGGTTCCCACCCCAGTTCTGCGTAAACTTCAGCAGTCGGCCGCTTCTTGTCCTGGTACCATACATCTCCCAATCCCAGCAAGGGGAGTGAGAGATGGGCAAGGGGGGCCAGATCGCCAGAGGCTCCAAGGGATCCTGATTCATATACCACCGGCAGAATGTCATGGTTGAAGAAATCAATCAGACGCTGAACCGTATGGGGATGCACCCCGGAATGCCCATAGGAGAGGGATTGTATTTTGAGCAACAGCATGAGCTTCACGATGATGCGTGGGACCTCTGCCCCGGTTCCGCAGGCATGCGACATGACCAGGTTTCGCTGAAGCTGACCAAGGTCCTCCCGCGAAATCTTGCGGTCATACAAGGCCCCGAAACCGGTATTCACCCCGTAAATGGGCTCCTGGGTCTCGTCCATCTTGCGGTCCAGGTATTCCCGGCAGTGCCGGATGCGCTGCAGGCTGTCATCAGAAAGTGCCAGCAGGGAATGTTGGGTCAGAATCCTGTCAATATCCTCAAAATCCAGAGGGGCGGCAGAAATGAAGTGTGTATATGGCATGAAAAAATGTTGTCAGATAGTTCGTAACATATTTATCAGCTGATCCTGTGGAATGGTCGTCTGTTGTCCGTCTTTCATGTTCTTGACAGTGACCTTGCCTTCCATCCGCTCTTGTTCTCCGGTCAGGATGACGTATTGAACCTGCAAGGTATCGGCATAGGACAGTTGTTTCTTGATTTTGGCCGCCTCGGGATACAACATCGCGCTCACGCCCTGGTCGCGCAGGGTGCTCATCAGTCTCAGGGCTGTACGTTCCTCCTCTCCGCCAAAATTTACAAACATGGCTTCTACCGATGTCTCCATATCCTGAGGAAATCCCTGCAAGGCCAGCAAGGTATCATAGATTCTGTCGGCGCCAAAAGAGATGCCCACGCCTGACATGCCTTCCAGACCAAAGATACCCGTCAGGTCATCATAACGTCCACCCCCGCACAAGCTGCCGATTTCATGATCCATGCTGACCACTTCGATGATCGTTCCTGTATAGTAATCAAGGCCACGGGCCAGGCTCAGATCCAGCTCTACCTGGGTCTGCACGTTCAGAGCTTCGATGTATGATAAGAGCGTTTCCAGCTCCTGGATACCCAGCATACCAGTCTCGTCTGTTCCAAGGGTGTCGCGAAGCAGGTTCATTCGTTCATTCCGGCTTCCTTTGGCAGTCATCACGGGTACCAGTCGCTCAATACCTTCTTTCTCTATTCCCCTGGCCTCCATCTCTGCTTTAACCGCTTCCAGGCCGATCTTATCCAGTTTATCCAGCGCGGTGGTCAGCGCAATCATCTTATCCGCCTGCCCGATCACATTGGCCATGCCGGTCAGGATTTTCCGGTTATTGATCCGGATGAGGACCCTCAGCCCCAGCTTCTGGAAGACGGAATCCACCATTTTGATGAGCTCTGCCTCGTTCAGAAGCGAAGTGCTGCCAATCACATCCGCGTCACATTGATAAAATTCACGGTAACGTCCCTTCTGAGGCTTGTCGGCCCGCCACACGGGTTGCATCTGGTAGCGGCGAAACGGAAACTGTATGGCATGCTGATGCTGCACGACGAAGCGGGCAAAGGGTACGGTCAGGTCATAGCGAAGCCCCTTCTCACTGATCCTGGCGGCCATCTGCTGTGCACCCAGGCTACTACCCGCTTCTCCGATGCCGCTTGCCTCCAGAAAATTGCCTGAATTCAGGATGCGAAAAAGCAGCTTGTCTCCTTCCTCACCATATTTTCCCAGCAAAGTGCTGGAAAGCTCCATGGCAGGTGTTTCGATGGGCAGAAAACCAAAGGTTTGGAAAACCTGTTCAATGGTTCCCAGAATATATTTTCTCCTACGCATCTCGGTAGGAAGAAAGTCGCGGGTGCCTTTGGGGATGGCTGGCTTTTCTTTTGACATGGACCATGAGGGTTATGCGGGTCAAAGGTACGTAATTGCCATGAATGGCCGGGCCCGGCCATCCCTTAGGCATCAGTTTCTGAAGGGGCAGTTTCAGGAATCTATGTCAGATGATGCGACTGATTCCGGGAACATTAGTACGGATAAACGCTTTGTTGTAGCGTCCCAGTCATAATGCCGGCCGACGTACTCACGTCCACGCTTACCAAGCTGCAACGCTTCGTCAGGATGAGCCAGGAGTTTGAGAATATGTTGTGCCAAATCGTCAGCCGTGTCTGCTACCTGGATTGCCTCCCGCTTTTCCGCAAGTGCTGCGGCGGCCAGGGATGTTGTAATGCAGGGTAGCTCCATGGCCATGGCTTCCAGCAGTTTGTTCTGAAGGCCTGTGCCAATTCGCATGGGTGCGATGAATACCCTGCTGCGTGCATAAGCGCTGCGTATATCGTCCATCCATCCGGTCACCTCTACCCTGGAATCTGCGAGGGCTTTGACTTCCGGAGCAGGTGCAGCACCTGCAATGATCAGATGGGTGCCTGGCCTGGTTTTCCAAACAATAGGCATGATGTCCCTGACCAGGAACCGGCAGGCATCCACATTGGGAGGATAAGCCATATTTCCGGTAAAAAGTACATCATTGTCTTTCAGAATAGAGGTGTCATACTCAAAATATGAGGTGTCAACCCCGTTCGGGATCACGTGAATCTGATGGTTTTCGTGATGTGGTATGAGATCGCGGTCAGGTTCAGAAATGATGGAGTGATGATCGAAGAAAGGGAAAATGTGAGCTTCATATGACTTCAGCCTTTTGGATTCCATGCGAAAAACCCATCTCATCCAACCCCTTGCTTTCCGTGATTGCCGCAATGCCCCCATAGAAAAAACATCCTGATAATCAAGAGTTTTTGGATAATCAGCATGTTTTACATATTCGCTGGTCCGGATAAGCTGTGCATAAATGTGATCCGGTTGAATCTCCGCCAGGATGTGCTTTATTTTTCTGGCATGTCTGCAGTTATAGAAATAGCCCACCTGCAGGGGCAAGCCTTTTATCCAGGCCTGCACAACCTGCCAGACCATAGAAAGCAGGGGTAGCGGAAGAATATGAAGGCTGGCAGCGTGTTTCTTGACTTCTGCAATGCTCGACGCATCCGGTTTTTGCTCTGTCAATGATATCAGATGCACTTCATGCCATTTCGCCAACGTCCGAAGCTGATGGAAAGCCCGCAGCTTATCCCCTTTCTCCAGTGGATAAGGGAAACGCGATACGATAAACACCACTCGCTTCTTCCTGAGGCTGCCCATTGTCATTTTTTTTCATCACCCATCAGTGATGCGTACAAATCTACCAAAATGCCGCTTAGCCTGTGGCGGTCAAAGTATTTCCTCACCAGAAGCTGTGCATTGCCGCCTATTCTGGTCTGAAAATCAGGGTTTTTAATAAAGGTAAGGATAGCTTTGGAAAAGTCCTCAGGGGTATCAGCCCTCAGGTAGTGCTCACCGTCGATGGCTGGAATCCCTTCGGCTGCAATGGAGGTGGCCACAATGGCCCGCCTCCTCAGCATGCCTTCCACCATTTTGATCCTCATGCCGCTTCCAGCATGCAGGGGGATGACCAGGATTGCGTGTTGATCAAGGAAGGCCGTGGCATCGTCCACTTCACCCAGCACATAAACACCACTTTTCTCATCCGTTTTAAGGTCATCCGGCATATGTTTTCCTGCCAGAAAGAGCTGTGCCTGTGGCTCTTGCCTGATCACCCTGGGCCAAACTTCCTTCAATAGCCATCGAATCCCGTCAATGTTAGGCCACCAGTTCATGGAACCGATATGGCAAACAGTGGACGAAGCGATGGGAGGCACGTTTTCTATATCCTCAGGGATTTCAATGCTGTAGGGTATAACGGATACCGGTGCCGCTGTATGCTGGCGGAACCATCCGGCATCCTCTTCCGTTATCGCGGCAATGGCATCGATGGATTTAACTATTTGGAATTCAAATTTTTTCAGTGACTGTGCCAGCTTACCGAGGTACCAGCGCTTTATTTTATTCCCTTCCTGAAGCGTGAGGCGTTCCCAGATCTGATGCTCAATGTTGTGAGCCCGCAGTACGACCGGCACCTGAACTTGCTGACGGATGAGAGGGAGGTAAACGCCCATGAAAACAGATTCGAGCTGAATGATGTCGTAATTGTTGTTTTTAAGAAGAATAGTCAGCTTTGACAGGAAAGCTCCGGACAGAAATCTTGCTGCATGGTACGATCTACCTTTTAGCAGGCACACCAGGGCAGGGAAAGGACGGATGTGCAGATCCACCGGGGCGGAGTGAAACAGGAGTTTATCCTTAATAATATCAGGGATATCATCGGATGCTGCAGGGTGTTTGTGGCTGGAGGCGGCCAGTACCGTTATGTCATGTCCTGCTGCCAACAGCCCCCGGATGATGGCATCCATGGCCATGGGTCCTCCTTCATTCGAAGGATAGGGAGATTTGTTACATATTAACAGAATCCTCATCTCTTTGTTTCTTTTTCTGCAGCAGGGATTGCAGGGCTGAGATCCTGCGTCGCCAGATATCAGCATCCATGATGGGGGCATCGGCGGTAGCCCTCGCCGTCAGGAATACCCCCAGGGGTAGCAGAACGGCTGAAGCCAGCCACATGCCCTGCCAGGGTTCGAGGACACCTTCGCGCGCAAACTTTTCTCCGGTAATGGAGAGAATATGGAAAAAGACAAAAAGGAAGGTGGAGACAACCACGGGCAGGCCCAGTCCTCCTTTGCGGATGATGGCTCCCAATGGGGCGCCGATAAAGAAAAGCACGAGGCATGCAAACGAAAGGGTAAACTTCCTGTGCCATTCAAGGTGGTGTTTGATAATGCGTTTCTCCCTCCGCGATAAGTCATCTTCAGTTCCAACAACCCATTCCCGCAGCCCCCTGGACGATGACAGGGCGGTCTCCATTGCACGTTCACGCCGCTCCAGCGGAAGGGACTGGAACAGGCTGTCCCAGCCCATCCCTGACATCGTGTCGGGATACACGGTATCCTGTGCCCTTGACATATTATAATGACTGTAATGCCTGTCAAGGCCATTGGCAGCATCCCAGCGCCTGCCGGCCAGTTCCGTTAACAGGGAATCACCGGCATAGCGCAATTGCCGGAGGTTATACATGTGATAGTTATTCCTGAACAGCGCTTCGTCCGTTCTGTTGAGCTGAAATCCACCCAGATCAAAACGCCGCATCTCTTCCTTGAAGTGGATACGCTGGAAGGGACGTGTGGTCATCTTACGGCGGTTGTCAACCTCCTCCTTGTAATTGTAACCATTATAAAGCGTGAAGATCAGGTATTTCTGATCAGGGGTGATTTCCATTCTTCCCCGTTCCGCCATGGTAAGGTTGACATTCCCATTTTGTTCCCGGTGGTCATAGATCATGATTCCTTCCATATCAACACCATTGTCATCCTTCTTGTCAACCCGGATCACGAAGTCATCGATGCCTTTGTAGAAAACCCCCTCTTTGATGTTGAGAGCAAGGCGTTGCTGACGCACATCGTAAAGAATGGAATGAAATTTCAGATTGGCCAGAGGAAGGATATTGTTGGAAAAATAGAAGGCGCTGATACTGATGATGATAGACAAGACAACCAAGGGTGCCATGATTTTCCGCAGGGATATTCCTGAAGCTTTCATGGCAACCAGTTCATAATGCTCGCCCAGGTTACCGAATGTCATCAGGCTGGACAAAAGGATCGCCAGAGGAAGGGCAAGCGGTACAAAAGTAGCGGCAGCGTAAAACAGTAGCTCGGTAATAATGTACCATTCCAATCCCTTTCCGACCAGGTCATCCACGTACTTCCACAGAAACTGCATCAGCAGGATGAACAGGGAAATGAAAAAGGTCAGGACCAGGGGGCCCAGGTAGGATTTCAGAACCAGAATGTAAATCCGCCTCACCTTCATATCATGCAAAGATAGCCAAATAAAGAGCGAAAGACCGGTATATAGGTCTCCCTTCTGATGGCGCCAAATATTATATTTGCAGCCATAAATGACACATCGATACCATGGTTTTATTACCGGTTAATGACAGGAAGAGCCGCAAAGCGTTTCATGAAACAGCCAGGCGGATCTACAAAGATGATAAGGTATGGGTCTGCCCGCCTGACCCGATGATCGAAGCCATTTTTGACCGGAATACCAATGTCTTTTTCAGGCATGGCGATGCAACACGTTGGGTGTTGAAAGACAATGAAGGAAGGTTGATCGGACGTGTGGCTGCCTTTATCAATGAGCAGAAGGCCTATAATTATCCTCAGCCCACCGGTGGTATGGGATTTTTCGAATGTGTAAATGACGAGGAAGCAGCTTTCCTCCTTTTTGATGCCTGCCGGCAGTGGTTGCAGGAAAGGGGAATGGAAGCCATGGATGGGCCAATAAACTTTGGCGAGAACGATAATTTCTGGGGTCTTTTGGTGGAAGGATTTACCCATCCAAGTTTTGGGATGAATTATAATCCGCCTTACTATCAAAAGTTTTTTGAGGATTATGGGTTTCAGCTTTATTTTGAGCAGGTTACCAATCACCTCAACGTAAGAAAGCCATTTCCAGAGCGCTTCTGGAAGATAGCTGAATGGGTGCGAAATAAACCCAATTTCAGATTCGAGCACTTTAGATTTGATGATGCGGAGCGTTTCATTCGTGATCTTAAAACCATCTATGATGCTGCCTGGGTGTTTCACGAAAATTTCACGCCTTTGCATGAAGATGACCTGAGAAGAGTATTGCGCACCTCCCGTTTACTTATCAAGGAAGAATTCATCTGGTTTGCATACCATCAAAAGGAGCCTGTGGCATTTCTGGTGCTGCTACCGGATGCCAACCAATTGTTGAAGAAATTGTCAGGCCGGATGCACCTGTGGGATAAGGTGAAATATTTATGGTATAGCAAGACGATGAAGTATACCCGTGGCCGTTTTACCATTATGGGTGTTGTGCCGCAATTTCAGAAATATGGCATAGAATCGGGGATGTTCTGGGAATTGAATGAAGTGATGAAGCGACACCCCTATTACGAAGAGCTTGAGCTGAGCTGGATTGGTGATTTTAATGTGAAAATGAAGAGATTACAGGAAAACATTGGTGCAGATTTCGCGAAAAGACATTATACGTATCGTTTGCTGTTTTCAGGGAACCATACCTTCAGGCGTTATGAATACATCCCGGCGGATACACGCGAAAAAGTGCTGAGAGAGCAATGGCAGGACCATTCGCAGAATCGATCTTTTGATGCTGGAGGCGTCGAATAGGCCGGTACAATCACATTTCTTTTTAATTTTGGTCCGATAAGTTATTGTGATGAAATACTTATCTTTGCGACTTGAGGGAAGAATGATCAACAATATGCATAAAACACATGTCTAACCTAAACAACGAAAAATGAAAAAGTTATTACTCCTCGGTTTATTATGTGTCATGGGAGTGAGCGTTATGGCCCAGCAGGCCCGCGTGCGTGCTTCTCAGGATCTGCGGAACTATGGTGTCGAGCGTCCGGTGATGAAAGCCATTGATAATGCTGAGTTCTCACTGATCAAACCGGCTGTGCCATCTGTAAAAGCTGGTTTCCTGCCCATTGAAACCCCGGTCGGAGAGACCCGTTATGACCTGCAGTCCAACAGCTGCCCCCAGAACCGTTTCTATCGCTGGCCCGATGGAACCATGGGAGCAACCTGGACATTTGGATTGCTCGATGCTTCCAGTTTTGCTGATCGCGGAACAGGTTACAACTATTACGATGGTTCCGCCTGGGGAGCAAGCCCCACACAGCGCGCTGAATCTATCAGAACTGGTTGGCCAAGCTATGCACCCCTGGGAGAAACAGGTGAGTGCTTCATCGCACACTCCGCCACGGCACTCAACTTTGCAAAACGTGCTGTCAAAGGTACAGGTACCTGGACTGAACAGGTAGTCAGTGGCCCCACAGGCCATGGTTATCTCTGGCCCCGTATGATCACCGGCGGATCTGATAAAAACACCGTTCACCTCATTGCACTTACCACTCCGACAGGTAACGGAGGAACACCTTATCAGGGACTGAATGGCGCATTGCTCTACAGCCGCTCCCTCAATGGTGGGCAGACCTGGGACATCCAGCATGCCCTGCTCACTGGTATGGACACAACCCAGTATCTGGGCTTCGGTGGCGACTCCTATGCATGGATGCCTCCCAAGGGAGATACTGTCGCTTTCCTCGTCGGTGATGACTGGACAGGATTCTTCATGATGAAATCCATTGACAATGGTACCAACTGGACAAAGACGACCATCTGGGAGACACCATATCCCAAACATGATGGCGTAACTCCCACCGATACCTTCTACACCATGGATGGCAATATGCACGGTGTGTTCGACGTAGATGGCATTGCTCACGTTGTCTTCGGAATTCAGCGCGCCCACAATGATGGATCAGGATCCTTCTGGTTCCCCTATGTTGATGGCGTAGCTTACTGGAATTCAACCATGGGCCCATTTACATCTGCCAACTTTAAGTACACGCTTGATCCGGACAGCCTCTTTAGCAATGGCAATCTCATTGCCTGGTTCCAGGACGTGAACGGGAATGATACGATGGACCTGATCTTTGGTACAGATGGTTTGGGTAAATACTACTGCTCCCTCTCCAGTATGCCGCAGCTGACTGTGGATCCCAACGGTGACATGTATTTGGTATACAGCTCGCTGACCGAAGGTAAGAGCAATGACCTGCAGAATTATCGTCACCTCTGGGGACGTGCCTGGTTCAAGAATACCCAGGAATGGGGTGAATTCGTGCACCTGACAGGTAGCATCGTGCACAACTTCCGCGAGTGTGTATTCCCCTCCATCGCTTCAAATTCAGCAGGAACAGCTGTACATTATATTTATCAGTCAGACGGACAGCCGGGCCTGCATGTGCGCGGTGATGAAGATCCTCCGACGGATAACACCATCGTTTATGCTGCCGCCCCGAAAGCTGATTTTGGCGTTGGTATTGCAAAACCTTCCAACCCGATTTCCTTCGTGTCACAGAATTTCCCGAATCCTTTCTCTGGCATGACAGAAGTAACGATCAGCCTGGATCGCCGTTCCACCCTCAGCCTCGACGTTTATAACCTCGTTGGCCAGAAGGTTTATGGTGTTGACAAAGGCAATGTTTCAGCCGGATTCCATGGCATCACCATTGATGGCAGCAAGCTCGGAAGTGGTATTTACTTCTATACTGTTACCGCTGGTAACCACAGCGTTACTAAGAAGATGATCGTTCAGTAATCTTTCTGAGATTACCTGACAGCCTTAATAAAGGAGACTGGCCGCTGGTCAGTCTCCTTTATTTTTGCATGCCCTTTGAGGTGGATTTCATTACATTTGTGACGCACCCATCACAAAAATTTTTACATCATGAAAAGAATTACCTACTTCATTGTTCTGGCCAGTATGATGCTGGCTGTGGTTAGTGTTTTTGGCCAGGGACGGGCTTCCCATCAACCCCTGCAAAATGTCGGTATCCTGAAATCTGAACCAGGTGACAGACTTCCGGTTGTGAGTAAGCCCTGTAATCCCTTTGTTAAAGCTAGTTCTGTCGAAGAAGCCAAAATTGGCGAAACACGTTATGACCTTCAGACGAATACGGCTACGCAGAACCGCCTGTGGTATTACCCGGATGGCACCATCGGAGCTACCTGGACCATGGGATTATTGGATCCCGCATATGCCGACCGTGGAACAGGATATAGTTATTTTGATGGTACCAGCTGGGGAGGTATCCCGTCTGCCCGTATTGAAAACGTTCGCACTGGTTGGCCATCCTATGCGCCATATGGGGCTTCAGGTGAGATTGTGGTTAGCCACGACTTCGCCGCTACTGGAGGCCTGGTGCTCATGAAACGGACTACCAAAGGATCTGGTACCTGGATGCAATCCACCTTTCAGGGCCCCGCTTCACACAGCGCCGTTGCCTGGCCACGCATGATCACCGCCGGTGCTGCCCATGATAAAATCCATATGATATATGTCACGAAAAGCACTGTCAATGGCGGATCTCCATACCAGGGACTGGAAGGGGCATTGTTATATGCGCGCTCCACAGATGGTGGCAGTACATGGGCTGCCAAGGATGTGATTCTGCCCGGCATGGATGCCACCTCTTATTATGGATTCAGTGCGGATGGCTATACCTGGGCCGCTGCCAAAGGCGATACCATTGCATTTGTTTTTGCCGATAGTTGGATTGACATGGTGATGATGAAGTCCAATGACGGTGGTGTTAACTGGACCAAGACGGTTATCTGGGAGCATCCTTACCCGAAATTCAATGGCTCTTCACCCATCGTTACAGATACGTTTTATTGTCCGGATGGCTCAACCAGCATAGCTTTTGACAATACCGGGAAAGCACATGTCTTCTTTGGCGTCAACCGTGCCCATAGCGATGGAACAGGAACCTACTGGTTTCCATTTGTGGATGGTATAGGGTATTGGAATGAGGATATGCCGCCTTTTTCATCCCCCAATTTTAAGTATACCCTCAATCCTGACACATTATACAATCAGGGAAAACTGGTGGCATGGACCCAGGATGTGAATCAGAATGATACCATGGACTTTCTGCCAGGCAGTATTGATGTTTTAGGTAAGTATTATCTCTCTCTCTCCAGTATGCCCAATGTCAGCATTGACGAGAACAATGATATGTTTCTGGTATATAGCTCGGCGACGGAGGGCAAGGATAATGGTACCCAGAATTACCGGCATTTGTGGTTCCGCTCAAAGACAGCCGCCGGCTGGTCGGACTTCAAGGACCTGACAGGGACCATCATACATAACTTCCATGAATGCGTATTCCCATCCATTGCGCCATTATCAGGTGAAGATCATGTTCATCTGATCTATCAGCAGGATGGATTGCCGGGACTCAGTGTGCGGGGTGATGAAGACCCGCCAACCGACAATTCGATCATCTACATGAAGGTTGCCAAGGTGCAAAATGTGGGGTTGCCTGAACAGGATCCGCCTTTTGGGGTATCTGATGTTTATCCAAATCCATCCACGCATTCGGCATTTATTAATATTAATGTGCTCAAACCAGGGAAGTTCAATCTGGATTTATACAGTGTGACAGGGGAGAGGGTGTGGCAGCAGGCCCACAGTCTGCCAGCAGGTCTAAGCAGTGTCTCTCTTCCTGTGGATCTGCTCGCAACAGGCATATATGTTTGCCGGATTACAGATGGGACAGCCCAGATCACACGCAGGGTCATCGTAAAGTAACATATCATGACAATAGAGTTTTTAGGTGCTGCCCGGGAGGTAACCGGAAGCAAGTTCCTTATCACCACGGATGGTGGAACAAGGATATTGCTGGATTGCGGCTTGTATCAGGGTAAGGGACAGGAAACCGACAGCATGAACCGCGACCTCGGTTTCAATCCGGAGGATATTGACTATCTGCTACTTTCCCATGCTCACATTGATCATAGTGGCCTGATCCCATACCTTCACAAGGAAGGATTCCGGGGCAGGATCTTCTGCACACCGGCAACCCGCGACCTATGTGCCATTATGTTGCTGGATTCCGGACATATACAGGAAAGTGATACCAGGGTCAATAATAAGAAACGGGCCAGACAGGGTCTGCCACCACTGGAACCCATTTACAACCAGAATGATGCCCGGCGCTGCCTGCATCATTTTTTTAGCATTCCCTATGATAACTTCTTCCCGCTGACGCCTGAAGTCGAGGTTATGTTTTCCGATACCGGACATATCCTCGGAAGCTCTGCTGTCAATATGGTATTCCATCGCAAGGAGGGTGATATCCGCATTACCTACACAGGTGACATTGGGCGGTTACAGGATAAAATCCTCAGACCTCCCCAGCCCTTTCCTCAGGCGGACTACATCCTGACAGAATCTACCTATGGAGACAGACTGCATGCACCCATGCAGGATGCTGAGAAAGACCTGCTGAACATTGTTCGGCACACCTGTGTCGAGAAAAAGGGCAAACTCATCATCCCTTCCTTTAGCGTGGGCCGTACGCAGGAATTGGTCTATGCTCTTAACCGGCTGGAACATGCCGGACTGCTGCCCAGGATAGAGGTGTTTGTGGATAGCCCCTTGTCGGTCAATGCCACTGAAGTCATGCGACTTCATCCGGAATGCTTCAATGATGAAATGCTGACTTTTATGGAGCAGGACCCTGATCCTTTTGGGTTTGGCCGGCTTACCTATATCCGGGCCGTCGAAAAGAGCAAGGCACTTAACTTTTATAAGGGCCCCTGTATCATTATTTCTGCCAGCGGCATGGTTGAAGCTGGCCGCATCAAGCATCATGTTGCCAATTCCATTGAGGATTCGCGCAATACCATACTGATCGTAGGCTATTGTGCTCCCAGTACGCTGGGGGCCCGTTTGCAAACTGGCTTGCAGGAAGTTTCCATCTTCGGGGAGATCCATCCGGTCAGGGCTGAGATCAGTCGACTGGAGTCATTTAGTGCGCATGGGGACTATCAGGAAATGATTTCTTACCTCCGGTGCCAGGATCCTGAACAGCTTAAAGGCCTGTTTCTTGTTCATGGTGAAGAGGAAGCGCAGAGGTCCTATCAGAAACACCTGGAGGCCGCGGGTTTTGATCGTATACAGATCCCGGCAAGAGGAGAATATGTAACCATATAGTCATGCGCTTTGTCACTGAGGTCTGGCAATTGGTCCGCAAAGAAGCGGTGCTGGAGATACGGCAGAAATATGCATTGAATGGCATACTTCTTTACGTATTATCCACTGTTTTTGTCACTTACCTGGCGTTCGACCGCATTATTCAGCCATCCACCTGGAATGCCTTATTCTGGATCATCATGCTATTTGCTGCCGTCAATGCGGTCTCCAAAAGTTTTGTGCAGGAGAGCCAGGGAAGGCACCTGTATTATTTCAATCTTGCATCTCCATTGAGCATCATCACATCCAAGATGATATACAACGGATTGCTGATGATGATGCTGGGCGCACTTAACCTGTTCATCTTCGTGCTGCTGATGGATCATTTTGTGCAGCACTGGACCTATTTCATCCTGAACCTGATGCTGGGATGCGTTGGTTTGTCGGGCCTTCTGACCATGATCGCTGCCATATCAGCCCGAACCAACAACAACTTTTCCCTCATGGCCATCCTGAGTTTTCCAATTGTCCTGCCGTTACTGCTAACACTCATCAGGGCCTCCGGAGCTGCATTGGAGACGGTATGGACACCTGCGCCCTCTCTGATGCTGGCAATCGGATTGCTCAGTATTTTGCCGGCAGCACTGGCACTGCTCCTGTACCCTTATTTGTGGCAGGACTGATCGATGCTCCTCATGCAGGGCATTCATTGTTTGTTGTATCTTTGATACCTGATTAGTTATTTAGTTATTTACATAGATCGTGGTTCATGAACTGGAAGAAACATGGATGGAAAGTCCTTCCGATTTTATTGCTCATCTATGCGGTAGTGGCCGGACTGACTATACGGGTGCCTGATTTGCCCATCGTGGAGGAATCTATTCGAAATCTGTTTTACCATGTCGGCATGTGGTTTGCCATGATGGTGATGTTTGTGATCTCTTTCGTATTCAGCCTGCGGCATTTGCGGACATTTTCCAGGAGGGATGACATCATGGCCCATGAGTCGGCTTCGGTTGGCTTACTATTTGGCCTGCTTGGAATCTTCACCGGAATGATCTGGGCCAAAAACACCTGGGGAGCTTACTGGGTCAAAGACCCCCAGCTGATTGGCGCAGCCGTTAGTATACTGGCATATATGGCATATTTCGTGCTGCGGAGTTCAATGGATGAGGTCCATAAACGGGCACGTATCGCTGCGGTCTATAATATCTTCGCCTTTGTCATGCTGGTCGTATTCATCGGGATACTTCCCCGTATGGCCGAAAGCTCGCTTCACCCCAGCAGTACCAATGACCCGGGAATGACGGTGAAAGAGCTGGATAACACCATGCGTTATGTCTTCTACCCGGCTGCCCTGGGATGGATTCTGCTGGGTGTCTGGATCATCGACCTGCGGGTTAGGTGGCGTAAATTGCGTGAATCTTTGGACGATGTTAACCCTTAATACCGGAAAACCATGTTTGAAAATAAAATAGGTGTTGTCATTCTCGTAATTCTCATCATTCTCGCCGGCATTAGTCTTTTTTTGGTGAACCTGGAGCGCAGGATAAACAAGCTCGAGAAAGACTGGAAGGAAAAGAAGATGGAATCGAAGGAGTAACTTAAAAATTCTCAGGAAAATGAAGATTATTCATATCATAGGAATCCTGTTTATCGTAGGAATCATTGCGGTTGTAATCAGTACCTTTACTGATACAAGTACTTATGTGGACTTTTCTACTGCCAGCAAGCATCCCAACAAGGAATTTCACATCATTGGAACGCTGAACCTCGAGAAGGGCGTAAACTATGATGCCGGTCAGGATGCCAATCAGTTCTCTTTTTATATGATTGACAGCAAGGGAGAAGAGAGGCTGGTAAGGTACTTCGATGCCAAGCCGCAGGATTTTGAGAAGTCGGAACAGGTGGTGATCATTGGCAAAGTGGATGGAGATGCAGTAACAGCTTCCAGTTTATTGCTGAAGTGTCCTTCCAAATATAACGATGACCAGGTGCCTCAGGAATACAAGGAAACTGAATACGCTACGGAAGGAACGTAGCATCATGCTGGATTTCGATGCGAAGGACCCATTTGGTTTTTCGCCCGACCCTGAAACGATGGTCTATTCTGTAACCGGCTACCCAGGCTATTTTGCCTGCTGATTCGAACAGCCATACAGCATCCTTTTCGAACCTGCTGAGCTTCTGGTCAACAAAGAAATCACTGAGCTTGCGTTTGCCCTGCATCCCCAGCGGTTGGAACATATCTCCGCTTTTCCACTTCCTGATTATCAGGGGATACTGCAGTTTATCATAATCCAGAAACGCGATAAACCTGCCCTGGTCGAGGTTGCCGGTTTCATGGGCCGGAATTATTGATAAAGTGGCACAAAAGGGCTGGCAGATGGTTTCCTCTTCACCTGAGATTTCAAAGACCTCTGTTTCTGAAGATGCTTTCTTGCGGATGATAAGCTCGTTACGGTCAATCAGGCATTCATAATCTGAAGTATAGAACTGTTTGCCAGGTTCGCCTCCCCAGGAGGCAGCGATCTGGGAAGATTGATGAAAGTTAAAACCGTATTCCTGCAGATACGAATGGGTATAGGCTGCCAGGGCCGGCCCGCTCAATGCTGCTGGTTTTGGATAGTGCGTCCATGGGCTGGAACTCTGCTGCCTTGCTGTTTCATCCATTTGTTGTATGGCATGCGTCAGCAGATCTGATTCTGCTCTGAATCGGAGCATGTTGTTATAGAGTCGCTGCCTGATTCCCGGGCGGAATGCTTCCAGCATCGGAAGCAGGCTGTGCCGGATTTTGTTCCGGAGATATTTCTGCCCGGCATTGCTGCTGTCTTCGCGGTAGAGCAGCCCATGCTGTCGGGCATAGGTCGCAATTTCCTCTCGTGATGCAAACAGCAGGGGATGAATGATGTGACCGGCCTGAGGGTCCATTCCTTTAAGACCTTGCAGTCCGGTGCCGCGGATCAGGTTGATAAACATCGTCTCAATCTCATCATCACGGTGGTGGGCAGTGGCGATGTGGGAATATGTAAAATCTTGTCTTAGTGACTCAAACCATGCATAACGAAGCGCCCGCGCAGCTTCCTGGATGCTAAGATGTTCTCTGCGGGCTACCTCGGGCGTGTCAAAGTGCTTGACATGCAATGGAATGCTGAGCTGGTTGGACAATGCTTCGATAAAGGCCTGGTCCCCATCCGCTTCTTCTCCCCTTAATCCAAAATGGCAGTGGGCCATACCAAATCGAAATCCTGCTACACGAAACAACGACACCATTACGATGGAGTCCAACCCACCACTCACACCCAGCAGATAAGTCTCCCCACCTGACAGGTGCATGGTTGATCTCATGAATTGCAGCATGCGTTCTACCATGATTCAAATATACGCATAAGGGGAGGCCGTATGACGGGCAGGGAGTCTTATAAAAAGCGACGGGCCGGAAAGATTGTTTTCTTCTTTCCGGCCCGGCAATGTTGTTTCAGATTCCTCAGGTCAGCTGATCTCCCAGGTATTACCGCTGTTGAGCAGGTCGTCGGCATTCCTGATCGGGGAAGTGGCTTTCATCTCCCGGATCTTGTCTTCCATCAGCCCTTCAAACGTCGGCTTGTTCACTGCCCTGATCACGCCCATGGCCATGGGGTATGCCGGAGGCGCCATGCCGGCCAGCATCATATGCAGAGCCGGGTTGGGATCTGTCTGATCATGAACCAGGATGTCTTTTTCTGTGATGCCATCCTCACCAAGTTTAACCACTTCCAACCTTAGGTTATTCAGCCGCAGGCCCTTTTCATTTTCCTTGCCGAACAGCATCGGTTTACCATGTTCAAGGTAGATGATGTGGTCATCCTTGGTTGCCTTATCGGTGATGAGGTCGTGGACTTTGTTGTTGAAAATCACACAGTTTTGCATGATTTCCGTCACTGCAGTTCCTTTATGTTGCGCAGCGATCATAAAGATCTCCGTCATCATTCTTGGATTGGTATCCACAGCGCGGGCGAAGAAAGTCCCCTGCGATCCCATCACCAGCTCTCCCGGATTGAAGGGATGCTCAAAGGTGCCCTGGGGTGATGTCTTGGTGACATGACCTAGGGGGGTCGTCGGGGAGAACTGGCCTTTGGTCAGACCATAGATCTTGTTGTTGAACAATAAGATCTTTATATCAATATTTCTTCGGATGGTATGGATAAAATGGTTCCCACCAATAGCCATACAGTCTCCGTCACCGGTGATCATCCAGACGCTGAGTTCAGGTCTGGCGATCTTAACGCCGGATGCAATGGCGGCGGCCCTGCCATGGATTCCATGAATTCCATACGTGTTCATATAATATGGGAAGCGGGAGGAGCATCCGATGCCGGAGACCACCACAAAATTCTCCTTGGGAATCCCGAGTTCGGGAAACACTTTCTCTACTGAGGAAAGAATGGCATGGTCTCCGCAACCCGGACACCATTTCACCATCTGGTCGCTGACAAAATCCTCTTTGGTCAGTTTGACATTCATAGCCGGAGTGTGCATATCCTGATCCATCGTTTATCCCTCCATTTCTTGTTTAAACCTGTCTGTCAATTCTTTCACCATGAAAGGTAGTCCCTGAACCTTATTAAACTGCGCATACCTGTACTGCGGATAATTAATTTTCAGGTATTTGGCCATTTGACCAAGGTTGAGTTCACAGACCAGAATCTTGCGGAAGTTGCCCAGAATTTCTTCGAGATTGAGTGGCAGTGGATTGATATGCCTCAGGTGAACCATACCCACGGCGTGTCCCTGTTGCTGCATTTCCTGAACCGCTTCAAGGACAACACCATACGTGCTTCCCCAGCTGATAACCAGGAGGTCACCTTCAGGGGCGCCAATTACAGATTGGTGAGGTATATAGTTGGCTACCCGCTTTACTTTTTCTTCCCTCAGCTCGGTCATCAGCTGGTGGTTTTTCGGATCATGGGAAACATTACCGGAGATATTATCTTTTTCCAATCCGCCAACCCTATGTCTCAATCCTTCTGTGCCAGGGATGGCCCAGAGACGGTTAAGTTTTTCAGGATCACGGCGATATGGTTTGAAGTCAGGGTCATTGGCCTTGGCAATAGGAGGTGTGATCGGAGGAAGATCGGCCATACTGGGTATCTTGAAGATCTCAGAGCCATTGGCGAGATTACCATCGGTAAGAAGAATAACGGGTGTCATATGTTCTACAGCCAGTTTGGCCGCTTCATAAGCAGCATAGAAACAGTCGCCGGATGAATGGGCCGCTATGACAATGGTAGGACATTCACCATTGCGGCCATATAGTGCCTGTAGCAGGTCGGATTGTTCCGATTTGGTCGGCAATCCTGTTGATGGACCGCCACGCTGTACATCCACGATCACGATGGGAAGCTCGGTCATCACCGCCAGACCGATGGCTTCGCTTTTCAGCGACAAGCCAGGCCCTGAAGTGGTTGTGATGGCCATGGAACCGGCATAGGCTGCTCCGATCGTGGAGGCGATACCGGCGATTTCATCTTCTGCCTGAAATACCTTTACACCAAGTTCTTTGTAGATTGTAAGTTCCTGAAGTATTTCAGAAGCGGGGGTGATAGGATATGAACCCAGGAAAAGGGGCCTGCCAGCTTTCTCTGAAGCAGCAATGAATCCCCATGCTGTGGCCTGGTTGCCGGTGATATTGCGATAATGCCCTTTGCTAAGCGGTGCGGGCGGAACGCTGTAGGTCGTAGCCAGCAATTCCAGCGTATCGGCGTAGTGATAACCTGCCATCAGCACCTTGGTATTGGCTTCTACGACAAGTTCATTTTTTTTGAATTTCTTCCTGAAGAAATTGATCGTATGACTGAAATCGATGTTGAAGATGTAATAGAGCAACCCGAGTGCAAACATATTGCGGCTCTTGCTGGCTGTCTTGTGATCGATGCCCAGATCTTTCACACTGTCGCGGGCCATCTGTGTGATCGGAGCTTTGATGATGCGATACCCATCAAGTTCCTTTGTTTCCAGTGGATTAGAAGTATATCCTGCCCTTTCCAATGACTTCTCATTGAAGGCATCCGTGTCGACGATGATGGTACCGCCCGGCTTCATCCATTTGAGATTGGATTTGAGTGAAGCGGGATTCATTGCCACAAGGACATCTGAAAGATCTCCGGAGGTATGGATTGTTTTTCTTCCGATATGCACCTGATAGCCGGATACACCAGCAATGGTACCCTGGGGTGCCCGGATTTCTGCCGGATAATCCGGGAAGGTAGCGAAAACATTACCTGATAAAGCAGCTGCATCTGAAAACAAGGACCCTGTAAGCTGCATACCATCGCCCGAATCTCCGGCGAACCTGATGACAACACTGTCAAGATCAATAACTTTGCTTAGCTTTTCCGCCATGATTGATGGATTGAAATTTAATGCAAAGTTAAAGGTTAAATCATATCGGGGACGATTGCACTCAGGGGGTCAGTAATTTAGATTATGTAAAAATACCCGTATTTCTTTGGCTTTGACTTTCGACCATCAGCACGTAAGAGACCAGCGATTTCTGGCCTGCTCCGAAGGCCTGGAACATCTTGCTTTTTGTGTATGTTTGCGGCTGCGCATGAAATGGTGTCAGGAGCATTGATATGATGGAGATAAGATTTAAGAAGCAGAAGCTGTCCAATGGATTAACGGTTATTGCCCACCATGATCCCATGACCCCTATGGTTTGTGTTAATGTCATGTACAAGGTTGGGTCGCGTAATGAAGATCCAGAGCGGACAGGCTTTGCGCATCTGTTTGAGCACCTGATGTTTGGAGGATCGAAAAACATACCTGTGTACGACAGGCATGTGGAGGCGGTAGGAGGGGAGAATAATGCCTTTACAAATACTGATGTAACGAATTATTATCTGACAGTTCCGGCCCCGGCACTGGATACAGCTTTGTGGCTGGAGTCGGACAGAATGCTGGAGCTGGATTTTTCTGAGGAGGCTTTAGCCGTTCAGAAATCAGTGGTTGTTGAGGAATTCAAACAGCGGTATCTGAATCAGCCCTATGGAGATATCTGGATGTTGCTGAGATCATTATCGTATCAGAAGCATCCATACCGCTGGCCTGCCATCGGGATACATCCTGCCCATATTGAATTGGCCACGCTGGAAGACGTGAAAAACTTTTTCCGGCGGTTTTATCACCCGGGCAATGCTGTACTGTCGGTGGCTGGCAACATGGATCCTGATTTTGTTTTTGAGCGGGCTGCGCATTGGTTTGGAGATATTCCTGAAGGGCCAGAAGTCATCGAAAATCGTGATTCTGAGCCTGTTCAGCGATTTCCCAGGCGGATGGAAGTATACCGGGACGTACCTGCACATGCGTTGTACCGCGCCTATCCCATGCAGGGACGTGTG
The DNA here is from genome assembly GCA_018001695.1 of Lentimicrobiaceae bacterium. GTDB lineage: Bacteria > Bacteroidota > Bacteroidia > Bacteroidales > JAGNHN01 > JAGNHN01. The sequence goes on from JAGNHN010000005.1 coordinate 78,354, forward strand.
CAGCCGGGTTTCTTTGCTGCCGACCTGTTGTCGGACATCCTTAGCGGTGGGTTCTCATCCCGCTTGTATCGAAAGTTGGTGCGGGAACAAAATCTTTTCGCAGATATTTCAGCCCATTTATCGGCGGAGCTCGAACCAGGCTTGTTCGTGCTAAGCGGACGACTGACACCCGGGACTTCGCATGAGAAAGCCATTCATGCCCTGGATGCTGAACTGGAGCGGGTGATCGGCGAAGGGGTGACGCAACGAGAGCTGGACAAGGTGAAAAACAAAGTAGAAAGTATGTTGCGTTTCGCATCCCTCAATCTGACTGAGAAGGCATTGAATCTAGCCTACCATGAAGTCATGGGTGATGCAGCTTTGTTAAACCTGCAACCCGCATTATATAAGGATGTCTCTTTGCATGATATCCATGAACAGGCAGGTATTATTCTGAATCCTGACCATATGAACGAGATCCGCTACTATAAACGGAATGAAGAGGAAGTTCAGACAACTTAAAGCGGGTTGCTGGTGTCTAATGAGCAACTGACCGGGCCCCTATGCTGAGTGACGAGGACATCATCAAAGGCTGTCTCAAGGGCAAGCGGGCTTCTCAGAGGCTGCTGTACGATAAGTATGCACCTGTTATGTATGGCGTTTGTCAGCGGTATTTTGCCTCAGATGATCAGGCAGAAGACGCAATGCAGGAAGGATTTATCAAAGTATTCAGCCATCTGGCGGACTTCAGGGGTGAAGGTTCTTTTGAGGGATGGATCAGACGGATTATGGTGACAACTTCGTTGAATTATTTCAGGGACAATAAGCGGTATTACTATCAACTGGAGTACGAAGACGTCACAGAACTGTCAGAAGAGACCTACTTTCAGGAAGACCAGTTCACGCGAAAGGAATTGTTAAACACGCTGCGCAATATGCCCGACGGCTATCGTACCGTGTTTAATATGTATGAGATAGAAGGATTTAATCACAAGGAAATAGCTGACATGCTGGGTGTATCTGTCAATACTTCCAAGTCACAGTTGGCAAAGGCACGTAAAATGTTACAAAAAAGACTGCTTGAGCTTTATCAGGCCAACCCATTGCACGAGAGATGAAAAAGCCATTTGATATAGGGTCCTTATACAGGGAGGCTTTCAGGGATTATCAGCCTGCCCCTCCCCCCGGCCTTGCAGATAAGACGCTGAGCAAGGTAAGCTCCGCCAGGCGATTGTCCTGGCAGGGCCGCTTCGCGCAACCCCTGATCTGGTCTGCCGGTGTAGTGATCATAGGCGTCACCGCATTTTTGCTCTGGCCGGAAGAGAACGCATCTGTTGAACCGGAGTCCCTGATTGTGATATCAGACACCCTTGCCAGCCAGGGTACCCCTGAGAATGTTGTTGTCCTGGAAGAGGAAGCTCCTGAAAATCTGATCACTGGCAGTTCTGATATCCAGGCAGCCAAAGAGCCTATTGCATCAACATCAGAAAAGAGCCCCATAAATGCTGTTCAAACGGTTTCTTCATCACAGGAAGAGAAGAAGACGGCTGATGTCAGTGATGCGCATGCGACAATGTCAACACCGCCATCCGTGCCAAAATTGGTGGAGAAGCAAGATCCAAGAAAGGCAGTAACGGATACCCCGGTATCTGCCTCAGAACGTCACAGGATAACACGTGTCCCAAGGGATACTGCAGCTTTGCCGGACGTTGTTCTCAGTGAGACCCAGTATATATGCAAGGGAGAAGGTGTTTCTATCGGAGCTTCGGGTGGCGTTTCCTATCTTTGGAATACAGGGGAGAAATCGCAGACCATACAAGTTAAGCCTCTTGCCACAACGCCTTACCGGGTGACGGTCACAAGGGCTGACCGACGCAAAGTACAGGGGGAGATTTGGGTCAATGTGGAGGATTGTGCTACGCTTTATGTCCCCAATGCTTTCACCCCAAATGGAGATGGGCTGAACGATGAATTCAAAGCCTACGGCAAAAGGCTGACATATTTCCATATCCAGATTTACGATGGCACCGGTACGGTCCTTTTTGAATCCAGCGACATAGAGGAAGCCTGGGATGGGCAGTATGTCGGAGCACCGGTAGAAACCGGTCATTACTTCTACCGCATCACCTATGCTGATCCTCAGAATACGAGGCAGACCCGAAATGGCAGGATCACCCTTTTGAGATAACTGAAAATGAATCAGCAGGCAGTACCGGCAAGGCAGATCGACAGGACCAGAGAGCCCATTCACCGGCTTGAGGTAAATCCGGATGAGCTGGTATTGAAGCCTGCCGTACAGATTCTTGATAATGGCATTCCTGTTTACATTGTTCAGGAATCCGGCAGTGGTTTGTTCAGGCTGGAATGGGTGATGCCAGCCGGGATGTGGTATGAGCAGAAGAATCTCGCTGCTTTTTTTACCCTCAGAATGTTGCGGGAGGGTACGCAGATCCATGATGCAGAAAGCTTTGCTGAGTTAACCGATTATCATGGATCCTATATAGAGACCACAGCAGAGCGTGACCGGGCATCTGTGACACTCTATTGCCCCCTCCATTTTGCCGCTGAAGTATTACCCCTGTTGGCAGAAATGCTGGCTGAACCCACTTTCCCTGAGGATTTGCTTCTGCAGGAGCTACAGTACCAGAAACAGGCTTTTCTAATCAACCAGGAGAAGGTTTCCTTTCTGGCCCGTAATCAGATGATGGCTGCCTTGTTTGGGGCCACGCATCCTTATGGAAGATGGATCGATGAAACAGACTTCGATCAACTGCGGCGGGAAGACCTCCTTGCACACCATCAGGTTGGTATGGACCTTCGGAATACCTACATCGTCATGGCCGGAGATGTCCCTGATTCACTGATGCATACTGTCAACCGCTATTTCGGATGCCTTACCGGTACCCATATTACAATCGCATATCCCAAGCTGGAACAAGTTTTGACAACAACCGGCAGGAATATCTACGTTTCAAAGGAGGGTGCTTTGCAGACCGCTATCAGGATGGGGCGCCGTTTATTTGAACGCTCACATCCTGATTTTATCCCTGCCCAGGTTGCTGTCACGATACTGGGTGGCTATTTTGGTTCCCGCCTTATGAAAAAGCTGCGGGAAGAGCAGGGATTTACGTATGGGATAGGTGCCAGTATTGCTGCGATGGAGCAGGATGGGGCTTTCCTTGTGGCCACAGAGGTAGGAGAGGGTGTCGCAGAACAGGCATTGGATGCTATCCGGCAGGAAATCAGGCGGCTGAGGAAAGAACCGCTTGATAAGGAAGAGCTGGAGCGTGTCAGCACGTATATGACAGGCAATATGCTTCGCAACCTGGATGGTGCTTTTGCACGGGCAGACCGGCTCAGGATGTTGAAGGAATCAGGATTGGGGATGGATTATTTCCTCCATTGGTATCAAAAGGTCTGGAGCCTTAAGGGGGAAGATATCCAGAAGGTATTTGAGGTGTATTTGAAGGAAGATGATATGATCTGTGTTACAGCCGGGTGATGAAACGCAGGCAGGCATTACTGTTTATTGCAATCTTCACCTGGCGTATGAAAGAAACTGTAAATTGCTAACTTTGAAGCGAAATAACATGCGTATGTTCAGGAAAATCATTGTGGCATTGGGGATACTTCTCCTCACCGGCCTTCCCGTAAGCGCTTCTCACTATATGGGGGGAGAAATCATCTGGGAATGTCTGCCCAACGGAAATTTCAGGTTTATCCTTAAAGTATACCGTGAATGTGGCGGGATCCAGTATCCAACAAACGGGGTCTCTCTGACCTCTAATTCTCCTGCCGGGACGATACAGATGCGGCTTTGGCCCAATGCGGTGCAAGGAATCAAAGATATCTCTCCGCAGTGTAATGGCGACCCTATGTTCTCACACATCAAGTGTCTGAATACCAGTCCTCCCCAGCCCTCCAACCAGGGTGCAGTGGAGGAATGGACGTATACCTCTGATCAGATGAATCCCAATGGGGTCACCCTCAATGGGGTGCCCCCACCCTCAGGGTGGGTGTTTGCCTATACGAGTTGCTGCCGGAATCCATGTACCAATATCTCTGGTTCACAAAGTAAGAGCTGGTATGTCAGGGCGATCATGTATCCATACAACAATACCAATACATACCCCTGCTGGGATGACTCGCCTACCTTCTATGAGAAACCTTCTACAGTCATTTGTACCGGTTATCCATTCACCTATAATCATAATGCTTACGACAAGCAGTTGGATTCATTGACATATGAATGGGATACCCCCCTTGAAACGGGGCTGAACAGCCCGATAACCGGATGGAATGCAGGGTATTCGTATACCAGTCCATTACCAGGAACTTTCCATAATCCGCAAAATGTGAATGCCACGGTCAACCCCTATACCGGTGAGATCAGCTTTACATCGTATACCCAGGGAGCATTCATCACCGTAACCAAGGTGACTGCTTATAAATGCGGTATAAAAATTGCCGAGGTGTTCCGCGAAATGCAGATTGTATTGCTGGCCTGCGGCAGCAACGACCCTCCGGATGTCACGGCGCCCTTCTTCGATACCACGACCATGACCTGGTCCAAGTATATTGATACGGTATATGCCGGTGCGGTGGTGAACTTCTATTTCACGGCCCTGGATACGACCCCTTTGATACTCGCCAATGGACAGCTTACATCTGTGACCCTCACTGCAACAGGTTCCCAGTTCGGACTTGGATACTCCAGCACCGTCACCGGTTGTTTGAATCCTCCCTGTGCTATACTGAACCCACCGCCTCCCATTACACAGGTCATGGGATTAAATACCCAGTTCACCTGGCAGACCACCTGTGCCCATCTGGAGACACAAACCGGGTGTGGGGGCACTTCTAACGTCTATAACTTTATCCTAAAGGCCCAGGATGACTTCTGCCCGGCCCCGGGGATCAATGTGAGTACCATCACTGTCGTTGTCCGAAACGCAATACTTGGCCCACCCAGCCTGAGGTGTATCTCCGTTGAGCCTAATGGGGATGTGATCCTCGACTGGGTTGGACCAGATACTACCAAGATTCCCAATACCCTGGAATCATATCAAATATATACAGCTATTAACCCCAATGGCCCGTTTGTTCTGCTGGACAGCGTGTTCGGTTATAACAATACAACCTATACCCATGTAGGGGCCAATGCATCCAATGTGCCCAGGTATTATTACCTCCGGTCCAGATCCGGCTGTTATGGCAATTATTATTCGGGAAATTCGGACACTTTGCGCACAATCAATCTGAATGTGACCAATATTGGGAGTGCGACTGCAGAACTTACATGGAACCAGAGCCATACACCTCCACTGCCTACTTCGCTGGGTTTGTGGGAAATATACCGGGAGCAAGGTCCTGGGAACTGGATCAATGTTGGTAATACAACATCATTGACATACCAGGATGTGGTGCCGGCTGCCTGCGGTTTTGTGCGTTACAGGGTGATGGTGACAGACTCCAGTGGTTGCGAATCATGGTCATCGGTCGGTGAGGACATGTTCCGGAGCGCCGTTCCGCCTCACCTGCGCTGTGTCTCTACCAGTCTGGACGGTCAGGTTACCATTACATGGGTGTTGCCGGATGATCCCATTACTGAGGATAATTTCTCAAGTTATCAGATCTTCCATTCGCTAAACCCCAATGGGCCATTTCTATTGCTGGATAGTGTGACCACCTTCACTACGGTAAGCTATACCCACGCCCAGGCCAATGGCAATGCCACCATCAATTATTATGTGGTTCAAACCAAGATTGATTGTGATGGATATTTTAGTTCAGCCGATTCGGATACGATCAATAATATCGTATTGATCCATACTGCCCCGACTACACAATCCGGTGATCTGAGCTGGAACCATAATCACACTCCTCTACTGCCTTCCGCATCAGGGGTGTATATGGTTTACAGGGAGTTCCCTCCGGGAACCTGGATATTGCTGGATTCGACAGAAAACCTGGCATATTCACATGAAGTCCTTGTCTGCAATGATACCGTGAATTACAGGGTGGAAATTGCGGATTCGTCCGGCTGTGTATCTGTATCCTCTCAGGCTGGTGATTTCTATTTCGATGATGATTTCCCGGATATTCCTGTCCTGGATTCGGTAAGTATCGATACCAATTTCTGGATGCCTGTCCTTGGTTGGCAGCCTTCCGTGGCCGGTGATGTCCATGGTTATATCATTTTCCGCAACGACGGGATATGGGTTGCCATCGATACGGTCTGGGGACAGAACGAGACCTTCTATATGGACGAAGATCCGGCTCACAATCCCTGTGATGCACCACAGTACTATTGCATAGCTGCTTTCGATACCTGCGGTAGAACCAGTCCTATGGGGATAGATAACATCCACAATTCGATGTATCTGGAGATCACGAATTACAACCCATGTCTGGATATCATTGAACTGGAATGGACCCCTTACCGGAATATTAAGGATAACTTATTGGGGTACAGAATATTTGTGAGCGAGAACGGCGGTCCTTACCATGTACTGGCCACCAACCTGGCCCAGGGAACCAATCCTCCATCCAATAAATATACCCATAAGCAATTGGTAAAGGATACCGAGTACTGCTATTATATTCAGGCCTACAGTGACCTGGATGTCAGTTCGCGTTCCTGCGAAGCCTGTATCGTAGCAGAAAAGGCTTCCCCACCCAATTACCTTTATATTCGCTATGCTACGGTGGAGGAGAATGATCACATCCGCCTTCAGGTGAATGTGGATGATAATCCTGCCACCGTAAATTTCAAAATCTTGCGTTCAGCCTCTCTGAACGGGCCTTATGAAGTTATCGGCAATATTCCTCCTTCACCCATCCTGGACTGGAGTTTCCTTGATTACGATGCCTACTTCAAGAAGCAGAGCTATTTCTATAAGGTAGTTGCTGTGGACAGCTGCGGTGTGGATGCCTTCGTCTCTGATCTGGCTCGCACCATTCATCTGACAGCAGAACCACGCAATGATTTCACAAACTACCTTGAATGGAATGATTACCTGGGTTGGAACTGGGCTGGTGTTAAGGAGTACAACCTTTACAGGGTCGTAGATGGTTTGGCTGATCCTATCCCTGTGGCAGTGTTACCTTTCGGTACTACCAACTTTGTGGATGATGTGATGGGATTGACAGAGACCCAGGGCAAGTTCAGTTATCACCTGGAAGCCGTACAGGGTCCTGGTATTCCTGATTTTGCCGACACCAGCCTTTCGAATAAGGCGGAGCTGTTGCAACGTTCCAGGATCTTCATTCCCAATGCCATTTCTCCCAAGGGTTACAACAATCAGTTCAAGCCGATCACGGTATATGTTGATATGAGTGAGTATTATTTCAGCATTTACAATCGTTGGGGTCAGAAGATTTTTGAGACCAGGGATCCCGAGCGGGCCTGGGATGGGACCTATAACAATGAATTTGTTCCTGGCGGCGTGTATGTCTATCGCGTCACCTTCCTTACGAGCACAGGAGATACCTTTGAGAAACGGGGAACAGTCACCGTCATCTACTAAGGCCTTGTTATGATAAGTAACCTGATACAGCCCAGCCGGTTTGACCTGGCTGGGCTGCGTCATTAAATGATAACCGCCTGAAGGCATAAGAGAAGGATTGCCGAAATGCACTTACCTTTGCCTGGCAAAAAGCGATAGCAATGAACAGCATAGACCAGAAATTCATTGGAGAGGGTCTGACGTATGACGATGTTCTCCTGGTGCCGGCCTATTCCGCCATACATCCCCGTGAAACAGACGTTTCAAGTTTGTTTTCCAGAAATATCCGCATCAATATCCCCATCGTTACGGCTGCAATGGATACCGTGACAGAATCGGGCATGGCCATTGCCATTGCCCAGGATGGCGGTATAGGGGTTTTGCATAAAAACATGTCGATCACCGACCAGGCCAACGAAGTGAAGAAAGTCAAGCGGGCTGAAAACGGAATGATACTGGATCCCATCACCCTACCGGAAGATGCTTTGGTAGAGGATGCCCTGCATATCATGCGGGAGTTTTCCATCGGCGGTATTCCAGTGGTTCAGGCCAACGGTAAACTGGTTGGCATTGTTACCAACCGTGACCTGAGATTTGAGCGCAATCTGCGCCGACCTGTAAGAGAAGTCATGACGTCTGAGAACCTTGTTACCACGACGGAATTCACCGATTTTGAGAAAGCAGGGGATATTCTGCAGGAACACAAAATTGAGAAACTGCCTGTGGTGGATAAGGACTATCGGCTGGTCGGTCTGATCACTTACAAGGACATTATCAAGATCAAGGCACGTCCGAACGCATGCAAAGACGCCCGCGGCAGACTGCGTGTTGCAGCGGCAGTCGGCGTTGCTTCAGATACTGATGATAGGGTGGCAGCGTTGGTGGAACAGGGCGTGGATGCCATCGTCATCGATACGGCTCACGGGCACTCGGCCAATGTGATCGCAACGACACGTAGGCTGAAGCAGGCTTACCCGGACCTGGACATCGTTGTGGGCAATATTGCTACGGCTGATGCGGCCCGGGATCTCATGGAAGCCGGTGCAGATGGCATCAAGGTAGGGATAGGACCTGGTTCTATCTGCACTACGCGCGTAGTAGCCGGGATTGGAATACCCCAGCTCTCGGCGATCCTGCATGTCGCAGGAGCTCTGAAGGGATCAGGCGTGCCGGTCATCGCAGATGGAGGCATCCGGTACACGGGTGACATCGTCAAGGCGCTGGCGGCAGGTGCGCATTCCATCATGGCAGGTTCCCTGTTCGCCGGGGTTGATGAATCCCCAGGTGAGACCGTCATCTTTGAAGGAAGGAAATACAAGACTTACAGAGGTATGGGCTCTATCGAGGCCATGAACAAAGGCTCCAAAGACCGGTATTTCCAGGAGGGAGAAGACGACCTGAGCAAGCTGGTGCCTGAAGGCATCGTGGGCCGTGTACCCTATAAAGGGACCCTCTCAGAGCTCATTCACCAGATGGTTGGAGGATTACGTGCCGGAATGGGTTACACGGGATCGCCTGATATAACAAGCCTCCAGAAGGCCAGGTTTATCAAGATCACTGCTGCAGGTGTGGTTGAAAGTCACCCGCATGATATCACCATCACCCGGGAGGCTCCAAACTATAGCCGGTAGATCACGGAATGGCTTACCCTTAAGGATTTTTAACAGATCCATCAAAAGCCTTCATATTAAAAGGATTATCTTTGCCCTTGCTTCGGAAATTCTTATAAAATCAAAGAAATATGACTAGAAAACTGCGTATTGTCCCGGTATTGGCCCAAATGACATGGATATGGTACGTAGTGCTGATGCTTCTGCTCACCCAGACCTACGCACAGCAGAAACAGGATCCCATGCTCCTGAGTGTTGCCGGAGAAGAAGTTCCACTTTCTGAGTTTCTTCGCATCTACAACAAAAACAACATCAAAGGAGAACCTGCCAGCCTTCAGGCCCTGGAAGAATACCTGGAATTATACATTAATTTTAAACTAAAGGTCAGGGAAGCCCTTGATCTTAAGATGGATACAGTAAAATCGTTCCAGGAAGAACTTGCAGGATATCGTAAGCAGCTTGCTGAGCCGTATCTTACTGACCGTGAGGTGGATGAGTTCCTTGTCCAGGAGGCATGGGATCGCCTGCAGTATGATCTGAGAGCCAGTCATATCCTCCTACGTCTCCTTCCCGATGCGACCCCGCAGGATACGCTGATTGCATACAACAAAGCATTGGAGCTAAGGAAACGGATACTAAAGGGAGAGGATTTTGGTGCATTGGCCATGGAAGCCTCCGAGGATCCCTCAGCAAGGGACAGGGAAGCTTCCCGCATGCATCCCTTCCTAAAAGGAAACAGGGGAGATCTGGGCTATTTCACAGCACTTGATATGGTCTATCCCTTTGAGACAGCGGCATACAACACGCGGCCCGGTGATGTTTCCATGCCTGTTCGCACCGATTATGGCTATCACCTGATCAAAATCACTGATCGCCAGCCTGCCATGGGACGCGTTCGCGTGGCACATATCTTTGCCCGCTTCCCGCAGGACCCCAGTGAAGGAGATAGCCTGGATGCCAGACGCAAGATTGATGAAGCCTACCAGAAAATCCTTGCGGGAGCAGCCTTCGATTCCATCGTTGAGCAGTATTCTGATGATAAAGGCTCAGCGAAAAAAGGAGGACAGTTGTCCTGGTTCGGCTCAAACCGTATGGTTCCGGAGTTCATTTCTGCCGTATCCCAATTGCGTGAGATAGACCAGATTTCTCCTCCTGTTAAAACAGATTATGGCTGGCATATCATCCGCATGCTCGAACGCCAGCCTGTTGGTACCTTCCAGGAAGAAGAGCCCGGCCTACGCAAAAGGATCATGAAGGATACCAGGGCAGAGAGAAGCAAAGCATCATTTGTCCAGAAAGTTAAGAAACAATACGGCTTTAAGGAATTTCCTCCAGCATTGGAACCTTATTTTACCCTGGTAACAGATAGCATCTTTTTCCGGAGCTGGGATCCCGCTGTGGCTTCGCATCTCAATGGTATCTTGTTCGTTTTGGGAGAATCCAATGTCACCCAGACCGATTTTACAAATTATCTGAATGAGACGCAGCGGAACCGGACAGCCATGCCGCTGAAGCAGTATGTTAAAGAGATGTACGATGAGTTTGTCGTTGCGAAATGTACCGCCTATAAAGACTCCCGCCTGGAAAAGGAACATACCGATTTTCGCCTCCTGATGCAGGAATATCATGATGGGATCCTGCTTTTTGAATTGACTGACAACAAGGTATGGACCAAGGCCATCCGTGATACAGCCGGCCTGGAATCCTATTATTCCCAGCATAAAAATGACTATATGTGGGGCGAACGCCTGGATGTTACAGTTTATAAATTCAGGGATCAGAAGCTGGAGAAATCCGTGCGTTCTGCTGCTGAGCGAGCATTGAAGAAAGGACAATCCTACGAAGTGGCCCTGGCCAAAATCCTCAAAAAATATCCTCAGGCAGTTACTGCAGATCGAAAGAAATTCAGCAGGGGAGATGATGCCTGGATAGATGGTCTGCCGTGGCAGCCCGGACTCTCACCGACGAGAGACAACCAGGGTACCTTTGCCATTGCTGCTGTGCATCAGTTTTTACCTCCGGAGCCCAAGAAGCTGGAAGAATGCCGTGGACTTGTAACCGCTGATTATCAGAATTTTCTGGAGAAGGAATGGATACGTGAACTCAGAAGCAGGTATTCTGTCAAAGTGAATAAGGATGTTCTCTCTCAAAGGCAGTAATTTCATGCCAAGACCCATCCTATTAATAGTTATCCTGCTGGCAGGACTGGGCGCCTGCACCGACAGGGAGGCAGGTGGCGATATACCGGTGGCCAGGGTGGGAGAAGCCGTTTTATATCAGTCGGAACTGGCGGGTGTTGTGCCGGCTGGCTTCCAGGCAGAAGACAGCCTCAGGATGACCCAGGATTACATTGAAACATGGATCAGACAGCAGGTAATTCTTCAGGTTGCAGAGAAAGATATGGGGCTGAAGGCTAAAGACTTCAAGCAGCAATTGGAAGATTACAAACGCTCACTAATCCTGTTTAAGTTTGAGTCTGAAATTGTTGCGCAACGTCTTGATACTATTGTTTCTGAGGATGAAATCGTGAAGTATTACGAAGAGTATCAGCGCAATTTTGAGCTGAAAGAGAATATTGTCAAGGTACGATACGTGAAGGCAACACCAGGTACTCCGGATCTGAACAAGCTGAGAAAACTCATTCGACTGGATGAGCCGGCGGCACTGGAAGAATTGGAGGAGTATTGCCTGGCCTATGCAGTGAACTACTTCCTGGATGATCAGACCTGGTTGTATTTCAATGACCTGTTAAAGGAAATACCCATTCAGACATACAACCAGGAAGCTTACCTTCAGAATAATACCTATATCGAATTGAATGCCGATCCCTATATCTACTTCGTTCGTTTTATGGATTTCAGGATCAGGGAAAGTATCTCTCCACTAAGCTTTGAAAGAGAAAATATCAGGAGTATTTTGTTGAACAGAAGAAAGATAAGCCTGATCCGTGAAGTGCAGGATGAACTGATGAAGCAGGCCAGGGAGAGTGGAAAGGTACAGGTCTATTAATCCTGAAGCAAAGGCAATAATTATGCACAGGGCCAGTTTATGATCGATGGTGGTAAAATGAAGCAACGCATGCAAAGAATCCTTTTCCTGTTAGGAATGCTCGGATTCCTGACCCTGTTACCGCTACAGGCCCAGGAAAAGACCATAGATGAAGTGGTAGCCGTGGTAGGTGATAAGATGATCCTGCTTTCAGATATCGAGAATCAATATTTGCAGCAGCGATTGCAGGGAGGGATCCAGGGAGCACACGCCATAAGGTGTGAGATCCTGGAGAACCTGCTGTTTCAGAAATTGCTGATAGATCAGGCGGTTCTCGACAGTGTGGAGGTATCAGACAGCCATGTAGATGCCGAGATGGACCGCAAGCTGCGTTATTTCATTGCGCAGATTGGCTCCAGGGAAAAGCTGGAAGCATATTACAAAAAGTCCATCCCGGAGATCAAGGAAGAATTCAGGGAGCTCATCCGCGACCAGATGATCGTGGAGACCATGCAATCCAATATTACCAAGGATATCAAGATCACCCCATCGGAGGTCAAGGCTTATTTCAGGAGAATTCCTCAGGACAGCCTGCCACTGATCAATGCCGAGGTGGAGATTGGGCATATCGTAAAGCAGCCTCCCATAAGTCCCGAAGAAAAGCTTAGGGTAAGGCAGCAGCTTCTTGACCTGAAGGAACGTATCCTGAAAGGAGAGCGTTTTGCCGCCCTGGCTGCCCTGTACTCGGAAGACCCGGGTTCCGCATCGAAGGGCGGCGACATCGGGTTTTACAGCCGTGGCGAACTCTTCCCGCCTTATGAAGCAGCCGCATTTGCCCTGAAGGAAGGGGAGATATCCGATGTGGTGGAGAGTGAAGCAGGTTACCACATTATACAATTGGTTGCACGCAGGGGAGAGATGATCCAGACCCGCCATATCCTGATCGTTCCCAAAGTAAATCCGGAAGACCTGGCCAAAGCGAGGCAGGACCTCGATAACGTGCTGGCACTGATACGTATGGACTCACTTACATTTGAGAAAGCTGCCAGCCTGCACTCCGATGACCCTTCAAAAAACAGCGGAGGTATGTTGATTAATCCACTCACCGGTACTGCCAGGTTTGAAATGAACCAGCTTGATCCTTCCTTGTTCTTTATTATTGATAAGATGGAAGCCGGACAGATTTCAGACCCGGTTCTCATGAAGACAGAAAAGGGAGGACAGGCTTATCGCATTGTTTTACTGAAGGTTCGCACAACACCGCATCGTGCCAATCTGACGGAGGATTATGTTAAAATACAGGACTGGGCCCTGCAGGATAAGCAAACCAGGGCGCTGCAAAGCTGGATGGACAAGAAGATGGCCTCTACTTTCATTCATATTAATGAAAGGTATATGGATTGCGGATTCAGGTTTACATGGACCGGAAAATATTGATAGAGGCCTGGAGGGATAATTTAAATCATGCATGATGAATTTTACCGATGATAAACAGGCGCTCGACGCCTTTGTAGAAAAATACCGTCAATTAAGGGCTGAGATCGCCAAGGTGATCGTAGGACAGGATGAAACGGTGAAGCATGTGCTGATCGCTGTTTTCAGCGGGGGACATGGTTTGCTTGTCGGAGTGCCTGGATTGGCTAAGACATTGCTGGTGAATACGGTATCCCAGGTATTGGGGTTAAGTTATTCGCGCATACAGTTCACACCTGACCTCATGCCTTCCGACATTATCGGGACAGAGATTTTGGATGAAAACCGCCGTTTTCGCTTTGTGAAAGGCCCGGTTTTTGCCAATATTATCCTGGCAGATGAAATAAACCGTACCCCACCCAAGACACAGAGCGCCTTGCTGGAAGCGATGCAGGAAAAGGCAGTGACGGTGGCGGGCATACAGCATCGCCTGGATCTGCCTTTCTTTGTTCTGGCCACTCAAAATCCGATAGAGCAGGAGGGGACCTATCCTTTGCCTGAAGCCCAGCTCGACCGCTTTATGTTCAATATCTGGCTGGATTATCCTGCTTTTGAAGAAGAGGTGGAAGTAGTCAGGAGTACAACCGGCGGGACGACTGCGCATCCACAGGTGGTGCTGAATGCAGAGGAGATATTGTATTTTCAACAATTGATCCGCCGTATCCCTGTGACAGACAATGTGTTTCGTTATGCTGTCAAACTGGCTACCAAGACGCGCCCCGGGACACCCGATGGGCATGCCTGGTCCAGGGAATACCTCACCTGGGGAGCGGGTCCACGTGCCTCGCAGTATCTTGTGCTTGGCGCCAAGTGTCATGCTGCCATCCAGGGCAAATATGCTCCGGATATCGAAGATGTACAGGCCATTGCCCCCATCATTCTCCGGCATCGCATCGTCAGGAACTATAAGGCTGAAGCCGAAGGTATCGGTGTCGATCAGATCATTGCCGAATTCCTGAAATAAATCATTCGGTCAGCTTTTCCCAGCCAATGCGCGACGTATTGTAATAGACAGTAGCTGCGGCTGCTGCCATGCCTATACCGTAAAGGCTGGCACTCAGGTAATGCCCAAAGATCAGCTCTCCGGTTCCGAAGAGTGCAAACATCACCATGAATACTGCGGCAAACCAACTGATGGTAAGCCGGCCCAGTCCTTTGTCCACCTTCACTTCAGGCGCCAGCGTTTTCAGGGGTTTCCAGCCGGGGCCTCCGGGTCTGACACGTTTGTAGAAGGATACCAGCTTTTCGTTGTCCGTGGGGCGGGTAAGGAAGGTGACGATGACCCATACAGCGGTGGACCAGGCCACAATGATTAGCAGGCTGGTCTCATACTTCAGTCCATAATGATAATGCAGTATGGGGTATATGAGATAGGGTGCCAGCATGGCCGCTATCTCTGACCAGGCATTGATGCGCCACCAGTACCATCTGAGTATCAATACCGTTCCAATGCCCCCGCTGCATGCCAGGATGAACTTCCAGGCATCACTGATCTTTCCCAGGCGGGAGGTGACAAAGAGCGAAAGGATCAGCAGTAAGACCATGGTGATGCGGGATACACTGACGTAGTATTTTTCTGAAGCCCCGGGTTTGATGTATGGCCTGAACAGGTCGTTGACGATATAGGAGGTGCCCCAGACGGTCTGAGAGGCGATGGTCGACATATACGCAGCCAGGAATGCAGCCAGCAGCAAGCCCATCAGTCCAGACGGCATCAGGTCACGGATGACCATGACGAAAGTGGCCCCTTTGTCGGTGGCATCGGGGTACATGACCAGGCCTGCCAGGGCGACGATGATCCAGGGCCAGGGCCTGACAGCAATATGGGCGATCTGAAACCACAGTGTTGCCAGCAGGGAATGACGCTCATCTTTGGCGGACATGATGCGTTGGGCAACATAGCCACCACCTCCGGGTTCCGCGCCGGGATACCAGCTGGCCCACCATTGCACGCCCAGGTAGGCCACAAACGCGAGGACACTCAACTGCAACACCCCGCCGGGATGATCGGCGCCACCTACCTGGGGGTAATAGCTGAATACCCAGTCCGGGAGTTTCTCCTCTAACCCGGCCACACCGCCTACTTCAGGACTGCGCAGGGCGAAAATGGCAAGGGCGATGCACCCGGCCATGGCCATGAGGAACTGGAATGAGTCGGTCAGCGAGATACCCCATAAGCCCGAGAGCGCCGCATACAAAGCCACAAACATCATGATCAGACCTACCAGCAGGAGGTGGGAACTCATCACAAAGGGACCCAGATGGACAGCTTCCATGCCCAGGAAAAGGAAATCCGGCCAGCTCACCACAAAGGGACCTAGATGGACAGCTTCCATGCCCAGGAAAAGGAAATCCGGCCAGCTCACCACAAAGGGACCTAGATGGACAGCTTCCATGCCCAGGAAAAGGAAATCCGGGAAGATCACCTTCAGGATCTTTTCCATGGCCAGGTTGACCCAGGCGATGACCACGATATTCATCACAACCCCGATGTATATGGCCCGAAAGCCCCGCAGGAATGCGGCAGGCTTACCTGAATACCGGATTTCGACGAACTCACAGTCCGTCAAAATGCCGGCA
Organism: Lentimicrobiaceae bacterium; assembly: GCA_018001695.1. Lineage (GTDB taxonomy): Bacteria > Bacteroidota > Bacteroidia > Bacteroidales > JAGNHN01 > JAGNHN01. The sequence continues at coordinate 94,492 of JAGNHN010000005.1, forward strand.
CGTCTCCATAATCTGGCAAAGAAAAACACCGTGAGCATGCCTCCGAAAACCATATTCCACCAGAGCCAGTTGCCGGCAATGCCATGATCGGCAACCAGTTCCGTTACCGCCAGGGGTGTATCGGCTGCGAATGTTGTAGCGACCATACTGGTGCCCGCAATATACCAGGGCAGGTTGCGTCCGGATAAGAAAAAGTCTCCTGTACTCCGGCTGGCTCTTCTGGCCATCAGGATTCCGATTCCAAGGCTGATGACCAGATAGACGATGATGATCAGCCAGTCGAGGGTGGTGAGAAATAGGCTTAGAGGTATCATGCAGAGAAGGAGGTCTGGTTAGACAAAAATAGGATTTTCAGGATTCCAGCGGCAATAGAGTTTTGCAGAATGCGTGCTTCCTCTCCTGCCTGAGAATTCCTTTCGCTACTGACCAGATGCCATTAGCTGGAGGATTAGGTATAATGAATAGTCTGGGATTGGGTAATCAACATTACCACGGCACCTTGATTAAGAAATTCTAATGAATTATACCTGAACGGGGTTAATTATCAATGTTGTTATTGATATTATACCCGATAGGGTGTTATCTTTGATTTTATGAATTTATACACCCGAAAGGGTACAAATACGAAAATATTCACTATATTTGCACCCAAAAGGGTATAAAATGAACCTGGCAGACTTTGTAAAAGGCAAACGAAAATCGGTGAAACTCACCCAGCCTGAACTGGCCGAGAAAGCAGGTGTAGGCCTGCGTTTCATCCGTGAACTGGAACAGGGAAAGGAGACCTTGCGATTGGATAAGGTAAACCAGGTGCTGCAATTATTCGGCTACGAGGTAGGTGCCATACGCGCAACCACCCACACAGATTCCTGATGAGATGAGTCCAGATCTTCGGGTAACAAATAAAAGATGTAAGCATTGCGTAAAGCCGCCATTAAAGTAGAAGACCAGATAGCCGGATGGCTCACCCAGGATGAGCACGGGTATCATTTTGTTTACAACCAGGCGTACGTAGCACAACCCGCTGCCCGTCCAGTAAGTTTAACCTTGCCGCTACGTGAAACCTCATATACTTCAAAAGTGCTCTTCCCTTTTTTTGATGGACTGATACCTGAAGGATGGTTGCTGGACATAGCTGAAAGAAACTGGAAGCTAAATTCCAGAGATCGGATGGGATTATTGCTGGCCTGTTGTAAAGACTGCATAGGTGCGGTAAGTGTGGAGGAAGTAAAAGCGGAGGATACACCATGAGGAACTGTCTGTTTTGCTATCAGCCCTTGGCCGAAAATGAGCAGGAATTTCATGCTACATGCTCAAAGAAAATATTTGGGCAGCCCACTCCACCGGCATTGCCCTATTCAGAAGAAGACCTGGAGCCATTAGCCAGGGAAGTAATACAGCGACAAACAGCAGTCACAGGTGTACAGGCCAAGTTGTCGCTGCACATCAGCGGCAATAATAAGGAGGGCGCAGCACGGAGATTCACCATTGTGGGCTTATGGGGCGGGTTTATTTTGAAACCGCCTAATGCTTCATACCCCCAATTGCCGGAGGTGGAAGATGTAACCATGCACCTGGCACAAATAGCCGGAATAAAAACTGCGCCTCATAGCTTAATACGCCTGAAATCAGGTAGTCTGGCTTATATAACCAAGCGGATAGACCGAACCAGAAAGGGAAAATTAGCCATGGAAGACATGTGCCAACTTACCGAACGGCTTACCGAAGACAAATACCATGGCAGTTATGAGCAGATTGGTAAAACCATACAAAAGCATTCAGTAACTCCGGGATTGGATGTGGTGAATTTCTTTGAACTGATACTCTTTTCCTTCCTTACAGGCAATGCCGATATGCATTTAAAGAATTTCTCCTTACTGGAGCAGCCTGGCATAGGTATGACCTTATCACCGGCTCATGATTTGGTGAATACCAATTTGGTAAATCCTACGGATATAGAAGAAATGGCATTAACACTAAATGGGCGAAAGAAGAAACTGAAAAAACAGGATTTTTTGGCAGCGATGACGACGCTGAAGGTGAACGAAAAGCAGCAGGAAAACATCTTTAACAAAATGACGAAAGCATTGCCGAAATGGATGGAACTGATAGACCGAAGTTTTATGAGTGATGGATTTAAAAAGCAGTATAAATCTATTATAAAGGAAAGAATCATTCGGATGCAATAGCTTCTGAATCAAGAGGGCTGATGGCAGTTATTATACTGTTAGCAAACATACAAAAATGACTGACGGAGCGGAAAATAGAACTTATCAGGTGACTTGCCGACACACAAAGCAAAAGTTTGACACAAGCCCCATCTCATGTCTAATGCTTTAAAAAACAACAAGATGAAAACAATTACACGACTTTTAATTTGGGTCTTAATAGTTGCCCCTTTATCTTTATTCGCTCAAAGAGACTATTATCCTGGTAAAATTTGGATTATAGTTCATAACCATGAAATTATCCCAGTAGGTGAACGGGAGTCTAATAATCCAGAATTTGCTCAACTATTGACAGATTTTGGCATCACGGAAATCTCACAACCTATGAGCTTTGCAAAAACACCTGAATTGCAAAGACTTTATGAGCTCAGTACCTCTTTGAGCGAAGATTCTTTGTTTGCTGCATTAACTAGGCTCAATCCAAACAATGAACTATTTCTATCTATTGAAAAATGCTATGTGCCAAAAACCGTTTCAGACCCTGCTGATTATATGTGGTGGCTTACGGTAAATGACCCGAATAATGACTGGTTATGGTCCTTGCAAACAATTCAGGCTCCTCAAGCTTGGAATATTACAAAAGGTGACACTGCCGTTAAAGTAGCTGTTACGGATGATGGAATAGACCCTCTCCATCCTGACCTTATAGGAAAAATTCATCCGCCCTATAATTATCAATCCGGTAGTCCTTTTACACCTCAATCACATGGTACTTCTGTTGCAACAATCCTAGCTGCTGAAACGGTAGACTCAGGGCAGGTTGCCAATGGACAAATGGCTTCCATTGGCTATAACACAAGGGTCATGTTTAATTCATGGGGTCTATCACCCTGTGTATATGCTAGTAGCGTTTTGGGTGCTAATATAATTTCTTTAAGCTGGTATAATGGTTGTAGTCCACTAACTTCCTACTTATTAGCTGAACAGGAGATATTAAATAATGGAACGACAATAATCCGTGCTGCAGGAAATGGCACTATTAATTGTGGAGGTTTAAGACTATATCCGTTTTCAGGATTTGAAGACCCAAGAACAATTGTCATTAGTAGTACCGGAAAAGACGATAAGCATGTAAATAGCGAATCTTGTTCAAATTCTAGTACTAATAGTCATTACCCTGAAGTTGACCTGTGTGCCCCCGGATATAGAATTATGGGAGGTACATCAACAAATGGCGGAACAAATACTTGGCCATATTATGGTTGTTGGGGAGGAACTTCGCAAAGTACGCCTATAGTTTCTGGAACTGCTGCTTTGATGTATGCAGTAAATCCTTGTCTTAACTCAAATTGGACGCAGGATATTTTAATAAATACTACCGACCCAATAACCGATGCTGCCAATTTCCCTGGCGTAGTTGGAACTGGAAGATTAAATGCCTTTAAAGCAGTTCAAGCTGCTCAAGGCTCCCACAGTACCTCATTAGACCTTTATATAAAAGATAGGCCTGAAGATTTTGGTTATCCCGGAAGCTATGCTTGGGGTTGGTGGTTTGACAAGAGCCCTGACATATGGGTAAGAAACCAAGCTGATGGGTTTACAAATCAAACACACCAAGAGCCTGAATATAGCTCATCTCAACCTGTTTATGTTTATGTAAGGGTTTGGAACAAGAGTTGCGACTCAAGTTATGCACAAGGCAACCTCGCATTGTATTGGTCAAAAGCTTCAAGTTCATCTTCTTGGCCTCAAAACTGGGATGGCTCTCAGCCAACAATTGGAGACGTGATAGACGTTTTGCCAATTCCAAATCTAGGTCCAGGAGATAGTAGAATATTCGAATTTGAATGGAATATTCTTAACCCTTACATTCACCAAAATTGGGCATCTTGTCTATTAGCAAGGATTGAAGACATTGTTTCAGACCTAATAACACTCTATCCCAATCAGTTAGAGTTTGATGTTTATCACAATAACAATATTGCATTAAGGAACGTAACAGTTGTGGATATTCATCCCGGCTTAGTTCTTCCCGAAATTGGCGGTGTTCGTTATCCTCATGGTCGATTTATGTTTGTAGGAAACGCAACAACAACTGATGGTAACTTTGATTTAACATTTGAAATTCCAGAAGAAGAGGAAGGAGCGTCAATTCTTGAAGAAGCCGAGGTACACATTATATTAGATAATGAAGGATGGGAATTACTTCAAGCTGCATTAGAGCAACACCCTGACATAAGAATTATCAAAGAGCGTGAATTTTTAGTACTTTCACCAAGAGTAACACTCGAAAATATTTACTTTTCTGCTGAAACCCGAGTCCCCATCTATGTCGGGTTTAGCTTTTTAACAAAAGAAATTACGAACGAAGAAACCTATAATTATCGAGTTTATCAAAATTATCATTCTGATTTAGACCATATTACTGGTGCTGAACACTTTATAATTCATAAATCACCAAGAACATCATTTTATGCAAATGCTGGTTCTGATAGAGAGATTCGTAAAAATGAAAGCACCACTTTTAACGCTGTGGACATTTCAGAAACTGCCACATACAATTGGTATTGAAAGCTCCCCCGGAAACAGTAGCGATTAAAAATATAGTTTAATCGTTAACTTTGGACAAATGAAGAAGACCAAATTCACAGAAAGCCAAATCATTAAGATTATTGGCGAACAACAACAGGGCAAG
>JAGNHN010000085.1 GCA_018001695.1 Lentimicrobiaceae bacterium
GTGACGAGCTCTCCCGTACCCGTCATCGTGGTTCAGAAAAGACCTTTCAACAAGGGTTATCATGACATTATCCTGCCCATCACAAGTGATGCCGGTCCCCTGGATAAAACCCGCTGGGCAGCCTATATCGCGAAAAAATTCAACGCCAAAGTCCACCTGTTCCTGATCAACAATGACACTTCCATCCTGGAAGCCAGCAAAGTCATCAAAGAATTCATGGATGAACAGGGTGTTGAACATATCACCTCCATCGCGGAACGCGAAAGCGGATTCTCGCGTCAGGTGATCGATTACGCTACCTCAAAGAATGCGGACCTTATCCTCATTATGACGTCTCCGGATAAAAATTGGACCAGCTTCATCCTGGGCACATATGATGAAGAGATGATTTTCAACACCTCACAAATCCCCACCATGTGCATTAATCCCAGAAAATACAACTGGGAAAAGATTTTCGATTTCTAGGAATTTGCGGATGTCAGGTTGCATGGTCAACAGAAACAAATCATGCAGCCAAGCATCATCCTGCAAAGTATTGGAGTGCTCCCTTGATAATGAACAGCAACACGCAGGATGAGGGATAAAGAAGCCATCGATCATATTTGTCAACTTCTGGAGCAAGGGCTGCCAGTTGATTACCATTATCATAACATCAGGCATACCCGTGATGTCATTGAAGCCAGCACTTTGCTTGCACAGATGGAAGGACTGAGTGATCATGATACGGCCCTGGTCAGAACGGCAGCCGCCTATCACGATGCCGGCTTCCTTGAAGTGTATAATGGCCATGAGGAACACAGCATACAGATGATGTATGATATTCTCCCGGAATACGACTACAGTGATACAGATCTGGCCCGCATCGCAACCATGATCCGGGCCACAATCCTGCCCCAGAATGCCATCGATCTCTGCTCCAAGATCCTCTGCGATGCAGACATGGATTACCTGGGAAGACCTGATTTTGAAGATATTGCCAATATGTTACGCCAGGAATGGGCTGAAACCGGCAAGGTTTTCACAGAAGAAGCCTGGATTTTGCTGCAGGTGAACTTCCTTAGAATGCACCGCTATTTTACCCCATCAGCGAAAAAGACCAGGAACAGCGGACTGCAGCAAAACATTGAGAAGTATAATGCCCGCTGGCAATCACTGACAAATCAGCCTGAATGAAATGGATCATGCGGAGATGGGAGACCAAGCCACTGCTGTTCATCATGGCTGCAGCGATGCTGCTTCGGCTGATCTCAGTCATATGGGCAAGGGGCTTCGGTATGCACGACGATCATTTTCTGGTGATCGAAGCAGCCCAGTCCTGGGTTGATGGCAGCGATTATAATAACTGGCTTCCCGACCCGGAAGGACAAAATCAACCGCAGGGTCATAGCTTCTTCTATGTCGGGCTGCATTATTTCCTTCTCAAATTTCTGACATTGAACGGCATCATCGATCCTTCATCCAAAATACTCATTGTCAGACTACTTCATGCATTTTTATCCCTGGCTACCATATGGTTTGGATACCGCATGGTACGCATACTTGCCGGCAAACCCCTGGCCCGGCTTGCCGGAATATTACTGGCCTTCTACTGGTTCCAGCCCTGGCTGAGTGTCAGAAACCTCGTAGAAGTAGCCTGCATCCCATTCCTGATGGGCGGCACCTATTATGCTATGCTTGCCGGACAGAAGGAACGCAGTATACCTTGGTTCCTGCTCGCCGGTCTGATGCTGGGCCTGGCTTTCAATATCCGGTACCAAACCATGCTCTTCTCCGGTGGCCTTATCCTGGCCCTGTGGATTGAAAGAAGATGGTGGGGTGGGCTACTCACAGGCAGTTCACTGCTTCTGACAGCCGCGCTGATCCAGGGCATCCCCGATTACCTCATCTGGGGTCAACCCTTTGCTGAATTCGCGGAGTATGTCCGCTATAACATGGCTCATTCCGGGGATTATGTCTCTGGGCCATGGTATATGTACCTGCTGTTGATCTCAGGCATTCTGATCCCGCCCATGAGCATTTTCCTCATTGCAGGATATATCAGAGGCTGGAGAAAACACCTGATCATGTTTCTGCCCGCCCTGATATTTCTCATATTTCACAGTATCTTCCCAAACAAACAAGAGCGGTTTATCCTGCCCTTCATCCCCTTTCTAATAGCTGGCGGGGTGGCCGGCTGGGCCTTGATGGGAGACCTGTGGCGGGAGCGGTTCACTGGAACCAGGTGGCGCGCGGTATGGGTCTTTTTCTGGGCATTGAATATGGTGCTGCTGATCCCGGTATCGGCCATGTATTCCAAGCGGGCCAGGGTGGAATCCATGCGCTACCTGTCGGTATACCCGGACATCAGGACCATTATTGTTGATGAACGGCCAAGATATGGCATCAAATACCCGCCGGAATTCTACCTCGGGCAATGGATCAGCGTCATAGAGCGACCGAAGGAGGTGAGCCTGGAGGATCTTAAAACGCGGCTATCCCATTTCGAAATGCAAGACCACCCCAGGTTTGTTCTCTTTATGGATGAACAAGACCTCGTGGATCGCGTAAGGGAAATGCAGACGCTGATTCCGGAATTGGTTTTTGAACAGCGGATAAGACCAGGTCGCATCGATGCCCTGCTGCATTACCTTAACCCAAATAATGCCAATGAATCTGTCTTTATCTACCGCAACAGCCGGTTCTACCCTTCATCCCTCGCGGAAGATGAAGCTGAACCGCTGTGACGGTGCAAGTGAGCATCACATATGAGCGATACTTCCCATATACACGCACGTATCCTTCACCTCCGGAATATCCTGGAACACCATAATTATCAGTATTATGTGATGGGTGTCTCCGAGATCAGCGATCACGCATTTGACCTGCTCATGAAGGAACTGGAGGCCCTGGAAGCCGTCCATCCCGAGTTTGCGGATCAACAATCCCCAACTCAACGCGTGGGTGGCGCAGTCACCAAGGTCTTTGCAACCCATACCCATGAGGTCCCCATGCTCTCTCTGGGCAATACCTATACCCCTGCAGAGGTGGATGATTTTCTGACGAGAACAGAAAAAATGGCCGGAGCAGTGGTAGAATATGTCTGTGAGCTGAAATACGATGGTGTTGCCATCAGTCTGGTCTACCAGGATGGGCTGCTGCATAAGGCCGTCACACGTGGAGACGGCCAGCAGGGCGATGATGTAACAGTCAACGCACGCACCATCCGTAGTATCCCCTTGCGTCTGAAGCAGGCACCACCGGGGCAGATCATCGCCAGAGGGGAAGTATTACTCAGCCGGCAGCAATTCAACAAGCTGAACGCGGAAAGGGCATCAGCCGGAGAGGAGTTGTTTGCCAATCCCAGGAATGCCACTGCAGGCAGCCTGAAAATGCAGGACTCCGCCGAGGTAGCCAAAAGGAAACTGGATTGCCTGATTTACAGCATCATCAACAGCCAGGCAGGTACAGGAACCCATGCTGACAATCTCCGCAAGGCAAAAGAATGGGGCTTTTATGTTCCAGATCACGCCCGCCTCTGCGACAGCAGGGAAGAGGTATTCCGGTTCATCAACCACTGGGAAACGGCCAGGCACGACCTGCCATATGATACAGATGGGGTCGTTATCAAGGTCAATAACATAGGGTTGCAAAACCTGCTTGGCAGCACTGCCAAATCCCCAAGGTGGGCCATTGCATTCAAATACAAGGCTGAAGAAGTTGCCACACGCTTGTTGTCCGTGACATACCAGGTGGGAAGAACAGGAGCTGTCACACCAGTGGCCAACCTGGAACCGGTCTTCCTCGCCGGAACAACGGTCAAACGGGCCTCCCTCCACAATTCCGACATTATCGAACGCCTCGACCTGCACGAAGGCGATTACGTCTATGTTGAAAAAGGTGGTGAGATCATTCCAAAAATCACGGGTGTGGACATGGAAAGGCGCAATGAGCACGCGACTGCCGTGCGGTTTATCCGCCATTGTCCGGAATGCGGAACTGCCTTGGTTAAAGACCCGGAGGAAGCAGCCCATTATTGTCCAAATGCCTATCATTGTCCCCCTCAGATCAAAGGGCGCATCCTGCACTTCATCAGCAGACGGGCCATGAACATCGAAAGCCTCGGCGAAGGCAAGGTGGAAGTGCTTTTTGATCAGGGACGGATCAGGAACATAGCGGATTTGTATGACCTGGATGAAGCAGCGCTGTTCGGACTGGAGAAAGTGTATGAAGACCCGGATACCGGCCAGGTCAGAACCATGGTTTTCAGAGAAAAGACCGTGGTAAATATTCTCCAGGGCATAGCCCGCTCCCATGAAGTTCCTTTTGAACGGGTGCTGTTCGCCCTCGGTATCCGTTACGTTGGGGAGACAACAGCCAAAAAGCTGGCCAGGCATTTTGGCAGCATGGACAATTTGCAACAAGCCGGGGAAAATGCCCTGTTGGAAGTGGAAGAAGTAGGACCGCGTATCGCTGCAAGCCTGTTACAGTACTTTCAGGATACTGATAATATTAAAATCATTAACAGATTAAAATCCAAAGGCTTACAAATGCATATCCTGGAGAAGACAACACTGGAAGGTCCGTTAAAAGGTAAGACTTTTGTCGTCAGTGGTGTCTTTCAGCATTATGACAGAGATCAGATAAAAGCCGAGATTGAGCGCTTTGGCGGCAAGGTCAGCAGCAGCATTTCAGCAAAAACAGATTTTGTTCTGGCCGGAGATCAGATGGGTAGCAAGAAACGGGAAACGGCACAATCCCTGGGTGTACCTATTATTTCCGAAGCGGAGTTTATGGCCATGCTGCCAATGGAAGAATAAGGATCCGCGATTCTATTCTTCCTGCTTCTCAGCGGTATCCTCCGCACGCTTCAGCATTTTTGCCTTCTCTGTCAGGTTCTGTATCACCTGGGCCTCTCCGTCCCAAACAAGGCGGGAGTTACCTCCAAGGTTGGCGGTGAGCTGCTCCTTTACCAGAACTTCAGCACGGGCAGATCCACCCATGAGCACATTTGCCGTGTTAACCTGCAAAGGATACGCCTTAAGCCTGGCGGTTCCGCTCATATCGAGTGCGAGATTTGAAGCTTTGCCTTCCAGTTTCAACAAGGCTCCCCCTGAAGTCTGGACAGCCAGCTCTGTAGTTTCAACCGGGAGTTTGACAACACTGGAACCACTGACATCCAATTGTAACGAAGGCACTTTCATTGTGTTCAGGGATGAGACATCGAGGCTGCCCGCCAGCTTCATCTTCCGAAGCTCAACGTAAGTAATGACGGCCTTGATACGCAGATCCGGGTCCAGTTGCCGGGTGGTATAAACCATCAGCGTTCCAGTCTTGACCTCTGCGTGGATGGCATCCATGGCCGAAGCCGGGCCTTCGATCACCAATCCATACTTCTCCCCTTGCTGCAGCACCACATCATATTGACCTGATATCAGCAATTGAAAAAAGACGTCCACCTTACGGTCCTGCTTGATTACCTTCTCCTGTGCATAGGAAGCCAGCTGGAAAGCAGGGATCAGCATCCAGGCGGTTAATAATATTGCTCTCGAAAACATTTTCATATCATTAGAAATATTGGTTTCTCAATTCAAAGTTAGTGAAATCAAGACTTATCAGTCTGTGTCAACCGTGTATCCTGCATTTAATCACTAATTTTGGCGCCCAAGCATTTTCAATCCATGAGTCTTATCCGAGCGTTTGAGCGCAGTGGTAACTATTTGTTCCGGTACCGTGGACAAATCCCCGTGCTCTTTTTCCTGCTGGCCATTCCTGTGGTATGGTTCAGCGCACCACCATATACAGGCCTGACTTTCAACCTCATTTATACATTGCCGGCCATCCTTTTGAGCCTGGCAGGTGCCATCATCAGGGCTTATACCATCGGTACCACGCCCGCCGGCACTTCCGGAAGGAATACCGACAAACAAGTGGCCGAGCAACTTAACGTCACAGGTATCTATTCTGTTGTACGCCATCCCTTATACCTTGGAAATTACCTGATGTGGGCCGGCCTGCTGGTGTTTGCCGGCAATCTCTGGTTTCTGTTGCTTGTTTCACTGGCTTTCTGGCTTTATTA
>JAGNHN010000043.1 GCA_018001695.1 Lentimicrobiaceae bacterium
CTCCTACTTCAACTTGTTCAGGTTCTATGTCGAATTGAATCACCTGGTTAATTCCCAGGAATGGGAATAGGATCAAACAGGTTGTTATAATACTGAATCTCAGCATTTTAACAGGGGGGGGGGGGGGTAAAACCCGCGGCGGTGGTTGTTTTTTGTACTCATGGTTAAGTAGGATTAAAGATAATACATTCCGGTATACATTAATACGGAAATCATGAAAAAGTTACCCCCTGTTACAAGAAAAAATATGATTAATATAATAATATATTGTAATAGTAACAAAATGTGAAACATACGACATTCTTTAGTAATCAGATACAGTGCAAAATGATGGCTGACATCTCGATACAACTGCTTAATATTCTCAGGGCAGCCAGCGTTCTGAATGGCTACTCGATGGCCGGCATCTCGATACGCCGACTCAAATTTTCCAAGACCGCCAGGAACATTTACTGCTACTCGATGACCGGGAGGCTCTCAATAGATTGCTGATGGCTGATAACTGATCGCTGACAATTGATCGCTGATCGCTGATCGCTGATGGCTGCAAACTGATCGCTGAGCATCCGGCGATGCGGTTTTTACTACTTTTGCTGCTCAAAACCCAAAAGCATGCTCGCTGATCAACCTGACCCGTTACACCATATTATTATCAAAGGGGCCAGGGTTCATAACCTCAAGAACCTCAGTGTTGCCATTCCCAGAAACAATATGGTGGTGATCACAGGATTGTCCGGCTCCGGCAAATCGTCGCTGGCCTTCGACACCTTGTATGCTGAAGGTCAAAGAAGGTATGTGGAAAGTCTGAGTGCCTACGCACGACAGTTTCTGGGCCGCATGAGCAAACCTGAAGTGGACTATATCAAGGGGATTGCTCCGGCCATCGCCATCGAACAAAAAGTAAACACCCGCAACCCACGCTCTACCGTTGGCACCTCTACGGAGGTTTATGAGTACCTGAAGCTGCTGTTTGCGCGCATCGGCCGCACATTCAGCCCCGTTTCGGGAGAAGAAGTCAAAAGGCATACTGTTTCCGATGTTACCGACTTCGTGCTTGCCCTGCCGGCCGAAACAGTTGTGATGATCCTGGCACCCCTGGTCGTAAGGCCCGGACGTTCGCTGCGGGAACATCTGAGCATCCTGCAGCAGATCGGATTCTCCCGGCTGCAGTTTGAAGGCGCCATCATCAGGATAGACGAGTTGCTGGATCAAAAGCAGGAAATACGGTCGAGACAGATGAACTACATCGTCATCGACCGCCTCGTGATGGACCCTGCCGATATGGACCTATCCGCCCGTGTTTCTGATTCAGCCCAGACCGCCTTTTTCGAAGGGCAAGGAACTTGTATTATTGAGTACAAAATAGATAGTCAGTCGAATACACAGCTTTTCAGCAACCGGTTTGAACGGGACGGGATGCAGTTTGAGGAGCCTGGCACGGATTTGTTTTCTTTCAACAATCCGTATGGTGCTTGTAAACGCTGTGAGGGGTTTGGTACCATTATCGGTATTGATGAAGACCTGGTGATCCCCAACAAGGGGCTGAGCATCTATGAGGAAGCCATCGCCTGCTGGCGGGGCGAAAAGATGAGCCAGTGGAAGGACCAGCTCGTTATGAATGCCTATAAGTTTGATTTTCCTGTACATAAACCAATATATGCCCTGACGGAATCCCAGCGAAAGCTGCTCTGGACAGGCAACGAATACTTCGAAGGTCTGGACGATTTCTTCCGGCAGGTTGAAGAACAAACCTACAAAATCCAATACAGGGTGATGCTCTCGCGTTACCGGGGTCGCACCCGCTGCCCGGACTGCAATGGGACACGCCTTCGCAAGGATGCCTCCTATGTCAAAGTGGGTGGAATTTCCATCTCCGAGCTGGTCCTGATGCAGATCAGCCAGACACTGGACTTCTTCAGAAACCTGCGGTTGAGCGAATACGAGGAACAGGTTGCAGGCCGTCTCTTGGTTGAAATCCGGAACAGGTTGCAGTTTCTGGAAGACGTCGGACTCGGGTATCTCACCCTGCATCGCCTTTCAAATACGCTCAGCGGCGGTGAATCACAGCGCATTAACCTGGCTACCAGCCTGGGCAGCAGCCTGGTAGGCTCGATGTACATCCTGGATGAGCCGAGCATCGGACTGCATCCCCGTGATACGGAACGATTGATCTCTATACTCCATAGACTCAGGAATCTGGGAAATACCGTCATCGTTGTGGAGCACGATGAAGAGATTATCCGTGCTGCCGACCAGGTGATTGATATCGGCCCCATGGCGGGCAGACTGGGTGGAGAGCTGGTTTTTCAGGGAACGGTCGCAGAAGGCGCAGACCACACCGGCAGCCTGACGATGGCCTACCTGCACCAGAAGCAAGCCATCGCAGTTCCTGCCTCACGGAGAAAATGGAAAGATTTTATCGAAGTCAGGGGAGCCAGGGAAAACAACCTGAAAAACATTGATGTACGGTTTCCGCTGCACACCCTGACGGCTGTAACCGGCGTGAGCGGAAGCGGCAAATCCAGTCTGGTACGGGGGATCCTCTACCCTGCCCTGCGCAAATACCTGGGTGGTTATGGTGAGCGCTCCGGAAAATACGATACCCTGGTGGGCGACTTCAACCTGATCGGACAGGTAGAAATGGTGGATCAGAATCCTATAGGCCGCTCATCCCGATCCAACCCCGCGACCTATGTCAAAGCCTGGGATGAGATAAGGTCTTTGTTTGCGGCCCAACCCCTGGCCAAAGCACGGGGTTATAAGCCGGGATTCTTCTCTTTTAATGTGGAAGGTGGCCGCTGTGAGGAATGCGAAGGTGACGGGCGTGTCAAAATTGAGATGCAGTTTATGGCCGACCTCTGGCTTACCTGTGAAACCTGTGGTGGAAAACGTTTCAGGGAGGAAATCCTAGATGTGAAATACCATGGCAGGCATGTCACCGATATCCTGGAGATGACCATTGACGAGGCACTGGGCTTTTTTGGCGGACAAAAAACGCATAGCCAGACAGAATTGAGGATACTGGCAAAGCTGCAGCCCCTGGCTGATGTAGGCCTCGGTTACCTTCACCTCGGCCAACCCAGCAGCACCCTGAGTGGTGGAGAAGCACAGCGCATCAAGCTTGCCTATTTCCTGACCAAGGGCAATGCCGAGCAACCTACCCTCTTCATCTTTGATGAACCAACGACAGGGCTTCATTTTCATGATATCAGAAAGCTGCTGGATGCCTTTAATGCCTTGCTTTCCAATGGTCATAGCCTGATTGTGATAGAACACAACCTGGAAGTCATCAAGAGTGCAGACTGGGTCATCGACCTGGGACCGGAGGGCGGTGAAGCAGGCGGGCATCTGCTCTTTACCGGGACACCGGAAGACCTGATTAAAACTGAAAGCTCTTTTACGGCAATAGCCCTCGATGGTAAACTGAACCATTAACCCTTTCCGTTTTTTTTTTGTAACTTAGCCAGCAACATATTGCCAGCTAAGCGAATGAATGAGGCAAAACCTTGATTCAAATCCAGCAGTGATGCCTGACATCTCGCATTAAGACCTGGTGGATATTCTGATTATAAAATGATCAGGACATACCATCGCCATAAGATAACATGCTGGCTCCACACTAAAATTAATTGGAATGAACAATCCATCCAGTAGTTTTCTTTTTAAACCGAGACATTACCGGACTATTTTAAAATGGAAGGATGTCAAGGTATCACAATGGCAGGATCCAGCCTGGCAGATGAAAAACGCGATCAGAAAAGCCAGAGATTTACGCAATATTATACATCTTAACGAATATCAATTCAATGAAATAGAAAAGACACTGGATCATCTGCACAAGGAAGGGAAAGAGGCCTTAAGGATTACGCCTTATTATGCTTCTCTCATGCAGGAAAATCCATTCCTTCCCATTGGATTATCAGGTGATCCGATGATCAATAGAATAGATCCCATCTTTTGGCAGAGTGTGCCAACACCTGCCAACCTGCTTTTCCCAGATACGGGAAAAGAAGGGGCCATGGACGAAGGATCGCGGAGCTTCGGAGCGGTTTATCAACGATATCCTAACCGTGTTGCCTTGTTTGTAGGGCAAAATACGAACTGTGCATCCTATTGTGTGCACTGCCAGCGGGCCAAATCACTCGATTGCTCGGTCGATGTGAATAAGCGCGAGATTGACAAAGGCTTGTTCTATATATCTTATAATCAAAATATTAATGAAGTTCTGGTAACCGGAGGAGATGCCCTCATGATCAGCCAGAAGCGGCTGGCTTATGTCCTGGAGGAACTCAGCCGTATACCCCATCTGCGTGCTATCCGGATCGCCACGCGGGTTCCTGTCGTTATGCCCATGGCAATTACAGATGAGGTACTGGAACTCATCACGAAGGCTGCCAACCGGTATACCCAGGGGCCGCCAAAGTATGTGTACTTCATGACACATATCAATCATTATCAGGAAATAACACAAGATCTGGCTGATGCAGTGAAACGGATCAACCAGCATGGCTTTACTATACGCAATCAGACAGTTCTCCTCAACCATGTCAATGATCATTTTATAGCGCTCGCTGAGACACTCAGAAGGATGTTCTGGATAGGGATTCATCCCTACTATCTCCTGCAATGTCATAAGGAGAAGGGCATTGTGCATTTCATCACCCCTGTTCAGGCAGGAAAGCTCTATATCAAGCATTTACAGGGATGGATTTCAGGGGTTACCATGCCCCGCTATGCCGCCAATGTGGAAGGAGGAGGCGGGAAGGTCCTACTGATGCCTTCAGGTCATGATACCATGCATACCGGAGCCAACCTGGATGACCGCATGGCGCCACCCTTTGCAACCGTTTCCACCTGGGATGGAAGAAAAATCACCCAATATGAGTCGCTGGGGCGATCAACACCCGAAGAATATGAAGCGGCGGTAGGGATCATGGACCGTTTTCTGGGAAGGTCAGGTTGTTTCAATCCCAGCCTGATCCTGGTTGATGATCAAGGCAGATACCTGGGAACCACCCATAAGAACCGCCTGCCAGTGCCAACGCGTAAACGGAAATCTGAGCTCCTGGGGTACCAATTACACAGCAAAGACATGCCATTAACCAATCCGGCCTGGATTCAGGATGAACTGGAGAAGAAATTCAGGGAAGACTTGATTAAGAAAGCGGATAAAGAGGCGTAGAAACCGGATTTAAGTTGATCCTCCGTTAACGCCAGTATTTATATTTACGGCAAAAACCATCCCCATAGATCATGAAAGCTATATTTCTGATTGTCTTTATTTTGCATGGACTCATCCATCTTTTGGGTTTTGTAAAAGGGCTACAGCTTGCCCAGGTAAGCACACTGAAAGCTGATATTTCCCAGACAGCAGGCTGGATATGGCTACTGACGACGCTGCTTTTCATCCTGGCCCCGGTGCTTATCTTTTTGCAGAAACCAGCCTGGATACTGGTCTCTGTGGCTGCCATCATACTGTCTACAGTACTGATTATGCAAAATTGGACAGATGCAAAATTTGGCATGATCCTGAACATCATCCTCCTGATATACACGATTTTAGGATATGGACGTTACCGTACCGAGTCGACCTACCGGCAGGCTGTTGCAGTCCATCTAAAAGTACACCCTGAAGTGCAATCAGAAACTCTGGAGCCGGAAGATATGCAGCACCTCCCTCCTATCGTACAAAAGTACCTCACCTATACCCGGGTTACCGGTAAGCCCAAAGTGCATCATTTCAGGGCCGTATTCAAAGGCGGCATACGTGCGCGGCCCACCGATGAATACATGCCTTTGGAATCGGTGCAGTATAATTTCATGAAAGATCCTGCGCGCCTCTTTTACATTGAAGCAAAGAAGAAAGGACTCCCCGCCCTCGGGATTCACTTGTATGAAAATGCAACAGCCATCATGGACATCCGCTTATTTGGCCTGATCCCGCTTGTTCATGCATCTGGTCCTGAGATGAATCAGAGCGAAACAGTGACTTATTTCAACGATATGTGTGTTATGGCGCCTGCAACGCTCATAGACCCGGGCATTCAGTGGGAAAGCCTGGACAGTCTGACTGTTAAAGCTATATATACCTACCAGGACATTACAATATCTGCACTTCTCTATTTTAATGAAAACGGCGCATTGCAGAATTTTGTAAGCCAGGACCGGTACGAAACAGATGGCAAATCCTATCATGCAAGTCCCTGGTCAACACCGGTGAAACAATACAAAGAAATCAACGGCTTTTATCTCCCTGCCAAAGCAGAACTGGTGTATGACAGGCCTGAGGGTCCCTTCTGTTACGGGATTTTTGAACTTGTGGATATAAACTACAATGAACCAGCCTTGTGATAGAATTGTAATGTATTATTTTATAATCACTTAACCTCAGGATACTCATTCGACCCAGCCTGTCTGTTTTTTTACATTATTTCCGAACTTTGCCCCCGAGCCCGGACACACCGGGCGTCACTATTTATGACCTATATGAATCGATACCTGCTTACCACCTTGATCATTCTTTTCATTGTATGGCCTGGCACTGGTCAGCAGCTTCCGGTTCAATGGGTGCGTACATTCAGCGCACAGGGCAAAGCAGCCGATCGCATTGCAGCCGTGCAGGCTGATAATGCTGGTAATGTATATGTAGCAGGTTATGCAGGTGCGCACCATGGTTCCCCCGATGCCTTCGTTATGAAGCGCAATGCCCAGGGAGATACCCTATGGACATATTATTATGATGGGGGTGGAAACCGCGAAGACTATGCCGTTGCACTTGCCCTTGATGCACAGGGCAATGTATATTTTACAGGTCATTCACAGGGAGCAAGCTTTTTTTACGATTGCATCACTGCCAAGCTGGGGCCCAACGGTACACAAGCCTGGGTAAGCCGGTATGCGGCGGGAAGCAATGGGGAATGTTACGGAAAAGACCTGGCTGTCGATGCGAGTGGCAATGTGTATGTTGCAGGATATGTAGATCCGGCCTCTGCCAGCAACGACTGGCTGGTCATCAAGTACAATGCGCAGGGACAGCAGCAATGGGTCGATGTTCATAACGGACCCGGTAATGGTGGTGATGAGGCCATGGCCGTGGCAGTGGCTCCCAACGGGAATCCCACTGTTTGCGGATTTGTGCAGAACACCTCCCCGAATGGGGGTATCAATATGTATATCAAGCAGTATACACCCACTAACGGGACTGTATGGACAGACACCTGGACCAATCCTGCATTCACAGGTACCGACATGGCCCACAATCTTGGGTTTCTCCCGAACGGAGACCTGTTGGTTGGAGGTGAGACCAAAAACAGCACCGGATCTAACCAGGATGCTTTTGCGGCACGTTACAATGCTGCAGGCGTCAGGCAATGGGTCACGATATATAGTGATGCCACAACCACCATGGATGAGTATTTTCTTGATGTTCACATCAGCCAGGCAGGTGATGTTTATTTCGCCGGTTCGGATTGGCTGGACGGCTTTGTCACATGCATCCGGGGTGATGGGAATATGGGATGGCGTAAGAAATGGAAAGGGGTTCTGTCAAATGGTTTTGATGTATTGATGGCAGTTACCACCGATGAAAACGGGAATGCTTATGCTACAGGCAGAGGCGTCTATCCAGGCGGAAATTACTATGGTAATGGAGGCCTCCCCAATATAATCATCTCCAAGTACAGCGTGAACGGTGATTCACTCTGGAGTTACCGTTGCCAGGACTCCCTGCATAGTTCCATGGGCATGGCCATCACCTATAACCAGGGAAAGATATATGCCGGTGGTTTTGTAACTGATACGACCTGGGTGAATGAGGACATGTACACCATTATTCTGGATACCAGCGGGAACGCCCTGTCAGAATGGCGCTACAATGGCAAGGGGGATGCAATCACCAGGGGTCAGATCGTTCAGGCCGACAGCCTTCATAATGTTTATGTTGGAGCCACGGTAGACCGTTTGCATAGTGAAGGTACTGATATTGTGCTTATCAAATATGATCATGCCGGAAACCTACTCTGGGAATCCTACTTCAGTTCCGAGGGGTTTCACAATGACACACTTACAGGTATGTTGCTGGATATCCAGGGCAATCTCATCCTGAGCATCTCCTCAGACATGGACAAGCTAAAAAGCAACTACCGTCTTTCACTGGTAAAGGCTGACCCACATGGGAATTTTTCCGCCCAGCAATGGTTTCCTGCGACAGGAAGTCGCATCACGCAGGCAATGGCCTTAGGCAATAATGGAAACATTGCCATGGCTGTCCATTCTAACCTGCAGGGCGGCATGCTTCTATATATTGACAGCAGCCTGAACCTGATGTGGGAAACGATGGTGGACAGCACCCAGTACATGGTTACCCGGGCCAACAGCATCGCATTCTTCCCTGGAGGAGATATTGCGCTGGGAGGCTACAGCCAGCTTTCAGGTGTGACAGCCGGCCGCATACAACGATACACTCCCGCTGGAAGCAGACAATGGGACACCGCCATTGATTCACTGAACACGATTGATGAGATCCGCGATGTGAGCATCTCTCCTGCCGGAGAGCTTTCTTTCACCGGCCGGACAGGCAGTGTGGTTGTCCTGGGAACCCTGAATGGCGCCAATGGTAACATCATCTGGAAACAGATTTATAACCCTACCGCCTCAACCAGCGAGTATGGTGTCAAGGTCAGGTACACACCTGCCGGAAATCTGGCACTGCTTTGCCGGGGCTGGACGGGTTTTGTAGCCAGGTATTATGTCGCACAATATAGTGGGACAGGCGTTTTTCAATGGGGGAATGTGTACAATCAGACGGCCTCTGACCGTGAGCCCATTGCCATGCTCGTTGAACCTTCGAACAGGATAGTTACTGCAGGATGGGCTATCAATGCCACCACAACAAACTACGACTACATCCTGGCAGGTTACAATGCAAACGGATCCGTGGCATTCAACAATACCTACAATTCTACTTCAACCACCTCCTCCTCCTGGGATCAGTTACGCAGTCTAACCCGGGATGCATATGGTAACTTCATCGTGAGTGGACAAACAGCTACAGAATTCTACAATGACTGGCTCTTTAAGACACTGACTATCAAGTATGGAGATGTATATGTTGGACTGGAACCAGATGAATCCATTCCAACATCAAACCTCTTGGTCTATCCTAATCCTTCCCCGGATGGGTTATTCCAGATCCTGGATGCTTCGCCCTATTCCATTTCAACCATTTTTGTCCATGACCTTAGTGGGCGCCGTATCAGTCTGCCAGCGCCATCCAACCAGATCATAGATCTAAGAAACACGCCATCAGGGATATACATCCTTTCTATCTTCCGTCAGAACGGGACGATGGAGCGTATTAAACTCATGGTGTTGTAGGAAAATTCCAGCGGCGGGATTGTCTTTAATGTGTACCGGGTAGCGCTACCTGCATCCACACAAGGCTGCAGCACCCACTATTTTGTTAATATTTTCTTAATAATCAAACAATTGGACAACATCGTTGTTGATTAAAGCTGTTTCTCATTAAAGGCCATCCACATGATAAGACGACTCCTCTTTTCCCTGGTTTTCGCTGCTATCTCCCTGACCTTGTTTTCTCAGACCACATTCCTGAGTTTTTCAGCGACATTAAATGGGCAAGCCTTCTATACGGACAGTATCCGCATCGAGAATCTTACACAGCCGGGTACCAGGATGCTCTATGGTTTTGACACGATATTTATGTTGGATGCTGGTGTTGGTTTTTCAGAAATATCCGCACTACCAGGGGAAAATGAAGTAACCATCAACGCATACCCCAACCCGACTTCATCTCACAGTGATCTCATTATCAATACCTTCATGGCCGATCCATTGCGATTACGTATCACAGATTTATCTGGAAAATCCATCACGAAATCGATGCTGTTAACAGGGAAGTCTCAACACCATTTGCGCTTTTACCCATCGGGCAAGGGGATCTATTTTGTGGTACTTGAATACGGACAACTGCAGCAAGTGGTGAAGATTATCAGTCAATCCGGACGCTCAGGGCCGGCCATACTCGATCAGGTTTCCAGCCTGGAAAATGCGATGGTGGGCAAGATCCAAGCCAAGTCCACGATTTCATTTCTGTGGAGTCCGGGTGATCAGCTCAGGTTCACAGCTTACACCACTGGTGGCTCTGGTGTCTTACTGACAGATACCATCTATGCAGTACCGTTTCAGTCTGCCGCTTATATATTTTAACTTCACCTTTCCGTTCAGCCCGCCACAGGCTGCTTTCATCGCCAGTGATACACTTCTTCTGGTTAATGACACTGTGCATTTCACGGATCTTTCTACAGGAAATCCCTCCATGTGGAAATGGAAGTTTGGCAGCGGGGACAGCAGCGCCCTGCAACACCCATCCTATATCTATCAAAGCCCTGGCTTGTACAACATTACCCTGATCGTCAGCAATAACCATGGATCAGACACCCTGGTCAAGACTGCCTATATTCAGGTGGTTCAGGGATCTCAATTAAAACCTGTTTATGATATTGATGGCAACGGATATGATACGGTGCATATAGGAAACCAGGTCTGGTTCAGGGAAAACCTCCGTACTACACGCTACAATGATGGTTCCCAGATCCCTCTCGTTACAGCCAATTCAGCCTGGACAGCCCTAAGTACCGGAGCACGCTGCTGGTACAACAATGACTCTGTCGCCTATGGCGGAACCTATGGTGCCTTATATAACTGGTATGCTGTTAACGAGGGCAATATCTGTCCTGTAGGCTGGCATGTCCCAAGTGATGCCGAATGGAGTGTGCTGATCAGCTTTTTGGGGGGCGAAAACCTGGCCGGTGGTGCCATGAAGGAGGCCGGCACCACCCATTGGAACAGCCCGAACACCGGTGCAACCAATTCCAGTGGTTTCACCGCATTGCCGGCCGGTAACAGAAATGGAAGCCTGGGGGGATATTCCGGGAATGGAAGCTTTGCACATTATTGGTCCTCGACCCCCAATCTGGCTACAAGTGCCTGGATGCGATGGCTCTATTATTATGACAATTATGCCGGCCGTGGGCAAAGTGACCGGCGCTCCGGGCATGGCATCCGCTGTATAAAGGACTGATAAGAGCATAGGTATTATCGGAATCCATTCATATACTTAACAAATACATATTTTGAATTAGGTAAATACCTCTACATTTGCATGCGTAAGAAATAAGGGCTGTCGGCCTATAGCAGTTAGCGTAGCCCCATTAGAAACTTATTAAAACCAGCATGCATGAAAAGAAGATTATTTTACATGTTACTATTTATCAGTAGCATAGGAATTTTGACTGCACAAACACAAAGGATGGTGCTGTATGAAGGATTTTCAAACGCCAGTTGCGCCCCCTGCGCATCACAAAATCCCACCACCAATGCGCTGATCAATGCCAATCCTACGAAGGTGGTAGCCCTGAAATATCAGGTTAACTGGCCGGGTGTTGATCCTATGAATGCCCAGACGCAAACCTGGGTAGGCCCGCGTGTTTCGTATTATGGTGTAACTGGGGTTCCGGCAACAAAGGTCGACGGAACAGGTTCTTCAATTACCCAGGCTGTCATTGACAACCGCTACGCTGTTCCCTCTCCTTTTTCGATGAGTATAACGCATAGTTTCAATCCGGTGGTTGACTCTGTTTATGTGCAGGTGCTCGTCACAGCAGCTCAGAATTACACGGGATCCAGCCTGGTATTGCATCTTGCCATGATTGAAAAGCAGATCTCCTTCGCCACAGCACCAGGGTCGAACGGAGAAACCAACTTCTACCATGTCATGCGCCGAATGCTGCCGTCGGCCAGTGGCACCAGCCTTCCATCAACCTGGATCAACACTGAATCTCAGACCTTCAATTTTGCAGCCGCCATCCCAAACTTCATCTACGATCTGAACCAACTGGCATTTGTGGCTTTTATCCAGTCCAATACCGACAAATCCATTCTGCAGGCGGCCAAGAACAACCCGACCACTTTCCCATTATACCCCAGGATTGTCACACATAATATTCCTGTCAACCCCACATGCAGCCAGAATCTCAGCCTGCAGTTCACCATGAAAAACATGGGTAGCACGACCATTGACAGCTTCCAGGTTCAGTATGGAGTGGTAGGAGAAACACCACAATACTACAATTGGACAGGCAGCATTACATCTGGTCAGCAAACCGTGATCACCCTTCCTCAGTTCACTTTTACATCCAACCAGCCCCAGGCCTACATTGAAATTAAGAACCCCAATGGATCCCCGGCTTTCCCTGGGTTGCATGCCAGGGTAGAGCGCACGTTGAACTATATCTCCAATTATAGCCCGGTACCTGTAAGTCAGGGATTTGCGGCCACCACCTTTCCTCCTGCCAACTGGGTTATCCTGAGTGATGACGACCTCACCTGGGTTCGCCATACCGCCGGTGGGTTCGGCGCCAATCCCGGAGGTTCTGCCATGATGAGCTTCTATGACAGTCCTTCGAACAAGATTGACTATTTGTATATGGAACCGATCAACATGTCAGCAGGCAGCAATATGTCATTGAGCTTCAGTGTTGCTCATGCCCGTTATGATGCAACTTACGGCGCAAATGACCGCTTGCAGGTGGAAGTATCGACCAATTGTGGTCAGAGTTGGGTACAAGCCTTTAACAAGGCCGGAGCCACTCTGGCGACAGCACCCAATACCACTGCGCAATTTGTGCCCACTGCAGCGCAATGGAGAAGCGAAACCGTTGACCTGAATCCCTATGCCGGTCAATCACAGGTTTTGGTGCGTTTTAAAGCCACCAGCGGATATGGCAATAACCTGTATATTGATGACATTAGCATTATTCCTTCTGCCGTAGGGATTATGGAAGATGAGGTCAGGGCCGTCCTTAATGTATATCCAAACCCGGTGAAGGATGCTGCTTACGTAACATTGAACCTGAAGCATCAGACAACAGTCCAGGTCCGCGTTTACAATGTGAATGGACAGTGTATTCTTAATCAGGAATTAAATGGACAGACAGCCAGTGAACCAACCCATGTTCTTGATACCCGCGGATGGGTGCCAGGACTCTACCAGGTTGTGGTGCAAACCGGAGAGGAAACCCTGATGCAGAAGCTGATCAAACAATAAAAAAACGCAAAAACCCTGCACCTGGTGGATCATGCATTTCATCCGGTGCAGGGTTTTTTCATGCCCATCGGGAACCTCATAACAACGTAGTTATGCGTGCTCGAAGATAACGGATTCTTTAAAGGGAATAAGCGCGTAGAAAGCGATCCCTATTAAAACAGGCCGAAGACACCATCCGGTGTAATTCCCAGATAACGGAACCAGGTTTCGGCAGCGATAATATTTAAAATCCAGGCTATGATCATCATAGTAAAACCAAATCTGAAAGTATCGCTCAGGTTATATTGGTCCGTTTCATACAGGAGGGCGGCTGGTTTGCTGTTAAAAGGAAGCACATAGACATGTTCTATCATGAACGCCACAGGCAATGCAAGGCTGATGACATCATAACCAAAGCGATTGGCCACACCAATGGCAATTGGAATGAAGATCATGGTGCGCATGGTTTTTGACTGAAAGATCAAGGCACTAAAGATCATCACGCCGGTGAGCAAGAGGAACAATACCCAGAAGGGCGTTGTATCGCCGATGCCCAGGTGATTGAAGGTAGCGTTAACGGCCAGAGATGGAAAATCTGTATTATCAAAACCCGAACCCAGAGTATAGGCACCTGCCGAGAATAGCATAAGATGCCATGGTATATCCACATCATTCCATTTGACGATCCCGATACGGGGCAGCAGCGCGATAATGGCTCCCACAAAGGCTACGGCGGTGGCGCTGATCCCATGGTAACGGTCGGTGGCCCAAAATCCGAGAATGAGCACAAAAATGACGATGGCTTTTAATTCACTTTTTGAAAGCTTTCCCAGCTTGCGATATTCTTCACGCAGTCTTTCCATTCCCCCCTCAATCTGCGGCAGGCGCTCTTCGGGCGCAAGCGGAAAGAAGACCTTCATCGCCAGGAGATATCCGATAAACATCAGAATCAGCATAAACGGGAACATGGCCATCATCCAGTCACTGAAAAACACCTGTCCACCGATGGCGCCACCTATCAGGGCGGCTGCCAGCAGGTTGGCACCGGAACCCGTAACAAAGGCACCAGCACCGAGGTTGATATTCAACAAGTTCTGTAGTACAATGCTACGGCCAAAATTGGTATGTTGCCCTCCCCTGGCACCATAGATGGCCGCGATCACCATAAAAATGGGCAACAGGATGGCAGCCTTGGCTGTTGTTGCAGAAATAAAGGCTGAAAGGACCAGATTGATAACAATGAAGCTGATGAAAATACTGCCTGCTGTCTTTCCGAATCTTAGAATAAACCACAGTGCAAAACGCTTGGCCACGCCTGTTGCAACCAACATACTTGCCAAAACAAAAGACATGATATTCAACCACATAACGGGATGTCCAAGCTGTGCATAGGCGGTCTTTTCCGGCAAAACACCAGTAAGGACGAGGGCGATGATCAAAATAAGCGAAGTGAGATAATTGGGAATGGCTTCTGTCATCCAAAGGATAATGGATGCTGCGAAAATGGCCAGCATGAGTTCATTATTGCGGGAAAAGGTAGCCGGCCCTATGGCATCGAAGACTTTTCTGGCAGATTCTGATACCAGGGCTGAAGGATCGATGGCGTGGAGAAATGGCATGTGAACGAAAAAGGCAAGGATAATAAATACCACAACTGCCAATGGCGCTCCGGCAATGGCCAGGTACTTTTCAAAATCGGATTTGTTCCGTTTCGGAAGCTTCTCGATGCGGTAATGCTGCATATCCAGCGGATCAAAGGCAGGCTGGCCGTTCTTTACCATAGATTACCTCTTTTATTTCTGCGGGTATAAGTAAAACATTTGAAGATACCAACCCGGTTGGCTGGCGCAGCCTTCCGGGTGGCATCTTCCACTGCAAAGCAAACCGGTAACCCTGCACCTTACCTCACCAGGTGGTGAAGGGGTGCTTCATAAGCATGGCATTGAAATAGCGGATATCTCCCGTTACTTCTTGTCCCAGCCATTCCGGTCGCTCGAACTCTTCTGTCTCTGCGCTGAGCTCTATCTCAGCTACAACAAGACCTTCATTGGCGCCATAAAATTCATCTACCTCAAATGTATGAGGACCACTTTCAACAAGGAAACGCGTTTTATCAATCACACCTGGTTCACAGATTGCCAGCAGTTCTTCTGCTTCCGAACGGGGTATTTCCTTCTCCCATTCGTAACGTGAAGCACCGGAGGCATTACCGATTCCTTTAACAGTAATGAATCCCTTGTCGCCCTTAACACGAACCCTTACTGTGCGTTCAGGTATAGAGGATAAATACCCCTGAATGATACGAGTAGCCTTTGCCGCATATGGTTTAAAGTCGCCTTTAACCAGAAACTTACGTTCTATTTCCTGTGCCATGATGTTGCCTCCTTCACTCGTTAGCCAGGGGTTTATTGATCATTCCAATCACACGTTTAATGGCCTGAAGATAATTGATGTTTTCCACTCCTTCTAGGCCAATCTCGCGAATGGTTTTCAGAATATCTTCCACTTCAGTGGATTCCGCATTAATGGTTACCACACGTGCACCGTTGATCAAGACAACACCATATTCACAAATCGCATCATTGACCATATACCCATATCGCTGCTTATGAACACGCACGGCCTGAAGGTCAGGATGCTGATCCACCATCTCCAGGAAGGCGTCATAAGTGATCATATCCGCCGTCATGACTGGGATGCTGACCTGGAATGCCGGGAAGACTTCCTTTTGAAGCACCTCAGCCTTGATCGGGAATTCACCTTTCATCAGCGGATTCCATTGCTCCAGGCCCTGAACGGTTTGTACATATGTTTTGATATCCATCTTACCGTCACGGATCTTGGTATTATTGATATCGTTGGTTCGTGACAGGATATATATCTCATCAGAATGCCGTTCCCATACTTTCTCAGGTACAGGCATTGATAACCTTGCCATGCGTTGATGGGCCATTTCGAAGCTTTGTCCGAATGACCGGAACTCAAAGCGAGGTTTCGAGATCTGCCCAATTTCCATTTTCTCTTTTGACATCGTATTGTTTAATAAAGGAATGAATACTAATTAAGTTCTTCATAGTCATCACCGTACAGCACCGGGATAAGTGAAAAGGAAACCAGTGAACCTCCTTTTATTAACCCGGTTTCACACCATATCCCGGTGCCAGGGTGATGATAAAATCACTTCCAGCCTGTTCAAAGAACGCAACTACCTCCGTTTCCTCGGCAATGTACCTGCATTATTATTGGATGCGCCTTTGGTTATATCTGTGAAGATAAACAAGTTGGCGGAGCCGTCCGGTTTTCTGCCATAAGACTGAGTCACATCCAATGCAGGGAATGCAACCGTGTCGATCACTGTATTGGTTGCATCTTCGAGCCAAACAGCCTCCCCTGAACTGGATAATCCAAAGTCACTCGGATCACCGGATCCTTCGGTAGGAATGACAAAAAATCCTTGTGCAGCGACAACCGTGCCGGCAGGGATGGCTTTTTTAGGCTTTGTACCTGCCTGACCACCACTGTCATAGATTTTATATCCGCTAATATCCATGGGAGAGGCGGAAGCGTTGTAGATTTCGATCCAATCCGGATCCGCTGTGGTTCCACGCGAGTAGATCTCATTGATCCAGATCAGGTTAGGCATGGCGTTGGAGTTAGGGCCACCCTTGGTGATGGTATTCAGGAGCTGCCAGTTTGTGGAGCCATCCGGAAAGCGGCCGTAGCTCTGAGTCTCAGGCATTGTAGGGAAGGCAATGCTGTCGATGACCTGGCCTCCGGCGTTTTCAAACCAAACCGTCTCGCCCCCACTGGAGAGGCCGAAATCACTGGGATCGCCTGATCCTTCTGTCGCCATAAAGAAGAAACCGTTGGCGGGAATCATCGTACCGGCGGGGATCACTTTCTTGGGCTTGGTTCCAGCCTGTCCACCACTGTCATAAATCTTGAATCCACCAATATCTACTGCGCTGGAGGAAGTATTGTAGAACTCAACCCAGTCAGGATCCGCCGTTGTACCTCTCGAATAAACCTCATTCAGCAGGACCACAACCGGCGGAGGTGGCATGCTGTTGTCATTGGCTGCGCCTTTGGTAACAACATGCAAAATCTGCAGATTCGATGTACCATCAGGATATCTGCCAAAAGATTGGGTTTCATCCAGGGCAGGGAACACGACATTGTCGATGATACTCCCACTGGCATTTTCCATCCAAACCTCTTCTCCCCCACTACCAAGGCCAAAACCGCTCGGATCAGCATCATCTACAACGATGACATAAAAACCTTTGGCGGGAATTGTGGTGCCGGCAGGGATGGCTTTCTTTGGTTTGGACCCTGATTGCCCACCACTATCATAGACCAGATAACCACCAATGTTAGCTGCCACATCAGAAGCATTGTACAATTCAATCCAGTCCGGATCTGTGGCAGTGCCGCGGCTAAAGATTTCATTCATCTTAATAATCGCTGCAGGAGGTGCATTACTATTCGGACCACCTTTGGTGATCACATTCAGCAATTCCCAGGTCTGGCTGCCATCTGGATTGCGCCCGTAACTCTGATTGGTATCCATGGCGGGGAACTGCACATTATCAATGATATTTCCACTGGCACTTTCCAGCCAGACCTCCTCTCCGCCACTGGAAAGTCCAAACCCTGACTCACCACCAACATCCGTCACGATCACGTAGAATCCCTTAGCCGGAATCGATGTACCCGCGGGAATAGGCAGCTTCGGTTTCGCGCCGGACTGCCCACCGTTATCATATACTTTATACCCTGAGATGTCTACCACCACATCCGAGGCATTATAAATCTCGATCCAATCCGGTGCATCCGGAACACCCCTGCTATAGATCTCGTTCATCACGATCAGGGGAGCGCCGACGGTGTATGCTGCCGTTGTACCTGGTGCTCCGGCAGGATGATAAGCTACCTGACCGGTCTTGTTATCAGCCTTGATATAGTAATTCACGGTAACATCAGCCGCCTGTCCAGGTATAACACAAGTATACATATTGGCTGCTGTGCCGGGTGTCATACCTATGCTCGCAAAGGCAGCAGTACCGGCCTTATAGAAGAGGGTAACCGTTTCGACGCCGTTAATATCCGTAACTTTCACCGTCACTGTGACGCCCTGATTTTCAGCCGGAACCTGTGGATTAAGCACCAGGTCGCTGATCACAGGGGGACCCTGAAAGATCTCATCCTTCACACATCCCGCCGTCAT
Organism: Lentimicrobiaceae bacterium; assembly: GCA_018001695.1. GTDB lineage: Bacteria > Bacteroidota > Bacteroidia > Bacteroidales > JAGNHN01 > JAGNHN01. The sequence goes on from JAGNHN010000043.1 coordinate 18,333, forward strand.
CATCATGATGACAGCCAGGATTATAAAATACCTTGCCGTTTTCATATATGTTTATTTTTAATGATTACACAATTAGAAATCCACTTCAAAACGAATGCTGATCATGCTAAAGTCCTCACCGGCTTTGCCTTTTTCATCAACAACCAGCTTTGGATTGCGGGTCAGGTTGCCATTGGCATCATACCCCACAAAGAGTTTGTCTTTACCATTGGCATACCTGTCATGGTTCAGATATGCGTAGTTCAGCATGATTTTGACATTATTGTTGGCATAATAATTCAAACCGACTGTTATACCTTCACCAGCGCCTTTCATCATGGTCTCCATGCCGCTGTTCAGACTCAAATAGTCATAACGCAGGGCCAGTTCAAGGTCGCCCCAGGACTTGCCACGGGTTACCTGGGTAAACTCGCCTTCACTGGTGTTATAATTGTATTTACCACCAAAAAGCAGCCAACTGCCAAACACATAGGATCCATCGAAATTCAGTTCAGGAAGGTCATCATGGCGGAATACACTGCTTTGGAGGTACTCAGCCTGTAGGCGCAGTCCTTTGTGATATGCAGCAAACTCAAGGCCACCGAGGGTGGCATAATCGACTTTTCCAATCAGGTCGGTATCGATGTATTTTTTACGGTTGATGGAAGTAAGAGAGCGTGTACTGTAGCGCAGTGTTCCTGCCACTTCAGCATCCGTCTTCGGGGTCCGGTACGAACCAGCAATACCAAAATGCAGGCCTTTATCGAGATCTTTATGGAAAGGCATGATCACCAGCTTGCCGGTATAGGAGTATCCTTCATCCACACCAAAATCTTTGTTGTTATCCAGAGAAAAGGTACGTTCCTCGATGTCATCCACAACCTGAAAGTACACACCACCGATGGCCAACAACCAGTTTTTCTGATAGTTGGCAGAAAATCCGACATGGCGGGAAGGCGCAAAGGTGTTGACGGCCATGGGCCTTTCCATGAAGGTCAGATAGCGTGAGGTGGTCGTTGACTCCATGGAATAGTTTTCCTTGAAGTTACCTACCCGCACGTTCAGGTGCTTGCCAATGCCCTTCTGCAGGTACGCATCCTTCAGCTCCAGCTGGGAATTGGCAATGTCCATATCCAGTTCAGCGTACCAATCGTTGCCAAACTCTGTTTTAACAGCGAAACGGGCACGGCGAAGCGAGGTACCATTACCGATTTTGTTATAGGTATCTCCGAAGAAAACGGCACCATCGGCCTGAACGCGGACATCATACCAAACGCGATGTCCCTGATCCTTGCTCTCAAACACAAGAATACCATTTCGTTCTTCCACGAACAATGGTGTACGGTTAACTTTTACCCCATACTGGTTATAGCGTACCGTATCATTTTGCTGTGCGGAAGCAAAATGGGCTCCAAAAAGCACGAAGAGTGCCATCAGGCCAAGGGCATTGTGTTTCATTTTTCTCATTTTTCTGTGGTTTTGGTGATTTATAGGTTATTAATAAACTGATTCAGGCTGGTTCCCGGATCCAGATGAAGCTTCTTTCGAAGGCGGTAGCGGGCTATCTCAACGCTTTTAGGTGCGACATTCATCATGGTTGCAATCTCTTTCCCACTCAGATTCAACCGTATGAGGGTAGCCAGTCGCTTCTCCTGTTCTGTAAGGTCGGGGAATTGCGATTCGAGCTTGGCTCTGAAATCCTTGTGAACCTGCTCCACCTGGAGATAAAACTCGTTCATCTCTGCTGAGAAGGACATCTTATGGCGGATCATGAGCAGCATATCATGGATCTGCTGCTTGTCGGTATCATCCGAAGCCGATCGTTGCAATCCTGTGAGTCCGGCAGCTACCTTCTCCAGGAAGTCGTATTGCTCGGTGATATTTAGGGCAATATTCGTAAACTCCCTGCGCTTTGCTTCGAGTCTGAGGTTTAGCAATTCGTTCTCCCGTTGAATCGCCGCCACTTCCATATCTGTGGTGGCTTTCTGGGTATGATAGACTTCATTCTGCTGAATCAGCAAATCGTTTTCTGCCTTCAGCCTGAGCTTCTGTTGGCGGAAGTAAAGAAATATCAGCAGTAGTATTATCAGTGCGGCCAATACGAGGAGGAAGGGCATGACCAGATCAATACGATGAAGGGCCTGGGTCGCCGGTTCTGCCGTGGCACTCACAACCTTTTTGCCGGCTGTGTGGATGGTTACGGGTTGCCCGAATACATTTTTAATAAAGAATAAAGAAAAATACGTCAGGATACCAGCTACAACGGGTGTTAGGATCCAGCCCAGTGCAATGCCACCCAGTGCTTTGAAGCGCACCTCCCGAACCTTCTTGACAATACCGATCCCAATGACAGCACCCACAACAACCTGCGTGCTGGAGACAGGCACCATCGGTAAAGCAGGTAATCCGATTGAGTTCAGGAATCCGGCAAATGAGCTGGAGGAGAAAAGAAACAAAACGAGAGAATGCGCAAATACGACAACAATGGCTGCTTCCGGGGTAAGGTCCAGAATTCCGCTGCCCACCTTGTTCATAACCCGCTCACTGTAGGTAAATATTCCGACAGCGATGGCAAGGCTTCCAATTAAGAAGAGAACCTGAACGCCATCCAGGGTAAAGAGTCCAAAATGCAACTCGATTGCAGGTGCAGATTGGACGAACACGCCGATTACATTGGCGATATTATTGGCACCAAGGCTGTAGGCGCCAAACGCACCACTGAGGATCAGCGCCAGGCGGATGTAGGAATCCAGTTTGATCACATGGATCATAGCCTTGCGCAGGAACCAACGGACGAAAAGAAATAACAGAGCAGCAAAGATCATCCCCAGGATAGGACCTGTTACCCATGAAAGCAAGATCTTGGTTAATACGCTGTAATCCGTTTTATTATTGGTAAACAGACTCCATGCAACGATGGCCCCGACAATAGCCTGGCTGGTGGATACCGGCAAACTTCTGCGTGTCATCAGAAAGACTGTAATTCCTGCGCACAGGGACACTGTAAACGCAGCCGCAAGGGTATCCACTGATCCCAGGTTGTTGAGTGTCTCGGCAGCACCCCGGCCCTGGAAGACAGCCCCAAGAACCACAAAGATGCTGGCGATCCAGGCAGCCCGTTTAAACCTGAGCATCTTTGAGCCTACCGCCGTGCCAAAGATATTGGCGGCATCATTGGCACCCAACGACCACCCCAGGAATAAACCGCTTGACAGGAATATTAAAAACAGCATCTGTAGACGCTTAAATACTTCTCTTAATGGCCATGATGGTCAGCATATCTGCAGCACGTTCTGCCGCATCGGAAATGGTTTCGATGTGCAGGGTAAAATACCTGAGGTGAAATTTCTCACTCAGCTTGAGATTGGGCATGTCGTGAAACACCCTGCGCTTGATGGCATCAGCAAGCTTATCAGCTTCTTTCTCAAACAAATAAACGCGATGAAGCTTCTCCTTGACCGACTCTGGATCCCGGAAATAGGCGCGTGTGGCCGGGATGACCGAATCCACTGCCGAACCGCTCAATTCGGTTAACTTGATCAGATCTTGATGTATCTCAGGCGGAATAAAGGGTACTTCGACATCAAACTGAAAAAGATTGGTCTTGGCCAGGTCAATGATATTATCCAGGACATCCAGCAAACGCATGATATCGCCACGGAGCTGCGGCATAAGCGATTGCGTATAGAGTATTGTCTCTACCTTTCGCTTGATGATATCCGCTTCCGTCTCCAGGTTGGAGAGCGTCCTCAAGTTATCCAGGAAGTTTTCCCTGTTGTTATACAAGTAATTACGAACACCCTCCTTGAAGATGAGAACCCCCTGGTCGATGGTGTTGAGAAACTTGTCGATGAGTTCAATGGACTTATTGGCGTGCTTGAACGAAAACATCTCAGCGCAGTGTTAAGGGCACCCAAATGTAAGTACATATTATGAAGGCTGATAGAAGTGCCCTTTTTACTTCCGGACTAAGTGGCTATATATTGTATAGGTTATTAGTATTTTTATTATATTGATTATCTTTATATTACAATATTTGTGTATAGGTATCCTACAGTTGCCCATCATAATTGTACTGGTATCGCTGTGAAATTGTAGGGGTACAACTCCCGTACTCAACAGATAAGTGAGGCTGTTAAATCAATCATTTATCATCATCAGGCTGCCAAATCAAGCCTTAAGCTGTCCATTGAATACGGATTACATTTTGATAATCTTCTGGGAAGAGGTGGCATTCGAAGTGCGAATCCTGAGAATGTAAGCGCCCTTTTGTAAAGTATGCATATTGATCTGAGATGAGGGCGTATTCAATTGTTCTGTGTGAATTTCCCTTCCATCCAACCCAAACAGGGAAATGGAAGCCTCCACTTCACCTGAAAATTCAATATTTATAAGGTCATCACAGGGATTCGGTGAAACCCTGACTTTGTTCAATGCTGGGTTCTCATCGAGGCCAACACCTCCCCCATTGGATGTCTTAAGGATCAATCCATTATCCCCAACAATGTAACCAGTTGCGGCATTGAGGAAGCAAACTCCGTTTAAGGTTTTTGTCGTCCCGCTGGGTTGAGATGACCAGTTGATTCCGCCATCTACAGACTTAAGAACCCGCCCATTCCATCCAACAGCATACCCCGCATTCAAGGTTCCTTTGGGCACAAAGGTGACACCATACAGAACTCCTGTCGTATTGCTTGACTGCTCTGCCCATTGCGCACCGCCATTTGTCGTCTTTATGATCACACCGCTGTTCCCAACCGCAATGCCGTTGGATGCATCAGAAAAATATGTCCCGTACATTGCATAAAAGGTAGGAATGGTTTGCAGGGTCCAGTTTGCCCCACCGTTTGTTGTTTTCACGACTTTGCCGCTCGTGCTTTCTCCACCGACTGCATACCCTGTATTCATATCTGTAAAATAAACTGAATTCAGCCACTTATTGGAGCCACTGACTTGTGATGTCCATGTAGCTCCCGCATTGGTTGTTTTCAAAATGACGCCGCCGCTGGTATAGCCGCCCACGGCGTAACCCGTATTGGCATCAACAAAGTACAGCGAACGGATGGCTTCTGTCGTTCCGGTATTAAGAAGTGACCAGTTTGTCCCACCGTTGGTTGTTTTCAGAATCATACCTGCACCTCCTCCGATATACCCTGTGGTAATATTCGTAAAGAAGACGGCATTGAGAATCGTGGTGGTCCCGCTGGATTGTGGCGTCCATGTATTGCCCCCATTCGCGGTATAGAGAATGGTTCCTTCCAGTCCAACCACCCATCCCGTACTTTCATTCACAAAAAAAACAGACTTAAGCTCTGCCGTGGTACCGCTGGCCTGGGCAACCCATTGAGCTATAGAGGAATGAGACAAAAACACCAGCATAACAATCATCGAAAAGGAAGACTTTTTCATTACCCACATATGTATTGTAAATGAATTAATTTTTCAAAGTTAAAGAATATACTACCATAAAAAAAACATGCATTCTGCTTGATGCATGAGAAAGACAGAGAACTATATAAAAACCAAAAAAATGAAAGCAATTGTCATGGTCAGAATGGGTGGTTATGACGTGAAATCTAACGCCAGGGGACTGGAAAATAACTGAGCAAAACAAATAAATACATTACACATATTACGATTACGTGAGGAATATGGATGGAGGTTATGCCATCAGCTGCCCGCTTCTGACCATTTCTGACTAATTACATTGAAAACATATCGCTGCTATCATCCACGAAGCGGATAATGCCTCTTGATTTCCTACCTGGGCGAGCAAAGAAATGAACAAGAAGAATTTCCCGCGAGATCATTGGTAGGTTGACAGATACCAATCACAAAGAAGAAAAAGATGATGAAGGAGAAGGCCTTATGTAAACCCTAACCGGCTGAACAGTCTATTTATCTGATGATGCCGGCTGTCAATGCCCTTATTATACATATCTGAATTGTGATCATTGACCTTCCGCGTGAATAAATTCCGGGGAATCAAGCTGATGATTTGCTCGAACAATGATATCTTTACCCTGAAAGGAACCAGTAAAAACAGTCTGTTCTGCTCAAAAACCAGCCTTTAAGTGTCAGATATGCATGCTACACTTGAATTTCTTTAGTTGTACATTTAGTGATGATTCACCCACAGAACTCTGACAGTCATAAATATAGACGTCCTGAAACATATTTGAAAAGGATATGGGCCAAGGCTAAAAAGGTGTGGCATACGTATCGCGATGCTGTGCTGCCTGAAACACCTTTAAACAAGATATCAGAATTCGCGCACTATTGTGTTATCATTCTCATTCTGGGTGCAGCAATATATTTAAGAATCAGATACTTGACAGAAAGAATCTGGCACGATGAATTGATCACCCTGTACACCATCGACCTATCCTATTTAGAAATTTTGCACTACCTGCGCGATTATAGCGTGCATCCTCCTTTGTACTATGTGCTGTTAAAATCATGGGCGCTGGCCTGGGGTGCAGAGATTATGACACTCAGGATGTTTTCAACCATTGCTGGCGTGGTGAGCATCGCCTATATCATGCATATAAGCCGCAGCCTGTTCAACCGGCCTACTGCCTATGCCATAGGTATACTTATCGCCATTTCGCCTTTCCATATATATTATTCAGCCGAGATGCGATCGTACGCCCTCTTCTTCCTGCTGATCCTATTCTCGTATACACGGTTTATTTCTTTCCTGCAAAATCCCGGAAGCAGAAAGAACAGCGTTCTTTACGTGATATCGATCTTATTGCTGGGATATGTCCACATCTATGGATTGGTCGTTATCCTGACCCAGCTTCTGCATACCGCATTTTTTTCCTATTCGACAAAATCCCGGCCGGTATTTAAGAAACTAATAATATTACAAGGGTTTTTCGTAGCGGGTTTCCTTCCATGGATACCCATATTTCTTAAACAGGTATCTCATCGACATTATTGGGGCTGGATACCTGATACGGGCTGGATGACTTTCCGAAATATCTTTTTCGATTTCGTGAATCGTTCTGAATGGGTTTTATATTTCGCCTGCATTATGTTGCTGATATCCAGCATTTACCTAGGCAGGTATAAAATCATGCAACGAAGAGCCGTCAACATTGCTTCTCTCCTACTTTGGCTGATAGTTCCATTGATAGTAGCACTTGTTTTGTCGCTCACGACTGGCAGTGTACTGGTGAGTCGCTACGCTCAACAGGTTTTCTTTGTCTATCTTCTCATTTTGTCTGCAGGATATGGCGTGGGCATAAAAGCCATGACAAAATCATGGCTGAAAACCGTCCTTCCTGGCATGTTCATATTCTTCATTTTGATACAAATTGTTGACCTTTCCCGAAACGGTGTGACGCTTTTCAGGGATAGAGAAGAAGGTTGGGTAGAGGTAGTTTCGTATTACCTGAATAACAGATCAAGAGATGACCTGTTGCTGGCTTACACTGACATGAGCCCTGATCAGGGATTCCCCACACTCAGGAAGCTGGTCGGGTATTATAACATCACCGGCCATCTCAATTACTGTACACTGCAGCAACTTGGGGACAAGCCTGAGATGCAAATTGAAAAGTTTCCGTTTGCCTGGCTTGTCATATTCTCATTTAACGATCTTGATCAAGATATTGAGTTTGTCAGTACACGATATCTGAAGAATTATAAACTAGAAGAAGTATTTAAGAATGAAACTCATGCGCTATTTCTTCTAAAGAAACTCAGTACCCCATAAGGGGATGCATTGTCACAGGCGAGCCCAGTGCCAAACAGGTCCTCGCTGTGCGTAGCGTCTTCGCTACGCACAATAGAAATCGCAGGCTCCAGCCTACGATGAGGGATGCGTTTTGGTACGTAGAGCCGGGGATTTACAAGTCCGTAGCGTGGGCGCTACGGACAGCGAAGGTCAGTTTACAGCCATCAGCGAAATACCTGAACGGAGGGCAACCAAACCCTGAAGGGTGTTATTCTGGTAGCCTGGCTTACTCGCTACTCACTATCGCTCTCATCCGGGAAATAAATCATGATTCCTCGCAGCGTCATGCGAAATTTCAATTGTTATCCGCGTAGCGGATAAACCCTTTTTTCGCAGGATAATGGCTGATTGGCGTTAAAAATTTCCGAAGCCCTGGAGGAAATTTAGCCAATCAGCCATGGTTTTCAGCCAAAGGCTGAAAAATCCATTCGAAAAAAGCGCCCTTTCTTTGGTTCATTTCTTTGGGCGAGCAAAGAAATGAACAAGAAGAATTTCCCATCAGATCAAATACAACTCAACTAGTAGAATCGACATAGATGAATGAGAGGAACCTTAAGCAAATATCATGATTTATCAAGTCCGTAGCGTGGACGCTACGGACAGCAAGTACAGCGAGGGCATTAATACTTCTGAAACCACATATACCAGTTCAGGTAATACTCGGTCTCTTTACCGTTCTTTCTCATATCTTCAAACTCGTCCATATTTTTTGGCGGACGAATGAGAAAGTCATCGCCTACCTGCCAATTGGCCGGTGTCAAAACGCCCCTGTTATCACTTTCCTGAAGAGCAATAAGCGCTCGTAGCATTTCATGTGTACTTCTACCAATTTCAGAAGGGTAGAACTCTATGAGTCTTATTTTATTTCCCGGATCGACAATAAAGACACCGCGTATACTTTTGGTGCTATTCGACTTAAGGTGCTGCATGCCATATTGCTTCGAAATGGCAAATCCCTGATCGGACACGATAGGGAACTTTATTTCTGCAGGCTTTTTGCCCTTATAAGTCAGCGTTTCAATCGACTTAAGCCATTCATTGTTACTACTGACACCGTCAGCTGAAATAACGATCAGCTCGGCGTTGTGCTTTTTCAGAACATCCTGCAAATCGGCATATTCGATGAGTTCTGATGTGCAAACGGGCGTAAAAGCCCCGGGATGGCTGAGGATAATACGCCATTTGTTGAAGTAGTCTTCAGGGAATTTGATTTTCCCCCGGGTCGATTCGGCCACAAAGGCCGGCGCCATTTCGCCCAAAAATGGGATGCGGCTTTCGCCAGCAGGCTGGGACATCGCTGTACCGCAGGCACAAACGATCAATAACGCGACAATAAAGGATTTCATGACAAGGTTGGCTAAGGTTAGAAGCGCAAATGCTTCGTTACATTTGCTGTTTCGGTAGCTAAAAGTAAACAATCCTATATCCTTAATGTTGCAGAGAGAATGCGCCACCTAGCTCGGCGTTTCGCTAATTAGCTGGTGTAGTGACACTAAGCTTTACCGCTAGCGAGATATTTAACGCATCATTAACATTAGACTGGTGTTATTCTCCTGCATCATGGGAAAGATGAGGATGAGGGAAGAAGATACTCGCTCTCAAGCTGTTTCACCTTGACGACCGTGGCGTGGACGCTACGGACAGCGAGGGATCAGTTTACAGCCATCAGTTTACAGCCATCAGCGAAATGCCTGAACGCGAAGGGCAACCAAACTCTGAAGGGTGTTAATTTGGTAGCCAGGCTTACTCGCTACTCACTATCGCTCGCATCCGGGAAATAAATCATGATTCCTCGCAGCGCATTGCGAAATTTCAATTGTTATCCGCGTAGCGGATAAACCATGATTAACAAGTCCGTAGTGTGGACGCTACGGACAGCGAGGGCTACTCGATTAGGCGCAGATAATAATTTCCTTTTGCCATTCTTTTATCTTTTCATTTACAGGCATCATGTACCCGTTTGAAGGAGTTACCAAACATGCAGAGTGGATCTCAAGATTCTTACACAATCCAACTATTTCATTCCAGCGTCTGGAAAAGATTCCGCCTTGATCCAAAGTATGGCAATAGCGAGTTAGGTATACACCGCACAAGCTTTTTGAGTTTTTTTCGATAATGCCTGGAATGTCTGTTAGTCTAAACGCTCGAAAGGATTCGATTTGATCGTCTTGGAATCCAAGAATTAATTGTTGATGTTCCGGTTCGTTGGCATCAAAAATTATCTCAATCATATCAGTTATTCCTATTCCATTGTCAGTACAATAGCTTTTCCAAATATGTGTGTTTCGGCGATAGTACGCCTTATTCATATTATCATGACCAAAAACATTTGGCATGATTCTCCAAAAGCTATTGCTGCGTCGACCATAGAACCATGTAGCATTATTACCATTCGGGTTATTCCATCCAGGATTAAAAGACCCAACAAACAGGTATTTCAACCTATAATCTGGATACAAGTCTTCTCGAAAGCGGTGGTTGCATGGCATAATTTTCTCTTTTTGCACCTGACGTTTTGCCGCTTTGCGAAGGCGGGGATTTTTAGCACTAAACTTCATTAGATGCACAAGGCTTGAATTTAGCACCTCACTGTCAAAGAAGCACGAAGCCCCCGCTTTTGCAAAACGGCTGTTAAGCAGTTCGGGCTTTAGTTATCAATATTAAAAAAGTCGAATTTGTCTTGATAGAATTCAATTTTAAATTGTCTTATTGGGTGTTCAAATTGTTGAAAGTGTCCAATGTTATTTAGATATTGTGCGGCCCTTGTAATTCCTCGATTTGCATTATTGGATGGGGAATAAAGTACAATACATCTTATTGGTCTGCCAAAATAGTTTTGTCGAATTATAAATTCACTGGTGATATCATTGAAGATATAGTTAATGTTGAATGTGTCAACAAAAAGTCTTGCAGCATTATTGACACCAAACCTTGAGGTAAAATAAATTGTATTTATTTGGCTGTTTGTAATTCCGTCTTGAATTTGCTGTCCATTATGAATTATGTTGTATAGCATTGAGTCGGCTGTTACGTTTTCATTCTCTCTGTCACACTGACGAATGATGTCTGTAATTTTCTGGTCGTTTTTATTAAGAAAATCAACGGCCATACTTATTTCATTGAAGAAATCAGATCTCCCAGAAAAAAGGAGGCTGCTCTTCTTACGATGTACATTACCAAAAATTTAAAGGAGACCAAGCCAAAGCATGATCTCCT
>JAGNHN010000006.1:0-5207 GCA_018001695.1 Lentimicrobiaceae bacterium
GGGATGATGGTAAGGCCCCTTTCCTGCACCTTGACCATCAGTTTTTTAAGTTCTCTCCGCGTTAGAAGGAGTTTTCTATCCCGTTTGGGTTCATGCGCAAAGTGATGTGCCTGGGGATAATCAGCAATGTGCATATTCTTCACAAAGAGTTCATTACCAATGAAACTGCAATATGCATCTGCCAGGTTAGCCCTCCCAAGTCGAATGGATTTGATTTCTGAACCCATCAGCTGAATCCCGGCTGTATAGGTTTCTATCAGGAAATAGGCATATTCTGCCTTCTTGTTCTTAATCCTGATTTGTGTATGTGCGCTTGCCTTGGCCATATGAGAGCGCAAAGATATCAAATAGGTAACGAACTGTCGAAGAAGTAATGATATGCCAACCGCTCTGACTAATGGCGCTGCAAAGTTTGGGTGGCCAATAACTGGCTCTCCAGGAGGAGGGAGAGGTCGAGGCCATGGTGGATGTTATTCTCAATGCAAAACTGGATGATTTCCAAGGTATTCATATTTCCAACCAGTTCATAACCAGAAAGCGGGCAACCGCCTAAACCGTTTAAAGCACTGTCAAACTGACGGCAACCACCATGCCAGGTAGCAGCCAGCCTTGATCTGAGCATATCAGGACTGGTATGCAGATGGGCTCCGAGGTTAGCAGATGGAAATTGCGAATTAAGACTCGAAAAGACATCAAACAAATCTTCTGGGATTGCTTTCCCAACAGTGTCCGAGAGGGTGATATTGGAGATCCCTGCTTCAATCAATCGGGATACGGCATCCTTTAGCATTTCAGCGGACCAGTCATCTCCATAAGGATTGCCAAAGGCCATCGAAATGTAAATGTTCAAACGCTTGCCGGAATCATGCGTCATCTCCGCCAGGCGCAAGACCATTAACCATGACTTCTCCTGCTCTGACCTGATATTATATCTAAGAAAGGATGGGGAGATGGACCAGGGATATCCGATTATGTCTACCGCGGGATGGGAGAGGGCCTCGTATGCTCCCCGCTCATTTCCAATAATTACACTAAGTTGTGTTTCGCCTTTTTCTGCCATTACCTGATCCAGGACAAAACCAGTGTCTTTCATTTGAGGAATGGCGTTGGGTGAAACAAAGCTCCCGCAATCCAGAATGGAAAAGCCAACCTTGAGCAGCGATCGGAGATACGCTACTTTTTCAGAAGCCGGGATGAGCCATTGCAGGCCTTGCATTGCATCACGTGGGCACTCGATAATGGTCATTTTTTCTATTCTGATTTAACACTTAGACTCATGTTTTGTTCGATCGGGAATAATTACAAATGTATACAATCGAATAAACCGGACATTGCAGAAATTTTTAATGCTATTAATTACAAATGTTAATCACATACGCTTAGGATCATACAATTCATTATGTAAAAGCAATACTTGATTTAAACTATATTAAAGCACTATAATACAGTGTTTATATGTAATGTAATTAATAAAGATAGTACCCTTCTATCCAGGAAATGAATGCTGAGTGGATTTGCAGGATGTTACATGTGTAAACAACTCTATGTTTACATAATACAATTACGGCGTTCAAAAGAATTGTTACATTTGTGACATGGAATCACGATTGAAACAGATATTAAAGTATAAGAAGCTGACTGCTTCACAATTTGCAGACGCCATTGGCGTGCAGCGTTCCAGTGTATCCCATGTGCTTAGTGGAAGAAATAAGCCAAGCATGGATTTCATTGAAAAGATATTGCGGACGTACCCCGAGATCAATGCGGAATACCTCATTCTAGGGTTAGGAACACCGCTAAAAGATGAACCAGATCTCTTCCACCATGAACATCGTCAGGTATCACAAAGAAATGATGCCGTTGAGTTCCCGGAGATCGCTAAGGGAGACACAAAGCCAGAAGCAATATTGGAGAGCCCCAGTAAATATGAAATCAAACAGGATCAGCTTACAGATAAAACTGAAGAACAGACTGTTGCATCACCATCTATGCTGATATGCGTTTATCCGGATGGCAGCTTCAGAATGTACCATCCGAGGAAATCCCAGACAAGTTCAAAATAAAATCAGAAACGCTCCATATCGGAGAAGAAGAAGGAAGCCTCCCGTCGGGCGTTATCATCGCTATCAGAGCCATGAACGGCGTTTTCCTGAATATTAAGCCCAAAATAATGCCGCACGGTTCCCTCCGGTGCTTCAGCAGGGTTCGTAGGGCCTATCAGGTTCCTGAATGATGCTACTGCATCCTCTTTTGTAAGGATGGCAGCTACGATGGGCCCTGAACTCATGAAGTGAACCAGGCTCTCAAAGAAAGGTTTACCTTCATGAACGCCATAAAACTGCCGGGCCCTTTCCTCTGTAAGCTTGGTCATCTTCATGGCAATGATTCTGAATCCTCCTTCCTGAATCATCGCCAGAATGGCGCCTGCATTACCGCTTCTCACAGCCGTAGGCTTGATCATAGTGAAGGTGATATTTCCAGTCATAATAAGGTGGTTGACGTAAGGTGAATGTATTTCCAAATGTAGATTAAAAATAACGCATTATACGATATCCAGCGCTAAATTGGTAATTTTGCACTTCATTTACCATGGCCAATAAAGTGAATGTACTTCAGGAACCCTTTGCAGGCATAGCTGCAGCCATCAAGCATGCAGTAAATGTGGTGGTTACAACACATACCAACCCGGATGGAGATGCCCTGGGCTCCTCACTGGCACTGGCTGGGTATCTCAGAAAAATAGGAAAGGAAGTATTGGTAATTGTACCGAATTCATTTCCAGGTTTTCTTGAGTGGATGCCTGAAGCTGATAGTATAATTGTCTACCAGAAAAATCCCAAAAGTGCTGCTCGGGTCATCTCGAGAGCAGACCTGATCTTTTGCCTGGATTTCAATGCGTTAAACCGTCTTGATAAACTTCAGAAGCCTGTGATGGAACGCAAAGTCCCCCTTGTGCTGATTGACCATCATATTGCACCATCAAATGAGTTTGATCTGACGTATTCCGATACCCAGGTAAGTTCAACAGCCGAGCTTGTGTATCATTTCATCAGTGCCTTCGGCGAAACGGAGTTAATCGATGTGGACATGGCCACGCAGCTTTTCGTGGGCATCATGACAGATACGGGCTCATTCAGTTTCAGTTGCAACCGGCCTGAAGTTTTTGCTATCTGTGCTTCACTTATTCGACTGGGTGTCAATCCGGAAAATGTCCACCGCCAGGTTTATGACACCTATTCAGAAAGCAGGATGCGCCTGCTGGGCCATGGACTGAGCGACCGCCTGAAAGTCTTCCCAGACTTTGCAGCAGCCTATATTTACCTTAACAGGGAAGACCTGAAGCGTTTCCAATACAGCATCGGTGATACAGAAGGTCTGGTGAACTATCCTCTTTCGATCAAAGGTATCAATATGTCCGTCCTCTTTACTGAAAAACATGGACATATCCGCATGTCCTTCCGCTCGAAGGGTACTTTCTCGGTGAATGATTTCGTTCGAAACCATTTTGAAGGTGGGGGACATCGCAATGCAGCCGGTGGAAACAGCTATATCTCCCTGAAAAAGACACTGGAGAAGTTTGAATCATTATTGCCTGATTACAAGGATGCTTTAATCAATTCCTGACAGTATGGTCAACCCAGTGCGAAGGATATGCATGTCGATGATGGCTGCCGGAGTGGTTTGTTTTCTGGTATCATGTGTTCAACAGACAGATCCTGCCCAGAAGACCGGCCAGGATGCCGGAAAACTGAAAGATCCTTTGATCACTGCCAATAAGCATCTTGTTGAAAATGAGGATGCGATGATCAATGACTTCATCCAAAGATATCAGTGGAGCATGAATCAAACACCATCTGGACTGAGATGGATGGTGTATCGCCCGGGAGCGGGAGCCGAGGTAAAGCCTGGTGATCGCGTCAGTCTGAAATATTCTCTGAAACTGTTAGATGGTAGCCTCGTATATTCCTCCGAATCGGATGGAAATAAAGTCTTCATCCAGGGTAAGAACGAAGTCGAAAAAGGCTTGGATGATGGTATTCTCTTCCTGAAAGAAGGTGATCTTGCGAAATTTATCATACCTTCGCACCTCGCTTTCGGATTGCTGGGTGATCAGCACAAAATACCGGCCCGGGCTACCCTGATTTATGATATAGAAGTAGTATCAGTTAATTCAGAATCAGTTAATAATCAATAATCACCTCAACCATTAACACAACTATCAGCGCATGAAAACAAGATTCAATGCAGTGGCAATTCTGATGACCTTGACTGTGATTTTGCTGGCCTGGGCTTGCAGTTCGAACAAGGATGCATCGCTCAAGGGATTTGAGCAGACAGAGTCCGGATTGTACTATAAGATCCACACCTCTAATGACGGGGCACAGAAGCCGCTCGAAGGCGATTTTGTAACAGCCATCGGAATTTACAGGACGAAAGACACAACCTTCTTTGACAGCCGCACAAATCCAAACCCTTACGCATTCCCCATCATGCCCTCCACCCATAAGGGTGATATCTTTGAAGGACTACAGTTGCTTGGACTGGGCGACAGCGCTACTTTCGCTATCCCTGCCGATAGCTTGTTTCTCAGAACATTCCAGTCTGGTGAATTGCCTGCGTTCGTGACGACAGGCGAAATGGTCTTCATGGATATGAAAATCCTGAAAATCCAAACCCGGGAGGCATTTGAAGAAGAACTGAGAATGCAGTTTGAAGAACAGAATCCTGAGATTCGTGAGCGCAGACTGGGCGAGGAATCCGCTCGTAATGAATACCTTCTGAAAAATAAAATTACTGTGCAGCCTACGGCAACAGGTTTGTATTTCATTGATGTGAAAACAGGTACAGGTGCTCAGCCTGTTAGTGGACAGACAGTTAAGGTTCATTACACTGGGTATCTTCTTGATGGTACGAAATTTGACTCTTCTGTTGATCGCAAGGAGCCCTTCGTATTTACACTGGGACAAGGTCAGGTGATTAAGGGATGGGATGAAGCCATTTCCATGATGAAGGTCGGTGGGAAAGCTAAACTGGTCATACCATCCAATCTCGCTTACGGAGACAGAGGTGCAGGAGCAGATATACCGCCTTATTCCACCCTGGTTTTTGATGTTGAATTGCTTGAGGTTGTGCTCAACTAAAACAAACAAGAATAAACAATGAGATTAAAAGTCAATGTATTACTGTCTCTGCTGTTTGTGGCATCT
>JAGNHN010000006.1:5307-98444 GCA_018001695.1 Lentimicrobiaceae bacterium
TATACCGCCTTATTCCACCCTGGTTTTTGATGTTGAATTGCTTGAGGTTGTGCTCAACTAAAACAAACAAGAATAAACAATGAGATTAAAAGTCAATGTATTACTGTCTCTGCTGTTTGTGGCATCTATGTCGCATGTACTGGCGCAGACAGGCTATTCCACCACCAAGAGTGGCTTGAAGTACAAGTTGTACACGTCGAACAAGGATAATCCCAAGCCCAATGCAGGTGATTACCTGATGCTCCATATGATTTATAAGGTCAATGGTGAAGAGGTTTTCTATGACAGCCACATCAACCCGGAACCTATGCAACTGGAGATGAGAGAACCGGGATACCCAGGCGATATCTATGAGGGGCTTGCATTAATGCATAAAGGTGATAGTGCTTCCCTGATTATTGATGCCCAGGATTTCTTCCTAAAGACCGTCAATGTGCAGCAGATGCCTCCGCCTTTTAAAGAAGGTGACAAGATCTATTTCGATATCACCCTGGTAGATATCGTAGGACGTGATGCCTACATAGCAAAACAACAACAGATGATGATGGAGAAGCAGCAACAGTTTGAAACAGAGAAGAACAATGAGAAGGCCAAAATTGACAGCTATCTGAAGGAGAAGGGATTACAACCCGAGGTTTTGCCCAGTGGACTGATGATCGTACACACCCAGGTAGGAACCGGGGAGTTGCCGCCTTCCGGAAGCCGTCTTTCCGTGCATTACAAGGGTACTTTGTTAAATGGCGAAGTATTTGATGAATCCTACGGCAGGGGGCAGCCTATCCAGTTTAAAGTAGGGGCAGGGCAGGTTATCCGTGGTTGGGATGAGGGTTTGCAATTTGTTCGCAAGGGTGGTAAGGCCATCTTCATTATCCCGTTTGAACTCGCGTATGGAGAACGTCCTGCAGGTTCTATTCCGGCTTATTCAACCCTGGTCTTTGAAGTAGAACTGGTTGATTTTGAGTAGATAAATCAGAAGGAGACAATCAAATCCCCTGCAGCTTCCCGCTTCAGGGGATTTGTTTTTTCATGTCCATGCCTGAACCCGTCACGACAAAATCCGGGCTGAACAAACCCTCTTTCGTATTGTAGCGGAGCGGTTGCTGGGTGTCAAATGCCAGTACACTCGCACCACCAGCTTCTGCAATGGCCTGACCGGCAGCCGTATCCCATTCCATGATAGGCCCAAACCTGGGGTAGAGATCCAATGAGCCCTCTGCAATCCTGCAGAATTTCAACGAACTGCCAACATGATGGATTTCTACTTGCTCATAGTCTTGCTTTAATTGTTCCAGGTAGGCCGCTGTTTTACTGTTGAAATGTGAACGGCTGGCGGCTACACGACAAATCCCCGGATTACGCTGGTCCAGGTAATTGATTTGGCCAGATCGCCAACTATCATCTTGCCAGATTGCAGGGTTTAGTCTTGAGGCCTTATCCCATCTGAATAATTCACTGCGGTTCACGCCAAAGTATAAAACGTCATATACAGGAGCATAGATCCAGCCGGCCAGGGCCTCATGATGCTGGATCAAGGCGATATTCACCGTAAACTCATCATTGCCTTTCAGGAATTCTTTGGTACCGTCCATCGGATCGACCAACCAAAACCTTGACCAGTTAATGCGCTTGGCGTAGGGCATGACCATGCCTTCCTCACTAAGTACCGGCCATGGAGTTGCAGCCAGATGACGGGTTATACAGTCATGTGCCATGCGGTCTGCCTGGGTTACAGGGCTAAGGTCTGATTTATAGGTCGTCTGTGGATCGAGAGAACTATAAACTTTTATGATAGCATTCCCTGCTTCAATCAATGCTTTAAAGACAATACCTAAAGTGCTAGATTCTAAATGTATTATGCTCATCTTTTTTGTAGCAGGTTCTGCAATGCTATCATCTCATCCCGCAGACGGGCAGCCGTGATGAAATCCAGGTCTTTCACAACAGATTCCATCTCCTTGCGTAATTTCCTGATCGCGGCTTCCAGTTGTGGTTTATCCATATATTGAACCACGGGATCGGCTGCGATGGACAATGATTCTGATGGTTCCACATAGGCCTGGCCGGCATGTTTGGCATCAGCTACAGCAGTTTGACCAAGAATCGAGGCGGTGGATTTCACAATAGCTGTAGGGGTTATGTTGTGTTTTTGATTATACGCCCACTGTTTTTCTCTCCTCCGGTTTGTCTCATCCATGGTACGTTTCATGGATTCTGTTAGCTTATCAGCATAGAAAATGACTTTGCTGTTGAGGTTACGGGCTGCGCGCCCCGCAGTCTGCGTTAGTGATCTCTCTGATCGCAAGAAACCTTCCTTGTCAGCATCCAGAATAGCAACCAGCGACACCTCCGGCAGGTCCAGCCCCTCACGGAGCAGGTTAACCCCAACCAATACCTGGTAGTTGCCCATTCTCAGGTCTCTTAGGATTTCTACCCTGTCCAGCGTATCTACATCCGCATGGATATAACTTGCCTTGATTTGCAGATTATTCAGGTATTTTGTCAGCTCTTCAGCCATCCTTTTAGTGAGCGTGGTTACCAGCACCCTTTCTCCAATTTGTATGCGCTTGTCAATTTCATCCAGCAGGTCATCGATCTGGTTCAGGCTCGGGCGTACTTCAATGATGGGATCCAATAGTCCGGTTGGTCTGATAACCTGCTCAACAACAATGCCTTCACTTTTCTGTAATTCATAATCTGCCGGTGTGGCACTGACAAAAATGACCTGGCTGTACATGGCCTCAAACTCATCAAATTTCAATGGCCTGTTATCTAATGCAGAAGGCAAGCGGAAACCATGCTCCACCAGGGTTTGCTTCCGCGACCTGTCGCCACCATACATCGCACGAATCTGGGGCATGGTTACATGGCTCTCATCTACAACCATCAGATAATCATCAGGAAAGTAATCCAAAAGACAAAAAGGACGCATACCTGGGGCTCTTCGGTCAAAGTAGCGTGAATAATTCTCGATACCAGGACAGTAACCCAATTCCTTCATCATCTCCATATCATAGGTAACTCTGTCTTCTAAACGCTTGGCCTCCAATTGCTTGCCAATCTCGTTGAAGTAGGCAGTCTGCTTGAATAGATCATCCTGGATATCTCTGATAGCATGATGCATACGATCCTTGGAAGTCACAAAAATATTGGCCGGGTAAATACGAATATATTCCAGTTGTTCGATCTTCTTACCATCCAGTGGATCGATGCGTTCTAACTGCTCCACCTCATCCCCGAAAAAATAAATGCGGTATGCAAAATCGGCATATGCCGGGAATACATCCACAGTGTCACCTGTCACACGAAAGGTTCCACGTTTGAATTCCACGCTTGTCCTGGCATACAGCCCTTCCACGAGCTGATGCAGAAAGCGGTTACGGGAACGCTTTTCACCCCTTTGGAGCTGGACCACACTTTCCGTGTAATCATCCGGATTACCGATGCCATAGATGCATGATACTGAGGCAACAACAATAATATCACGTCTGCCCGAAAGCAGGGACGAGGTAGTGCTTAACCGGAGCTTTTCAATCTCATCATTGATCGACAGGTCCTTTTCAATGTAAGTATTGGTAACGGGAATAAAGGCTTCAGGCTGATAATAATCATAATACGAGACGAAATATTCAACGGCATTATCAGGAAAGAACTGTTTAAACTCACCATATAGCTGGGCAGCCAGCGTCTTATTGTGACTCAGTACGAGTGTCGGTCGTTGAACTGCCTGGATGACATTGGCGATTGTGAAAGTCTTGCCTGAACCGGTGACGCCCAATAAAGTCTGGGCATGATCTCCCCTTGTTAATCCTTCAGCTAGTTGTGCAATAGCTTCGGGTTGGTCTCCTGTTGGACTGAAGTCTGATGTGAGCTTGAATTCCATTGGAAATTAATTGACCGGCTTGGTGATGTATGCAACGATGGGGTTGTGATCGCTGCCTGTATAATCATACACTTTAAAGTTAATGCTCTGATAAACCGGATCGTGAAGGATATAGTCAATGCGGTAGGATGGGAAGATACCTTTATAACTCCTGCCCAAACCAGCTCCACTTTCCATGAATGCATCCTTCAATCCTGATTTGATGCGATTATAAGCATAACCTGACGGCACCTCATTGAAGTCTCCGCATACAATGACTGGGTAAGGAGAGGCTGCGACTGCTTCGCCAATCAGATCCGCCTGACGTCCCCTTGCTTTGAAACCCTGATGCAACTTCCTGAGCACACGGAGAGAACCGGAACGGATTGATGTGGCATCCTTTTTCTCAATGATACCTTCCACAATCTCATAATCATGTTTACCAAAATTATAAGATGACAGGTGGATATTGAAGACTCTGAGTGTATCAGCACCACTGACAACATCCGTAACCAGGGCATACATTTTTGGATCTTCCTGTACCAGTAGTTCCTCTCTTCGGGCGATCGGCAAAGAGGTAAATGTGGCCATACCAAAACCATGTTTTTCAGTTTCGCGCCAGTATTTGATATGGGTTTTCTCCAGTTTATGGATCTTGCGGATTCTTTTACCAATCGAATTTCTGGATTGTTTATCCTGGTAGAATTCCTGTATGCATAGTATATCAGGTGCTTGATCTTCAACGGCTTGTAAGATCCCGCTCAGACTCTTTTCGTCCTTATTCCACTGAAATAGGTTAAACATCTGAACATTGTAACTCATTACCTTGGCAACAATATTGCGCTCAGAGAGCTCAACGGGACTGTGAATCTGGAAATAGGCTGAGACATGATTTAATCCCGCGATCAGTGCGACGAGGCTTATAATAAAATAGGGCCTGAAAAAGAAGAGCCAGAACAGCACGAAGCCCAGATTAATAAGTGCAAGTAAGGGGTACGATAGTCCCAGAAATGAAGGAATCGTCGATTTTTCAGGATGAATATGTGGTGATAAATATGAAAGCAATAAAAGAATGGCAAGTAAGCTATTCACAATCAATATTATGCGATAGATAATCCGTTTATGGACAGCATATCTTTTTGTGCTTCCGGACTTTTTCGCCGGTTTCGATCGTGCCTGTGGGCCCGTTTTCTTCTTCCTCACCATATATCAAAAGCGGTCCCCTGATTTAAAAAGGAACTCCTTTTCTTCACGTGTAAGGTTCTCATAACCCCCTTTGGCAATCTTGTCCAGAATCTGGTCAACGCGTTTCTGTCTTTCAGCCTTCTGATAGTTATATTCTTCATCGGTGACAGGTCGTGAATGCATTGTCTTTCCTCCCTGTGAGCGCTTCCCGCTACCATGTATGGTACGAAACCGTGTTTTTCTTTTTCCTGTTGCAAGTAGTTGCCTTGGGCCATATTTCAGCAACGCTGCAAAAAGAAATCCCCAGAATGCACCTCCAAGGTGAGCAAGATGTCCCCCTGCATTTCCTTTCTGTATGCTCAGAAGGTCAAGAACCACAAAGAGTAAGGCAATATATTTCAATTTCATATTGCCAATGAGGAACAAGCGCAATGTATAATCCGGAACGTAGGTTGCTGCAGCGATAAGAATGGCCAGGACGGAGGCGGATGCTCCCAGGGCAAGGCTTAGCTGAAGATGGTCTTGAAATACAGGAAATACATTATAGGCAACAATATAGAAGGCAGCCCCTGTCAATCCTCCAAAAATATACGTGGCAAGCAGCTTTCTTGCGCTGAGAAATTCCCTGAATATCTGTCCACCAAAATACAGCATGACCATGTTGAAGAGCAGGTGGAGAAATCCTTCATGAAAAAACATATAACTCACCAGGGTCCAGGGACGCTGTAGGAGGGCACTCAAATCTGCAGGGACGGCAAGCCAAAAGGTAGTGCGATTCAGTGGAATTCCTGGTATATCAGTTGCTTTAAACAACCATAAGCCCAGGCTGATAAGCCCTGTAACGATGAAAACCAGAAGATTCGCCAGGATCAGCCGGGAGACGGTTGATCCGCTTGAAAAATAGTGGCGGATCCGCTCTGCGGGATTGGAATAGGATGGAGGGTATCCGCTGCTCATCGTCTTCTATGCCAGTATTTAATAATAAAGAATCCGAAAATCATGCCTCCCAAATGAGCGAAGTGCGCGATATTGGATCCCATTGAACCTGAGATACCCGCATAAAGTTCTATGGCACCATAGAGAATCACAAACCACTTGGCTTTGATTGGTATAGCAAAAAATATGTAAATCAATGAATTAGGGAATAACATGCCAAATGCGAGCAGGATACCGAATACGGCACCGGATGCACCGATAACGTTGGGTTGGTTCAAATAGTATGATTTATAGGCTGACAGGAAATCCAGGGTGACCTGACGGGCTTCCATATTGTCAGGCTGGAGTTGCAAGGTTCCCGTCGCGTTCCTGAATTCCTGAAACATGGGCCACAATTCCCCGCTTTGCGGCGAGAGGTGAAACGAATGAGTGGCACCAAGCGCAAGTAAGGTTTCATTTGTGGGATTGGTGAGGTAGTCATTGATTTGGGATATCACGGGTGATATCTCAAAATACATAACGCCATAATGCACCAAAGCAGCACCTACACCAGTAATAAGGTAATAGGTAATGAAACGTCCTGGCCCCCATACCTGCTCCAGGATGTTCCCGAACATCCATACAGCAAACATATTGAAGAAGATATGCGTAAAGCCACCGTGCATGAACATATATGTAATGAACTGGTAGGGCGCAAATTCAGATGCGGTAAAATAACGCAATCCGAACAGGTCAACGAGGTCGATGCCCATTCGCTGAAGCGAAAATGTGGCGAGGAACATCAATGCATTGATGATGATTATATTCTTGACCACAGGCATTAACACCCTGAATCCTTGAGGACTATATTGCTGATAACTCATAAAATTCCCTGACTTGGTTGAACTATTAAATGTTACTTGAAGTGCTTGTCTAGCGTTTCCTGATTCATCAATATATAACAAACTTTTCCCGAGGGTGTTTTCTCTGGTGCTTCACACGCAAAAAGCCTGTCAATCAGCGTGTACATACCTTCGGCATCCCTCACAGGTTTTTCCTGTCGTGCCAGGTTGACTGCCAGCGCCTTGATTAATAGACTTCTTGCCCCTGCGGCCGGCTCAAGTCCATCCTTGTATTCCTGTATAAAGCCATCCATCAGCGCAGCAATGTCATCCTGATTGATTTCTTCCGGTACACCATCAACGATGAAGTCATCTCCGCTCAGCTCCCTGATTTCAAATCCCAATACTGTTAAATCCGGAATCAATTCCCGGAGAATGGAAGCATCTGCAGGCGGCAAGCTGATCGTTTGCGGGAAAAGCTGCTGTTGTGAATAACCATGGTGACTGGCATATCTTTCTGCCAGCAGTTCATAGTAAATTCTTTCCCAGGCCCTTTTCTGATGGATGATGAGAACCCCTGATTTCATTCCTGTGATGATATAACGATCCTGAATGGGAAGTATCGCCTGGCGATCCTCCTGATGGGTAGAGGGTGAACTTTCTGCTTCTTCATGGTCATCTGCAGGTGTTTTGGATTCGCTACCTAACAGGGCGTCATGACGGTCAGCCGTGCTGAAAAGGCGCATCCATTCCTGGCGGTTTCTTCTATCCCGTTCCGACTTTAAATCCGTGTTTTCAAAAGGATTATAATCAGGATTGATCTTGATTTGTGGAATAACGGGCGTTCGCTGGGCCATCCCTGGGGGCAATTCGAAGCTGCGTTCCCTGTCAAATTCAAGGCTTGGCATCAGGTTATGCTGACCCAGGGCCTGTCTGATAGCCGAACGTAACATGGCGTAAATCATCTTCTCGTCCTCAAACTTTACCTCCGTCTTTGTAGGATGAATATTGACATCAAGGCTGGCGGGATGTACATCCAGCATTAGGAAGTAGGCCGGAAACGTGTTCTCTGCAATCAGGTCCTGGTAAGCGCTGACCACGCTGTGATGAAGGTAGGGATGACGGATGAACCGCTTATTTGCGAAGAAATACTGCTCTCCTCTCGTCTTTCTGCTGAATTCAGGCTTGGCGATGTATCCGTCCACCTTCAGGTAGTCTGTTTCGAGATGAACGGGTATGAGTCTTTCTTTATACGCCTGGCCAAACAGTGCAATGATCCGTTGTTTCAGGGGCGACGGGGCCAGCTTGTATATGTTCTTTCCATTGTGGAACAGGCTGAGCTGGATGTTGGTACGTATCAGTGCAATGTGTATGAATTCTTCAACGATATGCCTGAGCTCAGCGGTATTGGATTTAAGAAATTTCCGCCTGGCAGGCAGATTGTAAAAGATATTTTTCACTGAGATCGTGGTACCGGCAGCACAAGCTACTGCGCTTTTATTCATTATTTTACCACCATCTATCTCAACCATTACTCCAAGATCATCTTCTGCTCGCCGGGTCTTCAATTCCAGTTGAGATATGGCGGCGATCGAGGCCAGGGCTTCTCCTCTGAATCCCATGGTACGAATAGCAAAAAGATCCTCAGCAGCAAGGATCTTGGATGTGGCATGGCGCTGAAAACAGCGGACCGCATCGTTTTCTGTCATTCCACAGCCATTGTCTGTCACCTGAACAAGAGTTCTGCCTGCATCCTTCACGATCAGATCAATGGTGGTAGCTCCGGCATCAACAGCGTTCTCCATGAGTTCCTTAACGACCGAAGCAGGCCGCTGAACAACCTCACCGGCCGCAATTTGGTTGGCTACATGATCCGGTAATACATGAATTAAATCTGGCATGTGGCTATCTGGCAAAAATAAACCACGCAAGGAGGGCAGCGATAACCAGATAAACAAGCATCATCATACTCGATGTCTTCTTGCGGGTGTCCTTATCGATTTTTCTTCTCCATCTGCGGGACAGCTGCTCACGTAAGGCATCCGTACCTTGTGGTGCATCTGTTCCGGCATATTTCTTTTGAATCCTTTCCAGCTCTTCCTTTCTCTCATCCCAATACCGGGGTCTGTAGATGAATTGCTTGGGTTTTGGCCGGCTGAAAAAAACAATGCGCATAATTCTGGCTTGTGCTACAAAAATACCCATAATTCCGTGCCGATTCAGGATTAATCTTTACAGTGACTGCCCGGTTTATGCCTGTATGTTTATCCTGTGAAACAAGACAGCCTGCCAGTATTCACGGGCAGGCTGGCATCGTATTATTATGTTGGATTTATGGATTCACCAACCTGGCAAAAGGAACGTAGGTTCTGATAAGGTAATATCCACCAAAGAGCAGTGTGCTGTAAAAGAGGTCTCCGGCAATCCCGTTCAGGTAGAATGGTAAGCCGGCAACGTAGCTGCTTATCAGTCCACCCAAATGCTGGGGATACATTGGATTAGCGTACCAGGCGGCAAGATTGGTAAGCAAATAAAACAATGTACTGGCCGCCAGGGAGCCACTGGCAACATTGATTGCACGTGGGTTCTTGCGCAATGCAAAACCGATCAGGACGGTTAGCATAAACGCCAGATATACAATCCCCATATTGCTGTGAAAACCTAGCAACAGGTCCGAAATGAACATAGCTGCCAATGGAATCAAAAACGCAAGCCACTTGCGACTGATATAGGCTCCACCAAAAAGTGCGAGGGCGGCAATAGGGGTGAAATTGGGCCAGTGGGGCAGGAGACGCATGACAGCCGCCGCGATAATCAGGCCAATTACAACGAAAAACCGGGTATGGGTAAGGGTTTGCTTCATGATCGTTGAGGTATTATCGAAAAACAAAAATAGATATTATAAGGTTGCCTGATCGTAAGAATTTTTCAACCTGCCGCATTCATGAGTATCTTTGAGCAAATTTCAAGCAATGGTCTCTTCTCTTTCCCGTTGGTTGCTAATCATTTTGAATGTCGTAATCATGATGTCATGCCAGTCTGAAAAAAAAGCAGACATGCTGGTCTTTAACGGTATAATCTATACCGCAGATACAGCTTTTACAATCGCTGATGCGATGGTCATTCATCAGGGCAAGATATTGGATATCGGTCAGGAAGACGAGCTTCGGCAGCGTTATAAGTTCACAGAAGAGCGGGATGTTGCAGGTGCTGCGGTGTTCCCTGGTTTCATCGATGCACATTGCCATTTCCTGGGTTATGGCATTCTGTCAGAAACCAAGGCTGATCTCGTTGGTTGCCAGTCTCCTGCCGAGCTGGTTTCACGACTTAAGGCATTTGCAGAGGGAAAAGATCTGCCTTATCTGGAAGGCCGTGGCTGGGATCAGAACCTATGGGATACCGGGGCTTTTCCGGATAAATCACTTCTTGATAGTGTTTTTCCTGATATTCCTGTATTGTTGACACGTATTGATGGTCATGCCATGCTGGTCAATTCCAGGGCATTGAACCTGGCAGGAATAACAAAAGGCACACAGGTTGCCGGAGGTGAGATCCTTCTGACCAATGGTGAACCAAATGGCATTTTGATCGACAATGCCATGCGCCTGACAGATGACCTGATACCCCAACCTGACGATGCATTGCTGCAGCGTGCATGGCTTCGTTCTCAGAAAGATTGCTTCGCACAAGGTCTTACCATGGTCGCCGATGCCGGTCTGACAGTCGGTCGCATCAGGAAGCTGCAACAGATGCAGGCTAAGGGCGACCTGGCCATGAGAATATATGCTATGATTGAGCCCGATGAAGAAAGCGAGTCCTTCATCCGCGATAATGGTGTGATCCAGACGGAGAGCTTGATAGTCAGGTCTATAAAACTCTATGCAGATGGTGCCCTGGGTTCCAGAGGGGCGCTGTTGCTGCAGCCCTATGAGGATGCACCAGCAACCCGAGGGATTTCGATGCTTGGTCAGGATTCGCTGGCAGGCTATTGCCGATTCGCCATCGATCACGACTACCAATTATGTATTCATGCTATCGGCGATAGCGCCGTCCGTCAGGTTCTCCAGGCCTACAGCGTGGTTCTGAGCCCTGGTAATGATCTTCGCTGGCGTGTGGAGCATGCGCAAGTGGTTCATCCTGAAGATATTTCGTTGTTTGGCATGTATGCCATCGTGCCCTCGGTGCAAGCTACCCATGCCACATCAGACATGGCCTGGGCCGCGGAACGCCTTGGGAACCGTGTAGTCAATGCTTATGCCTATAAAGACCTCCTGAAACAGAACAGCTGGATTCCTAATGGCACGGATTTCCCAATAGAACAAATCAATCCTTTACATACCTTTCTATCAGCTGTTTACCGCGTTAACACCCACGGAGATCCCGAAGGAGGGTTCCAGATTAATAACGCACTAACTCCTCAGGAAGCACTTTTGTCCATTACGCGTTGGGCGGCAAAAGCCTGCTTCGCAGATGAATTCACGGGAAGCCTGGAAAGAGGAAAAGTGGCCGATTTTGTAATCCTGGATAAAGATATGATGAAGATACCTTCAGAAGAACTAGTCACAACACAGGTTTTATCCACTTATCTTGCTGGTAAAGAGGTGTTCAGAAGATGAGTTCGATTCGCAAGCGATTGGTTGCCATCCGCGACATCATCGCAACAGCCAATTTCAGTGAGCTCCTCTCCGAAGTGAACGGACTCCTTGAGGAAAGCCGGCATGATAGCCGCTTTCTTCCCCTAAAAGAAGCGGCAGAAATGAGAGAGTACAACCTGGCTGCGCAGCTTACAGATGGCTTGCTCTCAGCCTTCCAGCCTCCCGTTCTGAACAAAGATGTCCTGATTACAGGGTTGAAAACCAGCCTTAACCTCCTCGAAACCAAGTTGTCAGTCCTGAACCACCATAAACTGGAACTGCATCGTCATATCAATGAGTTCAGATTTTTGCACAACAAATATCTGGGTAGTCTTATGGCAGAGATCTTTGAGCTTCGTAGAGATATTCTCTTTATTGAATACCAGGAAAATGCTTCGAATAAGGAAGCATTTGATGAAGCGGAAAAAGACCTGGGGCAGTTTAATGAGGAACGAAGCCGCGTGAGCGAAGCCAGTATCCAGGTGCTCAGCAGGAGAGACCGTGCTGAGCTTACATCGCTTTACCGTCAGGCGAGTAAGCGCTGTCATCCTGACCTGATTGCAGAAGAACTTCGTGAAGAAGCTACCTTGTTGTTTATCAGGCTAAACGAAGCCTATTTGCAGAGTGACCTTGAAGGCCTCAGAGCTGTAATACGCATGTTGGATGAGGGCACAATAAGGCTGGCCAATCGCATGGAAACCTTGCATGAAGAAGATAAATTACTGGCCAGGATCACACACCTCCAAACCGAGATCAGTCATTTAGAAAAGGAGATAGCAGGCATAAAGGAATCACGTGTATATCAGACTAGTTTGCATGAATCAGATCTTCATGCCTATTTCACCAGGCTGGAGGAAGCGTTTATTCGTGAAAGAGAAGTGTTAAGAACGACATATGAATCTAGAAAAGGGGCTGATAGTTAGGGATATAGCCCTGGAATTGGCTGGCGCGAACCAATTGCTTGTCCTTACGAATAAGTTGGTGAAGCTGAGCGATAACGGCATCTACCATGAGCAGCCGGTCTTTCGTCAGAACCCACTCAGAACAGGGATGATCAAAACGGCTGTTCCGTTGAACAGGGCACCTATGCTTGCCTGGCGCTTTCATCAGGTAATGTCCGTACATTCATCACCTGTCTGCCTGGATGGGGTACTCTACTTCGGAGATGACAGTCGCTGCATACATGCGCTGGATGCCAGCTCAGGGCGGGAGATATGGAAGTTCCAGACGAAGGGAAAGGTGCGTTCCACACCAGCTTTGTACAGGGGGGTGTTGTATACTGGGAGTTTTGACAAATCACTTTATGCTTTGAGGGCCTCCAGCGGGGTCCAGAAGTGGCGTTTTGATGCCGGCGATTGGATTTTCAGCTCTCCGGTTGTGCAGGATAACAGCGTGGTATTCGGATGCCTGGATGGCTATGTTTATTGCCTTGAAAATGCATCGGGGAAGCCAAGATGGAAATACAAGACCGAAGGATGGGTCATAGCCAGTCCGGCACTTCATGAGGACCACGTTTACATTGGCAGCAGGGACCGTCAGGTATATAAGCTGAGATTGCGTGATGGTAGCGTGTCCTGGCAATATAATGCAAACAGTAGCATCCATGCATCGGTTGCCATCATGAAGGACCATTTGTTTATTGCCGGTCTGGATGGCCGGGTTCATTGTATTGGGACAGAAGATGCTGGCATTCAATGGATCACTGAAGCAGGTGCACCTGTGTTCTCCAGCCCTGCAGTGAGTCCTGGTTATATCGTATATGGTAGCAGGGACAGAAGAATCCGTTGCCTGGATACCGCCAACGGTCGATTACGCTGGCAATTTGACACCGATGGAGCAGTACATTCGTCCCCGCTTATCGCTGGCCATACGGTCATTGCCGGTTCAGATGATGGTTATGTCTATGCTATTGACCTTGAAAGGGGTTCGGAGAACTGGCGCATTAAAACTGAAGAGAAAATCCGGTCTTCGGCCTGCTTAGACCATGACATTATTTATGTCGGGGGTCACTCCATGCATGCCTTCCGGCTTCCTGCTACCACTTGAACAATCTCCCGGGTGCCGTGTTTAACTCGCATGATCAGGAGATTTCTGTTTTCTATGATGCTTGGAGCCCTGTTGATGGTGAATGCTCAAACCATGCAGGAAGCCGATCCCGTCATTGAGATCGTCGACTTTGACACATTCGAACCCTATCTGCAGATCCAGGATGATACCGTCCGTGTACTAAACTTTTGGGCTACCTGGTGTATCCCTTGCGTGAAAGAATTGCCTGTATTTCTCGAGGCGCACGAAATGTTCCAGGAACGGCCAGTCAAGATCAGTCTCATCAACCTTGATTTCCCCAATCATATGGAAACCAGGGTTATTCCGTTCATCAAGGCAAGGAACATTAAGCCGGAAGTTGTTATGTTGGATGATCCGGATGGCAACCGCTGGATTCCCAAGGTTGATCAAAACTGGTCCGGTGCCATTCCTGCAACTTTAGTATACAGCAACAAAGGGCGGTTGTTCCGCGAGGGCATGATTGATGAGAAGGTATTACATGATATGATCCGCAAACTATTGTAAAACTAATAAACCCAACAACATGATTAAGAACATCTTAAGTTTATCTGCTTTCATAATCCTTTTCAGCATGATCCAGGCCCAGCCAGGATATAAGGTAGGGGACAAAGCCAAGGATTTTCGTCTGCTAAATGTAGATGGAAAGTACTATAGCCTGAAGGATTTGCCTGAACATAAAGGCGTTATCCTCATTTTCACCTGTAATCATTGCCCTTACAGTATTGCTTACGAAGACCGTATCATTGACCTGCATAAGAAGTATGCACCGAAAGGTTATCCCGTGGTGGCTATCAACCCGAATGACTCCCTCGTTCAACCTCAGGACTCATATAGTGCGATGAAGGTCAGGGCCGCTGAAAAAGGTTTTCCATTTCTTTATCTTTTGGATGATAGGCAAAAGGTCTATCCTGCCTATGGTGCAACCCGTACACCGCACGTGTATTTGCTGAGCAAGGATAAGAAAAACGCATACAAGGTTGCCTACATTGGTGCCATTGACGACAATTACAAGGATGCTGGCGCTGTGCAGGTCAGATATCTGGAGAATGCGTTAGAAGCAGTGATGCAGGGCAGGGCAGTGGATCCTTCCACGACACGAGCTATTGGGTGTACCATCAAAACCCAGACAGCTGGTAAAGCAAAAGGTAAAGAAAATAAGAAATCCAAGGGGTAATTCATTGCTTTAAACCAGAAACCATAGATTGCTGATCTCAAGCATTATCCAAGCAAAGATGGTAAATCTGAGGAACCGAAAAGCTGCGAATATCATAAATTGACCTTTAGGGTAGCCTATGGCACCCATGAGCATGCAAACGGCTGAATACGGTATTGGCGTCAGAGCAGCCACGATCAGAAGGAAGAACCCATAACGTTTTAGGTTATGGGTTTGCTTTTTCAGCACTTTTGCATGTAACCAATGGTAGAAGCGGGTATGACTCAGCGCTCTTCCGATAAAAAAACCGCTTACGCCGGCGCCATAAGACAGTGCACCCAGGATGCCCATCATCACAGGGTATGAAATATTTCCCGAAGATCCTGCTGCCCACAACATGAATATTTCTGGTGGGATGATGCCAAAGACCACTTCAGAAAGCACAAACACAAGCAAGACGAGGCCGGTTCTATCTGCAAGCCGGTCTATCAGGATCTGGTAATCGATATTTAGGCTGATCTGAATGACAGCCATCAGTCCGATAATACCGGCAAACCAAACAAATCCCTTAAGGATATTCAGCAGGAGAAAACGACGTTTTTCTATTTCTGGCACCATATTGGAGTAATGCGGTATAAAGGTACACAATCCCGGTATGCGATAATTTAGCCGGAATGTTCTAGTTATATTTATTTATATTACAGAAAATGAACGCGTTGAATGTTATTAACAATTGTTGATAACCCATGTTTGTATGATGTGCAGATCTGAACCCAGAAAAACTTGCATTCGGGGTGTCGTTCGTATTAACTTTGGTAGACCAAGTGAGCGAAAAAGGGTAAGTCGGGGTGCATGGAAGCTTGGGTTCTTTGGAACGCAGGACGAATGCACGGCGGGTCGGAAAGCCGAAAGGCCGGAAAACCCAACGACAAAGGGTCGTTAAAGCGTTGCCAGGCGCAACACGAGGCCCAGGTTCTTTGAAAGTGTGGCAGAAGGAGTTTCACCTGTTCTACGGAACAAGCCGTCCGGGCAAGCAATACTCTACGGAGCGCTGAACGGCATAGGCTGGTGGAGCAAAACCATGGCACAAACTACATCGAACAAAGCCACTTAACAGTAACTTGGCACCAACCCTGCGCTACGGCCAGGGCGAGTGAATGGGGAACTTTTCCGCAAGAAAGGTTCCCCATTGTGTTTTAGGATCCACTTTCCTCTTCAGATATTCTTCAGGTAATCTTGAAATAGCTGCCCGACATGCGGTTTTAAGTACTTTTGCGTTTTATTATGATGGGACCCTATAAGAGATGAGGCAGGAGGAAACCACTAATGATGTGCAGTTGAAGCAGAAAGCATTCAAGGATTTCCTGGCACGGCAGGCGAAGGAGGTGCAGGAAGACCCTCATGTCAATGCTTGCTGGGCCTTTCTGATTCCCTTACCTCAGGAGTTGGATAAGAACGACCCGGAACCTGCCTGGCAGCATGCCTTATCGGTGGCACAAATTGTCTCGGAGCAGGTTGGACTGGGTCCTCATTCTCTCGCAGCCGCATTGCTGCATGAATGGGTCGTGCAGGGCGAGATTCGCATCGATGATCTGAATCAGTGGCTTCATCCTGTTGTGGTCCGATTGCTGACCGGATTAAGGAAGGTCGCAGCGATCAGGACGGATCGGACAGCTTACCATTCAGAGAACTTCATCAAACTCCTACTCACGGTGGGAGAGGATGTCAGGGTCACACTGATCCGACTGGCCGACCGGCTTCACCACTTGCGCAAGGCCGATCATCTTCCTCAAAACCAACAACATCTGTTGGCAACCGAATGTGCACATCTATATGCACCTGTAGCGCATCGACTGGGACTTTATAAAATCAAGACTGAACTGGAAGAGCTCTCGATGCGCATCCTTGAACCTGCGATCTTTGAAAGCCTCCAGAAGAAAGTTGCGCAGTCGGCCAGCAAACAGAAGGTGCTGATTGAGGACTTTACCCGGCCCATAGAGAAAGCCCTGCTCAAGCATGGATTTGATTTCGAGATTAAATGGAGGACTAAATCCATTCCCTCTATCTGGCGAAAGATGAAAGTTCAGGGTGTTGATTATGAGCAGGTTTACGATGTGTTTGCCATACGTGTCATTCTGAATCAGACCATTGAAAGTGAAAAAGCAGATGCCTGGAAAGTCTATTCCCTGATAACAGATATTTACCCGCCCAATCCTGAACGGTTGAGGGATTGGATTACTACGCCCAAAGCCAGTGGCTATGAATCCCTGCATACGACGGTATTTGGTCCAGGTAAGCGATGGTTTGAGGTTCAGATCAGATCGCGCAGAATGGATGATGTTGCAGAAAAAGGACATGCAGCACATTGGAGTTATAAAGATGCTGCTGCCGATGTGAGTTCAACAGCCTGGAACCAGATCCGTTCGCTTCTTGAACATCCGGTAGCGGAGGCTTTTGAAAAAGCCCACCAGGCTAAAACGGATTTATATAGTGACAAGATATTCATTTTCACGCCAGATGGCGATCTGCGCAAACTGCCGGCCGGGTCTAGCGTGTTAGATTTTGCCTATGAGATCCATACCCGAATCGGAAACACCTGCACCGGAGCCAAGGTTAACGGTAAGAATGTGACCCTCAAGCATAAGCTTGAGAATGGTGATAATGTTGCGATTCTCACTTCAAAAAACCAGCAGCCCAAGTCCGACTGGCTGGGTTATGTGGTCAGCACTAAAGCCAAATCCCGCATCAAAAGGGCCTTGAAGGAAGACCTGCTTAAGGAAGTTGCTTTGGGAAAGGAAATCGTGGAACGGAAATTCCGAAACTGGAAAATTCCTTTCTCCGATGAGGTGATCAACAAAGTGATCCGGCATTTCCATTTTCGTGACAGCCTGGAATTCTATGCAGCCGTATCTGCAGGTAGATTTGACCTACTGGATGCCAAGGAGATACTGAAAGAGGAGAATGGCGTTGCCCATGAAAAGCAACCAATTTCACCCCCACAGTCCTTGCAACCTTCCAGATTATCCGAAACAGCAACGGTGGATATCCTGGAAATCGATGATTCTTTGGATCATGTGAACTACAACCTGGCACCTTGTTGTAATCCCATTTTTGGCGACGATGTTTTTGGATTTGTAACTGTTTCCAAAGGAATTAGCGTACATCGCCTTAATTGCCCCAATGCGGCAGATTTGCTTAATCGTTATCCATACCGTATCGTTGAAGTTAAGTGGAGGAAATCATCCGGTTTATCCAGTTATCAGGCCACCATTAAGGTTAGCGGAACAGATGAGCTGGGTATGGTAAACCAGATTTCCGAGGTGATTTCCCAGGACATGAAAGTCAATATGCGTTCACTCTCCTTTGAAACAAACGGTAGCCGCTTCGAAGGCTCCATTACTCTCAATGTACATGACACGCAGCACCTCGAAGCCTTAATTCGTAAGATACAGAAGGTCAAAGGCGTACTGAGAGTAGTCCGGGGAGATTAACGCTCAGGCTGATTATCTCAGCACGAGACGAAACACCTTTTCATTCAATCCGGAAGTCAGGAGGTACATGCCCCTGGGCAATCCGTCCACCGCAATAACCGTTTCGGAACCCTTGCTAATTCCGCTCGTCCAGATCTTGCCACTCATATCCATGATTTGATAAACAATACCTTCCTGGTTTTCGGGATGCGTCAGGTAGACGGTCTCTGTGGCTGGGTTGGGGTAGAGTTTAACAACAGCCAGGCTGGGATTGGATGGTACTGTCGCGGTGATGGCTTCCTGCACCAGCAAGGAAGAAGTGTAAATCACATCGCCAGATGTTGTCCCATTTCCGTTTGCAGCGTTAAAGGCAGCATAAAACCCCACTGTTCCGGTGCCACTTACCGGAGCCTGCCAGTTGGCTGTCCAGGTCTTACTCCCACCAGCACCGGTTGTGCCGCTTAATGTATGGCTGACAGCTTTGCCGGCATTGGTCAGCTTTGTTTCGGATGCATTAATCAGGCTGAAAGTTCCTGTCTTTGTACCGGTGCTGTTTTCAGCGGTGAGTTCAAATCCATAACGGTTTGCGCCTGAATGAGTCAAGGTAGCAGTAATGGTGTAGGTTTGACCCGGAATCCAGCCTGTGGCCGGGATATTGGTTGTGATCCAACCCGTTTGGGCTGAGGCTGTTCCCCCATGGCATTGAGTACATGTGGCATTTCCATCACCCGGGCTACCTGTTTTCCCGCCGGGACTACCACTTCCGTTGTTAAGCTCGGCTGTAAAAAGCATAAAAGCTGCCATTCCGGCAATAGGAATCACTATCTTGTAGATGTTTTTCATTGTCTGAGGTTTTGGTTTGTTCTAAGATACAACAAACACAAACAAACTCAGACAGTTTTTTGTTCTGACAGACATGACATTGGTAGAGGGTTTATCATACGAGTTTGAGGTCCGTGGTGCATTTTTAGGGCAGGACGAACCAGGTTTGATCCTGTCAGATCCCCATGGGATGCGTCACATTTTGCCAACGCTTCCCTACCAGCATCTGAATCTGCAGGGTCATGACCGCCTGTGGTGCAAAGTGGACAGGGTGAATTGTTCAGGTAAAGTGTTTCTTGAACCTCATGACCCTAATTATAAGGAAAACAATGATTTCTGGTTTGATTATCTTGCCAAAACACAGGGATTGGATTTCTTCGGACAAGCCCAGGCACAGGTCCTGATCAAAGATGTTTATGGACGTGATTGGCATGCTCCTGAAGAAGCCGTGAAGGAATATGACCAGGTTAGCGGACGCGTATTATTGACTGTCTATAAAATCAGCAAGGGAAGACTTTCCTTCACACCACCTTTAAAGAAGGTGGATGGAGAGGGCATTGAGCCAGGTAAGCAATATTTGTTTCAAGTAGGAAAAACGGTCGAATTGGGGGATGGGCATCGCTATCATATCCTGAAGGATCCCTATGGGGAGAAGCATTATCTGGAATGCCGGCATTATGAACGCTGGGGAATACAGCAGGGCCAGGAAATCATTTGTTGGGTAGACCGGTGGTCCACAAAAGGCTTTTACTTCCTTGAGCCATTGCACCCTGTATATAAAAGGGGAGAGATATATGATTTTCCTGTTTCCGGATTTGAGACTGCGGTTGGGGGTAAGATAATCCTGTATGTTCGCGAACACTTTGGGGCTGTTTTGCGCACGGAAATAGGGAACCATGATGTCAAACTCCTGGAAGCAGACCGTATCAGGCTCCAGGTCGAAGGTTTCCGAAAGGGATTACCATTATTGTCGTTACCGGATTAGCCTATTTCAGTTTCTTCAATATCAATGCATTACGGTTTGGGTTATACAACCGGAGAAGGTGTTTTCCAGTAGATTCATCGAAACGGGTAGGGTAGAGGATATTTTGGTTAAATCTTCCTTCCCCTCCATATTCAGGCGCTTCGGAGTCTAGAACAACCTGGTAAATACCTTGCTCTGGCACCGGGAATTCATAATCGGGAACACTGAGATTTACATGGAAATTAAAGAGAAACAGAAGTCCTGCCTTTCTGAATATCAACGTCTTGTGCCATTCATCCACATAGATCTGCTCTCCGTAACCGGCTTCCAATACCCGGTAGCGCGAGACCATGGCAAGCATATCCCGGTCGAAATTGGCCAGATATTGATATTTAAGATCAGGATCATCCAGGAGGGACCATTGGCGTCTGGCATAGAAATAGCTCCAGCCATTTCCTTCACGCGGAAAGTCAATCCATTCCGGGTGCCCAAATTCATTGCCCATGAAATTGAGGTAGGCTTGCCCACCCAGGCTAATGGTTAACATCCTGATCATCTTATGAAGGGCCATTCCGCGGTGGATGACAAGGTGCTCATCATCACGGTGCATATGGTCATACATGTATTTGTCCATCAGCCAGAAAGCGATGGTTTTATCACCAACGAGGGCCTGATCGTGCGATTCACAGTAGGCGACTGTCTTAACATCAGGTCTGCGATTTGTAAGTGTGTTCCAAAAATCCTGCATGCGCCAGTCTTCGTCTTTAAGGTCACGAAGAAGTTGTATCCAGAAGTCTGGGATACCCATACCCAGTCGGTAATCAAATCCAATTCCGCCTTCATTGATAGGGCGGCAAAGACCTGGCATTCCTGTCACATCTTCCGCGATGGTCACTGTGTTCGGGTCGATGTGATGTGCGAGTTCATTGGCAAGCTGAAGATACGTGATGGCATCCCATTCGACACCCTGGTTAAAGTATTTGTCTGCATTGTCAAAGACCTCATGCCCATGGTGGTGGTACATCATTGAGCCCACGCCATCAAAACGGAATCCATCAAAATGGTATTCTTCCAGCCAGTAGCGGATATTTGAAAGCAGGAAGCGGAGGACTTCCGTTTTCCCATAATCAAACAAACGGCTGTCCCAGTCGGGATGTTCTCCACGGGGACCAGGATGAAAGTATTGGTTATCAGATCCATCGAACTGATTAATACCTTCGAGAGTATTTTTCACCGTATGCGAATGCACGATATCCATGATCACACGCAGGCCCATGCTGTGGGCTTTCATCACCAGCATTTTGAGGTCTTCCGGAGTACCAAACCGGGAAGATGGCGCGAAAAAATTGGAGACATGGTAGCCAAATGAACCGTAGTAGGGGTGTTCCATGACGGCCATAAGCTGGATGGCATTATATCCAGCGGCTTTGATACGTGGTAAAATGTTCTCCATGAACTCCCTGAAGGAGCCTATACCTTCTTTTTCCTGTGCCATACCTGGATGACACTCATAGATGAGCAGGTTGTCCGGTGGTGTTTCCAGCCAGGTATCACCTTTCCAGTCGAAGGCTTCAGGGAACCAGAGCTGGGAAGTGAAATTCTTGGTTTCAGGATCCTGTATAACACGTCGGATATAGGCAGGTATTCTGACATTGACACCATTGGGGCCATCCACCCAAACTTTGACAAGTGCCTGGTGAGGGCCTTGCTGGCCAAACCTTTCCAGGGGTAGTTGAATTTCCCATATCCCAAATTCATCTTTTTGCAGGGGATCGGATTCCGGATCCCAGAAATTGAAATCTCCGATCAGGGAAAGGCGAAAGGCGGCTGGCGCCCATTCGCGGTATATCAACAGTCCGGATTCCTGATCTATGGAAAATCCGAAATAATGATGTCCGGCTGCGAAGTCATACAGGCTGCCGAAGTTATCACCGATGGCTTCCAGGCGTTGCTCGTAACGGCTATGCCTGTTTGCCACTTCATGGGCGCTACTATGAAGCCAGGGATCGTCCTGGACCAGTTTATATGGATAAGGATTGTTCACATTTTCCATAGCTCAAAGCTCAAAGCTCAAAGCTAATCAATTCCGGCAGGGTATCACATGTCATAATGTGTCTGATAGAAAATTTACCCTGCACGCTGGGCAACCGGGTTGACTTCTTCCTCCATGATCCTTAAGATAGGCCTGAACTTCTCTCTGAGGATGGGCCATTTTTGCGGATGTTGATGCATCAGCTTGATAATGCGAGTTTTATGGGTACGGATACTATCCGAGATAGCAGGTGCAGAAATGGGGACAGGGCAGTGTGCTCCAACATGGGCACTTGTAAGTTTTAAATTGTTATCCAACACCTTACGCGACGCCAGTTCAAGTTTATCAAGAAGTTCCATGGTCCGGCTTAATCCGCCACTCACACCTTTGATCGGGGTTGCTGTTTCTTTATTATCTTGTTGTGTAAATGGGAACGCATCCATGCACCAGGCAGGTATCTGGATTTCATCCGGTTTCATGTCCGCGTAAAGGGTAATGAGATAGTTTGCCCCTTGTGTGAGGAGCCAGATCAGCTCTGGGACAGTACCGCGGTAATTTCTGATCTTCTCATTCAACTCCTGAGAAAAGGTGAAGCGGATCTGATGCTTGTCGCTCAGAGATTGCAATGCATGCCTGCACCATTCCACACGGGTGTCCATCAGGTTTTCGCGTTCCGACTGAAGCAGACGGCGTGCATGGTCAAGGTGACCAATGGCCTGACGGGTCTGTTTCAGAAATCCTTGCTGTGTAATATGGGCCTCCAGGTAGGCTGTATATATCAGTTGGAGAGAATAGCGCAGAATTTGTCCTCCAACCATTAATGCCTGCTTATGGATCCCACCACGCAACAACGCAAAAGTACCGGGCAACTGATTACCTGGAAAGGAGAGAAAAAGCAACAGTTGATGGTCAATCTCTGCATTCGTAATACGAAGGAATAAAATGCTGTTATTCAATGATGAAAACAGATCCAGGGAAGCAGTTTGTTGCTTTTCCTTGCCAAAGGGGGTCTCCGATTCATCTATCCAATCATAGAGGCGATCAGGATTAAGGAAAGGGGAGAAGTCGAAATTCATCCCATCCTCTTTTTCCCATTGTATTTCATTCTCCGGGTGGAAGGTCATGGCAAGGTGGGTAATCAGGCTTTCTCCGTGAGCAGGCATGCGGTATACATGCGCCTTCAGAATGCCAGGCACCATGTCTGGTAACTGAACTACCAGCTGATAAATATATTGATCCCGATAGTCCATTGCTTATTAAGCGTTAGCAAATTTAAGCTTAAGTTAAGGCAAATGCAAGATAGTTAAGAATAATTTTATTACCTTAATGAGATTAAGTTAAGCTAAACATATGAAAAATTAAACTTAAGTTATTGAATAATAATATATTAAATATTATACATTTGGTCATAAACTTCTCTGCCCAGGAATTAAGAAAACTTAACTATGGATTCGATAGAAACAGGGAAGACCCTAAGACCGCAATACAGTCAGGATGTTGAGCACTTCCTGAAGTCGCGCAAACCATCTCCACTGGTCATGAAGATGCAGACCCGTTATTCAGAACCGGAGGTGGTAATGACCTCTGGGCGTGAAGACAAGAAAGCCAGGAAGGAGGCGCCCAAACGTGGTGGGTTAATGCAGGCGTTGGCCCAGTTTTTTTCACTTTGACCTAATGAGAATTGGGTATTTCAATTAGCTAGTATATTAAATATCAGTCAAATATTATATTTTACTTGGCAAACCAGATGAATCTGCATACCTTTGGGAACCTCGAACTAAACATCTCCCATTATGAAGGCATTAAAAGTCATTGTCGCCATCCTGCTTCTCCTGGTGGCGGCCTTTTTAATTGTGGCACTCTTTCTCCCTTCTTCAGCAAACACAACATACACGATGGAGATGAATGCCCCTGCAAAGGTTATCTTCAAGCAGGTGAACCATCTCCCATCCTGGGAGGCATGGAGTCCCTGGGCTGCTGCCGACCCGGAAATGCAGGTAACGTATGCTGAAATTGTTGAAGGAGAAGGAGCCTCGTACTCCTGGACAAGTGCAAAGCAAGGGAATGGCAGCATGACCATAACAGGATCTTATCCGGACAGTCTCATTTTGTTTGACCTGAATTTTGTTGGTCAGGGTAACGCTGGATCTTTCTGGAGATTTTATGAAAAAGAAGGTGGGGTCACCGAGGTAACGTGGGGCTTAAGCCTTGACAGTCTGGCATATCCTCTGTCCCGTTACTTTGGATTGTTCCTGGGATCGATGATGCAGTCCTCATTTGAAAAAGGCTTAAACAAACTGAAGGAAATTGCTGAGGCACAGAAGGATGTATTGGTAGGTCGTACCGGGGAGATCACTGAGCAAGTTGTTTCTGATCAGTTCATTATGTCGATTAAGGACAGCTGCAAAATGGAGGAGTTTGCATCCTTTTTTGAGCATGGATTTGCACACCTCATGGAGTTGGTATCAGCGCAGGGACTGGAGGTTACAGCGCCTGTGATGGGTATATGGCATACCTGGAATCCTGATGGATATTCAGTCGTTGAGGCGGCTATCCCGGTGAAGCAACTACCAACAACCAAAACTCCTTTTGAGCATGGCATACAGGGAAGGATGCTTGAGGGAGGTAAGGTAGTGACAGCTGTGCACTTCGGTGCCCCTGAAACAAGCCTGATCTCATATACTGCCCTTGATGCTTATGTTGCTGATAAAGGATTACAGCAGCGTGATGAAGTGTGGGAGATCTACATCAAGAGCATGGCCTCGGAAATGGATCCGGATAAATGGGAAACACAGATCGTTTTCCCTTTGAAATAGTATCTATGTAAAGGTAGTATTGATAAGCCCGGGGAAGAAGCATTCTCCGGGCTTATTTCATTATATTCGCAGCACTCCAGTTTATTCAAATGAAGAGATACCACTTTTTTTTCGTTGTACTAGCGTTTAGCCTGACAACCCTCAGCCTGGCTCAGTCCGGCATTCCCTTGCTGAATCCCAGCATCCAGGGTCTGTATCATGTTGAATCCGTGGATGAATTACAATCCCGTGACGCCATGCAGCTCTTGTTTACACCCACACCACCACCGGGTGGTATGGTGACAAATATTGCAGAATTCAACCGGATGCAGGGGGTGCTGATTACATTCAGGAGCGGATTTGGGATCCCTTACAATCTCATAGCTGAGATGGCTGAGGACGTCACCTTATATACCATAGTGACTGGAGCCGCACAGGAAACCACGGTCAGGACACTTTACCAGAACGCCGGGGTGAACCTGTCGAATTGTCAGTTCGTCTATGCACCAAGTGATTCTTATTGGACGAGGGACTATGGGCCATGGTTTATTAAGTCAGATTCGGGCTATGTTGCCATTGTTGATTTTCCCTACAACCGTCCACGCCCAAATGACAATAATGTCCCCGTTGTGATGTCGTCCTACCTCGGGATACCACTATTTGGAATGAACCTGATTCATACAGGTGGGAATTATATGACAGATGGGATGGGCATTTCAGCCAGTACAACCCTGGTTCAGACCGAAAATCCCACGCTGAGTCTTACACAGATCCAACAATATGTGCAGAATTACCTGGGAGTGCATACATACCATCTCAACGTGGATCCATTGGGGCAATATATTGAGCATATAGATTGTTGGGGCAAGTTCCTTGATGTGGATAAAATTCTGATAGGGGAGGTACCCCCATCGCATCCGCGTTACCTTAATTACGAGGCTGTCGCATCCTATTATGCCACCAGCATATCTTCATATGGTACACCATATCAGGTTTTCAGGGTTTATTCGCCGGATGGACAACCATATACTAATTCGCTAATACTGAATAATAAAGTGCTTGTTCCGATAGTTAGCTCGGCAAGCGCAGCAGTATGGAATGCGCCAGCTCTGGCTGTTTATCAGCAGGCCATGCCAGGTTATGAAGTTCTTGGTTTCATGCAAGCCAGCAATGCCCCCTGGCAGTCAACCGATGCATTGCATTGTCGAACAAAGGGTGTCGCAGATATCAGATTGCTGGATATCAGACATTTACCATTATCTGGTAATATTCCGGCCCAAAATGGTTTTGAAATACGGGCAAGGATTCAGGCTTATGCGGATTCGGGATTGGTCATGGACTCTGTCAGGCTGGTTTACAGGGTAAATGGTGGAAACTGGAGCAGTTTACAAATGGTGCAGGACACAGCCAGGGACTTTGTAGCCATGATTCCGGCACAGGGTAATGGCAGTGAGGTCGATTATTATGTTAGTGCGAAGGATTCAACAGGGCGTAAGGAAACACATCCATTTATCGGGGGATTTGATCCGCATTCATTTACAGTCACAGGTTACACCGGACTAGACGGCAGTAGTCGCAATGAATTAAAAATCAGTGTTTATCCGAATCCTGCCACAGATTATACATTCCTGCGATTTCATTTGAGTACAGTTTCGGATGCGTCTTTGGTTGTCATGGATATGGGTGGAAGGATTGTCCGCGAGACAAAGTTGCATTCGATGACTCCAGGTGAGCAATTCTGGAAACTGGATCTTAAGGGTATTGAAAAAGGGAGTTACGTTATAAATATCATTTCGAATCTGGGTAAGCAGACTGCAAAGCTGGTTGTTTTATAAAAGAAACAAGAGCATTATAAGAGGTTTATCCGGAGACATTGTTCAATCTTTCCTTCTAACAATGTGAGTGGGTCGTTCAGTAGAATGGGACACTTAGTGTATATGCAATCTGATTGTAATACAGTTATTTATGAGTAATACAGCAGTATAGGCATATATAAGATATTGTTCTGTAATTATCCTGATAATTTATATTATGTTAAGTAGGAAGGATAATAAGATAACAGGGTGAGTATATGTACCCACCCTGTTGCTCAATGACTGAATATCCTTTGATGGCTGGTTCTGCCCCTCTGCCTTACTGGTTGCCCAGGTTTTGCAATGCTTCGTTCACTTTCTTCAACTTCTCCAGCTGATTCGTGCGGGCATAAATTTCCTTGAGAGCAATCAGCGTATCCCTGTCCTGTGGATTGATCTCATTCGCCTTTTCCAGATATGGCAATGCATCGTTCAGTAACTTATCGGCTTTGGCCTTTTCTGTATCGTACTTGGGGTCATTGAGCGGAAGCTTGTTCGCCTCTTCGATGATGGTTGCAGCCCGGTTCACATACAATGCACCAAGGTTATACTGTGGATCAAAATATGTCTGATCAAGTTCGATAGCTTGTTTATAAGCTGCTTCTGCTTTCTCCTTCTCTCCCATCTGGTCGTATGTTGTTCCTACGGCAAAGAAAATGGTTGGGTTCGTATTATCCAACTGAATGGCTAATTCCAGGTTTTCACGGGCACCTTTGAGATCTCCTTTACCCAGGAAATGATTTGTTTCTGCGATGATCAGGTTAAAATCGTTAGGGTGTTTGGTTCTGCCCTGGCGAATCACTGATTCAGCCATTGAAGTATCACCCTGATCCCTATAGATACCAGCTAACGAGCTGTATATTATTGTGTTGTGATACCCCACTTCAATCAATTGCTGATATAAACTCTTGGCAGTTTTGGCATCCCCTGCCAGTTCACTGCATAAAGCGGCATTAAAGATGGAGAGGGTGTCGATTCTGCCAAAACTGGCATTGATGTCTTTTGCCTTGATAAAATCCTGGGCAGCCTGAGCGAAGGTCTGGTTGTTGTATCCAGTCACGCCCCTGTTGTAGAACTGCTCTGAGATGATCAGGAACCTGTCCTGGATTTCACCGGCATATTCCTTCTTTTGATCCAATTCAACGGCTTTGGCATAGGATTCATGTGCAATCTCCAGTGCCTGGGTGCTCAATCCCTGGTATTTAGGATCATCAGACAACTGTATAGCAAGGTATACATTGCCCCTGTAGAACCATGTCTTAGCAGCACCCATGGTTTTTTCATGAGTGATTGTAGGATCGATAGCTTCTTTGGCTTTGTCTAGTTGACCATTGCGCAAATAATTGTAAGCGCTAACCACCTTAGCCGTCTGCCCCATGACAGACCCCATGACCAGTGCGAACGTCAGGACTCCGATTAATCTTTTCATTGTGTTGAGTTTAAGTTTACTGCGGTCTCTCGACCCTTCAAATATAGGTTCAATTCCAGATATACCAAAAAGCCTGCCAATAATTCAGCAGGCTTTTCTTGAATATTAATCAGCTTGATTCTCGTGGCTTGTAGCTTCCGATTCTTCGCTCCCCTCCCCTATTTCTATATTCTCAATACCCTCATTATCAATATCTTGATCATCGGTATCATCTGTTTCAACCTTGGCTACAGCAGCGATGGCATCGTTATCACGCAGGTCGATGAGTTTCACACCCTGGGTTGCGCGGCCCATCACTCTCAGTGTGGCTACAGAGATACGGATGATGAGACCCGAGCGGTTGATAATCATCAGGTCATCGGAATCTGCGACGGCTTTGATCGCGATGAGGTCTCCGGTTTTATCAGTGATATTGATGGTTTTCACCCCTT
The DNA here is from genome assembly GCA_018001695.1 of Lentimicrobiaceae bacterium. Taxonomy (GTDB): domain Bacteria; phylum Bacteroidota; class Bacteroidia; order Bacteroidales; family JAGNHN01; genus JAGNHN01. The sequence goes on from JAGNHN010000006.1 coordinate 33,759, forward strand.
TGCCACCCCTGTTGGTGACCCTGTAATCGTCAAGGCTTGAGCGTTTTCCGTAGCCATTTTCGGAAACGACAAGTATATCCTGACTTCCGTTTTCGAGGCAAATCATACCTATGACCTCATCTTTCGATCCTCCCAGGGTGATACCCCGAACGCCGGAAGCATTACGTCCCATGGGCCTGACTGTCTGCTCATTAAATCTGATCGCCCGGCCACTACGGAGTGCCATCACAATCTCATTGGTACCGTTGGTCAGCCTGGCTTCCAGCAACTGGTCATCATCCCTGACCGTAATGGCATTGATCCCTGACTGTCTGGGCCTTGAATAGGCTTCCAGGCTGGTCTTTTTAATAATCCCTTTGCGCGTACAGAGAACGATGAAGTTGTTGTTAATGTAATCTTCTTCCTTAAGATTTTTCACATTGATAAAGGCCCGCACCCGGTCATCCGGTTCGATGTTGATCATGTTCTGGATGGCCCTTCCTTTGGATGTTTTATTTCCTTCAGGGATCTCAAAAACCCTTAACCAGAAGCACTTACCCTTCTCTGTGAAAAAGAGCATGTAATTGTGCATGGAGGCTATGTAGAGGTATTCGAGGAAATCATCTCCCCGGATATTGGAGCCTTTGGCACCTCGTCCTCCTCTGTTCTGACGGCGGTATTCTGTTAGCGGTGTACGTTTGATATAACCCAGGTGAGAGATGGTGATGACGACGTCTTCGTCTGCAATGGTGTCTTCGATCCTAAAGTCTTTGGCAGCGTAGACAATCTCTGTTCTGGCATCATCTCCATATTTTTCTTTGATTTCGGTCAGTTCCTGCTTGATGATGTCCATCCTCATCCACTCATGTTCCAGGATTTCCTTGTAAAGACGGATCTTATCCATGATTTCCTGGTACTCCTCTTTGATCTTTTCCCTTTCGAGTCCGGTCAGTCTCTGGAGTCGCATATCCAGGATAGCGCGGGCCTGTTCTTCGCTAAGATTGAAATTGGAAATCAGTCCATTGCGTGCTTCTTCCGGTGTTTGTGAAGCGCGAATGAGTGCTATCACGGCATCCAGGTGATCCAGTGCAATGAGCAGGCCTTCCAGGATATGGGCTCTTTTCTCTGCCTGAGCGAGGTCGTAGCGCGTCCTTCTGACAATCACCTCATGGCGATGATTGACGAAATGCCGGATAAGGTCTTTAAGGTTAAGCAGGACAGGCCGGCCATCGACCAGGGCGATGTTGTTGACGCTGAATGAGGTCTGCAGGGGTGTGAGTTGATAGAGCTTATTGAGAACGACATTGGTAATGACATCCCTTTTCAGTTCATACACGATGCGCAGGCCGCTGCGGTCACTTTCATCCCGGATATCTGTGATGCCCTCAATTTTCTTTTCGTTGATGAGGTCAGCTGTCTTTTTAATTAGCTCAGACTTATTGACCTGGTAAGGGATCGACGTCACGATGATGTTTTCCCTGCCCTGTTCATCAGGTTCTATCCTGGCTTCACCGCGGATCACGATTCTGCCACGACCTGTTTCATAAGCTTCTCGGACGCCTTCATAGCCATAGATCACTCCACCCGTTGGAAAATCAGGAGCTTTAATGAACTTCATCAGTTCAGGGACAGTAATCTCATTGTTATCAATGAAGGCGATGGTTCCATCGACCACTTCACTGAGGTTATGTGGGGGCATATTGGTAGCCATCCCGACGGCAATACCTGAGGCGCCGTTGACGAGCAGGTTAGGTATCCTGGCAGGCAGCACGGAGGGTTCTTCCAGAGAATCATCGAAATTCAGCTGAAAGTTCACTGTATCCTTGTCGATGTCTGTCAACATTTCCTCGGCGATCTTCTGCAGTCTTGCTTCGGTGTAACGCATGGCCGCGGGGCTGTCTCCGTCAATGGACCCAAAGTTTCCTTGTCCATCAACCAGTGGATATCGCAGCGACCATTCCTGGGCCATCCTGACCATGGCATCATAGACAGAGATATCTCCATGCGGGTGGTATTTACCAAGCACTTCTCCCACGATCCTGGCTGATTTCTTGTAAGGCCTGTTTGAGAGAACGCCCAGATCGAGCATACCATATAATACCCGGCGGTGAACCGGTTTAAGTCCGTCCCTGACATCTGGCAGGGCACGTGACACTATGACCGACATTGAATAATCAATGTAGGCCGACTTCATTTGGTTTTCGATATTAACCTTGATAATCTTTTCGCCTTCTATCATATCGTTCTGTTACGCGCTGTTAAGAGTTCCCTGATCAATGAAGCAATGCGCCAGGTTCAACCGGTCTTTCAGGTTGAGCGATGACGATTCGGCCCTTATTGTCTTGAATTCCAGTGAGTAAAAACTGAGAAACAAAGGTACCAATCTGTTTTGGAGGCAGGTTGACAACTCCCAAAATCTGCATCCCGATCAATTCCTCCGCTGTGTAGAGGTGCGTGATCTGGGCACTGGTTTTCAGTAAGCCAATATCATCGCCAAAGTCTGCCCAAATCTTGTAAGCAGGTTGGTGGGCATCGGGGAAGTCCTGTACGTCCACAATGCTGCCAACCCGGATTTCTATCGACGTAAACTCTTCCCAGCTAATTTGTTTCATGATCAGATTTCATTCAAAGAATAATTGTTATCTTATTGATTTACAGTATGTAAACAATAAAGAAACAAGATTACGAAGATACAGTTTTTCCCTGAAAAATTCCTCATTTATATTATAAACATGCTCATGTTGAAAATACAGGGATCCTGACAAATTTTGGTGGATAGTTTGAGGCCTAAATTTGAAACCTGCATCAACATGACTAGGTATAATTTTCATTGTAAGAACTTATTTATACCCTTGCTTGTTGTATGTCATATTGTTTTGGCGTTATTTTTGATAGACCAGTTTGCCATCTTGTCGTTATAGGTGCAAAGGGTTGAAAGGCAAGGAAGCAAGGAATTTATGATATCAGGAGGTATTGGATGGAAGCGAAATTCTCTCAACGGGTTAAGGATGTCCTGACATACAGTCGCGAAGAAGCACTCAGGTTGGGCAACGATTATATAGGAGTAGAACATTTATTACTGGGTATGATCAGGGAAGGTGAAGGCATGGGAATGCAGATTCTCTCCTACCTGGGTGTGGATGTTGAAGAAATAAGGAAAGCCATAGAGCAGACCATTGGTAAGCCGGTCATTCAGGCACGGCAATTGGAAAACATTCCGCTGGTCAAGCAGGCTGAGCGTGCTTTGAAGATCACCTACCTCGAGGCGCGGTTTTTCAATAGTGAATTGATCGGCACTGAGCATCTGTTACTGGCCATACTCAAGGATGAAGAAAATCTTGTCAGCCGCACTGTTCAAAAGTATGGCGTAGATTATCAGTCAGTTCGGGATGAATTGAAAGCCATGATTTCCAATCGCGATAAGAACCGAGGAATGGTGAATCCCAAGGATGAGTTACCCGGGGGCGGGACCGCCGATGACGAAGAAGGTGAGGATGAAGGCAGGGGATATGGCAGCAGTCAGAAGAAAGGTGCTGATTCCAAATCGCGGACACCGGTTCTGGATAATTTCGGGCGGGATATTACGCGGGCTGCTGAAGAAGGCAGGTTGGATCCCATTGTAGGCCGGGAGAAGGAATTACAGCGTATTGCTCAGATTCTTAGCCGTCGAAAGAAAAATAACCCAATACTCATCGGTGAGCCAGGTGTGGGCAAGTCGGCCATTGCTGAAGGCCTTGCATTGCGCATTGTTCAGCGGAAAGTTTCAAGAGCCCTTTTCAACAAGCGTTTGTTCACCCTTGACCTGGCATCGCTGGTTGCGGGAACCAAATATCGTGGACAGTTTGAAGAGCGAATGAAGGCGGTATTGAATGAACTGGAGAAGAATCCGGATATTATTCTTTTCATTGATGAGATCCATACCATCGTAGGCGCCGGCAATGCCAGCGGTTCCCTGGATGCATCCAATATGTTCAAACCTGCTCTGGCGAGAGGTGAGATTCAGTGCATCGGGGCAACAACGCTGGATGAATACAGGCAATACATTGAGAAAGATGGTGCGCTGGAGCGGCGTTTCCAGAAGATCCTGGTGGATCCCACCTCTCCTGAAGAGACTGTGGAAATCCTACATAATATCAAAGAGAAATACGAAGATCACCACCTTGTTACATACACGGATGAAGCCATAGATGCATGTGTCTCGCTGACTTCCAGGTATATGAGTGATCGTTATTTACCGGATAAGGCCATTGATGCGCTTGATGAAGCCGGAAGCCGTGTGCACATTACCAATATTATTGTCCCCAAGGAGATTGTCACCATTGAAGAAGATATAGAGCGTTGCAAGGAACATAAGACCAGAGCCATCAACAGCCAGAAGTTTGAAGAGGCGGCCAAATACCGGGATCAGGAGCGGCTGCTGCAGGAAAGTCTGGAGAAGGCGAAGCGAAAATGGGAAGAAGAGGCCAAAATCAACCGTGAATTGGTAACAGCAGAAGAAGTAGCTGAAGTTGTTGCCATGATGACCGGTGTTCCTGTTCAACGTATTGCCCAAAATGAGGGATTACGCCTGGTCAGGATGGAGGAAGAGCTCGAAGGGGCTGTTATCGGTCAGAACGATGCTATCAAGAAGGTGGTAAAGGCCATCAGGCGGAATCGTGCCGGTCTTAAGGATCCTCAGAAGCCCATTGGTACCTTTATTTTCCTGGGACCGACAGGGGTTGGCAAGACACATCTTGCGAAGGTTTTGGCACGCTATCTCTTTGATTCTGAGGATGCCCTTATTCGTATCGACATGAGCGAATACATGGAGAAGTTTGCTGTCTCGCGGCTCGTCGGTGCCCCTCCGGGGTATGTCGGATATGAAGAAGGAGGTCAGCTTACCGAAAAAGTGAGGAGAAAGCCCTATAGTATTGTGTTGCTGGATGAGATAGAGAAAGCCCATCCCGATGTTTACCACCTCCTTTTACAGGTACTTGATGATGGTGTGCTCACGGATAGTTTCGGACGCAGGGTTGATTTCAAGAATACTATTGTCATCATGACTTCCAACATTGGGTCCCGTCAACTCAAGGACTTCGGTCAGGGAGTGGGGTTCGCTACAAGTTCCAGGATGGGTTCCAGCGCTGATCATGCCCGCAGTGTCATTGAAAACGCCCTCAAGAAGACGTTCGCTCCGGAATTCCTGAACCGCATAGATGACATCATTATATTCAATTCGCTTGAGCGTGAGGATATTCACAAGATCATTGACATCGAGCTCAGTCATCTTCACAAGCGCCTGGAGAAGTTAGGATACGAGTTGGAGGTAACAGATACTGCCAAGGATTACATTATTGAAAAGGGATGGGATGCGCAATTTGGCGCCAGGCCATTGAAAAGGGCCATCCAGAAATACATTGAAGATGTGCTCGCAGAAGAGATCATCAAAAATGTGCTCCAGGCAGGCGACAGGATCTATGTGGATCATGAGGAAGGCAAAGATGATATGACCATCGACATTCGCAAAGGGACACCTCTACCTGCGAATGCGACGGAACCGAAGGATAATTAGTAAATAGTCAAAGGGATCTACATCCTGAAATCGGAGATATCCCTGGTGGTGATGTGGTTGATATAGCTCACCATTCCGATGTTGGCTGAACGGCCGTAACGAATAAACACTTCAGCTGTTTTGGTGTAGGTTTCATCCCTGTCTGCATCGAACAAAACCAGGTACCCCATGATGATGTGGCCTGCCATTTCAACGAGTCGACGTGCGTGGAAGTCCAGCGTCTCGCTATCGTCTGACTCGGTCACCTTCTGCACCGTTTTGTCAAACTGATCCGTCATTCGGGTCAGGCTGGCTTTCAGATGCTCCAGTCCTGGCTTAACCTTGCGCTCTTCATATTCCCGCATCAGCTTCAGAAAAGCGCCATTACCTACGCCACGAATGGCTGCAACAACCTGAAGCTGTGAGGTTCCTTCGTAGATCGTGGTGATACGCGCATCCCTGTAGATCCGCTCGATCGGAAAATCCTTCATAAAGCCGGTACCGCCATGAATCTGCAGGGCGTCGTATGCGATCTGGTTGCAGTATTCGCTGCTGAACAGTTTGAGAAGTGGAGTGAGGAAATCGGCATTACGCTGGTAATACTTCATATCCTGCCTTTCTTCAGCATCCAGTTTCCTATGTTCGCCGAGTTGTCCGTAGCTCTTATAGATGTCCACGAAGCGACAGGTTTCATAAAGCAAGGAACGGATGGCATCTGTCTTCACCTTCATCTGGGTAAGCATCTCAAAGACAGCCGGATACTTGATGATAGATTTCCCGAACTGCTCGCGCTCCATGGCATACTTGTAAGCTTCGCGGTAGGCAGCCTCAGCAATACCAACGGATTGGGCACCCACACCCAGACGGGCGGAATTCATCAGGGACATGACGTATTTGATCAGACCCAGTTTTCGCTCACCGATCAATTTGGCCGGGGCATTGCGAAACACCAGCTCACATGTAGGAGAGCCTTTGATACCCAATTTATTTTCTATTCTTCTGATTGTTAGTGCCTTTGATGCTCTGTCATAGACAAAGAGCGACAGACCGCGAGCATCTGTGGTTCCTTCTTCTGATCTGGCCAACACCAGGGAGATATCAGCATCCCCGTTGGTAATGAAGCGTTTTACGCCATTCAGGTACCAGGTGCCAGATGCTTCATCGAATGTAGCCTTGAGTTGAACCGCTTGCAGATCCGAACCCGCATCCGGCTCTGTAAGGTCCATAGCCGCGGTAGCACCTTTCGGAAAGCGGGGAAGGAATTCGTCCTTAAGTTCTTCAGAAGCAAACTCATGGATGGTCTCCGCACAATCCTGCAGGCCCCAGATATTAGCGAATCCGGCATCAGCGCGAGAGACGATCTCAGCGGCCATGACATAGGGCACCAGTGAGAAATTCAATCCGCCATATTTCCGTGGCAGGGACATCCCAATCATCCCGGCTTTTACAAGGGCTTCGTAATTTTCCTGCGTTCCACGTGCGTATCTGACTTCATTATTAATAAGTTCAGGTCCTTCGTGGTCCACTGATTCAGCGTTGGCTGCGACGATATCGCCGCAGATTTCACCTACGATTTCAAGGACGCGATGGTAACTATCCAGGGCGTCTTCCAGATCGAGGGGGGCTTCATCATACTTCTCTTTCTCGGCATAGTTGTCTTCTTTCAGTCTGACTGCTTTTTCCATCATGGGATGCGTCAGATGGAAATACAGGTTTTTATTATCGAGATAGAAGTTTTCCATAATCTTGTAATGAGTTGGTTTGCAATAGTAAATACTTAGCGGATGTTTTTCTTATAGTATCTGATCATCCTGGGAACGACGTCCTCTACCCTGCCATTGATCGTGAAATCAGCAATCTGATTGATAGGAGCATGAGGATCAGTGTTGATGGAGATGATCTGAGCAGACTGGTCCATTCCGGCTCTATGCTGAACTGCGCCCGAAATCCCGCAGGCGATATAGAGCTTGGGTCTAACGGTGATACCTGTCTGTCCGATTTGCCGCTCATGTTCAGCAAAACCGGCATCAACTGCTGCGCGGGATGCACCGACCTCACCGCCAATCACCTCTGCGAGTTCATGGAGCAGTTGAAAGTTCTCTTTGGAACCAACGCCATAACCACCTGCAATGATAATCCCTGCATTCTTGATATTGACTTTGCTTTTCTCTACATGGCGTTCAATGATCTCGATCGCGAGATCTTCTGGGTGGATCATCGTTGCCGTATCGAGCTTCAGGATCTCGCCCCGGTGGTTGGGGTCTGTTATTTCTTTTTTCATGACACCTTCCCTGACCGTGGCCATCTGTGGTCTGGTATCGGGATTGATGATGGTAGCGATAATGTTGCCACCGAAGGCGGGCCTGATCTGATAAAGCAGCGCAGGATAATGTGTGTCTGTTTTCTTCTCGTAGTGCTCCCCTATTTCCAGGCTGGTGCAGTCAGCTGTCAGACCGCATTTAAGGGCTGATGCGACACGGGGGGCAAGATCCCTGCCCACAGGGCTGGCACCAAAGAGGGCGACTTCCGGGGTTGACTCCCTGAAAAGGTCAATGACAAGCCGGGCATGCGGGAGTGTCCTGTACGGAAACAAGGCTGGATGATCACCAATATGCAGGAAATCAACGCCATAGGGAAGGATTTGTGCTTCAATGCCATCAAGGCCATCTCCTAAAACAATGGCTTCCAGTTTAATACCCAATTGGTTTGCCAGTTTGCGTCCTTTGGAAAGCAGTTCTAGGCTGACATCAGCCACCATGCGATCTTCATTGATTTCGCAGTATACGAAGACGTTATTCATGTGTCCTATTTTAACTGATCTTATTGTTATCCAATGATATGACTGCTCAGGAGGTGCTGCATCAGTTCTTCGATATCCTCATCACTGGCAGTAATGACCCTGGATTCTTTTTGCTGAAAGACCACGTTCTCGATTTTCTTAACCTTGGTAGGTGAGCCTCCGAGGCCTACTTTATCCTCTTCAGCTTTGATTTCCATGGCACCCCATTCATCGATGAGAAGGTAAGGCCTGCTGTTGTAGAGTTCTGTATAGTCTTTGGTCTCCTCCTGCAGTTCTGTCAGGGTACGAGCATGTTTATAGATCATTACCTGGCGGGCTATTCTGGCGCGGCAGCGGGGTGCTGAGCTATGTACGGTTACGGCAAGCGGCAGGTTTCCTTTGACGGTTTCAACGCCATTTTCCAGCCTTCTCTTGATTGTAACAGATTGTTGATCAACATCAATGATCTCTTCAGCGTAGGTGATTTGCGGCAGGTTCAGTTTTTCGGCCGTCTGCGGTCCTACCTGGGCGGTATCACCGTCGATGGCTTGACGGCCAGCGATGAGAAGGTGATAGGGCTCCAGCTGCCGGATAGCCTGTGACAGCACATAAGAGGTGGCAAGGGTGTCAGATCCGGCGAATTTTCGGTCGGTGATGAGATATCCCTTATCTGCGCCTCTGTAGATAGCTTCACGGATGATTTCTGCGGCCCGGGAAGGTCCCATGGTAAGCACAATCACCTCGGCATCCCCCATTCTGTCCTTCACACGCAGGGCCAGTTCCAGGGCATTCAGGTCCTCCGGATTGAAGACTGCAGGCAGTGCACCACGGTTCACGGTGCCATCCGCCTTCATGGCATCCTTGCCTACATTGCGGGTATCAGGTACCTGCTTTGCCAATAGAATGATACGAAAACTCATAGATAGATAATTGATGTATTTTCAGGTAAGATGGCAAAAATACAACAATCGCCTGAAGTTACAAGGGTGCTGGTGTGAAAGGCGACATCCAGACCAATTATACCTACCTTTGTATGGTATGAGAAAGAAGGACGACAGCAAGCCACAACGGGATAAGAAATTCCTGGCCTTACCGGAATATCCGGGCGGGAAGGAGGCCCTACAGGCGTTTATCCGTACACACCTGCGATATCCGGAGGAAGCCTTGTCCAGGAAGATAGAAGGAACAGTGCATGTTCAGTACTGGGTTGATGGGCAGGGAAGGGTTTCTGAAGCCGAGGTTACGCATGGTATCGGTGGTGGTTGTGATGAAGAAGCCCTGCGGGTGATCAGCATGCTCAGATATGGGAAAGTCAAGAACCGTGGCCTGAAGGTCAAAGCCTCCATGAAGACACGGATTGAATTTAAATTGCCGGCTCAGCCTGCCCTTCAATTTCATTACACAACCCAGGCTACAAAGCAAAAAACAGGAGATCCTCAACCTGCAAGGCCCAGTTACACCTATAGTATTCGCATACCTGGCCCGGATAAGCCGGTGAACTAGCGTTAAGAAAGGATCTTACTTTGTATCGCAGTCTTCGCATTCATCCAGGCTCTGCTGGTAGACATACATGGCTCTTGCGCTCATCCCCATACTAGAGAATCCGCCATCATGATAGAGATTCTGCATGGTTACCTTCTTTGTCAGGTCTGAAAACAGCGTAATAACATAGTCGGCGCATTCCTCTGCACTGGCATTTCCCAGGGGAGACATACGTTCTGTGAAGTCCATCAGACCGTCGATGCCTTTCACCCCACTGCCTGCTGTTGTCATGGTTGGTGACTGCGAGATAGTATTGATGCGGATTTTCTTCTCCCTGCCGTAGATATAACCAAAACTACGTGCAATGGATTCCAGGGTAGCTTTGGCATCGGCCATATCATTGTAGCGGAACAAGGTTCGCTGTGCAGCGATGTAAGACAAGGCTACGACAGAGCCCCATTCCCTGATAGCATCTAGTTTCCTGGCGGTTTGCAATATCTTGTGAAATGAAAGCGCAGAAATATCAAGCGTTTTCATGTAGTAGTCATAGTCCAGGTCATCGTAAGGCCGGCCTTTGCGAACGTTCAGAGACATCCCGATGGAATGCAGCACGAAGTCGATTTTACCGCCAAAATGCTCCTGGGTCTTTATGAATACATTTTCAATATCCTGAACTGAAGTGGCATCAGCAGGAATGACGATGCTGCCGCATTTTTCTGCAAGCTCCCCAACTGTTCCAAGGCGGATTGAGACGGGGGTATTGGATAGGGTAAACCGGGCGCCTTCTGCATGGGCTTTTTCCGCTACTTTCCATGCAATGCTCATATCGTTCAAAGCGCCAAAGATGATGCCAGTTTTTCCTTGAAGTAGATTGTATGCCATGTTATTGATTTTGATTATGATTTGGATGAAAATTGCAGTAATTGCCTGGCCGCTTCTTTAGAGATGTCGCCAACCAATGGGCCGCTGATCATTTTGGATATTTCCTCCACTCTCTCCTGTTCGCTGGCCAGGCTCACTGTTGTATTGGTCTTTCCCTGATGGGATTCTTTCCTGACGATGAAATGAATCTTACCCCTGGAAGCAATCTGAGGAAGATGTGTTATTACAATCACTTGCATTCGCTGTCCCATACTTTCCAGCATCTCTGCCACTTTGTTGGCTGTCGTACCCGATACGCCAGTGTCTATTTCATCGAAGATGATGGTTGGCAGCAAATTGCGACTAGTGATACAAGACTTCATTGCCAGCATCAGCCTGGATCTTTCTCCGCCCGAGGCTACTTTCGCGAGTTCATTCAGGTTACCTCCTTTATTGGCATTAAAAAGGATCTGGATGTTTTCATAACCTTGAATCGAAGGTTTTTCACGATTTATCAGCCGGATGGCAATCTCAGCATCTGGCATGCCCAATTCTGATAGCAAAGCCAGCAGGTTACTTTCAAAAGCGGGTGATGCGGCCTTTCTGGCCTCACCCAGGGCCGTGGCACTCCGATGAAAAAGCGCTCTAGCTGCAATCGTGTCTTCCCGCAACTGTTTTATTAACAATTCGTTGGAGTCATATTCCTGAAGTTCTTGCTGAAGCCGTGACTGGATAATCAGCAGATGATCTTCATCGCGTGCATCATGTTTCCGGAGCAGGTCGTAAACGAGACTTAGCCGCTCTTCCAATTGCTCTAACCGTTGCGGATCTTCTTCTATTTTATCCAGTAATCCCTGCATATCCCTTGCCAGGTCATCAAGTTCTATTCTGACAATTTCGAGCCTGTCGGACAGGAAGCGGGCTTCCTGGAGGTAACGCGCACATTGAGATAATCCCTGAGCAATGTGGGATAGCATGCCTTTTACATTGCTGTCTCCATCTTCCAGCAGGTTAATGGATCTCCATAGGCTGGCCTTGATTTCTTCCTGGTTTCTCAAGAGACTTATCTCTTCTTCCAGGTTGGCAGTCTCCCCTACCCTTAATCTGGCAGTATCCAGCTCATGATAGAGATAGGATTTATAATCAAGATCCCGCTGTGCGGTTTTTTCACGTAATTCCAGTTCAATCAGCCTGTTATTAAGAATATACCACTGCTGGTAATACTGTTGAACCTCAGCGACATGGTCTTTCAAACCTGCAAATTCATCCAGGAGTGCAAGTTGGACATCGGATTGGTTGATGGCCAATGTTTTATGCTGTGAGTGGATATCAACGAGTTGATCCCCCAGCGTTTTCATCACTGTCAGCGACACGGGAGAGTCGTTGATAAAAGCACGTGATTTTCCATTTGGATGGATCTCCCTGCGGAAGATGCTCAGGTCGGCATATTCGATGTCTTCTGACAGGAAGTAGGGTTCCAGTCCGTAATCACGGATGTCAAAATGACCCTCGACTATACAGCGCTCAGCCGGATTCTTCAGCACGTCTGTCTCAGCCCTTTTTCCCAGTATGAGTGCCAGTGCTCCCAAAAGGATAGATTTCCCTGTTCCGGTTTCACCTGTGATGACAGATAAACCACCATCAAACCCTAAGGTGAGCTCCTCAATCAAGGCATAATTCCGGATGTAGAGTTCCGTCAGCATGAAGGTATTGGTACTGTTGGCTTAAAATGGAAGCAGGCAGGCCCTTGCTCCAAGGTCAAATATACAAAAGTCTATATGGAATTGCAGATCCCTTGCATTATTGTCCCTGGGTAATCTTGCGATACGTATTGCTATTGGCTGGATCGATTTCCGACAATACATTGACAGCCTTGGTTTTATCCATGGGTGAAGCCTGGGAATAGACATTGATCAGCTCATCTCTTTTTGCATCCAATACAAGTTGCAACAGGAACAAGCCAGGTTTTTCCCTGCTGGCCTTGCGCAATGATTCGAGGCTCTGGGTAATTTCCGTTCGACCCATTTCAACGTTTTCTGCCATCTGGTCCAATCCTGAGCGATGGTAGCGGTAGAGGAACTCACGGATGGGACTATAGGAGGAATTCAGCAGGTTTTCAGCGAGCCAATACCTGTTGCGCAGGCTCTCAAAGGCCTTCCAACCTCTTTCCTGAGCGTTTTGGGCTGCATTGACGACATTCTGTGCCTTCTCATAGAACTGGCTACCACCATTCATGGAATAGGAGTCGAAATCAAGACCAAGCATGATATAACAATAGTATGCTATGACACTTGTAAGATTGGAGGTGTGTGTATTGTCTTGAAAATCAAGCGTCTCATATTCTACATAACGGAAGGTAAAATCCCGGTCAATATAATTGAGAAGCACGGAGTTATAGCTTGTACGGTAGATGGGTCTGCGAAGCTGGACGTTGATAGTAGCTTTAAATTCATCCGTGGAGATCCTTTCCTGGATGGTAATCATCATCGTACATTCGATGCGTTCCTCGACCTTGAAATTATAATTTGTCCATTTTTTCTGGTTCACAAACTCATAAAGAGCCGTCTGCAGAGTTTGGTAGATGTTGCGGTCGGTACCTTGAATCTGAGGTGTAGATACCGAAATAGAGCAATTAAATTCCTGGGCCCTGCTCCAGGATGTGGCCAATAAAGTGGCCATTATGACAAGGATGATGCGGTTGATCATAATGGAAAATTTATTCTTACTTGCTGGCTGTCAGTTTCTCGCGAATCAAATCGACGATTTTCTCTGACAGTTCTGTTTTCAGCATTTTGGGAAGATGAAAGGATTCCCCGTATTTGGTATAGATGCTGACAACATTGGTATCAACGCCGAAACCGGCGCCTTCATTGCCCAGTGAATTGAGAATGATCATATCCAGGTTCTTGGATCTCAGCTTTTGAAGGGCATTCTCCTCCTCATTGTCTGTTTCGAGGGCAAAGCCGGCCACAAAGGCAGCATCGCGGCTGTTTTTGGACAATGCGCTGAGGATATCCATGGTGGGTGTCAGCGGCAATGCAGTATGCTGAGAAGCTTTCTTGATTTTATGAGCAACAGGTTCACTGGGTGTATAGTCTGCAACGGCGGCAGCCATCACAATGATATCTGCTTTAGTGTACTGCATGCATGCCTCATACATTTCCGCTGCTGTTGTGACAGAAATCAGCTGAATTCCAGGCATATGCGTTTTTCTTTCTACCGGGCCTGAAACCAGGTGAACCAGAGCTCCGCGGCTTGCCAGCGTTTCCGCGATGGCATATCCCATGAGTCCCGAACTATGATTGCTGATAAACCTGACCGGGTCAATGGGTTCCTGGGTGGGTCCGGCGGTAACGAGGGCAGTATAGCCAGCCAGGTCCTTTTCAGTGAGGCCATACCTCAGTATCTCCAGCATGATTTCGGGTTCTTCCATCCTACCGGCTCCACACAAGCCTGAGGCAAGCTCACCGACCTGGGGTTCGATTAGCTTGCATCCCATGGCCTCCAGTGACTTGATATTCTGCTGGGTCGCGGGATGATGGAACATATCCAGGTCCATGGCAGGTGCAAAGTACACCGGACATTTGGCTGACAGGAAGGTCGTCAGGAGAAAGTTGTCTGCAATACCATGGGCCATCTTTGCTAAGGTATTGGCTGATGCTGGCGCAACAAGCATCAGATCAGCCCACCTGCCGAGGTCGACATGACTATTCCATGATCCATCCACCGGGTCAAAGGGCTCTGTCAGTACCGGATTTTTGGACAAGGTAGAAAGGGTCAGTGGTGTCACAAAATCCCTGGCCGAAGGCGTCATAGCGATTCTGACCTCTGCCCCCTCTTTGATGAGCAGTCGAACGAGCAGAGGTATCTTGTAGGCAGCAATGCTACCCGTGATACCCAGCAGAATGTGTTTCCCCTTCAACATCAGTATCAGAAGCCGTCTTTCTGGCTTTCCTTGACTGGATTACGATGATAAATCTTGTCTTCCAGGAACTCCTGGATGGCCATCAACGTGGGTTTGGGAAGTTTCTCGTAGTATTTGGCGATCTCGATCTGCTCTTTGTTCTCGAATACTTCTTCCAGATTATCTGAACTCGAAGAGAATTCGGAGATCTTCTTATTGAGCTCCTCTTTCAGGTCGAGACCTATTTGATTAGCCCGTTTGGCAAGGATGACAACAGTTTCATAAACATTGCCGGTTCCTTTGGTAAAATCCTGCATTCTCCGGGTTACAGCCGTCGATTCTGTCTTGATCTTCTTGATTTCCATATAATGATGATAAAATGAAAACGAGATTATGAACGATTACACTGAGGGTATTGTCTTGTGGAGGTTTTGCGCTTCCCTGATCATTTTGCTGTCGGGAAAAGTGGTGATGAATGTAATGTAAGCATCCCGGGCACCTGAAAATCGCTCTGCCTGCTTATCAGGGATGCTGCGTTGTGCATAAAATACATAGGACCTGAAAATGTCAAAAAGGATCTGCTCCCTGTACTTCGTCCCCGGAAAATCCTTCAGCACATTTTCATAAGAAACAATGGCCGCCTTGTACTCCTGCATTCGGAAATACATGCGGGCAATACGGTATTCTTTCTCTTCCAGCTTATTTCTCAATTCATCGATGAGCTGATTACAACGTGCCACTTTTTGGCTTTCCGGATATTGGTTAACAAACAGCTGAAGTTCGTTGATAGCCTCAAATGTGGGGGTCTGGTCAAGGGAATAGGCAGGAGACTCCTTGTATTTGCAATAAGCGCTCATGAAACTGGCTTCCTCGGCATATGGACTTGAGGGGAAATTTCTTGCAAATCGTTTAAAATAGTAGCTTGCCAGAACGTAATCGCCTTGTTCATAGTGGCTGTTGGCGTAGTAATAATGCATCAATTCTGCTTTCTCAGTACCTCTGACGATTGGAATGAGCTGATCAAACAACTGTAATGCCCTGTAGTAATCCCCTTGCTCATAGTAAGCCATGGCTTTGGTGTACTTCAGGTCGTTGTCGGTGCTTTTCAGCAGTTTCTGATATTTTCCGCATGAGACGGCGAAAAACAGCAGCAGGCCGGACAGAATCAAGCGGTATTTTACATTCATGGCGCAAAAGTAAGCAATTTAGACTGATTCCGATAACGTCATGCGACTGGTGTGTATTGCCAGATTTCCATGCAATTTTTATGGTTGGAGCGCATTTTTATATGCAGATAGACAGCGATTTCTGGCCATATCATGGTCAACAATGGGTTTGGGATACTTTGGTGTGCCCCATTCGGGAACCCATTGCAGCACATATTTCAACTTGGAATCAAATTTCTTTTGTTGAGCTATGGGATTGAATATCCTGAAATATGGGGCTGCATCACAGCCGGTACCGGCAGCCCACTGCCAATTGCCATTATTGGAAGAAAGCTCATAATCAAGAAGATGCCTTGCAAACCAAGCCTCACCCCATTTCCAATCGATAAGCAGGTGTTTTGTGAGAAAACTTGCAGTCACCATTCTTACCCTGTTGTGCATAAATCCTGTTGAGATAAGTTCGCGCATACCGGCATCGACAAGCGGGAATCCAGTCTGCCCCCATTTCCATCGCTCAAAATCGACAGGGTCATTACGCCAGATGATCCGGTCAAAGGCAGGTTTGAAAGCATGATCAACAACGTTTGGATAATGCCAGAGTATGTGCATAAAGAATTCGCGCCAGATGAGTTCGTTAACCCATGTTTCGCTATTGGCTGCACCTGCCTGATATGCTTTGCGGATGCTATAGGTTCCGAAGCGCAGATGAGGTCCTATCATGCTTGTCCCCGGAACTCCTGGATAATCACGCTGTTGGGCATAATAGGAAAGCAAATCCGGATTTGGTTCCCAGATGATGTCATTCACATCCTGGTAAGTAAACCCGAAGTGTTGAAGGGATGGTAAATCAACAGGTCTTGATTCTGCCAAAAGCCCTTTAAAAGAGGGTTGCTGCTGAGGAGCAATGCGTCTATGTTCAAGAATACTCTTCCATTTACGTTGAAAGGGTGTGTAAATGGTATAAGGCTCACCATTTTCCTTCAGTACAGCACCTGGCTTCATAAGGATTTGATCCTGAAAGAGATGAAGCATCTTACCATTTCTGGCCAGCAATGCTGAAACGGCCTGATCTCTTTTTCTGCCGTAAGGTTCGTAGTCTTCATTGGCGAACACATCACGGAAATTAGGGTTTGTGCTTAGATTCTCAAAAACATCAGCCGGTTTTCCATGGATGAGAAACAGCTTGCTTCCGACATCTCCTGCAGTGGTATTGATGCGCTTCAATGCATCGTAAATAAAAGAGACCCTCCGGTCGGAAGGTGTTTCAAGGTTATTCAGAATATCGGAATCGAAAATAAAGAGCAGGACTACCGGCAATCCGGCCTTCATGGCCTGGTTGAGGCCTGGATTATCATCAGTTCTGAGATCCCGCCTGAACCAGAACACATTGAAAGGCACTACTGGCCAATCTTGCATTATACTGGTGCTGGTCATCATTGATTCATATTTATTTCGAAGGTAACACCTATTGATGTGATTGGTTCAGGAATTCTATCCTTGTTAGATACATTGGATTGAATAGATGTTATTGTAGCAACATGTCCAGTCCTTCGCTCCTTTTTGTATTTTTATTTCAGATTTCATTGAAAACAATGAATGCAACTGATCTTTATTTCGCGTTGGCGTGAGCCATACAACCTGATACTGCTAATTGTAATAACGACTTGTCTATGAATGTTAAAGAGTTGGTCCGGACGCTACTTAGTTATGCGAATTTTGACGGTGAAGTCGATGACATTGACAAGATTCACGAGACGATAGAAAAGGATCTGGTATTCAAAGGCACTAACCTGTGGATTCTGGTCTTTGCCATTCTGGTCGCTGCGGTTGGATTGAACATGAACTCTACAGCTGTAATCATCGGGGCCATGCTTATTTCCCCGCTGATGGGTCCCATCAATGGTATGGGATACAGTATTGCCACATATAATTTTCCCTTATTCCGCAAGGCTGTGAAGAATTTTGGCTTTGCAGTAGGTGCCGGACTTGTTGCATCCACGATGTATTTTTCAATCAGTCCGATCAGCACAGCTCATTCTGAATTACTGGCACGTACGAGTCCTACCATCTACGATGTGTTGATTGCATTTTTTGGTGGATTGGCCGGGATCGTCGCCATCAGCAGCAAGCAAAAAGGTAATGTCATACCGGGTGTGGCCATTGCGACAGCGCTGATGCCACCATTGTGCACCGCAGGTTATGGATTGGCAACAGCCCAGTTCAGTTATTTCTTCGGTGCTTTGTACTTGTTCACTATCAATACTGTATTCATCGGCATCGCCGCCATGATCGTTTCGCAGATCCTGGAGTTTCCTATCCGCACGCTCATCGACACGAATCAGAAGAAGCAGGTGAACCGCTGGATCAGTGCCGTGATTATTATGGTTTTGATTCCCAGCATCTATTTTGGTTACAACCTGGTGGTAAAGGAACGTTTCATGGAAAATGCCAACCGCTTTATCAGGAATGTCAGTATTTATGAAGGGAATTATTTGTTAAAACATGAGATTAATCCTGATAAACAATTAATTACGCTAGTTTATGGAGGCTCAGATCTAACAGAAGAACAGAAGGCAAATCTCACTTACAGAGCGAATGACTTTGATCTTGGAAGGGCAGAAATAAAGTTCCAACAGGGTCTTTCTTTTGATAACATTACCAAACGTACAGGCGAGCTCGAACAGCTGAAAGCCAAACTGCTGGAAGTATCGCAGCAATCATTGGAAAAAGACCGGAGGATAGACAGTCTGACCGCCCGTCATCATATGGGTACAGTTCTGCTCGAGGAGATACAGGCATTTTACCCTTTCATCTCAGATTGCCTTTACACAGAATCTTATATGACGCATGGGGCAGACGGGTCCCAGGAAAAGATTGTGATTGTTGTGTTCTCTTTGGGTTCTAAGGACCTGGATCCGGCTGACAAGACGCGTATCAGGAGCTGGGTTCGCCAGCGGATAGATGCAGATCAGGTAAAGGTTTTCTTTGACTGATTTTTTTCCACTACTCCAGGCACTCCCTGGAATACCCTATTTTTGCCCTGACCTTAGACATGGTCGCATCAATGGTCATCCTGTCGATCCTATCCAGCTTCAGGCTCCCTCTGGAAAATCCGGTGCTGATTTTCTCTACGATCCTGTTTATCATTCTCTTCGCTCCTATTGTTCTCAATAAGTTCCGTATACCTTACCTGATCGGGTTAATCATTGCCGGTGCCATCATAGGACCCAATGGGCTGAATATATTGTTGAGGGACAGCAGTGTGGTGTTGTTCAGTACGGTTGGCCTCCTATATATTATGTTCCTGGCCGGGATTGAGGTAGATATGAACGAATTCCGAAAAAACCGCTGGAGAAGCCTGGTATTTGGGATGTTCACTTTCCTGATTCCCATGGGAATGGGTATTGCATCGGGCCAGTATCTGCTGGGCTTCGCCTTACCTACTGCCATTCTGTTAGCGAGTATGTTTGCATCCCATACCCTTATTGCCTATCCCATCATACGCAATCTTGGGGTTGCTAGAAATAAGGCAGTCAACATCGCTATTGGCGGAACCATTATTACCGATACACTCGCATTGCTGGTACTCGCGGTTATCGCCGGCATGTACACGGGATCTTATTCCGAGCTGTTATGGTACAGGATTTCGATAAGTCTGGTTATCTTCAGCCTGATTATCCTTGTGGGGTTTCCATACCTGGGACGGTGGTTTTTCAAGAAATATGACGATAGTATCAGCCAATATATATTTGTTCTTGGGCTTGTCTTTCTAGGTGCATTTTTAGCCGAGGCAGCGGGCATAGAAGCCATCATCGGGGCATTTTTTGCCGGGCTGGCGCTGAACAGGTTAATACCCCATACCTCTCCTCTGATGAACCGCATTGAATTCGTGGGCAATGCCTTGTTCATACCCTTTTTTCTGATTGGGGTAGGCATGCTGGTAGATATTCGTGTGTTTTTCAAGGATTTTGAGACCATCTGGGTGGCAATTGTCATGACGGTTGTGGCAA
This sequence comes from Lentimicrobiaceae bacterium, assembly GCA_018001695.1. Lineage (GTDB taxonomy): Bacteria > Bacteroidota > Bacteroidia > Bacteroidales > JAGNHN01 > JAGNHN01. The sequence goes on from JAGNHN010000006.1 coordinate 53,470, forward strand.
CAACATCCAAGTTTGTTGCGGCCTGGTTGACCCAGAAATCATTCAGATTCTCAGCCGATGAGCGCAGGCTCATCTTTGGTCTGAGTAATGCCCAGGCTGCCGCCACATTGGCCGCTGTTCTGGTTGGGTACAATATTATTATTGGCACTGATGAGTCTGGTGAGCCTATACGACTGCTGAATGAGGCGGTTTTGAATGGTACGATTGTCATGATCCTCGTTACCTGCACCATTGCATCCTTTGTTGCTCAGAAAGGAGCTTCAAACCTCGCATTGCAGGAGTCGCAGGATGTTGACATTGATGAAACACCATCTAATCAAAAGGAGAGAATCTTGCTTCCGATGAATCAGTTGAGTACCGTTGAAGAACTGGTCCAGCTGAGTGTTATCGTGAAAAACCCCGGAACGAAAGATAATTTATACGCACTAACGGTTGTCACCAGTGACGAGGAAGAGGCGTTGATGAAAAAGAATGCAGGGAAAATCCTTGACAAAGCTGCAGTCACAGCCTCAGCTACCGACAACCGGGTACATACGCTGCTAAGGTATGATCTGAACATTGTCAATGCCATTGAGAACATCGTTAAGGAACATGACATTTCAGACATCGTCCTGGGTGTCAACCCTGCTAAGGGCATGACCAGTACTTTTCTGAGCAATGTTACTGAGGGTATTCTTAACAAATGTGAGACTACAACCCTCATTTACAGAAGTATACAGCCTCTGAGTACCATCCGTCGAAATATCATTCTGATTCCTGAGAAAGCTGAGCTGGAGATAGGGTTTCCATTGTGGCTGGCAAAACTCTGGAACCTGAGCAGAAATACAGGAGCGCAACTGGTCAGTTATGCACATGAGGACACGACGAAGTACCTGAAGCAGGTTCACAAGGAGCATCCAATCAATGCTGTTTTCAAACATTTCAGCGATTGGGACGATATGTTGGTTTTATCGCGGGATATTGCCACCAACGACAACCTCATCATCGTCATGAGCCGCCGTAACAGGCCATCGTATACACCTGCCATGCTGAAGATCCCCTCCTATCTCAACAAATATTTTCAGCAGAATAACTATTTGATTATATATCCATTACAATACGGTATCTCCAGTGATAGTTCAATAGATATCAACAATGCGGCAGACTATGAGAGTCTTGGTCAGAATATCGTCGTTTTTGATGATATTGCGAAGGCCATCTCCAGGCTTTTCGGAAAGAAGTAGCCATTGACTGCGGATGGTTGATATGCAGTGAACTTTTTTATGGCAAAATGGTTTATTAGTATCATTATCTTGTTTCATGGACAAACTAGCACGCGTAGTATCCCCCGACGATATTTTTGAGTCCTACCGTGACACGCCAATCGGAAGGCTGCTTGAATACCACAATATGGGACGTCCACATGAATCCTATGACACAGCTCAGCTGCTGATAGGTATGTGTGTTGACAATCGCAAGCAGATGCGAATTCCGCAGAATTTTGCTTTCATCATCAGGGCCGGGGGTGCCAATATGAGGTATAGCGAGTTCAAGGTTTCTTTTGCTATTGCCATCGGACAAGTATCGCATATGGCCCTCATCGGTCATAACCATTGTGGTATGGTGAACCTTGCATCCAAGCAGGAAGTCTTCATCGAAGGTCTGGTGAAACGGGCAGGATGGAACAGGGAGCGGGCCGAGGCGCATTTTCTACATTATTCTCCTATGTTTGAAATCCACAACGAGACCGAGTTTGTGATATCTGAAGCCAAAAGATTGAGGTTACAATATCCTGGGATTCAGATAGCTCCCATGATGTACATTGTAGAAGACAACCAGTTGTACCTCGTTCGCGAGGATATATAGCCAGTTTTCGATTGCTTTCTTTTTAACTTTCTTGCAGGAAACTCTGACAGGGGATTTTCTTAATTTCGCAGCTTCAATGTTCTAAACGAAGAAGTCGTGGATATTTTCGAAAAAGTATTACAAAACCTGGGACCGCTGGGCAAGTATTCTGACCTGGCACATGGGTATTTTACATTTCCCAAGCTGGAAGGTGAAATCAGCAACCGCATGATTTTTCAGGGTAAGGAAAGGCTGGTATGGAGCCTGAACAATTATATCGGCCTGGGTAATCATCCGGAAGTTCGCAAGGCTGATGCAGAGGCCAGTCGTGACTATGGACTCGCCTACCCCATGGGAGCCCGCATGATGTCGGGCCAAACAACCCTGCATGAGCAACTGGAACGTGAGCTGGCTGCCTTTGTCGGGAAAGAGGATGCATTTTTGCTCAACTTTGGCTATCAGGGCATGGTCAGTATCATTGATTCCCTGGTTGACCGAAAGGATGTCATTGTGTATGACAGCGAAGCCCATGCCTGTATCATCGATGGGTTGCGGATGCACTTAGGGAAACGCTATGTTTATCCGCACAACAACATGGAAAGCTTCCGCAAGCAGTTGGAACATGCGCGGAAGATGACGGAGACTACCGGAGGCGGTATATTGGTGATCACGGAAGGTGTTTATGGAATGTCCGGTGATCTTGGAAAATTGAAAGAAATCGTTGCGTTTAAGAAGGAATATAATTTCAGGCTGCTGGTTGATGATGCCCACGGTTTTGGTACCATGGGCGCAACCGGAGCTGGTACCGGTGAGCACCTCGGTGTGCAGGATGAAATAGATGTTTACTTTGCCACTTTCGCCAAAGCCATGGCTGGCATAGGTGCTTTTGTGGCCAGCCGTGCCGACATTGTTCAGTACCTCAGGTACAATATGCGTTCACAGACATTTGCGAAGTCCCTGCCCATGCCCATGGTGATTGGGTCCCTGAAGCGTCTGGAATTGTTAAAAAATGAACCTGGCCTTCGCGAAAAGCTGTGGACCATCGTCAATGCGCTGCAAAGCGGTTTGAAGGAAGCGGGCTTCAACCTGGGAGCGACAGAATCCCCGGTGACACCCGTTTTTCTGAATGGCGGATTATCTGAAGCCACCAACCTCACCTATGAGATGCGCGAGAAATACAATATTTTCTGTTCGATCGTAACCTATCCTGTTATTCCCAAAGGGTTCATTCTCATTCGATTAATTCCGACATCCGTGCATACACTGGACGATGTGGCTTATACCATCCAGGCGTTTAAAGCGCTGAAGGCCAAGCTGGATTCGGGAGAGTTCGCATCACGCGAAATGGTTGATGCCTCGAGTATCAGGTAAACTGCATTTAAGAGAACAGATCTAGCTTCTGATATGAAGCTTCACTGCACAGGGCTGCCTTAGGGCGGCCCTGTTTGTTATCCAGAACCTTGCAACATACACCCCCGGCCTGGTTTGGCCCGACAGGGGAAGCAGAACAGGCAAGGAAACCGCATGTGGATGCGTCATGACAAGTCGGCCCTGCATATCGAAAAGCTCCAGGGATGATAGTACCCCATCGCCTGCCACTTGCAAGCAATGTTGCTCCGGATGGTAGACAATGTCAACCATGCTTTCCTGGTGAATTTCCGCCTGGGCAAAGAGGGGAAGCAATGCCACATCCCTGATAACAGCCTGGCCTGGAACCACTGGTATGCCTGTGATTGTCCGGGAAAAATAACCTGGAGAACTATAGGTGACATCATACAGCCCCGGATACAGGTAGCGGTAATAGTCACCAAATGGCATCCGTGTGCGAGCATGGCTGCTGTCCAGATCATGTCCGTTGATGGTAATCATAGCCGGAATGGCCTGATTTGTAAGAGAGTCGTAAACAATGCCCCTCAGCCCGTAGGTTGCCTGTTCCATATAATGCAGCAAGGATCTGTAATTGGCATTCCAGAATGTTGGCAGGGTCGAAGCTGCAGGCAATTTGACCTGTGATATCTCCAATGTGAATTCACGGCACAAATGGAAGTAGTTCATATAGTCCTGTCTTCCACCGCTAATGGTATACCAGGTGTAACCATTCACCACACCTGTTCCGAAATCGTTGAAATAGCCTGTGGGACCATAAAACTGGGCTGAATCAGCATACTGGTTGCAAACCATCACCCACCAGCTGTTGTCGGCAGGGTATTGCGGCCAGGTGTCCCAAGGATAATTACATACTTCTGCACCCCCATGAATATTAGCAGACATGTTAAATTTCAGGGAATCTGCCAGTGCCATGAAGTACAAGGTTTCCTGTTGCCAGGGTTTATTGTCGGGATGTGGCCCATCCTCCGGATCAGGGAAGTTTCGGTTGAAATCAACCCAATTTGCATTAAAACGTATAGCATTGTTCACCGTATGGTTGCCACCGTAAAAGGTTCCATTAGGATTCGCAAGGGGGTTAATCCAGATTTCGAGATTGTCCAACAGATGGGTAACGAGTGGGTTAATCCCGTATTCATCGAGCAGGTATTGTATCAGCTGCAGCGTAAGCACATAACCCACCAGTTCATCTCCGTGCATGGAAGAAGTATAGAGAAACCTGGGTTCCATTTCTATGCTGTCCACATTGGTACTGATCACAGCTGCCAGCAATTTTCTTCCACCCGCCAGGGTTCCGATTTCCTCTATGCGGCAGAGATCAGGATAATTTGCCTCAAACTGTGACATCAGACTTAGGTAGGAAGTATACGTTGGGTAGAAATCCCAGATAGAATCCGGCAGGGTCATTACATCCCGCATACAGTGCTCCGTTATCTGAGATGGATGAGGCAACTCCGTGTACGGAATACCTAAGCTGCGAAAAGCCGGAAGATCTGCTGTTGTTGTATAAGCAATGGCAAAGCCATCTTCGACACGGTCGATGGTAACGAGTTTATTCAGGGCGTCGCTAATCCCGCCTTCTGGCACCTGAAAACGAATGATATGTTGTGACTGATAATCTGTAACAGTCTGGGAATAGGTATTATAAACATGTGCGACAAGGATCAGAAAAATGAATCCAGCCAACTTTATCCCCTTCATCATACGCATCAATTTTCTTAAATCATCCCAAAAATCTTATCCCGGGCCATGATAGGAATTCAATTGGAAACTAGTTGTTTAATTAACTGGCATCACGCCCTGTATGATCTTTTCTCTTCTTTCAATTAGGGTGATGCTGGTAAATAGCTACTGTCCGCATCACCGGTGCAGTGCACTTTAATGGTTACCTGGATGTGATTATCCAGGTTAACATCCAATACTTCACTGAGCCAGTCAGGCTTGCTAAAGTTATTGATAAGTCCGGCAAATCTCTTCTGAATCAGCAGGGCATCGTTGGCATTAAGGAATTCGGACTGGTTTACATCGCCCGCATGAAATGCCAGCCCTGTGATTGGAGGGCCCATTTCCACAAAATGACGCATCACGGCGAGTGCATCTGCACTATTGACCCCACCCCAGACATGGGATGCCTGTGCTTTGAGCTGATAGGTACCTGCTTGTAGCCAATTGAAAACGAAATAGCCCGTTGAATCAGTGGTGGTGCTGTCAAGGACCTGCCCGCCTGAATCCAACAGGAAAACCGACGCCAGAGCCATCGGTGTTTGATTGGTGTTGTTGTAAACCACATGTCCTGCGAGATGATAGCCGGTTCTAACCAGAGCTACATCGCGTCGTGTGGACTGACCATTTGTAATCACTACACCTGGGACGGTTTTGGTATTATAACCAGTTGCAGCATAGGTGAGCGTATAAGTTCCTGCAGGCAGATATCGGTTGTAATAACCCAAAGGCATGCGTGTGTATACCCATGAACTATCCTGGTCATGACCCACGGCAAAAACTTTAGCATAAACAGGTTGTTGCGTCAGAGAGTCGGTCACTGTTCCATGAAGACCATTGATTGCATGACTGAGGTAATTCAGCAAAGAGCGGTAGTTCCACGCCCAATAGTTATTCAGCGTTGAGGGGGCTGGTAGTTTTTGTTGACTTATCTCCAAAGTGAATTCCCTGCATTGATGAAAGAAATTCATGTAATCCTGCCTGCCGCCTGTGATCATATACCAGGCATATCCGTTCGTTATGCCGTTGTTGAAATCATTCAGGTATCCTGCAGGGCTGTAATACTGGGCTGTATCAGCATATTGACGGCAAACATGCACCCACCAGGCATTATCGGGATGAAGGCGACTCCATACATCCCAGGGGTAGTTACAAACCTCGGCCCCACCATGAATATTGACACCCAGGGAAAACTTACGGGTCTGCGCCAGCGCCATATAGATGATGGTTTCGGGCTGCCAGGCTTTATTGTCGGGGTGTGGACCGAATTGGGCATCGGGGTAATTTCTGTTAAGATCGACATAGGCAGCGTTGAAGCGTGTGGCTCCGTAGATAGTGTTGTTTCCGGCTGCATATGTGCCATTGGGATTCGCCAGCGGGCTGATCCAGATATCGATATTGTCCACCAATCGCTTGACCGCTGTATCCGTATTGTAATTAGACAACAAGTGATCGGCCAGCCTGAGCATCAGAATATAACCCACTACCTCATCTCCATGCATTGTTGAAGAATACAATACAGAGGGCTTTGGTAGCACAGAATCAGGATATTGTGTTATCTGCAAAGCCAAAATCTTCCTGCCACTGGAGAGGGTTCCGAGATCATGAAGACGGCAAAGCGATGGAAATTGTTGTGCGAAACCACTCATCAGCGCCTCATATCCCTGGTATGTTGGATAATAATCCCAGCTTAAGATGCCCTTACTGCCTGGGTCATCCGACATTGGCCAGGGGCCTGTTTGCATGGAAGGTGGTGGCAGCACTACATGAGGAATTCCCAATGCCTGAAACAATGTAAACCCCTGCTGGTCGGCATAAGCCCAGACGCTGTCTTTGCTCACGGCATCAACGGAAACGATCCGGTTAACCTGACTAAGGGCTGCTGTGTCTATTGGAAAACGAAAGTATACTTCTCCCCTCCCATTGGCGAATGGCTGGATTTGTCCAAGCACCACACCTGTAAGGAGGATACCAATGAATATGATGACCCCGCGTTTCACCAACAACAGACTCATGCTTTCAGGCTTTTTATTAGCTCATTCAACTTTTGATAGACATGTTTTTCAACCTTTACCAGCGGGAGGCGAAGGTTGTTTTCACAAATCCCCATTATTTCAAGCGCGGCTTTGATGCCGGATGGACTCCCATCCGCAAAGAGCTCATTGATGAAAGGCGCCAGGCGGTAATGGATATCGCGTGCAGCAGAAGTATTGCCTTCTTTCGCCAACCTAACCATGCTGCTGAACTCCTGCGGGCAGGTATTGGCTACAACGCTGATCACGCCATCGGCGCCAAGTGTCATGAGAGGAAAGGTCAGAATATCATCTCCGGAAATGACCAGGAAATCCTTGGGCTTGTTCCTGATAATGTCCATGATCTGAACCAGATTGCCGGAAGCCTCCTTGATCCCGATGATATTATCTACCTCCCTTGCCAGACTGAGTGTCGTTTGGGCTGTCATATTGGAGGCTGTTCTTCCTGGTACATTGTATAATATCATTGGAAGAGGCGATGCAGCAGCCAGGGTCTTGAAGTGATGAAAGATGCCCTGCTGCTGAGGCTTGTTATAGTAAGGCGAAACAGAAAGGATAGCTGATATTCCTTCAAAATCAGTGGTTTTGATCGTGTTAACAAGCTCCTGTGTATTGTTTCCTCCTATGCCCAGAACGATGGGGACACGTTTCTCAGTGACTTCCACAACGTACTGAATCAAGGCTGTTTTTTCATCCTTCGACAGGGTAACGGATTCACCCGTCGTTCCCATTACAACGAGGTAATCTACACCCCCTTCGATCACGTGTTGCAGGAGTCTGTTCAGGGCCGAGAAATCTATCGTGCCATACTTATGGAACGGCGTTACGAGGGCAACACCCGTGCCGCTGAGGTTTACTTTCATGATGTAGTGGATTGAATCTGTTGAAGGTAATGTGTCATATGCTTCAGTACGATCTCCATCTCAGCATTCTGATCGTTGATGTGAATCAGGATATCGGCAACCTGCTTTTTCCGTCCGGAAAACAAGCTGACAGTCAGCTTGCTTTTGGCGTTTGCCATCAGGTACATTAATGGAATGTGGTCATTCAGACTTATATCGAAAACAATATCGTATTCTTTCTTCAGGAATTGGCTTATGACAGGAAGCGGTTTTGGCAGCATCTTCCAGTCCACGTCATTGGCAGTGAAAACACCCATTCCAGGATTCTCATGTTTCGCTGGCTTTACCGGAAGGTAACCTACCAATTCGATATCGGCCGCTTTGAAAACATCACTTTTGATGATCTGCATAAGCCTATGGTAATGTGTACCGCTCCACTCGTAGAGGATGGCAATATGCCGGGCCTCCCCTATCTGCAAATACTTCTTAATCCGTCGGTTAGACTTCTTTGCTTTAAGTACCGCATCAAATCCAAGACGCTGGCGAAAGCTGATAAATAGGTTCACTACCTTGATTTTTCAGTTGGTTAGATGTTGAGCTACCAGCAAGCTGTTGAAAAGCGTAAATTGCAGCGTCTGGTTATAACAAAAGTAATACAAAATTGAGAATACAGTTTTTAGGTACAGGCACCAGTCAGGGCGTTCCCGTCATCGCTTGTCCTTGCGACGTTTGTGCATCTGCGGACACTCGGGACAAAAGACTGAGGTCCTCGGTCCTGGTGGAAACAGGTGGCATTACCCTGGTTATTGATACGGGGCCTGACTTCAGGCAGCAGATGCTGCGCACAGATACCCGGAGACTGGATGCTGTCCTTCTTACCCATGGGCACAAGGATCACATTGGTGGACTGGATGATGTACGGGCATTCAATTATCTGCAGCGCAAACCCATGGACATTTATGGGCAAGCGGATGTATTGGAAGATATCCGGCGCGAATTCTCCTATGCTTTTGGACATGATCGTTATCCAGGTGTTCCGGAGCTCAGGCTCATTGACATTGAAGGCAAAGATTTTTTTGTTGGTGAGACGTTGATTAAGCCTGTTCATGTAATGCATGCTGATTTGCCGGTGATGGGATTCAGGATAGGCCCATTTACCTACATAACCGACGCTAGCTTCATCTCTGACCTGGAGATGGAGAAAATAAAAGGAAGTGAAATATTGGTAATCAATGCATTAAGGAAGAGAAAACATCATTCCCATTTCAACCTGGAAGAGGCATTGGACGTTATTTCCACCATCCAACCGAGGCAGTCCTACCTCACGCATATCAGCCATCAAATGGGTAAATATGAAGAAGTTATGCCATCATTGCCACCAGGTGTGAGCCTGGCCTTTGACGGTCTTATTCTTGATCTTTGAGTTTATAGACGCGCTTCAGGCTGAGCATATTGATGGGATTGCTACCCAGACCTTTCACCCTGGTGGATGTAAACCTCAGGACCATATCATAATACAGTATCATCACCGGGGAGGCATCCATAAGCAGGCTATCCATCCTGTGATATAATTCAGCCCGCAAGGGATTACTGGTCTCCTTCATGGCAAGTTGGTAGAGCCCGTCAAATTCCGGAGAGGAGAAACGGCTGTAGTTAGGTCCCTGCGGACTAAAATTCCGGGAAAGAAAGACAGAGAGGTAGTTTTCGGCATCCGGATAATCCGCAATCCATGAGCCTCTATAGAAAGGTAGCCTGGCCTGGGCGCGCATTTCCTTGAGCGCTGCGGGCGGTGTGACTTCGATGCGCATCGGGATACCGATATCATTCAGCTGATGCTGCACATATTTGCAGATATCCAGGTATTCCGGGCTTGTGACAAGGGTTATATCCGGCAGCCCCTTCCCTCCAGGATAACCAGCCTCAGCGAGCAGGCGTTCCGACTGTTGCGGGTCGTAATCATACCCGATAGCAGACAGCGAGTCAAATCCAGGTAAGCCTTTGGGGATGAAACCTCCAGTTCCGGGAGTACCAATATTGTTGCGCAGGTAACGGATCATCTTATGTCTGTCAAAACCGAGATTCATGGCTTTGCGCAGGCGAACATCCAGATATGGTGAAGCTGAAACGGCAGGGTTGCCTCTTTCAATAAGGAAACCAAGGTATTCTGTATTTAAATAAGGCTGCATGGCAAGGGTCACCTGCCCTTCATACTTTGACCTGAGTATTCCTTCAGGTGTGAGTAACTCATCCTTGTAACTGGGGTCGATGCCAGACATAAAGTCCAGATTACCTTTGATAAACTCCAGGAAAGCAGCCTGCCTGTCAATGACAAATGTGATACTCACTGCCTCGAGAAAAGGCAGTTGCTTACCATCAAGGTACTCGAAGTAATATGGATTTCTCCGCAGCACCAATTTCATCCCCTCTTTCCAGTATTTGAAGCGGAAAGGACCTGTTCCGACAGGATGTTGCCTGAAATCCTCACCGTACCGTACTACCGCTTCCGGCATCACTACAGCACAATAGGGCATGCTCAGTATTCCCAGAAAGGGAGGGAAGGGCTCAGACAATCTGATTTGCAAGGTGGTGTCATCTATGGCTTTAACATCAAGCCTCCCGCTCTTATCCCTGGCTACGGACTGAAACACCCATGCGCCGGGACTGGCGGTGGCTGGATCCTGAATCCGGTTGAAGCTGAACGCGAAATCCTCCGCCCTGACTTTACGCCCGCGTGACCCGGAAAGCATCTCATCATGGTGAAAATAGACATCATCGCGCAGATGGAATGTATAGATCAATCCATCCTCAGAGATATCCCAATCTTCTGCAATACAGGTCTGAATCTGAAGTTGGTCATCGAGTTGCACCAATCCGTTAAAGATCTGATTGGTCGCCCAGATGTTGGAAAGGTTTCTGGCATAAGCAGGATCCAGGGAGGTAATACCTGCCGGTTCGTTGTATCGAAAAATGGAAACATCCTCTTCCTTACTTTCATTGCGGCAGGCCGGAAGAAGGATAATGGCGACCAGCAGTATCGGAACCAGCAGAAGGGTTTTCATGCTATTGCATTTTTTGCCCAAGATCAGCGATCCTTTTCAACCAGCGTGCTCTTTTCTTTTCCGTACTGATTTTGATAGGCCCCAGCGTAGTAACACGAACCGGATTGAATCCACAGAAACCCAGAACACCTTTTTTCATGGCGTTATGTCCGGGTTTTCCTAAAACGTAGCGATAATACCAGGGTGGCGTGTCCATCGTAACGATGATGCGTGCTGAGCGGCCAGTCAACAGTTTGTCCCAGAGCAGGCTGCCTTTGCGGTATTTGAATGCAAAGCCTGGCAGCAGGGTCCGGTCGATGAACCCCTTTAACAGGGCTGGGAAAGTGGACCACCAGTTGGGATAAATGAGTACGAGATGGTTGCACCATTGAATGGACTCCTGAGCGGCTACAAGATCGGGCTCCAGCGTTTGCTCCCCGCGATATCCGGCTTTAAAGTTGATCTCAAACGACAGTTCCCGCAATTTGATGACCCTTACCTCCGCTCCAGCATTGCGGGCAGCATTGGTATAGGTGTCGAAGACTGTATTCGAAAAGGTGTCAGCCAATGGATGGCCCAGAATTACCAGGATTTTTTTCATCTGGAATGCCTGTTTAAGTCTGAAATTATCAGACAGTTTTTTTCTCATGCATGGCCTGGGCCAGATCCACAGCGTGGTCCACTTTATCATGAAGCAGGGCCAGTTGGGCCACTTCCATCATCTCTTCGACATAATGGAAAATGAGTCCCTGGATATAGTCGGCTTTTATCTCAGCAATATCATTTTTATTCTCTGAAGGCAGAATAATATGACTCAGTCTTGCGCGGCGCGCGGCCAATATCTTCTCCTTAATACCTCCCACGGGCAGTACCTTACCCCTTAATGTCACCTCCCCAGTCATGGCATAGCCCTCACGCACTTTGCGCTGCGTGAATGCTGAAACCAGGGCAGTAAACATAGTTATACCGGCAGATGGCCCATCTTTCGGGGTTGCTCCTTCAGGCACATGCACATGAACGTTCCAGAAATTGAATAAGTCCGGATCAATGTCAAACGACCTCGCGTGTGATTTCAGGTATTCAAAGGCCAGGGTGGCGGATTCTTTCATTACCTCACCCAGGTTGCCTGTCATGGTAAGATTGCCTTTCCCTTTACTAAGACTCACTTCGACAAAGAGGATTTCTCCACCAACAGAAGTCCAAGCTAAGCCTGTGGCGATACCGGCAATGCGGTTGGTGAAACTACGCTCTTTCTTGAAAACCGGGGAGCCCAGAAAAGCAACAAGATCTTCTTCCTGTATCCGCTTCTCGTATGGTTTATCCATCGCGATGTATTTCGCGCGGCTGCGGATGATTTTCGCGAGATTCTTTTCCAGTTGCCTAACACCTGATTCCCGTGTATAATCATCAATGATTCTCTCCAGCATATTCCGGGTGATGGTGATCATAGATTTTTTCACGCCATTCTCTTCCAATTGCCTCGGAAGCAGGTGATTACGTGCGATCTCAATCTTCTCTTCCAATAAGTAACCTGGAATTTCAATCACCTCCATCCTGTCGCGCAAGGCCGGGTGTACCGTGGACAAGCTATTTGCTGTGGCAATAAACATAACCCTTGACAGGTCATATTCTACCTCAAGAAAGTTGTCATAGAAGGCAATATTCTGTTCAGGATCAAGCACTTCCAGCAAAGCTGCTGAAGGGTCACCGTTGACCGTATTACCTGAGACCTTGTCGATTTCATCAAGTACGAAGACTGGGTTTGACGATTTGGCCTTGCGAAGGCTCTGTAAAACCCTGCCTGGCATTGCCCCGATATAAGTTTTCCGGTGCCCCCTGATCTCTGCTTCATCCCGCAGGCCTCCCAGGCTCATCCTGACGTATTTTCGTCCCAGGGCATGGGCTATCGATTTTCCAAGAGATGTTTTGCCCACACCCGGAGGGCCGACCAGGCATATGATCGGTGATTTGAGGTTCCCTTTGAGCTTTAGAACCGCCAGGTGTTCGATGATGCGCTCCTTGACCTTCTCGAGCCCGAAATGGTCTCTGTCGAGGATCCGCTGGGCCCTGTCGAGATCAAAATTGTCTGTTGTGTAATCCTCCCAGGGCAGGTCTGTCAGCACCTCCAGATAGTTCATCTGGATAGAATACTCAGCTGCCGAGGGGTTCATTCGTTGCAGTTTGCCCATCTCCCTTTCGAAAGTCTCGGCAACCTGCTTGTTCCATTTCTTTTTAAGTGCCTTGGCCCGCAGTTCTTTCAGCTCCTGCTCCATCGGGTCACCTCCCAGTTCAGCCTGTATCGTTTTGAGCTGCTGGTTCAGGAAATAATCCCGTTGCTGCTTGTCTATATCATTCTTGACCTTGTCCTGGATTTTATTTCTCAGCTCCAGAAGCTGGAGCTCCTTCGTCATATGAACCAACACCTTATGCGCACGTTCCTGCAGGTCTGAGAGCTCCAGTAACTGCTGTTTTTCATCCACTTCAATATTCAGGTTGGATGAGATGAAGTTGATCAGAAAGACCGGGCTCTCGATGTTCTGGATGGCGAAGGTGGCCTCGGAAGGTAAATTGGGGGATTGACGGATAATATTGATGGACATCTCCTTAAGGCTATACACCAGGGCGTCAAAGTTTTCATCATCCGTAGGCTCCGTAGGTGCCTTGTCGAAAAATGGTGTCACATAGGCTCTCATATATGGTTCATAATGAACCAATTCACCCAGATGAAATCGTTTTTTCCCCTGTATGATGGCGGTGGTATTTCCATCGGGCATCTGCAACAGCTTGATGATGTGAGCAACAGTACCGATGGCATTCAGGTCTTCATATCGCGGATCTTCAATGTCTCCATCCTTCTGGGCAACCACGCCGATGATCCTGTCCCGGGAATAAGCCTCACGTATGAGGCGGATGGATTTATCGCGCCCCACTGTAATAGGTATGACGACTCCGGGAAACAAGACCGTATTGCGCAGTGGTAGAATAGGCAAATGTTCAGGAATGTCTTCATCATGCATGAGTTTTTCTTCCTCGGCTGACATCAAAGGAATAAACTCTGTATCAGGATCCAGCATGTCTGAATGTTGCAGCATATTATATTTCAGGGTGATTTCCATTCTGTTGCTTTAAATTGGGCGGTTTCTGCCTTATTTGCGGGCGAACATCCGGCAATGGTTGTGCAGATACCGGAATATCTCCCGCTCGGTCTCATCAAATACCATTCCACGCCTTTGCATGACACTTTCGGCCACCTGCATGGCCTTATCCAGGTCATAGAGGTGAAAACCCTGCGGACCGCCCCAGGAGAAGGAAGGAATGAAGTTACGATGGAAGCCGCTGCCGTAGAGATTGGATGACACACCTACAACCGTACCTGTATTAAACATAGTATTGATGCCGCATTTGCTGTGGTCGCCCATGATTAGTCCACAGAACTGCAGGCCGGTGTTGATGAAGCGCCAGGACGGATAATGCCACATCTTGACCTCCGCATAGGTATTCTTCAGGTTGGAGCAATTGCTATCAGCACCGATGTTGCACCACTCGCCTATGACAGAATGTCCGAGGAATCCGTCATGTGCTTTGTTGGAATATCCCTGGATTACGACATTGTTCAGCTCTCCTCCCACCCTGGAATATGGTCCGATGGTAGTCCCTCCATAAATTTTTGCGCCCATTTTAAGCTGGGCATGGCTGCATAGCGCGAAAGGCCCGCGTATCAGGCTGCCTTCCATGATTTCTGTATCTGCGCCGATATAGACGGGCCCATCTATCGCATTGATCATGGCACCGCGGATCTCAGCTCCTTCCTCAATAAAAACCGGCTGGTCGCCCCATACCCTTGTTCCTGCCGGAACAGGCAGCGAAGTTCTTCCTGCTGTCAAAATGGCAAAGTCACGGTGAATTTCTGCGGCATTCATCGTAAAAATATCCCAGGGATACTGGAGCATTGTCACATCTGCCGTGTATTCTCTTACTTCTGCGGAAGGCAGGACGGCATCCTGGCCTTCTTCGAATTCATGAGAGCTGATGTATTGCGCCAGTACTGTATCGCCCTTAACCAGGGCTTCTCCTGATTTCAGAGCAAGGATCTGACTGACCAGCGCCGGATCCGGACAGAGGGCACCATGGATAAGGATGCTGTGTTCTGCCTGTTGAAGCGGGTATTTCTTTTGAAGATAGGCTTCTGTCAGGAAGGTTGGCGGCTGACCCAGCCAATGGGTCCATTTTTCCTGGATGGTAAGGATTCCAACCCGCAGGGCAGCAATGGGTTTCATATAAGTTAACGGCAACAAGTCGTTGCGAATCTGATCATCATACAATACAAACTGAGGTTTCATGGATTCCTTTCTATTTGTTATTCAAGTAACAAAAAAAGTCCTCAACGAGGACTTTTTCAAAAATTTTAACAGAAAAAAAGAAAAGGTGTTCAGCCTTGCTGTTTCTTTTCCATATGATTCTGATAACGGTTCTTGAATTTATCCACGCGACCGGCGGTATCCACCAGCTGCATCTTACCTGTATAGAAAGGATGTGAGGTATTGGAGATTTCCAGTTTCACAAGCGGGTATTCATTTCCGTCCTCCCATTTAATGGTATCCTTACTCCGTACTGTCGATTTGGTCATAAAGGTATAGCCATTCGACATATCCTGAAATACCACTTTCCTGTATTCCTTGGGATGAATATCTTTTTTCATAATGCTAAATAATAAATTTCGGCTTGCAAAGGTAAGAGAAATATTCGTTTAACCTTCGTTGGTACCTTGAAAAATATTTTTCAACCAATTCACATTAGCCCTTATACGGCCCGCCCATCCATCGAATCCTTCCTTGATAAGTAGCATTTCCTGTCCAGCGACAAGCATTTCGTGCAGGGCATGACCCTCTCCGGCCACGGCAGCGGCCTGGGCTGCCGATAAGCCTGTATCATCATAGTGAATCACACCAGGGTATGGCGAGGGTTGATCAGACTGACGAAAGAGGCATTCGGGAGTATCCATAAAGGCTACCCTATTGATCATAAATGCAGCTTTCCAGTACTCATAGTTATTCATCCAGTAGGAAGAAGTACCGGTGCCTGGTTTTTCTCTGAAATAGGTAAGCAGTTCATTTAAAGTGTCTTCATTATCCATTAATACCAATTTGATATTATCCGGGGCATGGCCGCCATGGAGCACAATCCGCTCGCGAATTATTCCCATGGATTCTGCGGAAGGCTTGCTGTCGAACGCCAGAATGCTAAATCCCGGCAGCGTATTTCGCCAGGGCTGATGGATATAAGGCTCAAATTTAGCGCTGTCCGCCGTCCCGAGTTCACTAAAAATCGCATGACTGCGAGGTAATGGTCCTTCGGTATATGAGAAAATCTGACGGCTACCACTAACCTTCGTCAGGCAGTATGACAACTCCTTTAAAAATCCGCTTCGACCCTCCGGGAGGCGAATGCAGAGATCGGCTCCAGCAAGCCATGCGGTGAGCAGGGCATCCATACCCTGGTGTGGATACAATCCAGGATAAAAAGCAGTCAATACCAAGTTTTCAGCCTGAATATCCACGCTGTGCAACCAGGATTCCTGCGTTCCCAGTCTATGGATGGTTTCCAGGACGATACGGTAGCTGAGTCTTATTTCAGCCTGGTCTGTCAGGTGGATCTTGTCCACAAGCCAATCAGACAGCTTATTTACCTGTGTCTTAAAGCATGTGGAATGAACAGGTAGTTTCATATCTTTGAATGATGCCCAAAATAAAGAAAAATATACGGGCAGTCTTCTTCGTTATGCCAGGTATGTTTGGGAGATTTCAACTTGCAGCCATAATTCTGATGTGCATATTCTGTCCACCACCAACATTGGTTAGTCAGGACTTGATGATGCTACAGGATAGCATGCGCAGTCTGGCCCCACAAATACGCTACTCCCCCACGGATCCTGAGCGCTTTGCATCCAATGATTTGTTTATGAAGGTATTGGATGATGCCTTGGCGATGGATCACAAAATGAAACACAACTGGGATTCCATTGAAGGTATCAGCATCCTGAGCAGCCCGGATAAGAGGTGCCGCATTTTTTCCTGGTTTGTGCCGCTAACGGATGGAACTTATCAGTACTTTGGTGTAATTCAGAGTTTTGACAACCGCCATGGACGCTATAACAGTCATTGGCTTCAGGACCATTCAAGTCAGATCACACAGCCTGAGCAGGCGCTACTGAATGCAGATAACTGGTTCGGTGCCATGTATTATGAAATGATTCCCGTAGAATCTGGTCAGACAACCTATTATACCCTGCTGGGATGGGATGGGAATGACAATATCTCCAGGCGCCGGATCATCGAAGTCCTTACCCTGCGCAGCAATGGCAGCCCCGTGTTTGGTTATTATCTATTCAGGCATAAGGGGCAGAAGAACCGCAGGGTTATCATGGAGTACAGCGGACAAAGCCAGATGATGCTGAAATATGACAAGCAGACCTACATTCAAAAGATCAGGCAAAAAGGCAAAGGACTCGTAGAGAAGCCCATCACCAAAGATATGATCGTGTTCGACCGCTTGATTCCCATGCATCCATCTATGGAAGGTCAGTTTGCGTTTTACGTGCCTGAGACAAATGTTGTGGATGCTTATGTTTTTGAAAACGGTCGCTGGAATTACGTTGCAAATATTGATGCCAGAAATCCGGTCCGGCGTGATAAAAAAGCGCCTCCACGTCCAACCCGGCTTGAATTATTACCCCGTCCCTGATCGCTTACTTGGAACCATTCTATTTCAGGCTCACCCGGCAACATCATATAGGGAATTTCCTTACCTTTGCGAATACCCGATAGACTTTATCTAACAACATCATAATCAAAAAATTAACCAACTAAAACCCATTTTGTCATGAGAAAACACATTTTTAACGCAGGTCCTTGTGTTCTGCCTGTTCCGGCACTCGAGAAAACGGCTGAAGCTGTCAGGGATTTCAACGGTATCGGTCAATCGATCCTTGAAGTATCGCACCGCAGTAAAGATTTTGAGGCAGTGATCAATGAGGCCGTTGCGCTCATGAAAGAGTTGCTGGCCATTCCTGAAGGATACAGCGTGCTCTGGCTGGGCGGCGGTGCCAGTACACAGTTCGCGATGGTACCTTATAATCTCATGCAGAAGAAATCTGCCTACCTGAATACTGGAGAATGGGCATCCAAAGCCATCAAGGAAGCTAAAGGATTTGGTGAAGTGGTGGTTGTAGGCAGCTCAGAAGACGGGAACTTCAGCTATATCCCCAGGGGTTATGAAATTCCGGCCGATGCGGACTATTTCCATATCACCACCAATAACACCATTTTCGGAACGGAGATCCGTGAAGATCTCGATTCTCCTGTTCCTCTCATCGCTGATATGTCTTCCGACATCATGAGCCGCCCGGTAGATGTGAGCAAATACGCGCTCATCTATGGTGGCGCACAGAAGAACCTGGGACCTGCCGGGGTTACGTTCGTGATCATCCGCAACGACATTGTGGGCAAGGTGGACCGTTATATTCCAACGATGATGCGTTACAAGACCCACATCGACAAGGAATCCATGTTCAACACACCTCCCTGCGTCAATATTTTCGTGGTCAAGGAAGTTTTGAAATGGGTGAAGGAGAACGGTGGTGTGGCAGAGATGGAACGCCGTGCCATTGAGAAAGCCAATCTGTTATATGCTGCCATCGATGAAAGTCCTGTTTTCGATGCCACAGTGAAGGATCCGCGTGACCGCTCACTCATGAACATCACCTTTGTTCTTAAAGATGCCTATAAGGAGCATGAAGCAGCATTCATTGATTTCGCCAAAGCCAGAGGTGTTGTAGGCATAAAGGGACACCGCAGCGTTGGTGGTTTCCGCGCTTCATGCTATAATGCACTGGAAAAGGAAAGCGTCCAGGTACTGGTGCAGGCCATGAAAGATTTTGAAAAAAACATCGGATAATACTAACAACGGAAAACCATGAAGACGATACTCATCGCTACCGATAAGCCCTTTGCCCCTGTGGCTGTAAAGGGCATCCGTGAAATTGTGGAAGGTGCCGGCCACAAGCTTGCTTTGCTTGAAAAATACACCTCCAAAGACGAGCTGCTGGCTGCTGTGAAAGAGGCAGATGCCATGATCGTCCGCTCCGACATTGTAGATCAGGATGTGGTGAATGCGGCAGACAATCTGAAAATCGTTGTCAGGGCCGGTGCCGGCTATGACAACCTCGATCTGGTAGCCTGTTCTGCAAAAGGCATCGTGGCCATGAACACACCCGGGCAGAATGCCAATGCCGTGGCCGAGCTGGCTATCGGAATGATGATCTATTTCGCCCGCAAACAGTTCAACGGCAGCTCAGGTACTGAACTCATGGGCAAGACCATCGGCATCCATGCCTATGGCAATGTCGGCCGCAGGGTTGGACAAATTGCCAAAGGCTTTGGAATGGAGGTTTATGCCTATGATCCTTTCATCCCTTCCCAGAAAATGGCCGACGACGGCGTGAAGGCTGTGAGCAGCGTGGAGGAATTATACCAAAAATGTCAGTATATCTCCCTTCATATCCCTGCCACCAAGGAAACCAGGGGATCTATCAATGCTGCCCTGATGATGGGCATGCCGGCAGATGCCGTCGTGGTCAACACTGCCCGCAAAGAAGTGATCCATGAGGAAGATCTGAAGCTGGTGCTGGCAAGCCGTAAAGATTTTGGTTATGTATCTGATATCGCACCGGATAATGCAGCCGAACTAGTGGAGGCATTCCCTGCTAAAGTGTATTTTACACCCAAGAAGATGGGGGCACAGACCGCAGAAGCCAATATCAACGCAGGCCTTGCTGCAGCCAGGCAGATCATCAGCTATTTCACCAATGGGGATACGACTTACCAGGTAAATAAATAGACACAAACCACACATAACTTACCATCCATATGGCAGTATTAAAAGCCTTCAGGGGCTGGCGCCCCCCCAGGGATATTGCATCATTACTGGCCTCCAGGCCCTACGACGTTCTTAACTCAGAAGAAGCCCGGGAAGAAGCCAAGGGCAACCCCTATTCTCTTCTGCATATCATCAAACCGGAAATTGATCTGGATCCTGCCATTGACGTTCATGCCGATGAGGTCTATGACAAAGCAGTGGAGAATTTTACCATGTACCGGGAGAAAGGATGGCTCGTACAGGATGCTGAAGACCGTCTGTATATCTACGCCCAAACCATGAACGCCAGGACACAATATGGCATCGTGGGTTGCGCATCGGTAGCGGATTACATGAACGGGATCATCAAAAAACATGAGCTGACACGCAAGGATAAGGAAGAAGACAGGATGAAGCATGTGCGTGTCAACAATGCCAACCTGGAGCCCGTATTCTTTAGCTATCCGGCTTTACCTGAGCTGGATAACCTCATTCTGGAATATGCCCGCCAGCATGAGCCTGAGTATGACTTTGTGGCAGCGGATGGCGTTGGACATCACTTCTGGGTGATTGAGGATGCATTGCTGACAGAGAAGATCATCAGGCTCTTTGACGGTATTCCTTTTATCTATGTCGCCGACGGTCACCACCGCACTGCAGCCGCTGCCCTGGTAGGTAATGAGAAAAAGGCCAATAATCCGGATCATAAAGGTGATGAGGAATACAATTTCTTTCTGTCTGTAAATTTCCCCGATAACCAGCTCACCATCATCGATTACAACCGCGTTGTGACGGATTTGAACGGGCTGACATCAGCGGAATTTTTAAGCAGGCTAGCGGAGATTTTCGTCATTGAACCCAAAGGAAATGCGCTGCATAAGCCCTGTTGCCTCCATAATTTTGCCTTGTATCTAGAGGGAAATTGGTATTCTCTCACAGCCAGGGAAGGTACTTATGATGATACCGATCCTATCGGTGTGCTGGATGTGACCATCCTCAGTAAGCAGGTGCTTGATCATATTCTGGATATCAAAGACCTCAGAACCTCCAAACGGATTGATTTTGTAGGGGGTATCCGGGGTTTGGGTGAATTGGTCAAACGCGTTGACAGTGGTGAAATGAAAGCAGCCTTTGCGTTGCATCCTGTATCTATGCAACAGCTCATTGATATCGCGGATACCGGCAATATCATGCCGCCGAAGACGACCTGGTTTGAACCCAAGCTACGCAGTGGACTGGTTGTCCATACGCTGGATTAAACCTGTATTTCTTCTTGCTTTTTTCCCTTTACTGACATTTCTCTCTCCTGCAGTATTTGCTGTTCGTCAGATTAGTATGTCCTATAGGGATGCGTCAGCACATCCTCAAGGTTACTCCCCTTGTTTCCGTTTTTTTATTCATAAATCAATGGATATATATTGGATGTTTCATAACTTTGGAAAAACGAATTACGATGAAGCAGGAAGTATATATTGTTTCGGCGGTCCGTACCCCCCTGGGTAGTTTTGGCGGAAGCCTGGCCGCACTCAGTGCCACAAAACTTGGGGCCATTGCCATCAAGGGCGCTCTGGATAAGGTCAAACTGGACCCTGCACAGGTGCAGGAAGTGTTCATGGGTAGTGTGCTTCAGGCCAACCTGGGGCAGGCGCCTGCGCGACAGGCAGCCCTGTTTGCCGGTTTGCCCGATTCTGTTCCCTGTACTGCGGTGAACAAAGTATGTGCATCAGGGATTAAGGCGGTCATGCTGGCCGCTCAGAGCATCCTGGCCGGTGACAATGATGTCGTTGTTGCCGGGGGCATGGAAAGCATGTCCAATGTCCCACATTATATATCAGGTGTAAGGTCTGGCATTAAGCTGGGCCATGGTCAGGTTTTGGACGGGATGATTCGTGATGGATTATGGGATGTTTACAAAGATTATCATATGGGCAACGCAGCTGAGAACACAGCCCGCGAGCTGTCAATCAGCCGTGAAGATCAGGATGCCCTCGCGATTGAATCCTATACCCGTGCTGCAAAGGCATGGGAACAAGGTGTTTTCAGCAATGAGATCGTGCCCGTCGAGATCCCACAGCGTAAGGGTGATCCGCTTGTTATCAAGGAAGACGAGGAATACCGGAAGGTTGACTTTGCGCGTATCCCAGGGTTGAAACCTGTTTTTGAGAAGGATGGCACCATCACGGCTGCCAATGCTTCGACGATCAACGACGGAGCTGCCGCCCTCATTCTGATGAGTCGCGCCAGGGCTGAATCTCTGGGCATCAAACCGCTGGCCATTATCCGGTCCTATGCTGATGCCGCACAGGCACCCGAATGGTTTACAACAGCCCCTGCCAAGGCGATCCGTTTGGCTCTCGAAAAATCCGGGCTTCAGCTCGATGAGATCGACTTCTTTGAGATCAATGAAGCCTTTGCGGTGGTTGCGCTGGCTGCAATCCGTGAGCTGGGCCTCGACACCTCCAAAGTAAACGTGCGTGGATCAGGCATTTCGCTTGGACATCCTCTTGGTGCGACCGGTGCCCGCATTCTGGTGACCCTGGTGCATATCCTGGACCAAAACCAAGGAAAGTACGGCCTGGCCGGTCTCTGCAACGGTGGCGGGGGTGCATCAGCCCTGGTTATTGAAAAGCCATAAGGTATCCGAAGACCAGCCATACCCTTCAGCGAGTTTATTACCTTTGCTGAAAATCCTTGTCATGTCTGTCGAATCCAATATTCAGCAGATCATCACACAGCTGCCCCGGCATATTCGCCTCGTTGCTGTTACCAAGACCGTGGAACCTGATGTAATACGGCACGCTTATCAGGCCGGACTGAGGGATTTTGGAGAAAACCGGGCGCAGGAACTCATACGCAAGGCACCCATACTGCCCCCGGATATCCGTTGGCATTATATCGGGCACTTGCAGCGGAATAAAGTCAGACAGATCATCCCCTTTGTCTCGCTCATACACAGCACCGATAGCCTGCGTTTGCTGGAAGTTATCAATCATGAAGCCAGTCGTGCAGGAAGGCAGGTTGATGTGCTGCTTCAGTTCCATATCGCTGAAGAAGAGACTAAGTATGGCCTGGACCTGGATGAAGCCATTGGCCTTCTCAATAGTCCGGCCTACGCTTCCATGCATCATGTGCGTATCTGTGGCGTGATGGGTATGGCTACCTTCACCGGGGACATGACACAAGTCCGCAAGGAGTTCCGGCACTTATTTGAGATCTATAGCCGTCTCAAATCAGCGTTTTTCAATACAGCGCACGAATTCTGCGAGATATCGATGGGAATGTCAGGGGATTACAGGATAGCGATAGAAGAAGGAAGCACTATCCTGCGTATTGGGAGTGCTATTTTTTCTGAAGAATGATACTATTTATAGTGTATCTTAACGACATCAATTCCTGAGGCTGGTGGAGATACTCCTGCGACTCCTGACTTTGTTTGGCTCTCTGGGCATATTCCTATATGGAATGAAGCTCATGAGCGAAGCCTTGCAGAAAGCGGCAGGTAAGCGCATGCGGAAGGTCCTTGCGGCGATGACGGCCACCCGTATCAAAGGACTCATATCAGGCCTGCTTGTAACCGCAACCATTCAATCCTCTTCTGCTGTCACTGTGTTGATCGTAAGTTTTGTCAATGCAGGTCTCTTACCCTTAACGGCTGCTGTGGCTGTGATTTTTGGCGCCAACATCGGGACCACCTTTACGGCATGGGTTCTTGGACTGCTGGGTTTTACATTAAATATCAGTAAGTTGGCCCTTCCCATGATCGGACTGGGATTTCCACTGATATTAAGCAGGAACCGCAAGCGCCGGGTATGGGGCGAGTTTACCCTGGGGTTAGCCCTTTTACTGTTAGGACTGGAATATATAAAAGATGTCCTGCCTAACATCCAGGAGAATCCTGAGATGCTGCAGTTTTTGACGGGTCTCACAGAGAATGGCTTTCTTTCAGTATTGCTTTTCACTTTAAGTGGATTAATACTCACCGCGATTCTACAATCATCCAGTGCAACCATGGCCTTAATACTCGCCATGGCGTATAAGGGTTTGATAGAATTTGATATGGCGGCAGCAATGGTCATTGGTATGAATATTGGCACTACCATCACTGCCAACCTTGCAGCGATCCTTGCAAACCAGACAGCCAAGCGGGCGGCGCGCTCACATTTTCTTTTCAATGCCGCAGGAGCATTTCTTGCGCTGCTCCTCTTCAGGCCCTTTCTGCTGCTGGTCGATTTGATTTTCAGACAGTCAGCAGGCGCCAGTCTCCTGGATCCAGGCGTTTTACCTTCACTGGAAACCACACAAAGGCTACCATTGGCACTGGCGCTATACCATACCCTCTTCAATATATTTACTGCGATCATTCTGTTTCCTTTCGTATCAAGACTGGCATCGGTGAGCCGCTTACTGACACGGCAGGGCAGCAGCCTGCAGGAGTTCAGGCTGAAATATTTGTACCGTGGTTTAATGGCAACTCCGGAATTGTCGACACTGGAGGCTAGAAAGAAGATAGGCGAGTTCGGGAAGGTAATTGCGGTAATGTTCAGATTGGTAACTCGCCAGTTCAATGAAATGGATGGGCATAAGTTCAACCGTCTTCAAACCAAGATCACGGAATCCGAGGACAGGGTCGATGCAATTCGCCTGGAAATTCTGGAATATCTTACAACCTTATCTGCGAATGAGTTGACAGCCAGCGGCTCCAGAATGGTAAGTGCGATGCAGCGTATTGTCGAGAGCCTTGAAAACACCGGGGATCTTTGCTATGAATTGAGCAGTATCATTGATGCCAAGGTAGACCAGAAAATCTGGTTCAGCCAGGATCAACGTGAGCGGCTTAAACTTATCCTGAAGATGGTTGACGAGGCCATTGACATTATGAATATCAACTTGTCGTCAGATTACTCAGAAGTAGCTGGAAATGAAGCTATAGAAGCTGAGAAAAGGATTAATGAAAAGCGTACTTTATTGCAGATGGAACATATGGAGGAGATGAAGGCGAGTGCTTATCGCCCGGATGCGGGCAACGCCTATGCTGACATGATTAAAATAACAGAACAAATTGGAGATCATGTGGTTAGCGTTACCCGTGCCATCATGGACACTCAGTTAAAGAAGGATCAGAGCAGAGGAAATGCTTAACATAAAGTTAACATTGAAGGCTGGACTCTTCCTTTTGATATCATTAACATTGCACAAAATTTAGGACCCACAGATGGAGACATTTTACCTAGGCCTGGTCATTATCCTCTTCCTGCTGGCCATTTCTGATCTTATCGTTGGTGTGACCAATGATGCCGTAAATTTTCTGAATTCAGCCTTAGGTGCCAGGGTGGCTCCTTTTCGCATCATCATGCTGGTGGCTGCATTGGGGGTGCTTGTCGGGGCTACGTTTTCTAACGGCATGATGGAAGTGGCGCGAAAGGGGATCTTTCATCCGGATCAGTTCGTGTTTGCCGAGATCATGATCATTTTCCTTGCTGTCATGATCACGGATGTGATTTTACTGGATATGTTCAATACGTTTGGGATGCCTACCTCAACCACTGTGTCCCTGGTATTTGAACTGCTTGGGTCCGCAGTAGCTATTGCCACTTATAAAATCTATCATAATCCCGATCACGGTGTTGGGGATCTGGGAGTATACATCAATTCAGAAAAGGCCCTTGCCATCATTGCTGGTATCCTTTTATCAATAGTTATTGCATTCACGATAGGTGCGCTGGTGCAATACCTTAGCCGCATCGTGTTCACCTTCAACTACAAGAGAGCACTTCGATACTATGGGGGCATATTTGGTGGCGCGGCCATTACTGCTATCACCTATTTTATGCTCATCAAGGGAGCCAAGGACAGTTCCTTCATGACGCCGGAAGCCAATGAATGGATCAACACACACCAGGGTGCTGTTATTTTATATGGCTTCATTGGCTGGAGCGTCCTCTTACAACTCCTGAACTGGTTGTTCAATGTCAACATACTCAAAATCGTAGTCCTCTCCGGGACTTTTGCCCTTGCCATGGCATTTGCCGGGAACGACCTCGTGAATTTTATTGGCGTGCCCCTGGCTGGCTACGAATCCTTTAAGGCTTTCATGAATACACCTGGTGCTATTCCGGAGGCATTAACCATGGAAAGTCTGAAACAGCCGATCATGACCAATCCTTTGTTTCTGATCATCGCTGGATTGATCATGGTTATTACCCTCTGGACCTCCAAAAAGGCCCGTTCTGTTGTTGAGACAACGCTGGATTTATCACGCCAGGGAGAGGGATTTGAGCGCTTCACCTCCTCGCCGCTTTCAAGGTTTACCGTTCGTCTGGTTCGACAAATGGCCGATTTTTCTGGGAAGATGGTGCCTGTCAGAACTCAGAAATGGCTGGAATCAAGGTTTGAGCGTAACGCAGAGTTGATAGAGGCTGAAAAGCGTGACAATATGTCCTTTGACCTGATCAGGGCAAGCATCAACCTGATCGTCTCCGCAGCGCTTATTGCCATGGGTACATCGCTCAAACTTCCCCTTTCAACGACCTACGTTACTTTTATGGTAGCGATGGGCACTTCTTTGTCGGACCGTGCCTGGGGAAGGGAAAGCGCTGTTTACCGCATCAATGGTGTTCTCTCTGTCGTGGGTGGCTGGTTCCTTACCGCCCTGATCGCCTTTACTGTTGCGTTTATTGTGGCAAGCCTTATCAATCTCGGTGGGATCTATTTTTTAACTGCCTTATTGGTGCTTGCCATCTTCCTGGTGATACGTACCCACAGTATTCACCGTCGCAGAACCGCTCAGCGCGAAGAGAAGATCAGGGCAATGGGTGACGCAGAACTCGACGAACAAAGCATTCTGAAGCGCTGTGTTGTCGATGTTTCCGGTGCTTTGACCAAAGCTGTCAATTTGTTTGAAGAAGTGATCACAAATACGGCAGCTGAAGATATAAGAGGGTTAAAAAAGACCAGGAAGCAGGTTGATAAGCTGAACAAGGATACCAAAAAGCTTAAAGCAGAGCTGAATCAGACCATCCTTCGGCTGCGGGAAGATAGCATCGATTCCGGGCATTTCTATGTACAGGTTGTGGATTACCTGCGGGAAATCGCACATTGCGTCACGTATATGGTAGTTCCGAGTTATGAGCATATCGACAATAACCACCGCGGTTTATACGACGACCAGGAAAAGGAACTTCTAAAGCTGAACAAAGACATGGGGGTGTTATTCCGCTCGGTGATTCAGTCAATTCAAAACCATGACTTCTCCAACCTGAATGAGATCATCGAAAAGCAAACGGATATACTTAACGACATAAGCACATTCAGGAGGCGTCAGATTAAACGTATAAAAGGGGAAAAGCATGGAGCACGGACCAGTGCGCTGTACCTGGATCTCCTGTCTGAATCCAAGAACCTGTTGCTCTTCACTGTTAACCTGATGAAATCCATGCGTGATTTTGTCCAGTATGCGGATCAAAATCATAAACCGGGAAATGAGACTTCCCCTTCCGTTAGTTAACCATTTCTTAACACAGAAGTAAAGCAGGCTTAACATCCTGCCGCTATGAGCGCTCTATCTTTGTAAGCATAATTTTACATTGATACGGCTATGAAAATCACCCTTATTCTTACTTCCCTGTTTTTGAGTATTCAACTGAGCGCTTATGCCTTCAGTGGTCCTGGAAAAACGCCTGCAGTTGCAGCCACGGTTGAACTGGCCGGCACAGTGTTGGATAAAACTTCCGGTGAGGTATTAGGTGGTGTTGAAGTCAGTGTTATTGGCACTGACATTCACTCCTATACCGATTTTGACGGAAAATTCAGCATTCACGGACTTGCTCCTGGAACTTATGACATCGTCGTATCTTACATCAGCTACGAGAAGAGCCTGATTGAGAAGATCGAAATCAAACCAGGACAGGCCTCTGATCTGAGTATCCAGCTGATCTCCGCACGGTAGGATCAACGATCAGTTGCTATCAATTAACAGCGATCAGGTTGCAGCCATCAGCATCATTCGTAATTCGTCATTCGTAATTACCTGATTCCTAATTACTAATTACTAATTCCTAATTCCTCCAAGCCTTCCCGGCCTATATCCTTTCCATCCATACCATGCCAGGTAGAGGTATGAAATCAATGGTACAATAAAGGAATAGTGGTATCCGCCGAGGGCATCTGCCAGGTTGCCCTGAACAAAGGGAAGGATGGCACCGCCCAGGATCGCCATAACCAACAGGCTGGATGCCTGTGAAGTATACGCACCAAGGTTATGAATGGAGAGGGTGAATATATTGCTCCACATGATGGAATTGAAAAGGCCGATACCTATGATGCTCCACATGGCGATATTTCCCGACGACCCCATGGCCACAACCAGCATGATTCCTGTTGTTACAGCGAAGATCATGAGTGTGCGTGCGGGCAATGACCTGCCGAGAGGGAAGAGGAGCAGGTTCAGGAGCAATAAACCGGCAAAGGGCAGCCAATCCGTGAATGGTAGCATGTATCCACTTTCCAGCGAGATGGCAGCATAGATGACCCCCAGGCCTAAAAGACCAATCCCAGCCATCAGGAGCCACCTTTGTAGGCTAATAGGGCCTTTCCCCAAAGAAACAGCGCCAAGGAAACGGCCAGTCATGGCACCTCCCCAGTACATGGCCAGGTAGGTCTTAGCCTGCAGCTCGTGGTAGCCCTGCAATTCCTGTAAAAAATTAATCAGCACGCTGCCAATGCTTACTTCACCACCCACGTAGAAGAAAATAGCGATCATGCCAAAAACCAGTTGCCGGTAACGCAGGGCGCCTGCATCGCGGGGAAGGGGACCATCGCCTGTCAGCTCCGGTAAGTGCGTCGCCCAGAAGACAACAGCCAATAGCAGGAACA
The DNA here is from genome assembly GCA_018001695.1 of Lentimicrobiaceae bacterium. Classification (GTDB taxonomy): domain Bacteria; phylum Bacteroidota; class Bacteroidia; order Bacteroidales; family JAGNHN01; genus JAGNHN01. The sequence goes on from JAGNHN010000006.1 coordinate 82,099, forward strand.
CAGCAGCAAATATGAGATAGGGCCATTGCACACCCATCGCACTCATGGCTGTACCAGCCTCTGTCAGGACCGGCATGCCATGGCGGTCGAGCAGCGGCTGTCCCCAGGCCGCAAAATATTTAAACACCCAATAGCCCCCCACGATGGGTGCGATCGTTGTACCGAAAGAATTGAACGCCTGAGAAAGGTTGAGCCTGCTGGATGCGGTTTCAGGAGGACCAAGAATGGCAACATAAGGATTAGCAGCGATTTGCAGAACTGTGAAGCCGAGACCAAGCACGAATAATGCGGTGAGAAACAGTCCATACACCTTGAATGCTGCAGCAGGAAAAAACAGGATACATCCTAGCGCTGAGATCACCAATCCGGCGATGAGGCCATTGCGGTATCCCATTCTGGCGATGGGGTCTCCGGCCCGACTGGAAACAATAAAATAGATGAGTGATCCGACAAAGTAAGCTCCAAAGAAGGACATTTGGACCAGCATGCTTTGTCCGCGGCTTAATTCAAACATCTTCTTCAGGTAAGGTATGAGGATATCATTCATACAGGTAATAAAACCCCACATGAAGAAGAGGACCGTGACCAGGATAAAGGGAAGAAGCAGCGATTTCTTTCTCATAAAAATGGGATCCAGGATAAGGTTCTATAATTAGTCAGACTGATTCTTAAGGAGTAAAGACCTGAATCTCATCAGCAAAAACAAAGGCCTGGCCTTTATAGGGATATCCGGGATGCCACTCTGGGCAGAAACCAATATTCTTCCCAACAACCCTGATGAAGCGTACCTTTTGACGAATCGGACCGCTGCTGAAATCCTGAAGGATGGCACCGTAAGCTTCCAGCGGCACCTTTGAAGCCACCGATTTTACATTGCGATAGTTCACGCCATTACCCGAAACCATAAAGGTCACTGTGGCAGGCAACCATATCCATGAGCCGGCGTCCTGCAAAAACCCTGCAACGATACTATCAACCTGCTGAACCTGGCCCAGATCAATGGTTACATCCAGGTCCACTTCTTTATAACCTTGCCACAATCCTGTGCGGAAATTGCTGTTACCCCTGACACCGTCGATCAGGGCATAGTCTCCACCGGCTGTATACATACGGGAATATGGCGCCTTGATAGTGATCGTGCGGCCGGGAGGTATGCGGGAGAAGACGGCCTTCATACCACCCGATTTGATTCCATCAGCACGAACTGCCCAGGCTGTGAGGCGGGTGTTTTCTTTAATCAATAGAGGGTCCTTGTATGGTTCTCCCTTTTCCTCATCCACATCACAGGATAAGGAATAGTAAATTTCTGCCGCAGGCTCAAGGCACCCCAGCTGCACTAAGGTGCTGTCGAAGAAGCTCCGGGCTCCGCCTATCTGGTAGGGAACAGGTGTAATCAGCGTACCGGTGGCTCCCATTACGGGGCGTTCTCCTTCTGCAGCACCCCATTCGGAGGGCTCTGAGTCCATATGAAAAACCAAACCACCTCCTGATATCAGTTTATCATGGGGCAGATACGTATACGGCCAGGACCGCCCATGCATGCTAACCTTCTTAACGTACTTTTCGGTCTCTCCTTCACTTTCTTTTCTTACCGTAAAAGAATGGCCATTTCTAAAATACATTGTAGCCTTCTCAAACAATGGCTTACCCAGCACATAATATCCACTTCCCGGTGTGAGGGGATACATTCCCAGTGCGGAGAATACATACCAGGCTGATAGTTGTCCGCAGTCTTCATTGCCACAGAGTCCATCAGGTTTGTCAGAATAAAGTGATTCCATTATCTCCCCTACCCTTTCCTGTGTTTTGTAGGGGCTGCCGGTGAAGTTATAGAGGTACGCGATATGGTGGCTTGGTTCATTGCCATGCGCATATTGACCGATCATACCTGTGATATCAGCCTGATCGCGCCCGGTTGTTTGGCTGGACACCTTGAACAGGCTATCCAGCCGCTGTTCCAACTTATCGGGGCCACCCAGCAGGCGGATGAAGCCATCTACATCTTGTGGCACATAAAATCCATACTGCCATGCGTTGGCTTCAGTATAGTTGAAGTTGACTTCACTAGGGTCAAAAGGCGCATACCATCCACCGTTTTTCCTTGCACGGAAGAACATAGTTTCCGGGTCCATGATATTCTTCCAGGATTGCGCTCTCATATCAAAAACGCGGGCGATGCTATCCTGCCCCAGGTATTCAGCCAATCTGGCGATGCACCAGTCGTCGTAGGCATATTCCAGTGTTTTAGAGACCGACTCAGGTTCATCCTCCATGGCAAGGAAACCCTGTCTCCGGTATATTCCAATGCCATGGTCTTCCTGCATAGCGCTAACCAGGCACGCCTCGAGATATTCTTCGTCGTTACCATTCGATATTCCTTTGAGGATAGCGTCTGCGATCACTGGTACAGCATGGTATCCGATCATACAATGTGTTTCATTGGCAGCCAGTTCCCATACCGGAAGATAGCCTCCCTGCTTATACTGCATCAGCATGGTATTCAGGAAGTCTTGCGTTCTACGGGTTTGAAACAAGGTCAAGAGCGGATGAGCGGCACGATAGGTGTCCCAAAGGGAGAAGACTGTATATTGCTCATGTTTATCATCCCAATGGATCTGACCATCTCGTCCCCGGTACCGGCCATCGATATCGCTGTAGAGGTTGGGCGCCAGGAAGCTGTGGTACAGAGCTGTATAGAAGGTCCGTTGCTGCTCGGTAGTCCCACCTTCTACGATGATACAGCTCAGCTCTTCTTCCCATAATTTGGCTGCCATGCTCCGTGTTGAATCGAAGTCCCATTCTGGGCTTTCGGCGAGCAGGTTGCGTCTGGCACCGTCCTCATCGATGGCAGAGATCCCTACTTTAATGACCAGTGGTGTGTTAGCTGGTTTGAACCGCAGGGCTAGTGCGACGTCTGTGCCGCTGGATTCCACAGCATTTCCAAGTCCGGCATCACGCCACTCCCAGGATTCAATCGGTTGTGAGAATCTAGCGCAAAAATAGAGCATCTGGTCTTTCGCCCAGGAAGCTGATCTTCTGTATCCGACAATTTCGTCCTTTCCTGTCATAACCATGCGGGATTCGAGCACTTTGTCGCGGTGCGCGAGGTCGATAATCATGAAGAGACTATCCTGATTCCCTGTGATCCGATGCCAACCTGTTCGCGGTGTAGCAGTGACTTCATATTTAAGTTGTTCATCAGGAAGATCAACGGCGTAATAACCGGGCGATGCCTGCTCGCTGGACTTATCCATCCGGGTGGCATAGCCTTCTCCAGGATCCGCTCCGGTGCCATTCTGCATTCTGATAGCCCCTCTGCCAGCCATGAACAGGAAGTCGGCATAATCCGCAACACCTGTGCCGCTAAGGTGAGTATGGCTGAATCCGTAAACAATGGAATCGCTGTAGTGGTAGCCTGAGCAGCCATCCCAGCCATTCAGGCGGGTATCCGGACTTAGCTGAACCATGCCAAAAGGACAGCAGGCACCCGGGAAGGTGTGACCATGTGCATCTGTTCCGATAAACGGATCAACGAGGCTGACAAGGTCCTGTGTTTTGACGGCCCTTGTCTCCCGCTGACAACTTTGAATCATTAACGTTAAGCCTAACAATATCAAAATAATAGCGAACCGGCAGTGAAGTCCTTGTGGTTTCATGGTATTATCTTAGCTAAGAAGAGTTACTAACGGGGAACGGACTCAAATTTACGAGAAATGCGATAACCGCCCCAGGTAGAAACCATATTCCGGTAAAAACCACTGTTTGGGTATGATTTATCTGAATTCATGTTCTGAAAGAAAGAAAAACCGAATGTGAAAAAATAAATAAGGGGCTGCCAATCAAGACAGCCCCTTAAAGGTTCTTTAAAAACCGGAATGCAGACGATAACTACTCGCGCTTGGTTGCACCGGCACGGGTTGGCTTGGCCTGCTCAGGCTCCTTGGCTACTTCCGTCACTTTCTTCGTTGTTGTTGTTGTAGTTTTCTTGGCTTTTGCTTCCTGTTCTTTCAGGGCATTTTCCATTGAATCCATTCTTGCCTGCAATGCTTCCTGTTCTGCAACCTGGGCCAATGAATCGAGAACAGCCTGCTTGGCAGCTTCAACCTGTGCCTGGGCAATGGAGTCCTGCCTTGCTTTTTCTGCTTCAGCTTCAGCCTGTTTGGCAGCGCTTGGGCCACAAGATACAGCAAACAACATACCGGCAGCCATAAAGAATACGATCAGTTTTTTCATCGGATGGGAGGTTTTTTGGGATTGTGTTTCAAGCTGCAAAAATATAAAATTTCTCAATATAGTGCGAAACAATATTTACTTAAAATGATCGTATCTTTGCAAACTGGATCATGTGACCATTATGGTCTGCTTTTTGTTAAGATATTAAACATAACCACCAAACATTAACCAATACCATTATGAAAAAATCGATTTGGATTCTTGCAATTCTATTCGGAATGGGTGCAATGATGCTCACATCCTGCGCGGAAGATGACATCACCCCTCCTGTGATCACCATCCTGGGTGACAACCCTGTGGATCATCTGCTCAATACTACTTACACAGATGCCGGTGCTACGGCCCAGGACGACGAAGATGGCGCCCTGATCGTGACAGTTACCAACCCTGTCGAGCACAACAAGATCGGAACATACAATGTAGAGTACCGGGCTGAGGATAATTCAGGCAATGTAGCTACAGCCGTACGGACGGTGAATATCATCGTCAAACAGGTATCCTACATTTTTACCTGGGCTGTCTCTGATTCCGTTGTAGGGGTCGGACAAGGTATCTATGATTACAACAGTACCATTACTACTTCAGCTGTGGCCAACAAGATCCTGATCGGAAACTTTGGCGGCTTCGGTAACCCTGTAATTGTTGAAGCAACTTTCGATAAGTTCGGTAACATCACCATTCCTAACCAGAACCTGATTGGTGCACCTGCCGGATCAGAAGGAACTGTAACGGGTACAGGAACGACATCCACCAACGGAAATCAGCTCTTCATCCAATACACCATCAGCTATACAGCAGGTGGAACGGATACTGGATATGCTGTGTTTACCAAGATGTAAGAGATCCATCATTCAGAAACTGGAGGAGGAGCTGATGCTTCTCCTCTTTTTTTTTTGCGCAATTAATATTATGTAGTTCTTATCGCTGTGGTGGAAACAGAATATTCTTAATTTTATTCTTTATCAAATCTCACTTTCAACGAAGTAGCAAAGCAATCCCTTGTCTATGAAGAACATTATCCTACTGATGCTTGGTGTGCTGATAGCTGCCAGCAGCTGCGAAAAAAAAGACACACAGGCACCTTTGGTGAAGATTATCGGTGATAATCCTATGATTGTATCCCTGAATACTGCACAGATAACCGATCCCGGAGCTACTGCCAAGGATGATGAAGACGGCGACCTGACATCAGCCATTCAGACAGAGAGCAATGTCAACCTTAATAAAAAGGGTGGCTACTCTATCCGGTATTATGTCAAGGACAATGCAGGTAATACAGGGGAGGCATACCGCGGCGTTAATGTCGTTAACCGTGCAGAATTTCTTGCCAAAAAATACAACGTTAATGACAATAAGGTTGATCCTCAGGGTACACCTATCATATCCAATTTTACAGATCAGATCGTGACTTCCGACAGTATCAATGACAGGTTCATTGTATCGAAGTTTGGCAATCATGTCAACGGCACCGTGTATATCAACCGGACCGGCAATCTTCTTTCTATCCCTCAACAGGAACTTACCTGTGGAGATCCGCCGGTGTTCCGCCGTTTTCTGGGAACGGGAACCATCCTCGACAGCACCCAGTTTGTGGTGAATTATACTGAAACCATCGGAAGCACCGTCTACACAGGTTCCAGCACCTATGTCAGACGCTGATCTGATGCTTTTTATTGAAATTAGCGCGCTGCGATTTATAACTTTGCCTGCATGCACGCTAGAACGACACTGCGACCAGGAATATTTCTTTCCCTTTTTCTCCGCTTAGTTGGAGCATTGGTTCTGTTGACCATTAGCAGACTTTTGTTGTATGTATTTAACATACAAATAATTGGATCTGTTGATTTCGGTACGTTGACGACACTATTTGTAGCAGGCTTACGCTTTGACCTGAGTGCCTTATTGTATCTCAATGCCCTTTTCATTCTGCTGATGGCAATACCCCTGCCCTGGGTCGACCGAAAATCTTATCGTTTCATTACCAATGTATTCTATCTGATTCCAAATAGTCTGGGCATCTTTGCAAACCTGGCTGATGCCGGATATTTTCCATTCAGTCTGAGGCGGACGACCGGGGAAGTCCTTAGCGTGCTTAATGCAGGGGGAGATATCTCGAGATTGGCATTCAGTTACCTTAAAGACTACTGGTACCTGGGATTAACCTGGCTATTGGTGACAGCAGTGCTGATCTGGCTGAACACCTGGGCTAATTACCGCTTAGGGGCTGGCAGCGAAAGGGGCTGGCAGTCGTTTGTAAAGAAATCGGTCATTGCATTGGTAATTCTGGTATTCACTGTCATTGGCATGCGGGGAGGCTTGCAGTTGAGACCTATCAGCGTTATTGCTGCTTCGCGTTATACAGCTTCACCGGTTCATGCCCAGGTGATTCTGAATACACCCTTCAGTTTGATAACCACATATAACCGTCAGGATGTTCCGGTGCCTGCCTTCTTTGCTGAACCTTCAGAAGCTGAACGGTACTTTAATCCTGTGCAACAAATCACTTCAAATCAGTCAGGTACACCTATCAACATTGTCATCTTCATCCTCGAAAGTTTCAGCAGTGAATTCAGCACCTTCCTGAATCCTGATGGAGAGGCCGGATGCACAGGATTTACGCCTTTTCTCGATAGCCTGATGCAGTCAGGTCTGGCCTTTAACGGATACGCCAATGGCACCCGATCGATAGAAGCTGTGGCCGCAATATTATCCGGACTGCCCGCCCTTACACAGGTGGATCTGATCTCTTCACAGTTTGCAGGGAATTGCATTCCCTCCATCGCATCCTACCTGACGACAAAAGGTTATCATTCCGCTTTCTTTCATGGCGGGCATAACGGAACCATGAATTTTGATGCTTTTGCCTATAAGACCGGATTCCAGCAATATTTTGGCATGAAAGAATATCGCGACCTAAAGGACTATGACGGGCGTTGGGGAATTTATGACGGTCCTTTTATGCAGTATTTCCTACAAAGTCTTGATGCGATGCCAAAGCCCTTCCTGGGCGTCTTATTCAGCTTATCCTCCCACCATCCCTATTCTCTTCCGGATGGTTATGCGCAGCTGTTCACAGGGGGGAGATTACCGGTTCACAAGACCGTAGAATATACTGACCTGGCGCTGCGGCAGTTCTTTGATGCTGCAAAGAAGTCTGAGTGGTTCAATAATACCTTATTCGTGCTAACAGCAGACCATACGACGGGAGGATGTGAAGAGGCTGGTGGCGATGCTATGCAGCGTTATCGCATCCCTGTTGTGTTTTATACACCTGGCTTTACGTTACCCCCTTCAGATGCCACCATTGTTCAGCAGTGTGACCTTCTCCCCAGTATTATCGAGATTGTGGGTTATGAAGACCCTGTTATGTCATTCGGGCAAAGTATCTTCCGAACTGGGAGGCTGAACATAGCGCTGGCGGGGCAGGATGGCGCCTTTCTTTTCCGCCATCAGGATAAAACCATGGTAATCAGAATGGACGGAAGTGTAGAAACCCTTTCAGGAAAACCTTCCAGGATTGTCCTGGACACCCTGTCGACACCGGTGCACTCGGATTCAGAGAGCATTGGAAAAGCCATCATACAGCAGTATCTTTACCGGCTGAATCACAACAAACTATGCCAGACCCAGTAGCGGAGAATCAGGAAAATGAGAAGCAAGGTGTACTGGTCCTGATTAATCCGGCCTCAGGAAGCCGTTTCCGAAGGAAGAAGGCCAGTGTGACCAGGGTTGAAGGCGTCCTTGATCCGGCACGCTTCCAGGTACAGGCCATTGTGCCGCCTTCCGCAGCCATGGCCGGGTACCTAATCCGGCAGGGTCTTGAAAACAACAAACGCTTTATTGGTATTGCAGGGGGCGACGGTTCTGTGAATCTGGCTGCCAGTCTGCTCGCCCATAAGGACGCCAGCCTCGTCATCATTCCCAATGGCTCCGGGAACGGGCTGGCCAGGCATCTGCATATTCCACTGGATCCGGCCAAAGCATTGAAGCTCATCGAAGATGGCAAACAAGCCAGTATTGATACGGGTCTCATCAATGGCAGGCGCTTTGTCAGTCTCTGCGGCATCGGCTTTGACGCGCTGGTGGCCAAGAGGTTCAAATCGGACCGAAGAAGAGGATTCCTGAGCTATTTACGCATAGCCCTGATTGAGTATTTCAGATATCAGCCCAAAACCTACCACCTCATCCTGGATGGCAGAGAAGTTATAACCGAAGCACTCTTTATTGTATTCGCCAATGCCGACCAGTTTGGGTACAATACCTTCATTGCCCCGCATGCCAGCGTTACAGACGGGACCCTGGATGTCTGTATTTTCCGGAAGGTGCCCCTGGTGAAAGCTCCATTGGTTATCTCACAGATCTTTCGTGGACAGATTGACCGCAGCCATTATGCTGAAGTCATGAAAGCCAAACATATTCAGGTAATCAGCAGAAAGGGCCGTTATGTGAACATCGACGGTGAGCCGGTGAAAATGAAACGCAAACTGGATATCACCATTGATCCTGCCAGCCTGAATGTTTTCCTTCCGGCCAAAGCGATGTAAAAACGCGCTATTTATTTGATAATCACCAGGCTCCGGATCTCTTTCCTGTTGCCATACTCCGCACGGATAAAATACAAACCCTCCATGATGCCTGAGACATCAAGGCTAAGTTCCCGTGTATAGGGAGGAATGATCTGATGGTACATGGTCCGGCCGGCCTTATCCATCAGGTACAGTTTCCCCTGATGAGAGCCTGACAGACAGGCTTCAGAGAGCTTTATATATACGATATGGCTGGCGGGATTAGGAAACACTACATCTACAAGCTGCTGATGAAGTTCCGGTTTCTTTCCCTGGCCTGTACCAGTGGTCATGGAACTGATGGGGAGATAGTCCACCAGGCCCAGTGCCGGATCATCCGGCTGATGAAAAATGGTATTCTCAACAGTGTCAATGGCATAGCTTCCCCAGAAGTTATTCTCTGCCTTGATGGAATTCGGTGTGTTGTTGTACAGGTTATATGGGGATCCACTGTTGCCGTTATTGAAGAATTTGTTCAACCCGATATTCAGGGTATCAGGTTCAACCTGGCCAAAATTGGGAGCTGCCGTTCCCTGTATGGTCGCTCCCCAGAGGTTGCCACTGATTTCGTTATAGGATATCCTGGATACATTGGTTGCACCCCCGTTGAAATTCAGGCCGCTCCCACCCTGGGCCGGTATACCCTGGGTGTTATTACCCATGATGGTATTATAACGGATAATGCTTTGAATATTGGAACCAATGCAGGCGATGCCATAGCGGTTATTGACGATGGTATTGCTATCGACACGTGCAATCACATTGCCACCTGCGAGCGTTGACAATGCAATACCCCCAGCCATGGGATACGCGCCATCAATCAGGTTTCCAATGATGCGGATCGTATCGCTGCCCATCATACCCAGGTTGATCTGCGGTGCATTGGTATTGGCTGTATTGTTATAAAGTATCTGACATCCAAGGATCTGTGGAGAACTGGCCGCATTGGCACCTGTTGCAACAGCAGGTCCGGCATTCCTGAAAAACGTACATCCTTTGATGACCGGGTTGCTTTGGCTGGCATCAATGGACCCGGTGCAATTTGACTTATCATTGAAACGGATAACACAATCCTCAAAATGAACAGGAGAAGACACCAGCTTAATACCGCCGCCAAACTCCACCAAGGTTCTGATCATGATGGAACCAGATGAGTTTTCAAACCGGAATCCCTTGAACCGCTGTGTGGTGTCTATGGCGGTGAAGGTAAGCTGAACAGGAGGAGTTGCAATGAGGGTTCCGTGAACATTGATGCGTTTGGCCTGAGCAACCTTCACTGTTTCATCAGTTGTGATCCATAGGGTGTCGTTGGGAGAGATGGTGATGTCGGAATTCACCTGGAAATAGCCTGCGGAAAATACAACAACGCCACTGGAATGACTTGCCAGGGTATCCAGGTTCCATTTTACTCCTGTGCCCGGTGTGCTATATTGTGCCAGCAGACCGGAGCTTGTTAATGAAAGAAAGAGCCAAAATATCAATCGCTTCATTACACCCATTTTTAGAAAGTGCTAAGATAGGATCAAAACCTGAAGCAGCGGGAGGCAGGAATCAAACTTTATGAACTTTACCGTATTCATAACCTGCGTCGACCGGGCATCACCAAGCCATTGGGTATTATTCCTACATTTGAAAAAAGGAATCCTGACAATGTCAAAAGCTACCATTTCGAACCCCAAAAAGAAGCAGGTCCAGCCATCCCGGCCTGGGCAGGTGCCAAGGCATCCATGGGATTTTCAGATGATATTACCACCGGTTGTGGCCTTCCTATTATATCTCCCTGCACTGCGGTATGGCTTCGTACCTAATTGGGATGACGGTGGCTATGTTTTGAACAATCCGGTTGTTCATTCCCTGAGCTGGGATCATATCCGGGAAATATTTACCGCATTTTACAAAGGGAATTACCACCCCCTCACAACCTTGCTTTATGCTTTCATCTATGCGATCGGGGGTGATCAGCCGGTATTGTATCATCTGATCAACATACTGTTTCATAGTGTAAATACGTTGCTGGTGTATTTGTTGATACGTCAGATGCTACGCAGCGACTGGAAAGCATTCTGGACAGCCATCCTATTTGCAGTTCATCCGATGCATATCGAGAGTGTGGCGTGGATATCTGAGCTGAAAGACGTGTTGTATACCTTCTTTTATCTACTGGCGCTGCTATACTATATAAGGTATGTTCATGGTCAATTTAGGAGTAAATGGAAGCCTTATGCGCTTGCAATGTTGTTTTTCGGTCTGTCCCTCCTATCCAAATCTGCTGCTGTAACACTCAGCGTGCTGATGTTTCTCATTGATTGGATCATACGAAGGAGGTTTAGTATTGCCGGTATTCTCGACAAGGTGCCGTTCCTGGCACTTTCGGTGCTTTTCGGGATTCTGGCCATCATGTCGCAGGGCAAACAAGGAGCCATACAGGATCTTACGCCCATATATACCATCGGTGAAAGGGCCTTTATAGTCAGTTACGCCACAATGACATATGTGGTCAAGTTTCTTGCACCAGTTCATCTCAGCGCAATGTACCCTTATCCAGGCCGCGTTGATGGCATGCTCCCATGGGAGGTTTATGCTGCCCTCCCGCTTGTGCTTGTATTGCTTGGTTTACTTGCCCTTACACTCAGAAAAAGCCGTATTCCCGCCTTCGGGGGCTTGTTTTTCCTGATCACAGCCTCACTCACATTGCAGGTGATCCCTGTCGGGGGTGCCGTCGTGGCAGAGCGATATACCTATGTGCCTTATATTGGTATGTCATTGATCCCCTTGTTTTTTCTTTTTCCTGGCCAGCAAGTCAAACCCTGGATAGGGAAGTGGCAAAACATGGTCATGCTTGCTTTCTCTATGTTTCTTATTACATTAAGTATTAATCGCATGCCTGTGTGGAAGGATGGAATCAGGTTGTTTACGGATGTGATCGAAAAGTATCCGAATCTTCCTTTTGCATATAATAACCGGGGTTATGCTTATCAAACCTTTTACGGTGATGATGATAAGGCGTTTCAGGATTACAACCAGGCCATCGCCATCGACTCAACCTACCACCAGAGCCTTAGCAACCGTGGCGTAATGCACCATAAGAGGGGTGAGTATGAGAAGGCCATACAGGACTTCACCCGCAGTCTCAGGTATAATCCAGCCAATACAGATGCGTTGATCGGCAGGGCCAATACCTTAAGCATGCTGAAGCGATACACCGAGGCCTTGCCAGATTATGACCAATACCTTACTAGGATGCCGGAGCATGCTGAGGCCTGGCATTGGAGGGGTGTAGCATATTATCATCTGGATAAACCAACTGAAGCCGTTAATGATTTTCTGAAAAGTCTTGAACTGCAACCCTTGAATGATGAAACCCGATACTGGATGGGTCTTGCAATGAATGCCCAGGGTAAGCATGAAGAAGCGATTACGTGGTTTGATAAGACCTTGACTGCCAATTCCGGCCGCACCGAGGCGTGGGTATGGAAAGGCATTGCATTCCAAACCCTGAAACGCTTTGACGAGGCCATTGCTGCGTATAGTCAGGCCCTGGGTCAGTCTCCTAATGAGGTATCTGCCCTCTACAACAGGGCCGTATGTTATACTGAACAGGGCAAGTTCCGGGAAGCACTTTCAGACCTGGAAAAGGCAGCTTCATTGGGCTATCCGGTTAATCCGTCATATTATGCTGATATTCAGAGAAGAGTGAGGTGAAGGCCTTAATTATCTTGGTGCTGATGCCATTTATCCTACCTTTGTAATTTAAGGATTCAGACACATAGAGAGACATGATCAGCGGAAAGAAAGTTGTCGTTGTAATGCCGGCCTATAATGCTTCCAGAACCCTCGCCGACACCTACCTTGAGATCCCCAGGGACATTGTGGATGAGGTTGTTCTGGTAGATGACGCCAGCATGGACAATACGGCAGAAGTGGCCCTGCAGCTGGGTATCGACCATGTCATTCGTCATGAGCATAACCTTGGGTACGGCGGGAACCAGAAAACATGTTACCGCAAGGCCCTTGGCCTGGGTGCAGATATTGTCATTATGGTACATCCTGATTATCAATATACACCCAAATTGATACCATCCATGGCACATCTGATCGCTAATGGTTTGTATCATGTAGTACTGGGATCGAGGATCCTGGGCAAGGGCGCACTGAAAGGAGGTATGCCCAGGTATAAGTATATTGCCAATCGCTTTCTGACATTTGTTCAAAATCTGCTACTGGGTCAAAAGCTCTCTGAATACCATACCGGATACCGTGCATTTTCCAGGGAAGTATTGAATGATATACACTTTGACCGGAATTCAGATGACTTCGTTTTCGACAACCAGATGCTTAGTCAGATCCTGATGGCGGGTTATGAGATTGCTGAAGTGACGTGTCCGACCAAGTATTTTGAAGAAGGATCATCCATCAATTTCAGGCGCAGTGTGGTGTATGGATTGGGCGTATTACAAACTTCCTGGCGACATTTTCTGCACAAACGTGGAATCAGGAAATACCTGATCTACGCTGACAAATAAACTCTTTCAAGGCAAATTCCAGTGGACGTTCCCTGCCTCTTATGCGGATTCCAGCCTCTGACCTCAGGGTTCCCTGTTTCTGGTGACCAGAAGGAGGGAAAGTATTTTGGAAGCTGTCCCCGCTGCAAAACAGGCCACATCCTGCCAGTCCGCACTGCGGAGGAATCCGTGGAAGCGCACGAGGAATTGCTACATGGCGAATTGGCCAGTAAATTTTCAAGAGGATGGGCAACCAGCGTTCTTGATGTTTTTCGCTGGTACAGGGCAAGGACTATCCACCGTCGGGTCTCACAAAACGCTTATATCCTGGACTACGGGTGTGGCAATGGGCGCATGCTATTCCACCTTTCCCGGATGGGGAATTATTCTCTCTTCGGGACTGAGTTGCCAGGACAGCAAGCTGTAGTAGCCGCTGCTACATCAGGGGCGACGGTATATACCAACGGCATCCCACCGGATAGTCCTTTATTCGGCAATACGGACTATATCAGCATGTTCCATGTACTTGAGCATCTGCCAAACCCATCGGAAGTGCTGGATGAAATGCACCAAATGCTAAAGCCTGGCGGCATTATCCTTATCGCGCTACCCAATATCAGGAGTGTGCAATTCAAATTGTTCCGTTCTGACTGGCTTCACCTGGACCCTGACAGGCATATCAGTTTTCCAATGGCAAATCAGCTACAGATCTGGTTTGAAACGAAGGGCTACACGCTTTTAAGGCATCACACCTTGTCATTGGAGCAGAATCCTTTTGGTATGGTTCAGAGTATTTTGAACCGTATCAGTAGGCAGCGTGACTTGCTATTTCATGCATTTAAAGGAACCGCTAACATTAGACAAAAACCTGTCCTGTTACTGCATTGGCTGCTGCTGGTAACAACGCTGCCTCTGTTTTCGATCACAGATCGTATATTGAACATCTTCCGTCTTGGAGCTACAACGACTTTGGTATTCAGGAAAGCACAACCTTAGAATTCATTCTTCAGCTACCTGCTGATCACGGATGGCATCCAGTATCGACAATTGCACGAGCTTAGCTGGAGGTTGATCGAAAAGATTTAGCTGATTCCGGCCTACCTTCTGGCTTGGCGGTGGAAGTCTGTCCGCGTTGCGCTCCATGAACTCACGTATGGCCAGGCGGATCGTTTTATTCGGGCTGAGACCCAAAACACGGCTATGGCGTTTCAGTAACTGATGTTGTTTATCGGTCAGCTTGATATTCACTGTCCTGTACCTGACTTTCTTACGTTTCTTAGCCGGGTTCTTCTTCATGCCATGCCTGTTATGGAAAGAGGATCAAATATACGTAGTGGGTATAACCAGGTATGGCAGCCCATGCCAAAGATATTCACCTTAGCATGTTCATATTGAGCGCAAAATCTCATGATATCCAGCTCAACAGATCATTCAGGATCCTTATCCGGAAAGATAAGGCTGCGCATGTCTTCCATCACTTTGCGTGCAAGGACTTCAGCCTTTGATTCTGAATCGCTTTCAGCGTAAATCCTGATAACAGGCTCGGTATTGGATTTCCTGAGATGAACCCATTCCTTTCCAAATATGATTTTCACACCGTCAATCAGTATCTGAGGTTGCTGAATATACTTGGTGGAGATTCCTTCCATTATCTCATCCAGGTTCATTTCCGCATCCAGTGTTACTTTATGCTTCGACATGGCATAGGAAGGGTATTGTGAACGCAGCGTGGATGCTGTCTGGCCGGTTCGGGCCATATGGCTCAGAAACAGAGCAATACCTACAAGAGCGTCTCTCCCATAATGAAGTGGAGGGTAGATAACACCGCCGTTTCCTTCGCCTCCGATAACTGCTGAGACGCGCTTCATCTCAGCGACCACATTCACCTCGCCAACAGCTGAGGCAAAATACTGGCCGCCATGTTTTTCAGTGATATCTTTCAAAGCTTGCGTAGAACTCAGGTTCGACACGGTATTTCCAGGATGGTGACCCAGAATATAATCCGCGATAGCCACAAGGGTATATTCTTCTCCAAAGTAACGACCATCTTCACAGACGAAAGCGAGGCGGTCCACATCAGGATCCACGGCGATACCCAGATGTGCCTTATCCCTGGTAATGCTGATCAGTTTCTCGAGGTTGGCAGGCAGAGGTTCAGGGTTATGTGGAAAGGCGCCATCCGGAGTACAATAAATGGGAATGATCTCATTGACGCCCAGCGCTTCCAGAAGCCTGGGGACAGCGATGCCACCACTAGAGTTGACGGCATCAACGGCGATGGTGAAATTAGCATCCCTGATAGCCTGGCGATCCACCAAAGGCAGTGCCAGTATCATTTCAATATGCCTGTCAATCCAGTCCTGCTTTTTGGTACGGATGCCCAGCAGGTGTACTTCTGAATACTGTATCGCACTTGTCGACAAGTCCACAACCTGCTTTCCTTCTTTGTCATTGAAAAATTCGCCATTAGCATTCAGCAGCTTGAGGGCATTCCATTGCCACGGATTATGACTGGCAGTCACGATGATACCGCCACTGGCTTCTTCACCTGGAACTGCCATGGCCACAGTCGGCGTTGTTGAAAGACCGATATCGATTACATCAATGCCCATGCTGTTGAGGGTAGAGATGACCAGCTCGCTGACCATTCGTCCTGAAACCCTGGCGTCTCTGCCAACAACAACCTTTTTATGAATGCCCGGTTGAGCCAGGTTCAACCAATGCGCATACGCCGTTGCATACCTGACAACATCAACAGGAGTTAAGCCCTGGCCGGGCAATCCACCAATGGTGCCACGGATACCTGAAATAGAACTGATCAGCGTCATAGCAGAAATCTTATCCAAAAGTACATTTTTGTTGCATATCGCTCAGACATTGGGAGGAAACCTTCACGCCATTGTTTTTGCTAATTTTGTGGCTGATTTGTATTCAGGTATTCATGGATCAGGGAACGGAAAGAGATTTTTTTGAGTTGCTGGAGCGATACCAGGATGCGCTGAAAAAGGGCATGACCGCCTTTTTTGATGTGGATGAATTCGAGGAG
>JAGNHN010000044.1 GCA_018001695.1 Lentimicrobiaceae bacterium
CAATTAACCCGTCCATACCCACTCGCGCGCGTCTTAAGACGCGTGCGGACGAGATGGTCGTCTCCTGACGACCAAATCAAATCTTCTCGCTAAACCTGCCCACTCGCGCGCGTCTTCAGACACGTGCGGACGACAAGGTCGTCTCCCGACGACCAAATCAAATCATCTCACTCAACCTGCTCACCTTCACGATCTCAATTAACCCGTCCATACCCACTCGCGCGCGTCTTCAGACACGTGCGGACGAGAAGGTCGTCTCCCGACGACCAAATCAAACCTTCTCACTCAACCTGCTCACCTTCACGATCTCAATTAACCCGTCCATACCCACTCGCGCGCGTCTTCATACGCGTGCGGACGAGAAGGTCGTCTTCCGACGACCAAATCAAATCTTCTCAATCAACCTGCTCACCTTCACGATCTCAATTAATCCGTCCATACCAGCATACACCTTTGCCGAACTGTACAAATAATCCCCACACGCGCGCGTCTTCAGACGCGTGCGGACGAGAAGGTCGTCTCCCGACGACCAAATTAAATCTTCTCACTCACTCAACCTGCACACCTTCACGATCTCAATTAATCCGTCCATACCTGCATACACCTTTGCCGAACTGTACAAATAATCCCCACTCGCGCGCGTCTTCAGACGCGTGCGGACGAGAAGGTCGTCTCCCGACGACCAAATTAAATCTTCTCACTCAACCTGCTCACCTTCACGATCCCAATTAACCCGTCCATACCAGCATACACCTTTGCCGAACTGTACAAATAATCTTCAGCATGCTCAACAATCTCTGCCTTTACAGGATTGTTGTGAATATAGTCAATCTTAATCTGCAGAAACCTATTGGTAAGAATCTGCTCCGCGTGATTACCATCCTGCCACAGTTTGAACTTCTTATTGCGTTGTAGCTGGCTCGCTCTAAATGCGAATCGACTCAACATCCAATTTCGTCGACTTTCATTTAGCTCATGAATCGATTCTATGATCTTAACAGCAGTATATTTCTTAAAATCCCTTAGTATATCGGGCAACGGATGATGCTCACTACCTCTGCATACCATATGCAGGTGGTTGCTCATCAGGCACCAGGCATAGATTTCCAAATCCTTGTTCTGCTGACAGTATACAAGTGAATCAAGAATGATGTGTTTGTATGCTGGCCGTGTAAATACGTCGATCCAGTCAACAACTGTAAGTGTCACAAAATAGGCTGCCGCTGGGTCGTGCATTTTGTATTTGTCAGACATTTGGTTATTTTATTAAAGGCACGCGTCTGAAGACGAGCGCCAGGTGAAGGGCACGCGTCTGAAGACACGCGCCAGATGAAGGGGCACGCGTCTGAAGACACGCGCCAGGTGAAGGGGCACGCGTCTGAAGACACGCGCCAGGTGAAAGGCACGCGTCTGAAGACGAGCGCCAGGTGAAGGGGCACGCGTCTGAAGACACGCGCCAGGTGAAAGGCACGCGTCTGAAGACGAGCGCCAGATGAAGGGGCACGCGTCTGAAGACACGCGCCAGGTGAAGGGCACGCGTCTGAAGACGCGTGCCAGGTGAAGGGCACGCGTCTGAAGACACGCGCCAGATGAAGGGCACGCGTCTGAAGACACGCGCCAGATGAAGGGGCACGCGTCTGAAGACGCGCGCCAGATGAAGGGCACGCGTCTGAAGACACGCGCCAGGTGAAGGGGCACGCGTCTGAAGACGCGCGCCAGGTGAAAGGCACGCGTCTGAAGACACGCGCCAGGTGAAGGGGCACGCGTCTGAAGACGCGCGCCAGGTGAAAGGCACGCGTCTGAAGACACGCGCCAGATGAAGGGGCACGCGTCTGAAGACGCGCGCCAGTTTCGTTATCAATTCCTAACCCCTAATTCCTGATTCCGTCCTCAAAGCCTTTCTCCCCAGCGTTCCCGGTCCAGGCTGCGGTAGTGAATTGCTTCGGCGAGGTGTTCGGTACGGATCTGTTCGCTGTTGTCGAGGTCGGCGATGGTGCGTGAGACCTTCAGGATACGGTCGTATGCCCTTGCCGACAGGTTGAGGCGTTCCATGGCACGGCTGAGGATGATACGCCCTGTGTCATCTATCCTGCCAAACTGCCGCAGGTGGCGGCTGCGCATCTGGGCGTTGCAGTGCACTGCCGATTCGCCGGCGTACCGCACCTCCTGGATTTCCCTGGCTTTGATCACCCTGTCTCTGATCTGCTGACTAGGTATGCCTGTCTCCAATTGCGAGAGCTCGGCGAAGGAAACCGGCACAACCTCCACATGCAGGTCGATGCGGTCCAGCAGGGGCCCGGAGATACGGCTCAGGTATTTCTGCACGATACCCGGACCGCAGACGCAGTCGACATCTGGATGATTGTAGTAGCCACAGGGGCAGGGATTCATCGCTGCCACCATCATAAAGCTGGCCGGATACTCTACGCTGATCCTTGCTCTGGAGATGGTGATGCGCCGCTCCTCGAGTGGTTGGCGAAGCACTTCCAGTACCGTTCTTTTGAACTCCGGCAGCTCATCCAGGAACAACACACCATTATGGGCCAGGCTGATCTCTCCAGGCTGGGGATTCGTTCCCCCTCCCACCAGCGCCACATCTGAAATGGTGTGGTGAGGACATCGGAACGGGCGGGTGGTGATGAGGGCGTCGTTGCGCCCCATGCGGCCGGCCACACTGTGTATCTTGGTCGTTTCCAGGGCCTCCCGCAGGCTAAGCGGCGGTAAAATTGACGGCAGGCGTTTGGCCAGCATGGTCTTTCCGGCGCCCGGGGGGCCTATCAGGATCACATTATGACCACCGGCAGCGGCGATCTCCAACGCCCGCTTGATATTCTCCTGCCCCTTGACATCCGCGAAATCAAACTCATACTCACCCAGTTTGGCGAAAAACTCCGCCCTGGCATCGACTTTGGCAGGTTCAGGCTGATAGGTGCCATTGAAGAAGGCAGCAACATCACGCAGGTGATCCATACCGTAAACCTCCAGTCCCTCGACCATGGCGGCCTCCCTGGCATTGACAGAAGGCAGCACAAAACCACGGAACCCCTTGTTACGGGCTTCGATGGCGATGGGCAAGGCGCCCCGTACCGGCTTCAGGCTGCCATCCAGCGATAGCTCACCCAGGATGATGAATCCTTCAATGTTTTCAGCCGAGATCTGCTCCGAAGCGGCCAGGATTCCGATGGCTAGTGTCAGGTCGTATGCGGAACCCTCCTTCCGCAGGTCAGCCGGCGCCATATTGATGGTGATCTTTTTACCAGGGATCTCAAATCCATTGTTTCGCAAGGCTGCCTCAATCCGCTGGTGGCTCTCCTTCACGGCCACATCGGGCAGTCCCACCAGAAAAAACTGCACTCCCTTGCTTACGTTAACTTCCACTGTGATCAGCACGGCATGAATGCCGATGACCGTACTTCCATATGTCTTAACAAGCATACATACATCAAGTGTTGTAGTAGTATAGACGAAAAAAACCTAAAATCCGGAAAGCAAACCTCATTTTTTGGTGATAAGGCCCTATCATTGAGCCTTGCGCTTGACCCCATTAAATATTCCCGGGATTCTTAACTTCTATTGTTACATGATGATTAAACAAGTCTTCGTTCTTTTAATATGACGGCACACCAACCCAATTTATCACTTTGAAAATCAAAAAAATATCACTATATTTATTGCTTGTTTGAACTGCAGGAAAGAAACCGTTGAGGAAGTCTAAGCCCAAAACAAGATACCCCTTGGTGCTATGCCTTCAAACAGAGTCACATCAAAGCTGGTCGCATTGGCGATGGTTGCTGTCTGCGGGTCAGTCTTCGGAATAGGGCTCACGATCATCGGATACCTCACAGATTGGGGGCCTGGAGGAAGCATGCAGGGAACATTCCTGAGCATTTTGTTTGTTGGCGGTTCCTCAACCCTTACTGGTGTTACGATCGGGATCTGGACCACAAGAAAACTTCTTCAGATCGGCATCCAAGGCAGGAATAGTCCGATGAAATCCGCATTATGGCAGTCATTTGTGGTCTTGACAGGGTCAATGATTGCATTTATAACGAGCTGGGAAGCAGGGTTTTTTACAGGCAAAATCAGTGGTGCCATTGAAGGTATTGATTGGAAAGCCACATTGATTTATGCCCCGTTGATGGCTGCTATTTATGGCATACCCTTATGTTCATTCGCTGCAGTACTGCAAGGCGTGATCACCTATTTTTCGTCAATAAAGCAGAGAACTTAAGCACTAAAACGATGATCAAAAGCCCACAATGATGGAAAGGAAATCAACCATACTGGCGAACCTATTATTGATTATTATCCCCGGACTCTCCTTCGCACAAGTGCAAGATATACCCCTATTAGCCTACGAACTGAGGATGAATGGGTCACCTTACCGTGCGATTCACGTATTAGACTCAGGATTAAAGCATTATCCTGACTCAGCCAGGTTCTGGTTTGAGAAAGGACGGTGTCTCGACTGGGTTAAATTGGAGGAATGCAGGAAGTTTAAGGATAGTTGGTCAATCCTACTCCCAAATCTCAACGACTGCGGCAGGTGCTATCATAAAGCATGCCATTTGAGTCCTGAGAATGGTCGTTATCAATACTGGGCTGCTTCAAACCACTCGCTTATCTCTCTGGTATACTTCTATACACCCTGGAAGTGGCCCTTGGTCCCCTTTGAGATGCGAAAAGCTGTTCATCATCACAAAAGAGCAGTCCAGTTGAATCCCGGGAATCCGGAATATAGACTGGCACTCATAAACATGCTGCGGTTCGGGTGGGTCTTTGGAGGCAATATGAACATGGCACGTTCTCATGCCGACACACTCCAGACTATTAATCCTTTATACGGGATAATGGCTTCAGATCTCCTGCAAAATCAAAAACAACCTTACAATACATTGCAGCATCTTCAGGAACTGGAACAGATTCAACCAGATAACTTAAGACTTCTTCGAGAAATCGCTTCATTTTATGAGAGAAAAGGTAGCGGTTGCAGCGACAGTTGCGTATTATACTGCACAAGAATACTGGAAAACAACCCAGGAGATGAGTGGGCTGTCAAGATGCTCTACCGGAAACTTCCTTCTGAAAAAAAGGATGACTTTATGCCATATTTGCTGAGCTACCTTGATCATGTTTCAACAGGGCACAATTACCACAAATCAATTGGATTACGTCTACTTGGCTATTACTTCCGGGATCTTGGGGACATTGCAAAGTCAAAAGGCTTCCTTGCTGCGGCTAATTATCTAAACCCTAATAATAACAATACCTATCTCGAAGACAATTTCCAGCCTTAAGCCGCAAAATTCTTAGTTAATTCACTTCTAACACCGGCCAAATGATGGATTTGGCAAAAAAAAAGCACAAAAGGCTATCGGTATCCATGTTATCAGGGAAGCATTGAAAGGTACTGCGTCAGCTTATCCTTAAAACTCGTCGTGGTATAACCAGGAAAGTTACTAACAATCAAATCATTGGAGCCACGAATCTCCCACAACTCATTCTTTCTGTAAGGCAGGTCAAATTTAATATCGACATCATCCGGACGGGCATCCTTCACCCATGTGGCGATTTCCTTCATCGAAACCGACGTTCCGCTGCAGATATTGACGACCTGGTTCTTCAGTTGCCCGAACGCCAGCGACTTCATATACCACACAAGATCATCTATATAAAGATAGTCTCTTTTCTGCTCTCCGCCAGTCATATGAAAGGACTGGCCTGTACCCAGCCCCTGAAGTAATTGAGGAATAAATGTATCGGGAGGCATGTATGGTCCGAAGAAATTAAAAATCCTGCATGTAATCCAAGGTTTTTCGTTTAATCCTGACCAGGTAGAGACAACCTTCTCAGCCATGTATTTGGTAAGAGAATAGGGAGAAACCGGATCAGGAACCATATCTTCATGAAAAGGTGGCTGGTTCTTAATTCCATAAACTTCTGAAGTACTTGCGTAGCAGAAAGCCTTATAGTCCACATCATTAAGTGCCTCCAAAAGATGATAGGTACCTAGTACATTTACCTGATAAAGCCGGTCAAACACCTGAAAATCTCGTGTACGGTCAAGAAGGGCTGCCAGGTGAAAAATGTAATCTGGCTCAAAATCTGCAAGCTTATCCTTCAGTGTGGAACGATTCGTAAGATCCATGAATTCCAACCGTACCTGAGCGGATGAGGCAGCCAATTGTTGTGCCCGTTCATTGAACTGGATATCAGCGAGAACAATGCTGAAGCCATGTTGCAGGAGATCACTTGCAAGGGCTGTTCCCAGGTAACCGCCACCTCCGGTGATGAGGACAACATTTGCTACTTTGTCCATATTAGGTTCTTTCGTTCAGATTCGATCACATATTGTTCCAGGTCTTGGAAGGTATTGATCTCACCCGCTTCGTAATAACGCTTATACCATTGAATGGTATGTTTCACGGTATCTGTGAAAGACCAGACATTGCGCCACTCCAGGTTATGTTTAGCTTTGGTACTATCCAGCATAAGCATTCCTGCCTCGTGGTGGTGAGGATTTTCATCAAATGCGAAACTAACCCTGGGCCAATGTGACAGTGCTTCTTCAACAAGTTTGATAACCTGCACATTGCTTTCAGGCTCAGGTCCAAAGTTCCAGGCCTCAGCCATCTCCTTCCTGCCTTCGAGCAAGCGCCAACCCAGCAGGAGGTAGCCGCTAAGGGGCTCCAGAACATGCTGCCAGGGCCGGGTGGCCTTTGGGTACCGCAGCATTAAGGCGCTACCCCGAACTGAGGCACGTATCAGATCAGGGATGATGCGATCCTCTGCCCAATCCCCGCCACCAATAACGTTACCAGCACGTGCAGTTGCTACCAGCACCTTGTGGTTGGCACCATATTGATCAGGATTAAACCAGGCATGGCGATAAGATGCTACCACCAGCTCCGCACATGCTTTGGATGCGCTATATGGATCTTTTCCTCCAAGGGCATCTGTTTCACGATAGGCCCAGACCCATTCCCTGTTATCATAGCATTTATCCGTAGTAATCACCACGATAGCCAGCAGATCAGGAAGATCGCGGCATGCATCGAGGATATTTGCAGTTCCAACAACATTGGTTAAGTATGTTCCAGGGGCGTCCTGGTAGGATCTTTTGACAAGTGCCTGAGCAGCAAGATGAAACACAACCTCCGGGTTGATTTGCCGCACCAATTCTGCTAGACCGCTCCTATCATTGATATCATGAATGTGAAAATCTGCCGGCATCCCGATCAGGCTTATGTGATTAGGCTTGCTTTCAGGTTCGAGGGATATTCCTGACACCTGTGCTCCCATTTTGTTCAGCCAGAAAGCGAGCCAGGAGCCTTTAAATCCTGTATGACCTGTTATCAGGACGCGCTTGCCTTTGTATGCACCACCAAAAAGCCGCATCATTTCCATAATTTCCAGGGGGCTGTATTACTGTTCCACAATTCCTCAAGCTGGTTCCTGTCGCGCAAGGTATCCATTGGTTTCCAAAAACCATTGTGTTTAAATGCAAACAGCTCATTATCAACAGCTAGATGCTCCAATGGGTCTCTTTCCCAGATCGTCTCATCTCCTTGTTTGATGTAGTCCAGCACATCCGGCTGGCACACGAAGAATCCGCCGTTGATCCATGCGCCGTCGCCTTTAGGCTTTTCAAAAAACGCACTTACCTTGTCTTCCGCGCCTTCAATATGCATGGCTCCAAACCTGCCTTCGGGCTGCACGGCAGTCATGGTGATGGCCCGGCCATGATCATTATGAAACGCGAGTAGCGCATTCAGATCTATGTCAGCAACACCATCCCCGTATGTGAGAAAAAATGGCTCATCACCAATATACTTACGTGCTCTGGCTATGCGTCCCCCCGTCATTGTATGCAGTCCGGTATCCAGTACCGTCACCTGCCATGGCTCGGCCTGCGAGCTTAGGATCTCCATGGTATTGTTGGCAAGATCAAAGGTCACATCTGACTGATGCAGGAAATAATTCGCAAAATATTCCTTGATCACGTAGCTTTTATACCCTCCCAGAATCACAAAATCATGAAATCCATAATGAGAATAGATCTTCATGATATGCCAAAGAATAGGTTTACCTCCTATGGGAACCATCGGCTTAGGCATAAGTTGCGTCTCTTCGCTTAATCGTGTCCCCAGACCACCAGCTAAAATGACTACCTTCATATTGATTTCCACTTATTGTTGGTTCTTATCTGAAAGGTAAGACCAGAAAAATGCGCAGGGTTGGCCGTCGTGAAAGAATAATTTATGAGTTGATCCTTCACATCGTTAGTTAATAATCAATTTTCCAGTACTTCTGGCCGTAACCCCCTCGATAACATAAAAATAAACTCCAGGCGCAAGGCCACTGACAGGGATGCTGGTATTTCCTGAGATATCAATCCGTCTGATACGCTGGCCCTGTAAATTGAACAGATTGAATATATATGTGTCGTGCTCATCCGGAAGGACAATCCGAAGAAAATCATCCACAGGATTGGGGAATACGCGAACCTCAGGGACATTGGTTTCAGTAAGCCCTGTTGGGCCTAATGGGGAATAGAAATATACTGTGCGCGACAGTGGAATCCAACTATTGCTAACATGCTGATTCTCCTGATATTGCAGAAGCACATTATCTTGAAACATGGTGTTTTTCTGAAGCCAGAAGGGCATTATGATTTCTGAAGAGGAGGAAACCATGTTGTAAAGAAAATCATCCTTGACGGCATACTCCCATTGCGCTGCAGTCACATTCCAGTTAGACTCAATGACGTTGATCAAAAAGCCATTGGCATCATAGGCTGATTCTGACTTCCAGGAGTTAACCCATTGTGAGCCGCTGGTATTACCAACATATACCATATGCATGACAAGATCGTTAGCGGAGTTATAGGAGTATTCATCTTTCCTGGAGAAAATCCACTGACTTCCATTGGTTTTCCATGTATAGGATGTGACGAGCGAAACCTGGCCGGAAGTAGTATACGCGTACTCCTTTTTAGCAGAATTGATCCAGCTATTGCTGGATGTGCTCCAGGAATATTCCTGATAGAGAGAAATCTTACCTGATGATCCATAGGAATAATCTGCCTTCCATGAGTTCACCCATTGGCTGCTTCCTGGATTCCAATAGAAATCAAGGTATTGGCTTAGCTCTCCGTTACCGTTGTAAGCATACTGTGCTTTCCAGGAATTAACCCATTGATTGGTACCAGCATTCCAGTAATAATCATTATACAAGCTCAACAGACCATTTGTATTATAGGTATATTCTGCCTTCCAGCTGTTGATCCAGGCTGAAGACTGTGTGCTCCATGTAAATGCGATATAGGAAACTATTTCACCGGCTGCATTATAGGTGTATGTCTCCTTCCAATGATTTACCAGTTGATTGGAGCTCGAATCTCTTTTAATGACAATGAGTTGTGATATCTCACCACTGGTGTTATAGGAATAGGCTTCCTGCCAAACGACGAACCATTGTCCTGCAGCCTGCCATGTCTTTTGCTCGTAGAGGCTTATGTGGCCATCCCCGTTATACTGGAAGGCTTCAAGGGTAACATTCTCCCATTGCTGACCGGAAGGGGACCATGTCTGATATTTCAGGCTGTCCATCCGATGCGTAAAGACATCAGGCTGATAACTTTGGGAACACACGTTTATATGGTTGACAAGAATACCAACCAATACTGAGATCAGAATAAATCTTGGGGAGCGCTTCATCCTTATAAATTTAGGCGGCAAATTTCGCATTAATTCTAATACTACCTTTGCAGGCCATAAATTTATTGAAATATGTCGATGTGTTCCTTTGCACACATCGGTATAACGAGCAGGGGATAATGAGTATGATTAAGGTAAATTTGATCAGAAACTACAAAAACTTCGGGCAGATCAGGCAACCTATCTCTAATTCAGGCATCCTAATACCATGTCGAATTGGAGCGCATATCAAATGACCACCATGAAATACCGTTTTCTTTTGTTCATCCCTGCAATGACCATGTTCTTACTGGCTTCTGGACAGGATAGGGATACACTTGGGATGGTGAGGATGATGCTTGAACAGGGTGAGGTGAAGCCGGCAGTGGCGCTGATAAAGGAATATCATGAGACGCATCCGGCAGATCCTGAAGCTACCGGGTTGTTTGCCAGGGCAGCATACTGGAGCGGAGACCTGAAGCAAGCTGACAGGCTTTACCAGTTGCTGATGCTTATGAATGATGCTTCTTTGTCGTTGCGACTGGATTACGCTGGTATGTTGACAGAAACCGGCAGGCTCCGTGAGGCCGAGGCCATATTGCAGGCAATGATTGAGCAGGATCCACGAAATCAGTGGGCCTGGTTTGCCATGGCAAAAAACCTGTTTTATGCCGGAGAATTGCAAAAAGCAACCGGTGCGTTACATCATGCCATTATACAAGAGCCTGACAACGTGTTCTTTCACTCATTAAAAACACAAATAGCAACAGCGGGATCTCCAGTATTAGCAATGGAGTTGGAAAGCCGATGGGATGATCAGCCGTTGCAGGCGAATCAGGTCAGGTTGAGGATTGAAAAGAGACATTCTCAGCTATTCAACCCTTCTTTGGGACTGGAGATGCACCTGCTAGAGTCAGATACGCTACAGCATCATCTTTCAAGGTTGCATTTTGGCAACGATTTCCGCATGTTTAAATATGGGATCTTACTGAGTCTGGGTGGCGGATTAATGACAGGGACAGGGACGGGCTCTGACGTAGAATGGAGTGCCGACATGAAAGCCGGAATGCGAATATGGCGGCATCTGGGAATGAACCTTTTATGGCAACGGAATCCCTATTTATATACGATCAGCAGCTTATCTTCCCATATCATGGAGCATCACGCCGGTGTAAATGTACGATGGGACAATCCAGATCACTGGAATGGAGAGTTACACGCCGGTAGGCGCACTTATCCCGGGGATAAGAACAAGATCCTTTCCATGGCTGGATGGTTCTTTCTTCCTTCCCTCAACCTTGGGGACTGGCATTTCTCAGCCGGATATGGCTACAGTCGTGCCAACGCCGATTCATCACGTTTTACTTCAACGCAAAGCATACCTCAAATCATTACATCAGGATTATATCTCACCTCCATCAATGGCATCTACCAACCCTATTTTACTCCCAGATCACAACAAGTACATGCCTTGCTTGGCAACATAAGGTATGCTTCCAGCGGGCGCAGCGCTTTTCAGTTAACGTTTAACTATGGCCTATGGGCGCAATCCAGTTATCCCTATCTCTATCTGAACCGGGATAGCGGATCCAACCTTGTCATTAGTACCGGGTTTCAGCCCGAGCGCTATCATCCGGCTGAGCTCCGGCTTCGGTATACATATGCAGCAACGGGATCTGTCAGCGCTTCTGTGGAAGCGCACTATCAATCCACACTATTTTACAGCAGTGTAGATGCGAAACTCACTATCCGATACCGCCTGTGAAAAAGAGAGATACTGATTTGTGGAAGATGCGGACAGCCAAAAATGTCCGCGGGATTGACAGGTTTGTACTACTTACCCTGTTTGCGGCAGGATTAATCAGTCTTGCACTATTGGCTGACTGGTGGTTCAGACCTGAGCACATCAGCGTGCTGTGGTTCTTCATTATTTTCAGTACTGTTTTCTGGTATGGCGGGATCAGGATTGTTCTGATCTGGATAAATTACCTGATGATTAAGAAACCAGAATCAGTACCGGCATCACCCGGCTTGCGTGTGGCCATTTTTACCACATGTACGCATGGAGAACCCCTTGATATGTTTGAGAAGACATTGGCGGCTTGCCGTCAGGTAACCTATCCTCATGCGACCTACCTGCTCTCTGACAGAGAAGAGCCTGAAGTTAAGGAACTTGCAGAGCGACATGGTGCAATATATATTGATGTCAGAAACACCACCGGGGCTAAAGCCGGAAAGATCAATAAGGCTTTGGGTATGACAGACGAAGATTACATCCTGATTCTGGATCCGGATCATATTCCATTTCCTTCCTTCCTGGATCAGACATTGGGATATTTTCAGGACCCTGCGGTCGGCTTTGTGCAGGTTTCCCAGGCGTATTACAATCAATACCGTTCGTTTACGGCCAAAGGTGCTGCCGAACAGACATATACCTTTTATGGCCCTACCCAGATGGGATTATTTGGAACAGGCAGCAGTGTTGCCATCGGCGCCAACTGCACATTCCGCAGGACGGCCCTTGAAAGTATAGGGGGGCATGGTGTTGGACTTGCAGAAGACCTTCTTACCTCTTTGCGACTGCATGCCGCCGGTTGGAAATCCGTCTACAATCCTGTTATTGTGAGCCGTGGACTGGTTCCCGAAGATTTTGGGTCATTCTGCAAACAACAGTTGAAATGGTCTCGGGGGGTGTTTGAGATCACCTTCACAGAATTACCCCGCCTCTTCCGCAAACTAAGCGGCTGGCAGAAGCTCTCCTACAGTGCAATCGGTTCTTACTATTTTGTAGGCGCAACCAGCTTTTTCTTCACCATTATACCCTTTCTCTACTTTGCGGCAGGGATTATGCCAGCCAGCATGTCATTCGTAGAATTCCTCATCAACGGCACCTTCATTGGCCTGATCTCTCTGGCCATTTACCTGTATGTTCAAAAATGGCTGGCGCACCCCGAAACAGAAAGAGGTTTTCACTGGCGTGGAATGGTGCTGAAATATGCTTCATGGCCGGTGTATTTTCTTGGGTTTCTGTTGGCTGTCGTGAATGTCGATATCCCCTACATTCCCACATCCAAGAAGGCGAGTATTGGAAAAATGACACCTTTTGCACGACCTTTGATCCTATATGTAATTGTCTTTTTGTTAACCTTTTCTATCGTATTTTTCAGACGGAGGTACCATATTCCTGAGGATGTTCTTGTGCTTACAGCAGAAAGGACATGGGGCATGTTCGGATTTGCTGCTCTGGCATTGATTATGAGTCTTCTTGGACTTTATGCAGCCTGGGAAAACAAGAAAATGAAAGCAGAGGATCCCTGGAATCATGTCGATTTAGAAAAGTTAAAATCTAAGTAATATGTCCAAACGTAGCAACAGACTGCTCATTACAATGCTGGCCATCGTAGCCAGCGTTCTACTAGTGCTTGTTCTTTCCATGGCGGGCGACAAATCGCGTGGTCCAATCGCGAATATTCTGCGAAAAGCCGGGAACTTTGTTACAGGTATTGAGGACCGCTTTATCCTGGACAAACGGGCAGGCACCAGGAAGGAGCAACTGGCATGGCTGCAGGCCTACCAGGCTGATATCAATCTCCTCAAAAACCCCTCACCCATTCTGCTCGGTGCTTACGACAATAAAACCGGGGAATCGTACGCCAGTATTCTCGATCTGGAAGATACTCTGGGAACGGTCTTTCCTCTCATTCATATCTATACAGCATGGGGCGACAAGTCCCATCAGCAGTTTCCGAGAGCGCAGGCGCGGGCAATACAGGAGCTTGGTTCCATCCCAGTAATTACATGGGAACCCTGGCTGAGTGAGTTTAACCAGGAAGATTACCCTGGGCTGCCAGGTATTGAAGAGCGTGACAAAGGAGGACTTGCCCTGATCGCCGGAGGCATGTTTGATGAATATATCAGGCGATGGGCCAGGGATGCGAAGGAGCTCAGGAAACCGGTCTTTGTCAGACTGGGCCATGAAATGAATGATCCATACCGCTACCCATGGGGGCCACATAATAACCAACCTCAGGACTTCGTAAAAGCATGGCAGCATGTCAATGTCCTTTTCAAGGCAGAAGGAGCTGATAACGTTTTATGGATATGGTCACCCCATCCATCATATGGTATGTTCAATGAATTGTACCCGGGTGACTTTTTCGTCGATTATATCGGCATTAACATCATGAACTTCGGCGATGTGGCAACCTGGTCGAAGTGGTGGTCCTTCAAGGAAATTATTGGAAATGCTTATGAGCCCCTCAGCTATTTCAACAAGCCTATCATGATCTCGGAGCTCGGATGTTTATCAGTGGGTGGAGACAGAGCCGAATGGTACAGGGAAACTATGTCGAACATGGTAACTGATTACCCCCTGGTTAAATCGATACTGTTCTTCCATTTTTCTGAGGACCGCACCACCACACCTCAGGCTGTTGACTGGACTATCATGTGGGATAAGCCCGTTGTTGAGGCCATCAAGGAAGAAATTCAGAAATGGCCGGAAAACGTTCGCACGCCTGCTATAAAGCCTTGATTTTCATGCTGGCACCCTTTCTGATTCCTGGAAATGAACAACGGCCGGATCTTCTGGTTTAAGTATAAAAAGACTGATGGACGTACCCTCCCCTTGTCAGAACATTTGTGTACTGGATGAAGCACAGGTATGCATCGGGTGCCTTCGCACCATGGAAGAGATTGCATACTGGGGAACCTATACAAATGAGCAGAAGCAGGCCGTTCTGGACCGCCTGGAGGCCTTAGATGCGTAAGCTATTACCTTGGTTTATAGGAGGATGCCTGTAAAAAAGCATGGGCATCGGTGATATTTAGAAGCTCCTGGATGCTGGTCTGCGGGTGCTTCTGCATATATGCCTGAACGATCTTCCATCCGATCCACCAGCCCAGCCTGGCGGGTGATTCTTCAGGGAACGATACAGTAAATGGACCATCCCGCATAAATTTCCCGATGACGGCAACATCGGTACTGAAGAGCAGGTCTTTGTCAACCAGAAAAGCCCAGGTCTTTTCCTGATTGCTCACACACCATTGGAACTGAGCAGGTGTATAGCCAATGATCAGATGCTCGGGTGTTCCAGGCAGCAAGCGTGAGGCGACATAGAGCAATCGACCCTGGTTGATCATCAGCGATATAAGGTCTTCGCCCTGGATTGGCTGCTGCACCTGAGAGTAGCTTAAAACAGAGGCTGATAAAGGCAGGACATGATCAGGGGTGCAGCGCTGGGCAATGAAGCGCGGCATACCTATCCGCTTATAGAATAAAGCATCTTCACCCATGAAGAGATCGATGGCAATGAGCAGAACGCTGTCAACCAGGTTCACCGGCGCTTCATAATGCAATCCGCTGATATAGGTGTATACCTGTGGGAGCCGGGCATCCGGAAAATGCTCATGAAAGGCATCGAAAAGCTTGCTTAATTTCTTCTCAAGGTCATCATAGTCCGGGTAGACTTCGCGCACAGAGGCATAGATATCTCTCAGGAAGGGGTCCTGAACAAAATCCCTGACCTGAAGAATATTGTAGGGATTGTCCAGGTCGGCCCCCAGAAAGAAGGCATAATCATGCTTCAGCCTTTTCAACTCAGCCTGCAGATCCGACGTATCGACGGAGAACAGGGCTTTACCATAATCCCGTATCTCGACTTTGGTAGGATCAGACCTGCGCTTTCTGCCATGTTCATCAGCCTGTCCGCAGGCCGGGAGCAGAATCAAAATCATCAATAACACCTTCAACAGGCGATACGGGGTAATGTGCTTCATAAGGGATTCAGAGTAATTTCAAGCCAACACTCAGGTTATACAGGTATGTCCTGGTTTCGGCAGTAGGAATACTGGAGATATTATTCAGGCCAAACTCATATCTGAAATCAACCGTAAACATGAGGATGTCCACGCCCCCACCTGCCTGGAAACTCCATATGGCATCCTGGATCAGGTCATCCGGCAAGCGATCCGTCCAATCTTCCTCTCCAACCTGTAATTTGGCATTCTCCTCCAGCACGTATGAAGCCACCGGCCCCGCCATCAGCCTGAAATTAAAGCCATAAAGATCCAAAACCTTCAGGCCTAGCAGGAGGGGAACATCAATTGTCTTGATTTCGATGGTTAGTTTGGCATCCTCAGCTGTTTTCAAGGACGGCGTAAAGGGATCGGATTCAGTAATGGTATAGGAGAAGCTTCCGCCCTTAAGTTCAAAATACGCTTCGGGCTGAACATAGATCCTTGAGCGGTTAAAGAGCCTGAAAAACAACCCTCCTTTGTAGCCCAGGGTCTGATCTTCCCGGTAGTCATTGATATCCGTGTAAAGAATGGAAGAATTGACACCCAATTTGGGGCCAAATGCGACAGCCGCGATGTTTTGTGCCTGAGCCGGCTGGAGGGACGTCAGCAGGAACAACAGCAGTATACTGCTGAAAGCAATGGTTTTCATGCCTGTACTAACGATGAAAGCTTGTTTTCATTATATCCCCGTACTTGCATAAGCATCCGGGTTCAATGTGTAAATATCGCATGATTTTGAGTTTCAAAACGATCCTCCCGAAAAAGATGATAACAACCGGATGTTGATCATGGTAAAGACAAGCAGGCAGATGTCTCCCCCATAGGATATATTTGCTGCGCTGAAGCCAATTTCGCCTGGCATTTCGTACTTTTGATAACATAATACACCACCATTATGAAACGCACTATACTGTCTGTCATCGCAATCTCATTGATTTACAGCTCCATCTATGGACAAATGGACCGTTCGTTCAGGTTCGGGCTTCATGGCTCTCCCCTGCTTGGGTGGATGAAACCTGACGTGTCAGGGTACGCACGCGATGGCTCGGTCATCAATTTCAACTACGGATTTTCCACTGAATTTCTGATCGCTACGAATTATACGTTTGCCACAGGGATTGATATTCTGTATTGCGGGGGTAAGCTACGGTTTCCTTCTGCCATCAAGATCAACGAGGCGGACACCTTTCTGACAGAGGGCAACCTTTCAAGGAAATACCGCATCCAATATTTGCAGATACCACTAACTATCAAAATGAGAACCAATGAAATCGGAGATCTCTCATTTTACGGGCAGTTTGGATTTACGACAGCCTTCCGGTTGCAGGCCAAAGCCGATGATAACCTCGGTTTTGAAACGGCAGCAGGGGGTTCTGTGAAGATAGAAGGCAACGACATCAAAGACCAGGTCCATTTCTTCAGGGCCGGTTTGTTGATAGGCCTTGGCGCTGAATATAGTCTGGGGGGCACGACAGCCTTGAGCGCCGGTCTCAACTTTAACAATGGGTTCACCGATGTTCTGAAGGCGAAAAATCCGAGACTGAATACTGAAGAAAATGCCATTTCCAACTTCATCGAGCTCACCCTTGGTGTGGTATTTTAATGACCCTGTTTATCCATGAAGATAGCGCTGGCCCAACCCAACGTCCATATCGGGAATTTTTCTCTTAACACAGACAAAATCAAGGTATTTATACAGCAGGCCAGGCAATCAGGTGCCGACCTTGTTGTTTTTCCTGAGCTGGTTGTTTCGGGTTACCCTCCGCGTGATTTTCTGGAATTTGAGGATTTCATCCGCAGGTGTACCCAGGCTGTTGAAGAAATCGCCAGGTCCTGCCACGGCATTGCTGCCATATTGGGCGCACCTACCCTGAATCCGAGGATAGAAGGCAAGAACCTACACAATTCGGCTTTGCTATTGGAGGACGGCCAGGTGAAAGAGGTCCGGCATAAGGCACTGCTGCCCAACTACGATGTCTTTGATGAATACCGGTATTTTGAACCTAACCGGCAGTTTTCCCCGGTAGTTTTCAAAGGGAAACGAATAGCCCTGACCATCTGTGAGGATCTCTGGGACATTGGCGAAGACCCGCTGTATACCTTCTGGCCTATGGATGAGCTGGTTCCCCAGGGTGTCGATCTGGCCATCAATATCGCAGCATCCCCTTTTCATGCGGGTCAGGCGGAGAAACGAAGGGAAGTACTCCAACATCATGCCCGTAAGTACGGCATCCCGCTGTTCTATGCCAATCATGTCGGAGCACAGACGGAGCTAATTTTCGATGGAGGCTCGATGGTAATTGGTCCGGATGGGGATGTATGGCATGAAATGGCCTATTTCA
Organism: Lentimicrobiaceae bacterium; assembly: GCA_018001695.1. Lineage (GTDB taxonomy): Bacteria > Bacteroidota > Bacteroidia > Bacteroidales > JAGNHN01 > JAGNHN01. The sequence goes on from JAGNHN010000044.1 coordinate 17,840, forward strand.
GGGAAGATCTGCAGGTCTATGACCTGGATGCTCTGATGGGTGAGAATTCCAGCCTGCATCCGCCTGCTTTGCCAAGGATACAGCGGATTCATGATGCCCTGGTACTGGGTATTGGTGATTATTTCCGGAAGATGGGTTTCAGCAAGGCCATTCTTGGGCTTTCGGGAGGAATAGATTCTGCCGTCACCATGGTGCTGGCTGCACGTGCCCTGGGACCGGAAAATGTATTGGGACTCTTGCTTCCGTCGGCTTTCTCTAGCCCGCATTCAATCTCAGATGCTGCCACACTGGCCCAAAACCTTGGCAGCCCCTACCATACGATCAGCATCAGGGATGGTGTGGATGCTGTCATTGACACACTGAATCCATACTTTTCCAACCTTCCACAAGGCATCACGGAAGAGAACATCCAGGCCAGGATGCGGGCAGTGCTATTGATGGCCTTCTCAAATAAATTTGGCTATATCCTGCTCAATACCAGCAACAAAAGCGAAGCCGCTGTTGGCTATGGCACCTTGTACGGAGATATGTGCGGCGGGTTGTCGGTTTTAGGCGATGTCTACAAGACGGAGGTATACGAACTGGCCAGGTATATCAATGCAGGCGGCGAGGTAATCCCGCTTAACTCCATCCTGAAGCCACCATCGGCAGAGCTCAGACCTGATCAGAAAGACAGTGATTCACTACCGGAATATGATATTCTTGATCCCCTGTTGTATGCCTATATTGAAGAGCGCAAGGGACCACGCGAACTCGTCGCAGCGGGTTTTGACAAGGCCCTGGTCGACAGGGTGTTAAAACTCGTCAACAGCAACGAATATAAACGGCATCAGACCCCACCCATCCTGCGTATCAGCAACAAGGCGTTTGGCATGGGAAGGCGCATGCCCATCGTAGGGCGTTACCTTAGCTGATCTGATGTGTTCCTAGATGGAAACCACTGAATGTATCTCGGGTATGGCCTTGCGAACGGCTTCCTCTACCCCATTCTTCAGGGTCATCGTACTGTAGGGACAAGACCCGCAAGCCCCCTGCAGTTCAACTTGGACGACGTTATCATCCGTGATATCCACATAACGGATATCGCCACCATCGGCCTGTAAAAACGGCCTGATCTGCTCGATCACGTTGCGCACTTTCGTGATCATTTCTTCTCTTTGACTCATAGTTATTATATTGACAGATAATATTTTATCAAAACAGTCATCAATTTGCAGGAAGCATTACTTCTGCATCTCCACGACCTGTGTCGGGGGTTGGAACTTATTACGGCGATCGACCTGCTCCATGAGAGAAACAGCCAGTTTTTCAAAGGCTTTACCTACAACATCATCAGCATTCAGGGCCACTGGTTTGCCCGTATCGCCCGATTCGCAGATGCCTTGCACGAGGGGTATCTGACCCAGCAGAGGCACACCTGAAATTTCTGCAAGTCGCTCTCCGCCACCCTTGCCAAAGATGTAATAACGGTTATCCGGCAATTCTGCGGGTGTGAAGTAACTCATGTTTTCGATCAATCCGAGGATGGGTACATTTATACTCTTCTGCCTGAACATGCCCACGGCTTTGCGGGCATCTGCCAGAGCCACCTCCTGTGGAGTTGTTACGATGGCGACCCCGGTTACTGGTATCTGTTGCACAAGGGTGAGATGTATATCCCCTGTACCAGGAGGAAGGTCGATAACCATGTAATCCAGATCACCCCATTTGGCATCATTGAAAAGCTGTATCAACGCATTCGAAGCCATGGGACCACGCCAGATGAGGGCCTGGTCGGGATCGACAAAAAAGCCGATGGACAGGATCCGGATACCGTCTTTTTCAACAGGAATGATATAGGTTTTACCGTTTTCCTGAATGGCTTCCGGCTTCTCGTCCATGAGCCCGAACATCATAGGGATGGAAGGGCCATAGATATCTGCGTCCACCAGTCCAACCCGGTTTCCCTGTCGCGCGAGCGCAACTGCCAGGTTGGCCGCGATGGTGGACTTGCCAACGCCCCCTTTTCCACTTGCGACAGCGACGATATTGCGCACGCCTGAAAGGATACCGGCAGATCCGGCATTCTCATCAAACCTCAGCCGGATATTGTCCTTCAGGTCAGCCATGGCATCCAGGTTGATCAAAATTGCCTTAATGCATTCCTGCTTCACTTCTCTTATATGTGGATCGTCCGGTTTCCGGAAGACAAGCGTAAACCCAACCTTGTGCCCTTCCGTCCATACGTCTTCAACCATGCCGTTGTCCACAATACTGCGGCCGGCTGGTTTATAGACCACCCCTGTTAACGCCTTGGTTATGGCTTCAATCGAATATGACATTGTTGTTCTTAATTAGAATAAGTTTAAATAACAATAAACCGAGCCACAATGTTACACAGAAAAATCCGAACGGGAAAGAAAAGGCTGGCGATTATGGCAGGCGATCCGGGCTTAGCTCCCGGAGCGGGTCCCAGAAGTACTTTCTAAAATGGGGGATACGGTCATTTTCGACAGGAATGCCTTCGCTTTCGAGCAATTGCTGCATGAGTCCGCTACTCCCGAAATGATGCTTTCCGGTCAGAACACCTATGCGGTTTACCACGCGATGGGCAGGGATACCTGGATCAACATGATGGGCGTTGTTCATCGCCCAGCCAACCATGCGGGCGGCACCGGCGGTGCCCAGAAAGGCTGCGATGGCGCCATAGGAGGTGACCCGGCCATATGGGATCAGCCTGACCACCTCATACACTTGTGAGAAAAATGAAGCGGATTCAGCCGCCTGGCTCTGATTCATCATGAGTCAATATCCTCCTCTCTCACGATATCGCCCTCAATCTGTTCGTTGGCATCCCATACTGCCAACCTGTCCAGATTCATCCTAAACCGGATATAGGTGATCGGAAATCCTTTGCTGCTGAACATCTCCTCGTAAAACGTCCTGATACCTTTCACCTCCTCCTCCCCTTCCAGGGCATACAGGTCAGGCGTAGCCTGTTGAATCTCATACCTGTTTAAATGAAGCATATTCAGGGTGAAATCATATAAATGCCTGTTATCTGTCTTGAGGTGTATCTGGTGATTTTCCTTCAGCAATGGCCTGTAGCGGTTGAGGAAGGCGGGATGGGTCAAGCGCTTACGGGCACGGCTTTCTCTTAGATGGGGATCCGGAAATGTAATCCATATTTCTGATATCTCTTTCTCTGCGAAGAGATATTGGATCAATTCGATGCGGGTCCGGATGAAAGCTACATTGCGAAGCCCCTCGTCCTGAACTGTTCTTGCCCCCTTCCACATCCTGGCGCCTTTGATATCCAGCCCTATGTAGTTATTCTGCGGGTATTTCCTGGCCAATCCTACCACATATTCTCCCTTCCCGCATCCGAGCTCCAGGATCAGGGGGTGATCATTCCCGAAGAATTCCCGGGACCATTTCCCTTTAAGAGACCAGCCACCTAATAGTTCAGGGTAAGTTGGCTGGAAGAAATGCGAAAAAGTCTCATTCTCCTTAAAGTGTATCAGCTTCCTCTTGGGCATGTCTATTCCTGCGGGCTAACTTTCTTGATCCAGGCAGATGGGTTCTCCTGCTGACGAATCTGTTGCAAGGCGGTATTAGCTTCCTGCGGGTCAGGATAGACACCGTAGCTGACGACATTCAGACCGCCTGCTGTTTGTTCAAATACGGAGGCCTTATACCCTTTTGCTATCAGCTCTGCTACGAACTTCGTGGCCTTTTCTTCCTCTCTGAAAGCACCGGCAACGATATAATACCGGGGTCCTGAGATAATAGGCTCAGGCTCCGGAGATGCCTGCAATGTTGTTTCCATAGAGTCTGTTGCAGGCATGGATTCCAGCAGGGTATCCTGAATTACGGTCGACGTATCGGTTGGTGCCAGCCTTGCCGTATCCTCCGGAGCAACCTGCGGCAAGGGCTGTTGCGCCGGTTGCTGGTTGGTGAGCGATGTCACAGCCTCCTCAATTCGTTCGCGGTGCATCCAGGCTAAGACCAATAAGACAACACCCAGGAATACCACAAGCCAGCCAAATACAACACCAGAGCGGTTGGGCTTTGGCTTCCTTTCCTCCACGATTTCATGGACTTCTTCAAGGGGAGTATCGGGCTGGCCTTCCTGAGGAGGTGGCTGCACCACTTCTTCCTCTTGCAGGGCGATCTTCTCCGGAGACACCACAGGCTCAAGGGTAAATGGTTCAAAGCCTGTGAATTCCCCACCAGCCTCAAAGGCTGGGTCAGCAATAAAGACAACATTCCCGGTGCTCAGTTGCCGCAGGCTACCCAGGCCTGTAAGGACATAGGGCTCATCCTGCCTGAGCACATATAGTACATGCTGCACAAACTCGCGTACCTGCTTTTCCGCCTCCTCTTCTGAAATCTGCTTAACCATGGCCAATTCCCGGACGAGGCTGACCCCCGTGTCCGTTGCAACCGAATAACTCACACGGCGGGACGGCGGTGAGAAGCGGTGGTTGGTTATGTCGACGACAGCCGGCCGGTAACTGATGCTGAATGTTCCCAAACCGGGAATAAGGGCTGTTTCCTCCCTTTCAAGCAACTGGATGATGTAAGGTGTAAGACTCATAACCATTGTTTCAATCGTCAAGCAAGGCTTCTACCTTGAGCAGGTCTTCCGGGACATCAACGCCTGTACTGATCACATCAGCCTGTATAACTTTTACTTTATATCCATTTGATAACCAACGCAATTGCTCCAGAGATTCAGCCAATTCCAGCGGAGATGGCGGAAGCTGAACGATACGAAGGAGGGTATCACTGTAATAAGCGTAGAGTCCGATGTGTTTCATATAAGGGTAAGCAGGCCTTTTTGCAAGGGCTTCCTGCCGCAGAAAGGGGATCAGTGACCTACTGAAATACAGCGCATTTCCCTCATTGTCACATACTACTTTAACGATATTTGGGTCAGTAGCTTCTCCATCATCCAGCAGCGGAGCTGCCAGCGTTATGATTCCCTGTCCTCCGGGTTTAAACTCCCTGGCGAGCACCCCCATGAGTTCAGGATCCACCAGGGGTTCGTCGCCCTGGATATTGATCACGGCAGTCCAATCTTTACCTGTTTTCTTTCGCAGGAGCTGAAGTGCTTCGGCACATCTGTCTGTACCGCTGCGGTGGGTTAAGGCTGTCATGATGGCTTTGCCACCTTGCTCGTGAACGTGGGTCAGTATGCGTTCATCCTCAGTTGCAACGAGCACTGTTTCAAACACACCGGAAGCCACGGCTTTATCATAAACGCGCATGATCATGCTTCGACCACGTATCATGGCTAGTGGCTTGCCCGGAAAACGGGTTGAAGCCCAGCGAGCCGGGATCACACCAAGGATATTCATATTTGCCTCCTGTCGAATCTTATTGTGCATCTGGCACTTACAGCAAACACTTAGAAAAGTCCATGTAATTCAGCCATGACTTTCTCGATGACCATACCAAGATCTTCGCGGGATTCAGTGATATTGATCCTGTCGACATCAAAGACCAGCAGCTTACCTTCCTTGTACCCTCCAATCCATGCTTCATACCTGTCGTTTAAGCTCTTCAGGTAATCAAGGCGGATAGAAGCCTCATATTCCCTTCCTCGCTGCTGAATCTGCCTTACCAGTGTCGGCACACTGGCTTTCAGATAGATGAGCAGATCAGGTGGTTGAATGAAGGAAGCCATTAGCTCAAATAGCGAGGTATAATTGTCGAAGTCGCGTGTTGACATGAGGTTCATGGCGTGCAGATTGGGGGCGAAGATGTAGGCATCCTCATAGATGGTCCTGTCTTGCACCACGGTCTTTCCGGATTTCCTGATATCGACAATCTGACGAAAGCGACTGTTCAGGAAGTAGATCTGCAGGTTGAAAGACCATCGCTGCATGTCTTCATAAAAGCTGTTTAGATAGGGATTGGATTCCACATCTTCGTAATGGGGTTCCCATCCAAAATGCTTGGCCAGCAAGCCTGTGAGGGTGGTTTTTCCCGAACCGATATTTCCGGCAATGGCAATATGCATGTAGGGTCGTGTTAAATGAAAAGATGGATAGCCAAACTTACATAAAAAGATGCTCGTTGTCTCAGGGCACCGGATTTTTCTCCCTGACAATGTCCAGGATATCTTCCAGGTGCTTGCGGTCTGCCGAAAGGCGGGGTACTTTGTGTTGACCTCCCAGCTTGCCCTTCTTTTTCATCCATGCATAGAAGGTGCCTTGTGGCAGCGAATGCAGCACAGGTTGATCCAGGATCATATTTTGATATCGTTTGGCTTCATAATCTGAATTCAGGGATTTGAGTGCATTGTCCAATGTTTCCCTAAAAAAGGGAAGGTCCCTGGGGGGCCGCTCAAACTCTATCAGCCACTCATGCGCCAGTTTGGTTTCCGCTGTGGAAAACCGAGGGGCAGCAGTGTATTCATCCACAATGGCATCACATTTCTCACACGCAATGGCCAGGGCCTTTTCTGCATTTTCAACGATCAGCTCCTCTCCTGCTACGTTGATAAAGCTCTTCGTGCGTCCTGTGATACGTATACGATAAGGGTTTATAGATGTAAACTTAATGGTGTCCCCGATCAGGTAACGCCATAATCCGGCATTTGTGTTGATGATCAGAGCGTAGTTCTTGTCCAGTTCGACTTCATCCAGCCCGACACATCTGGGGTGTTCACTGCCCAGTTCTTCGAGTGGCATAAACTCATAGAATATGCCATAATCCAGCATCAGCAGGAGCTCACCAGAGCCTGGGATATCCTCGATACCAAAGAATCCCTCCGAGGCATTATAGGTTTCCATGTAACGCATGCGAGAATCAGGTATAATGGCAGCAAACTGCTCCCGGTAAGGATTGAAGCTTACACCGCCATGGAAAAAAACTTCGAGGTTGGGCCATACTTCATGCAGGTTTTCCTTGCCTGACAAGGCCAAGATGCGCCGCAACAGTAGTAGTGTCCAGGAAGGCACGCCTGAGATACTTGTGACGTTGTGTTTACGGGTGGCTTCAGCCATTTTCTCAATCTTGGATTCCCATTCATCCATCAGTGCGATGGAGAGATTGGGCGTACGCAGGAGTTCAGCCCAGTAAGGCAGGTTCTGCATCAGGATAGCTGAAAGGTCACCATAGAATGCCTCGTTATTGACTTCACAGATCTGGTGACTACCCCCCATGGCAAGGCTCCTGCCGTCAAAGATTTCTGTATCGGGGTAATTCAAACAATAGAGCGACAACATATCCTTGCCACCTCTGAAATGACATTCCTCCAGAGCTTCCTGGCTGACCGGGATGAACTTGCTCTTATCACTTGTTGTTCCGGAAGATTTCGCAAACCATCGAATTTCCGATCCCCAGAGGATGTTCTGTTCACCCTGTCTGAGCCTGTCAATATATGGCTTCATTGAGTCGTAATCGCTGACCGGGACCCTTTCCCGGAAATCTTCTACGCGCTCCAGCGACCGGAAGTCATAACGCTGCCCCCATTCGGTATCCTGTGCATCATGTATCAACCGCCGGAACCATTCTGTCTGCACATCATGCGGAAACTTGATGAACAATTCAATCTGGTGCATCCGCTTCTTCATGAGCCAGGACAACACACTGTTTAATAACGCCATATCCCTATTCTGGTTTCATGTTTATCCTCTCTGCAAACACGACAGGACATTGTCGTATTTTAGCATCAAAATTAAGAAGGCTGGCATGATATCCTTCCCCAATGCCAAAATAAACCTGGGACTGCGAATTCTGGACCGGCGAGAAGATGGTTATCACAACCTACGGTCCATCTTTCTACCAATACACCTGCATGATATCCTCGAAATCCTTCCAACCAAAGGAAACACAATACTGGTAACAAGCGGATTGAAAATTCACGGAGATGAGCGTGACAACCTGTGTCTGAAAGCCCATCAACTGCTTCAGAAGCAATATGGTATCCCGAATGTTCGCATGTACCTGCACAAGCAGATTCCGGTGGGATCAGGACTGGGAGGAGGCTCATCAGATGCCGTGGCTTGCCTCGTCATGCTAAATGATATGTTTAGACTTAAACTTCTGCATGATGTACTTTTTAGTCTGGCCATGGAATTGGGAAGTGATTGTGGCTTTTTCCTTTATAACCAACCAGCGCTGGTGGAAGGACGGGGTGAAGTCATACATCCCGTGAATTGGCCGCATCCAAATCTTGGGGTGGTAATTCTGAAACCTGCCACATCCATTTCAACCGCTGCCGCATTCAAGGCATGCCAGCCAGGAGAGGTGGCACACGAGGCTTTGCCTGAGATACAGCATTGGAGAACCGCGATCCTCAATGACCTGGAAGCGTATGCTTTTCAAGTCTGTCCAGAACTGCAGGATTTTATTCAGCTCCTGTATCAGCAGGGAGCCGTTTACGCCGGCATGAGTGGCAGTGGCAGTGCAGTATTTGGTTTGTTTGAAAAGGAACCGGGTCGTCTGGCAGTTCCGGATACAGTTTGGCAATACCGAACAGGGGTTGTTAGCCACCGGTTGACAGCGATCGGCTGACAGCGATCGCTGGAAATGGGGGGAGAAGCTTTCAGAAAGCGTCACTTTTTATCTTGTCCCACTCTCTTTTTAGCATAGCATACAAATATTCACTTCCCCATTTTCCTTTAAAAAAAACATTTTCAATAAAATGGCCTTCTTGTCTAAATCTCGTGTTATTCAACAGGTTAATGGAAGCAGCATTTTCAACGTCAACGATTCCTATTACTCGGTGAATTTCTTTTGTGTCAAATAGAAAAGCCAAAACACCCAGTAAAGCCTCCTTTGCGAAGCCCTTTTTTTGTTCGTGGGGTGAAATAGTTATACCAACTTCTGCAATTCTTGTGTCGTACTGGTCAAGTTTAATTGCACAGTCGCCAATAAGATGTCTTGTTTCTATATTTTCGATTCCGTATTGGATCCATTCTCCTGCTATTCCAAAGTGTCTTGTAGCGTTTTCTTTAATAAATTGTTTTGCCTGTTCAAATGTAAAAACATCAAAACCCTGATACTTTGCAACTTCTGGATTTGAGCGGTAAACATAAAAGTCAGACAGATCTGTCAGTTCCAGGTGTCGAATCTTAAGTCGTTTCGTCAATATATTTAGATTATCCATTGAATTTCTTTCTGTTTATTGTGATTTGTCAGGTAGTCTTCTACAATGCTTGAAAAACCCGTCCAGCTGCGCCACACGCTTGTCTCCCTCTTGTATGGAAGTCATATTTCTTGAAGGTTCGTTGTTATTACATTACCGGATTCATGCTATTGTTAGTCATTCTCTTCATAATAATAAGAATAGTCAATCCCTTTTAAAAACACTTCGCGGTCGTTTATTTTCGTGGTAAGCGCATTTCTCATAAGGGCTTTTAGAACATCACTTTTTGTTGGGCTGAGCGACATTGCTTTCAAATAATCTTGTTTACCTATTTTACTCCAGTCCACGCATTTTCCAAGCCGCCTTTTGAGTATTAAATCCAACCAAATCCGGGTGCTTCTGCCATTACCTTCCATAAAAGGGTGTGCAATGTTCATTTCCACATATTTGTCTATAATTTGCTCAAATGTTGTTTCGGGCATTGCTTCAATATGTTTTAACGTATCACCAAAAAAATGTGAAACCGCAAATTGGAATCCTCCTTTTGAAATATTCTTCTGTCTGATTTGGCCCGCATAATCATACAAACCACCGAATAAATACGCATGGATTTGCTGCAAGCCTTTAGTTGTGCCAACCTCAATGCTTTCGATAAACGAACTGTCGAACAAGGCATAGGCTTTGGTTTTGCTTTTTCCGTCTATGCTCCCGTCACTGTATGTAAACCATTCGATAAACCTATTTGCTTTTTTACCGGGAAACTCTTTACCCAATGCAATAATGCCGTTATAATCTAACATATCAGCAAAACGTCTTTTCCCGTCTGGCGCAAGAAACTTCAACTGGGTAGTAATACTAACCACTTGACTATTTTCTTTCTTTAACTTTGCCTTCAGGTATTTCCAGTAATTGCGAGTTTTTGAATAGTCGTCCTGGTCGGTCAGCACTGCCACAATATCCAACACCGAAAACAACCACTTGGAATTTTCTCCATCCCAAATAGCTCTTACTTCGCGGTCGTCAAAGAAACGAATGGATATTTTCGTGTCACTCATACAGTGCTGTCCAAGATAATTTCCATATAATACATTCTTTACTGGTAATCATCGCATTATATTCAGGAATGTAAACTTTTCAAATTTAAACCTATCCGCTGAATATATCCAATTCTACTAATGGAATGTTAATCAACCTAGTTAAGATTATTGAAGCAGCAATCAACTCAAAGCTGAGAACTCTTGGCTGATGGCTGTCATCTCGATACGCCAGCATCTTGAACGGCTACTCGATGGCCGGGAGGCTCACCACTCATCGTTGATTGCTGATCGCTGATAACTGACCGCTGACTTACGGTAGATGCCTAAAAGACGTTGACCGGTTTTGGACAAGGTTTAACTTCATTTCAATTCTTAATCCAAAGTTGATGTTTGAACCAAAGGGTTGTTTCCCTTCAGCCCGGAGGGCTGAATCCCTCCAG
>JAGNHN010000086.1 GCA_018001695.1 Lentimicrobiaceae bacterium
CAATGTGAGGAATCCGTACTGATCTCAATCCACGGATAGACGATCGTCAGCGGGGGGTCTTCCATATTGCGGATGACCAGGTCGGCCACGCGATCGTCCTGAAATTTTTTAATAACATCCTTCATGTGCATATGATACCTCCATGACTTCCCGGAGATGAGATCCGCATAGGCAACACGGATCTGGTTGTGTTCCCTGAATGGGAAGGCGCTGTAGACGATCAGCAGTAGGGCTATAACAACTTGAGGAACAGCAAGTTCCTTTGATTCAGGATGTTTGTTGCGATACCATACAAGCCAGGTCTGGATAAATATAAACCATCCGATGATAAACAGCAGGAAGATGATGTTGGTAATCCGATCGGGATAATCATCATGCGGTCCCTGTGCATAATGAAGCGGGAAAAACAGGATGGCCGGCATCACTACAATCAGCGCCAGCGGAATGAGGGGATGGATTTGAAAGATGGAATGACGGCTGCGAATGAAACTGCCGGCTGCTTTGTAGAGAAACGGAAGGCTTATAACGGTGAGCACAAGGAGCGGTGAAATGAATAAACGCAGTGCGATGTGCGAGACACTTCTCTTCAGGCTGGCGAGGACAGCGGGCCAGAACTGCATGGCTTCGGGGGCGGTGCCGGTCCGTAATCCATTGCCGGGAGCGAGCACGACGATCAGGGCAGCGGTGATGGATACCAGCCATAATGCAATGATCAATCTGTCCGCCGTCTTCCTGACAAGCATGTGATGCGCGGTCAATGCTCCCAGAAGACAGACATGAAAGACCATGAAGGTTTCGTTGCATCCGGCGGATAGAAAAAGGAACAGGCCTGATATGATCCCCCAGCCTGCCTTTCTTTTCGTATTTGTTGATTTCCAGGCAAATAGTAATGAAGCGTAGCCCAGCAATGTCAATATGTTTCCAAGCTGATAATTGATGGCACCTGCCATCCAGAACAAGCCCCATGTGGTGCTGGGAAAGCGATGGAGATAGATGAAGAGTAGGAGAAGTGTCAGGGTCATTGTTTTCCTGCTGCCGGCAAAATCAATAAATCCCATAGCCTTCAGCAGTAGGTATATTGCACAGATAAGTCCGCCCATCCACAGGAATGGCAGCCATTTGTAAAGGCTCAGGGCATCATAGACCAACGGACTGGTGAATAGCAACATGGACGCCGTGTAGCGCCCCTGCCAGACGTGGTACCAGACCCATTGAGCCTTCCAGAATCCCATCTCTCTTGCGTTTACGGCGAAAACGTAATCATCCGCTGCCGGATATATGAAAGGGGCATTGAGAAGGAAGGGCAAAATCCCTGCTATTCCCAGGAGTGACAGGAGCGTCCACCATGGTATTTCATGCAGGCAGAAATGTGCCTTGATGTGTCGCAAGGAAGTCTGGTTTTTAAGCCTGATAAATGTAGGCCAATGCAAGGTAATTTCCCAGGGAATTCGGATATTTGATCTGTTGTTTTCACTGTTGACTTGCCTCCAACCCCTGTTCTTTCATCATCGCTTCATTTATCAGCCTTTTTCGACATTATGGCACAGTTTGATTCCATTGCATCAGAGCTGTTTACACAGTCTCTTCAGTTTCGGGGAAGGCTATCAGCGCCATACCTTCCCTTGCCATCCGGGCAAGCAGTAAATGAGCTGATTGAAGCCATTCGTAAAACGCTGTTTCCTGGCTTTTATGGCGAGACTTCGGCTCATCCTGATGCGCTGCGATACAAGGTGGATCTAGGCGTGCGGGATCTCACCAAACGGCTGCAGGAAATGCTCAAGCTGGCGATCTGCTACCGTTGTGCTCCTGTGAACCCAAAAGACTGCGATAAATGCACAGACGAGGTGCCGGAAAAGGTCCGTCAGTTTATCACCTCGCTTCCAGCTCTCAGGAGGGCCCTGGAGATGGATCTGAAGGCCACGTATGAAGGAGATCCGGCTTGCCGGAATATGGTGGAGGTAATCTGCTGCTATCCGGGTTTCCGGGCTGTCACCAACTACCGGATCGCCCATGCCTTACACATGATGGATATACCCTATCTGCCCAGGATGATCACAGAGATCGCGCATACGCAGACAGGTATCGATATCCATCCGGCTGCGAGCATTGGCGAAGGCTTGATGATTGATCATGGTACCGGGATAGTGATTGGAGAGAGTTGTCAGATTGGGGTGAATGTCCGTATCTATCAGGGTGTTACATTAGGAGCCCTGACCACTGACCCTGGCTTTGATGCAGAGATTGCCCGTGGCATACCACGGCATCCTGTCATTGGTGATGAGGTGGTGATCTATCCGGGAGCAGCCGTCCTGGGTCGTGTGACTATCGGAAAAGGGGCCGTGCTGGGAGGCAATGTATGTGTGATGCATGATGTTGCCCCTGGGGCTAGGATAATGTCCTCAGGGCCCGGTATGTAAAAGGATACGGACGCAAGAGAAACAAGATGGTTTTTTTTGTTTTATTTAGCAGGTTCCCAGTAACATACTTTTGGAGAGCTGATCTTTCCTCCCGTCTTTAGAAGTTTCATGGCTTTATCGACTTCTTTGCGGTCGATACCGGTAATCTCTGCAATTTGTCCGGCAGACAGGGCTTTGCCGGCCTTATTCATGGCATTAAGTATGGTCTGCTGATGATCTGACATGGTTCTCTTAGATTTTTGTATGGGATTGAATCTTTTTAACGATGACCTGAGAAGTCTCATAACCAACGATCTCCACGAGCTCGTCTTTCTCGATGTAACCGGTCAGAGCTACAGCATCAAACAGGTCGTTTTCAATCATTACCTTTCCGGCAGGACGCAGGACGGTGTAGGCAACGCCCTGCTTTCCTACAACGGATTTATATTCCTGATTGGCAGCTACATACCCCTGGCTGACTTCCTGGGTGGTGTGCAGCGCCAGTTCCCCAAACAGCAGGGTTCTCTTCGTAAAGAGCACCCTGCTTAAATAGAAGGAGGACACCAAAGCCAGGAAGGTAGCAATGACGACAATAAAGAACGAACTTACAATGCCGTCAAGACGGAAGGAAGCCGGATCAAACCCGACATTGTCCACCATGCTCAGGGTTAAACCAGTCAGGATGAGTAGAATACCTGAAACTCCTGCAACCCCGAATCCGGGTATGGCAAATATCTCAACAGCCAGTAGGATAATACCGCCAATAAAAAGCAGGATTTCCCAGTTTTCCGCCAGGCCTTCCAGGTAAAGGGGGGCGAAGTAGAGCAGGGCGCCCAACAAGGCAGCGGCGGATGGGAATCCCAGGCCGGGGGTCTGGAGTTCAAAATAAATACCCCCGATGATCAGCATGATCAATATCCCACTCACCACGGGATGGATGAGAAATCCGATAACCTTATCCAGGGGCGTCAATTGCTGTCTGATAATCTCATAATCTTTAACACCGGCAATTACAAGTACTTCTTCCACACTTCCCGCGATGCCTTCGCAGTAGCCGAATTCCATGGCCTCGGAGGCCGTGAAGGTGAGAACCTGCCCGGTATCCGATATACCAGGAATGGCGATGCGCGGGTCGACCATTGCCTGGGCGATTTCCGGATCACGCCCTTTGGCTTCGGCTGTGGCGCGCATCATGGAACGCATATAGCTTTGGTATTTATCCGGAACAACGGCCCCCGTCTGATCCACGACAGTGGCGGCACCGATGCTGGCTCCTTCGCGCATGTATATGCTGTCACAGGCAATCGAAATCAGGGCGCCGGCCGAAGCTGCATTGTTATCAATAAACACCCATACGGGGATGGCTGAAGTGAGAATAAGGGTTCGTATGGTATCCGCTGCCTCCAGCGCCCCTCCATAGGTGTTCATATGAATCAGGATAAGGTCGGCTTTAACTTCGGCGGCTTCCTTGAAGGCAAGTTGTGTTTTTCGCTGCATGGGTGCGGCGATCTCTTCCCTCATCTGGAAGACGTAGACTTTGCGGGTATCCCCGGTTTGCCCTGTGAGCCAAGTGAAGGATACCAAGGCAAACAGAACCATTAAGATGAAACGTTTTTCTAACATATGGTTTGCAAATAAACCCTGCCACTTTTCTCAGTCATGGGGAGATGAATTGTCTTCCAGTGATCTGAAAGTAGCGCAGGGACATCAAAGGTAGTATTTTTCTTTCAGGTCGATGTGTGTAAGTGCCAGGGCTTCAGGAATTGTGTTTTTGACGGTAGAGTTTTCTCCAGGCACGCCTTCGCCAGTAGTGGCGGGTCCAGTATTTACCCCAGCTGATATTGGCCCAGAGCCGTTCATGGATGTAGTAAGCCAGGAGCTTGAAAATGAAGTCAAAGATCGTGATGATGGAAGCTCCTTCCAATACCTGATAGAACCCTTTTTCTGTCGTTTGGCGAAATATAACAAAGGCGATCAGGAAGGTGGATGCGGAACCCATGATGCGCCAGCTGATGGCTTTAACAAGACTCCGGGTAGGGGAGTCCTTGACGGTTCTGGGGTCAGTTTTGGCGGAAACACTGCGGGTGGCCAGTTTCATCTTAGAGAGGCTTGCGTGATTAGTCGATTAGGTTTCCTCATTCTACTTTAAAATGCTGCATGGTCAGTTCCTGGAGTCGGGGATACATATGGGGATTGGCAGCAACGATCTCCCGGCCGTAAAGATAGCTGGATTCTCCTGTAAAGTTGCCCACTCTTCCCCCGGCATTTTGCACCAGCATGGCACCGGCAGCAACGTCCCAGGGATGGAGCCCGTATTCAAAGAAGCCATCGAAGCGCCCACAGGCAACATAGGCCAGATCCACTGCGGCTGAGCCCAGTCGTCTTATTCCGCGGGCTTCCTCCATCAGAACACTCAGTATGCCCGTGTATCCTTTCAGTCTGCTGTGATCCGTATATGGAAAGCCAGTCGCTATGAGTGATTCACGAAGGTCGGTCGTCTCCGATACCTTTATTTCCATGCCATTGAGCAGGGCCGGACCATCAAGGCAGGTGCTGAAGCATTCATCACGGTTTACCTCGTACACAATTCCCAACACTGCCCGGCCTCTCTCCAGGAGTGCGATGCTAACAGCATAGACAGGAATATGGTGGATATAGTTGGTGGTACCGTCCAGGGGGTCAATCACCCAAAGCAGATCGGCCTGTCCGGTTTCACGCGTGCTTTCCTCTGCCAGGAAACCTGCACCGGGAAGAAGTTTTCTCAGCTCCGATACGATCATATCCTCTGCCTGACGATCCACATAGGTTACATAATCGTGAAGACCTTTCACCTCGATATCGCTGTTCCGTATGTGGTTATTTTCCTCCCGCAGAAAACGGCCGGCATTGCGCGCGATTTCGCAGACGGTATCATGCAGAACTTTCCATTCCATCGTCTTCATAACCGGCAGTGTTCCTGGTTGAGTGACAAAAATACAATATTAGATATGATTACTGTCGCTGTGATGACTTCCTGATTCGCTGAAGGGCTATTCCGGCCAGAATGAAGAGGAGTCCGGCCAGACTGCTGGCCCTGATATCTTCTCCAACCAGGAAATAAATCCAGACCATGCTCAGCACAGGAGAGAGGAACACCAGGTTACTGATCCGGGCGGTATCTCTGGCAAGGTTAAGGGCTTTCATCCACAATGCGAAGGTGATGCCCATCTCAAATAAGCCTATGTAAATGCCTCCGGCAATACCCGGGAAATTGAACTTAAAATCGTCTCCCCATAATAGCAGGAACAAGCTGCTGTATATCCATCCGAAAAGGAAACTGAGAAAAAGTTTAGGCAGGGTATCCCGTTGATCCTGCATATTGAAGATCCAATACAGGGCCCAGATGATGGCACTGCCTGCGGCC
>JAGNHN010000087.1 GCA_018001695.1 Lentimicrobiaceae bacterium
CATCCGGGAATCGGCCTCAAATGAAGGAATGCTGCACAGTGCTGGCAAGGTACATATCTTTGAGAACCTCCGGCCTGAAGCCATCCAGCATATCCTTGAGAGAAGTGGCCTCATTGTCTGTCGCCCTGACCCAGTCCAGCTGCTGTTCCTGGCGGGTTCCGGGTTGCCAGTTGTAGTGGTACCACGGCCTGGAGATGCCATTCAACAGCGCCTGGCAAGACGGCTGGAAGGTGCGTCGTATGCGTTACTGGCTGATCAGCAGGCACTTGATCTCGGGGATGCCCTTAGCGTGGCTGCTTCCCTGCTGGGTATTCCAGGTAAATACGGGGCAGGAAGACTGGAATCTGCGATAGGTGAACTCGCAGAATTGATAAAAAATGATCACCTTTGCGGTTTATCCGAACAACAGGATCCGTGATACCAGATTTTCTGCTCAAACCATTTCTGATGAAGTTCTTCAAATTCGCCGCTGTGGGTTTGAGCGGTGTTTTTGTGGATTTTGGATTCACATGGCTCTTTAAAGAGAAACTGGCCACACCTAAGTACATCGCTAACGCAATCGGTTTTACCCTGGCATCCTCCACCAATTATATCCTGAACCGGATATGGACATTTCAAAGCCATAACCCGGCCATTGCCACGGAGTATTTGAAGTTCATTGGTGTTTCAACCATAGGTTTGGGCATCAATACTTTGATCCTATGGATTTTGGTCAGCAAATTCCGGCAACACTTTTATCTTTCCAAACTGTTTGCCATCGGCGTTGTGACACTATGGAATTTCGTCGTCAACCTGTTCTTTACTTTTACCGGTTAATGAACCAACAACCGGGACAGGTTTCTGCGATGCCTGTCGCCGCTCAGTGCGTCTTGGTCATATTGGCGGGCACCATGATCACATAATCAGCAATGCCTTTGTTATCAGCATCCAGCGTGTCCAGGGCCTCCTGTTCTACCGTTGTGATGGTCAGAATCTTCAATCCAGGTTTATATTTTTCAAGATACCATACGATTCCTTCTTTGAAGTCGGTATGGAAGGCACCGTTGAAATGCAATATGGTCGTGCCTTTGCCGGCATCAGCAAGCAGAGCGTGTGCCATGGTAGCATCTTTGATGGCCTGGGCCATGGGGAAAGTAGGACTGGACTGGCCCATCGCACCACCACCCTGCATCTCCATCATCTTTTTATAACATCCCAGCTCAGGATCATATGGCACAGGTAAGGGAGCAATCAGTTTATGGGCTTCAGGATCCAGGTTGGCCAGGGCTTCAAAACCACCCGAATTGACCATGGCCGCATAACGGCGCGGGATGTTGGAAGCGATGAACTTCAGCTTATGCTTTCTTGCAAGCTGTGTAAGTGGCTTGTAATCAGTCTTGTAATTGGGCCACAACCTTGCCTGGGATTCAAAACTGCGTTCGGTGATGGTTCCCGAAGTGTATTCATCCAGCAACAACTGGTTGTCCTTTTCAAACATCTCGGCAGCCAGGATCAGCCTTCCGTCTTTTTCCTTCAGCAAGGCTTCCGCAAGCTCCAGTCGCAGCCAGTGACTGATAGGGTTATTATGCAGCTCTCCGAAAAAAACCACATCCGCTTCAATAGCCTCTTTCAGCATTTTTGAGAACTCAGTTTTTTTTGATTCACCGGTTACCAAACGATAAGCAGGTTTATCGCTTTTAAAAGCGCTGAAAATGAATAAGGCCAGGATGAGGCTGGCTGCAATGCGTATCGAATATCTCATGGTTATCTCTTTTTCTTTAGTCCTTCTGCATGAAAACTGAATGGGAGAAGACTCAAGATGGAATCTGCAACCCAGCAGACACCATCCGCGGAACCCAGTAAGACCTGGATAGGTTTACCTTGCTTATTTTCATATTCTGCTATCACCTGGCGACAGGCGCCGCAGGGGGTAACCGGATCGTCCATCTTCACCTCCTCACTGCGGGCAATGATGGCTATTTTCCGGATGGGCACATCCGGAAAGGCCGAGGAAGCGGCAAAAACAGCAACACGTTCTGCGCAGAGGCCCGAGGGATAAGCCATGTTCTCCTGATTGCTTCCGGCTACCACTTCACCATTCTCCAGCAAAACCGCAGCCCCAACCTGAAAACCCGAGTAAGGTGCATAAGCCTGTTGGGCTGCCTGTGTAGCCGCCGCGAGCAATGCCCTGTCTTCTTCCAACATATCCTGCAGCTTGTCGAAAGCCCTTAACTCAATCTGCTTATGTATCAGTCGCATCTTGATTGACTTGTGTTTACGAAGATAATCATTCCCTCTTTGTTGGTGAACTGTTTTCTTCCCGTAGAAAGCGTAGCAGGCAGTAGAATAGGGCAACGAAGGTCACACCGGCCTGGCTCTCAATGGTGTCTTCGGTGATCATCGACAACAATGCAATGCTGATAAAGGCGGTCAGTAGAAAACCACTGAACGGCTTCCCTCCCTTGACGAGGGGATAAAGGAAAGCGAACAAAAACACCAGGAACCCGAACAGTCCAAACGCCACAAAAATGCTCAGAAACTGATTGTGGGACCTGAAACGCCATTCCTCACGAAGCCTGCTGTCCAGTGTTACATAGGCCTGCTGAAATGCGACATTCATATCGCCGGTACCAACACCGGTCCAGAAATGATGTTGAATAAGGAATACAGACGTCTTCCAGTATTCATAACGCATCAGAACCGAATGCCCGCTGGGATCTCCGGTACACCTGTAGTTGCGGTATTCCCAGAGTATCTCACAGATGCGTGATTTGATCACATTGCGCCCGTCGCAATCCGCGTTGGCCCAACCGGATTCGATACGGTCTATTTCATCATCGCTCAGACTGGCTACCCCGTCTGCATCCTTGCGCAATCCCTCTGATGTCAGATAGCGAATCAAAATATCTCTGAGCTGATGACCCTGGCGGTCCAAGCCGTCATAATCCAGTTCGCTACGTTGGTTCCAACTCTCTCTCAATTCATTGTCAGCTATATATATCCAAACATAGTGACCATTCACGGTCTGGCAATTCAGGGTGTCATGGTGGTACATCTCTCCCCGTGGGGTGGCTTTTTCCAGACGCGAGAAGTCGACCTTGTCGATGCGGGCGAACCGGGCAACAAGGACAGCGATGTAGACCAGCACCAGCAAAGGCAGGACTGTGGCCACGAGGAAGACCAGCCTGCGCAGCTTCAGAGAAGGTTCACGCGAAGCGTGGCGCAGAAGTAGGATAACCGACGTAAAAAGAAATACAATCAGTCCGGTCATCGACTGCAGGATAAACAGGAACGCGACCAGCCAGAGAGCGGCGATACCATAAGCCATACGTTTCCATGGCCTGAGGGTAGCCCCTTCGGGCAATGACATCCAGATCAGGATGAAGATGGCCATGCATACATTAAGCGAGAAGCGGATATGGGAGATATATACGCTAATCTCCCGTACATCACTCACTTCCTGCGTCAGCCATATGGCGGTACTCCTGAAACTTCCAAATAGGACCGCAGTTACATAGACCAGCAGCAGATGCTTCAGTGTTCCCCGTGACACAGGCTTTGCTGTTGCCAGGATGATGGGAAGCGCTAGCAATGGAAGCTTGGTGCGCAGGTCTTTCAGGGCATAGTCAAAGTCACGGGTGTTCCATAACCAGATAACATGCAGAAGAAAGATCAGGAGAAAGATACCGGCCTCCGGCTGTGCCCTGAAACTATGCCACTTTTTTCTGAATCTGCCTTCCAGTAGCCAATTCACAGATAGCATCAGCTGGGAAACGCTCATCAGATAGAGCGACAGCGGCAATCCGGCCAATAGCAGTCCAAGGCCCATCAGGAACACCCATCTGTGGAATTCTTCCTTGAACATGCGAGGTTGTTTTTGAAGGTTAACCTATTTCCCCTGATTCACTCCGGAAAGTATCTGCCTGTACCGTTCCGGTTCATTCAACACCTGGATGGCCAGAACGACATCCGGATCATCGCTCAGTGCCGACTCGACCTTACCCCGCTGGTAATAATACCGTGAAATAATCTCAAGTCGCAGCATCCGGCTGATTTCATCCCGATAGGCATCAAGGTCCTCCATTTTTCTGGCTTCGATCTTTTGCTGCAGCGCTTTCAGCTCCGTGGCTACATCCCCGGCATATCCTTCCTGTTCAAGGGCCTTCTTCAGCGTTGTCATGGATTCTTCCGTCTCCGTGCTGAAAGCATAATTCTTTTCTTTCAGGAAGTCCTTAAAGTCATTGAAAATAGCTGCCGTGACCTGAAAGCGGGTGGCTGTATCAATCGTGGCATGCTTCTGCTTATAAAAAGTGGCGTAATCAAAGATCATATGGTCACGAACCAGGGCTCTGGCGAGGATACTGGGTGTATAAAGCTCGCTGGTGAGGTCGGGGGTGATACCTCCGCCATCATAAACAGCCCTGCCTCCTGCGGTTTTAAAGGCCGATACAAGCGAATCCGGGATTTTCGTGATTGCACCGTCCTCATCGCGATGACTGTAATCGATCGCCTGAATACAGCGGCCTGATGGAATATAGTACTTGGCTGTAGTGATCTTGACCTGGGCATTGTAACTCAGCGGAAAAATATTCTGCACCAGCCCTTTGCCAAACGATCGCTGACCGATGATGACGGCCCTGTCGAGATCCTGCAATGCACCCCCGACGATCTCCGATGCCGAAGCGCTGCGACTATCCACCAGTACGATCACGGGAATATCAAGATCGATGGGGTTACCGGTGGTCTTGAACCCGATATTGCTGCTTGGAAGTTTGCCTTTGGTGCTGACAATCAGTTTGTTCTTGGGTACGAAGATGTTGCATATTTTCACGGCTTCCAGGAGCAATCCGCCCCCATTGCCGCGCAGATCGAGAATTAATCCACTGAGTTTTCCGCCATTGCGCATGGACTCAAAAGCCCGCAGGACTTCCTGACCTGCTTCCTGGGTGAACCCATCCAGTTTGATATAGCCTATTCCCGGTGAGATGATGCCATGATAGGGGATGTTCTCCACTTTCACTTTCTCCCGTGTCACATCCTGGGTAAACGTCCCTGTCTTTCCCGGACGCTCGATCTCCAGTTTCACCACCGTCCCGGGTTCGCCATGGAGGGCCTGGCTGATGTCATCAAGGCTGCGCCCTTTGGTTGGCCGGCCATTGACACTCAGGATCCGGTCGCCGGCCATCAGTCCTGCCTTCACGGCCGGACTGGCCGGAAAAGGCTCGGCGATGATCGGCGTTCCTTTGTGCATATGGAAATTGGCACCTATGCCACCATATTCACCGGTCATCATAAAACGCGCATCTTCAATGGCCCCTTCAGTGATGTAGACCGTATAGGGATCCAGGGTACGAAGCATGGCATCAATACCGGTCTTCATAAACGCACCAGGCTGAATATCATCAACATAGTTGATGTCTATCTGCTTATAAAGGTTGGAGAAGATGTCGAGGTTTTTGGAGACTTCGAAGTAATTATCCTGCTGTGCTTTCAGTTGGAATGAAAGCAGGCTGAGCATCGTCAATACCAGGCTAAGCGTGCGCGTAGTTTTTTGCATAGTATTCAATCACTGTTGATTTATTTACCACTCAGGGAACCGGATCATATCCGCTTCCGCCCCAGGGGCCACATCTGAGAAACCGTTTCAGGGTCAGCCATCCTCCTCTGAAAGGCCCATGTTTCTGAATAGCTTCCACGCCGTATTGAGAGCAGGTGGGGGTGTACCGGCAGGAAGGCATCAGGTAGGG
>JAGNHN010000045.1 GCA_018001695.1 Lentimicrobiaceae bacterium
TTTTAATTTTTCTCTATTATGTTTTACAGAATTTATTTCTATTTAATCAATATTTACAATAGAAAAAACAAAAACCTCCCCCAGCGGTTTTTCCCCCCCCCCCCCTGTTAAAATGCTGAGATTCAGTATTATAACAACCTGTTTGATCCTATTCCCATTCCTGGGAATTAACCAGGTGATTCAATTCGACATAGAACCTGAACAAGTTGAAGTAGGAGAACTTATAACGATTAACAACCACTCTGATGCATTGGAAGATGGTCACTTCGTGTTCCTGTTCCAGTATTGCAGCTTCATTTTGTCTAGCTCGCAAGAACCAGACATTGTATGCAAGGTGGAGACCACGGACCACAATGCGGTTATCGAAGGCTTTTTCTGGCAGGCAGGCGACCTAACTGTGACTTTATTGGCAATCGATGGCCAAGGAGATACGCTTGAGTCGCAATATGTGATACAAGTGGAAGTGTCGGCATTCTTTACTACAACCCCAATAGATTCTTGTCCTGATACCTCGGGATTTAACTGTAACAACCTGGTTTGCAATGGGAGCTTTGAATGGAATAGCAGTACTGTATATTTCCTGGATCAGTTGAATTTTGCTGCGCCGTGGCGGAATCTGTTCGGATCATGTGATTTATTTAGTGAGAATACAACTGGATTCTATGGTCCCTGGGCGGATATCCCTGATAATATCTTTGGACACCAATGGGCGCACACCGGAAATGCATATATGGGTCTGGGTGTTTTCCTAAGCAGTAATACATGTGAAATTGCAACATCTCAACTTAAATCCCCTTTAAAGCAGGGGCAGCGCTATGGAGTTGAGTATTTTACAAGTAAGGCTGAAATATACCCTTACAGTTGTAATGGAGCCCAGGTATTTTTCTCTGTTGATGAGATACAGGCAAGTTCTTACCAAGACTTGTTGACACAATTAAACCCAAACTACTTATTGGATGCCCTTGGCAATACAATTATTACTGATACGGTCAATTGGGTAAGGTTTTATGATGTTTTCATCCCACCGGCAAATGATCTGGAGTGGATTTCAATTGGACAGACCCGCCTGGGGGTGGATATATTGCTGTCATATGATCCATCAATCGGGGATGCACCCTCAGCCTATTATTATTACGATGATATAAGTGTTGTGCCATTGCCCCCTCTGGTGTCACTGGTGCAGGACACGTTTTATATCAACGCTTGCGATACGGTGGAGTTCAGGGTGATCGGAGAAGGAGCTGGCTCATATCTTTGGAGTAACGCCTCCACCCAGGAGTCGATAAAAGTCAGCCCTGCTGTAAATACAGTATATAGCGTAACGGTATATGACCCGGAGTTATGCCATGATACCGTACTTTACGGTTATGTGTTTATAATAGACCTGAATTGGAAGACTGTAGCCCGTATCACCGGCCAAAGCACCGATTGCGGCGGCAGGCTGCAGACTTACTCGCTCGAGAATGGAATGCCCGGCTATCGCTATGAATGGAATATATCGTCTAATCACGGCATATTTACAGCCAATGCTACCCAAAGCCTGATCTTGTATGACCCGGATCCCGTTGAGATTCATTGGAACAATCTTCCTGATGTTCCAGGTTTTGCACTCATTACCCTTGCTCAATATAATCAGTGCGAAGAATTATTAGGTATTGATTCCTTCAAAGTATTTGAGTGCTGCTTCCCGGACGTGGGTTATGTTTTAAAAGACACGACCATCACCGACACGGTCTTTACATCAATAGCAGGGCCGTATATTATTTACGGAACCTTGATCATTGATGCCGTAAATAATGTTACCTTTGATCTTAATCCGAATGGCAGAATTTACATGGGCCCTGAAGCCAAAATCGTGATAAAGAATCCCAACACTGAACTCATCCTGGATTCTTGTGTCTTCCTGTCAGGCTGTCAATACATGTGGGATGGTATATATCTGCCCGATAGCACCATGCGACTAAAGGCAAATAATTCAATTTTCAGCGATGCCATCAATACCATCGTTGCCGATAGCGGGGCCATGCTAGAGATCAGGGATTGTGTGTTCAAGGATAACTACAAATCTATTGTCATCAGGAATTTTGCCAAATCCGGCAGCCCGGCCATGTTGCCAAACTCTCCCTTCTGGCCTATGGAGATCTATGGCACGGAGTTTTACCAGAGCGGCTTCCCTGGCCAGACATTGCAGTACCCGCCCTATAACGGGGTGCATGCCAAGACTGCCATCATGATCCAGGATGCCGATACCATCGTGGTTGGGAAACCAGGGGAGGATCCCAATTATTTCCATCACCTCAGCCAGGCAATCATCGTGAAAAACGGCAACGGGGAGATTATCAACAATGAGTTTGTGGATATTGGCATTGAAAGTGAGACCTATCCCCCGGAGGGAGCCGTGGATATCATGCGCACGGGAAGCGCTCCCCTAATTGGAATTGAAACCAGGGTAGGCAATGGAACCACTGCCGGTAAGAACAGCTTTGAAAGATGCTGGCATCCTATTACCACTTATCAAAATCCAGTGATAATACACCGCAATGAATTCCTGGATTGTGATTACGGTATACATTGTCTGGATTTGAGGAATCAGACCCGGATTGTTTCAAATAGCTTCACCCAAGGTTCTAGTTCCAGTCTAAGAGGGGAGACCGCGATCACCCTGCAGAATGTTACCACTAGCCCAAAATTGTTAAACATCCTGGTCGACACCAATTACATCCAGGGTTATCAGAAAGGGATATGGACGACCAATGTTGACAAGCAAATCTTAGGAACCGTGAGGTATAGTTATAATGATATCTATTTCAACGTGCTGGGCTACCCGGTAAGCGGGATCAAGATCGATAACGGGGCGGGAAGCTTGGTGAGCGAGAACATGATCCGAAGCATAACCCGGCCCTCCTCCAGCTTTACCCATGGTAGCCATAACGGCATCTGGGTTAACCAGACTGGTGCCGCATTGGTTACCCACAATTACATGCTGCGCATGGGACATGGAATTTACACCACCGGACAGGACCTGCTTACCTACTTTGTTTGCAATACGTTTGATACTTGCTATCATGGCTTCTTCTTTGGACCTAACAGCTCCCTTAGCCACCAGGGACAAAGCGGGGTTTGGAATACCGCCAATAACTGGCTGGGCGACTACAGCGACAACAACTGCAGCTACTGGAGGCGGATGATGCAGGATGATGGGAATATCCAAAACCCGGTGGTTAACTGGTATTACCCTTACAACTACTCCCAATATGACCCGGGATTTCAACATTGTGGATCCACACCACAACATTTGTTGGTTGGTTTTATTGATCCAATATTAAACAATGGTGCCTCAGCTGACTGCCAGGTGTTGGAACCTGTCCCCGATCCCTATGAAACCAGCAGCAGCGAAGAAAGGGAGATGTATTTCGGCAGCATTGCAAGGGAAGAAAACGTATATGGCAGCCTGCAATCCAGCTACAGGGAAGCCGAGAATTCCTTGTTCTATACCATTGCCACGGCCAGACCTGACATGCTGAGTATGAACGACAGCTCAGACTTTAGCTTCCAGCAGTATTTCAACAACCTGACCACTTCCAATACCGGACTGAGGCATGACGTATTTAGCCTTATAGAAGATGGGGATTATGCCCAGGCATATATCTTGAACAACTCGATAATGGATACATCCACATGGGATAAGACCTCAAAAAAGGTAAACCGTATCTATTTAGATTCCTGGTGCCAGGAACAGTTCAATTTCGCTTCACAAGACAGGGATAGCCTTTGGAGCATTGCACATGCAAGCCCTTATGAACAAGGAAACGCCGTGTTCTCAGCCAGGGTATTACTGGGATTAGACCCTGACAAGGTACCTCTTGCATATAGCCTACAAGTATTCCCACAAGAACCCAAAAAGGAACCGCTGGTGTTTTATCCCAATCCAAGCAAGGGCATTTTATACTTCAAGCTTGATCAAGAGAGGATAGAGAACGAGACCACGGGAGAAATTGTCTTGCTTGACTTGCTTGGAAGGACCACTTACAAACAGCGCATAATGCTTCTCCCGGGTGAGAATAGCATATCGCTACCCAAAGCCTCCCCTGGCGTTTACCTTATACGTCTTACATCTGTTTGTGGCTTGAACGAAACTTCCCGCATCATCATCAAATAGGATTCCCAGATGACCTTAACCCTACGACATGGCCAGGTAGTTCTGCTAACACTGTGCTTCTGGGCAGGATTATCTGGCCATGCCCAGGTTAATTTAGTTCCAAATCCATCATTCGAGAAGAGAATGGGATGCCCATGGAAACACAACCAACTTTTTTACTGCGATCATTGGTTTAATGTGAGTTCCTCGAATGATTATTATCATTTATGTACAACTGATCCTGTATATTTGACGTGGATGATACCAGATGGTGGCGAACCCCCCCGTACGGATTCTGCTATGATCGGTAGTATAATATTCAGTGGGAATTACCGTGAGTACCCAGGGGTGAAATTGGTTCATCCTTTACAGGCAGGTAATACTTATTGCCTGCAATTGTGGGTTTCATTAGCAAATGGATGTAGCAATTGTTTACAGGATTTTGATGCATTGTTGACAGCAGAAATCCCTGTAGTCAATATGCCACAGTACCCTGCCCTTATATACGCAACACCTCAGATTAAACTAGCACACGGACCGCTTTGTAACGTGCATGGCTGGACAAATATTTCAGGCACATACCTGGCTCAGGGTGGGGAAGAATACCTTACCTTGGGTCTTTTTATGCTAACGGATAGCGTTATTAGATATCCAAATCATCCACTTGGTGGTGGAGGCGCCTACTACTTCATAGACGACGTCGCCCTCTACGCTTGCAACGCCCCGGTGGAGGTGGCGGATGCCGGGCCGGATAGGCATTTCTGTCTGGAGGATAGCGTGCAGGTGGGAACGCATGATTTGGCGGAGTACCGCTATTACTGGTATATAGACTCCTTGCTGGTGAGCCGGGAAGCCAGACCGGCCTTTTCCCCAACCCAAACCACCACTTACGTGCTGCTGGTCAAGGACTTTAAGTTCGATGAGAGCTGGGATACCGTGACCCTGTACATGGTCAATTGCGATACTATACCCCTGGGCTGCGGGCAAAGGGAAGTCTACGTTTGCCAGGGAGACTCCGCTCTGCTGGGCTGCCACAACCGCGATAACTACCAATACGGCTGGGTGCAGCCCCCTGATACCAATACCTTCTCTATCAGTGGGCAAATCTGGGTCAAACCTGAAAGCATTACGCAGTATGTCTTGCATACCACAGACTACACCGGCCGGGAGAGCCTGGATACCATACGCATCACGCCGGTAAACTGTGCGCTGATCAGGGCCCATGCAGGCGGACATTACCGCCTCTGCCCGGGAGATACCATCGCCCTGGGTGCTTCGCCCATACCGGGTGCCAGCTACCTCTGGTTCCAGGACCTGGCCCTGATCGACACCCTGCCCAACCCCAGGGTAAGCCCCACCACCCATACCACCTACCGCCTGGAAGTCACCAACCCCAGGCAGGAAACCTTTACCGACTGGGCCTACGTGGAGATCGTGGAATGCGATGTCCCGCTTCTCATCCCCAACGCCTTCACCCCTAATGGGGACGGTCTTAATGACTACTTCGAGATCATCGCCCCCGAGGGAACCCAACTCGATGTCCTGATTTACAGCCGCTGGGGTAACCAGCTCTTTCATGGAGACCAAAGCCGTCCATGGGATGGCACGTACCATAACATACCCGTCCCCCTGGGCACCTACTACTACTCCATCAAGGCCACACTGCCCCCTTACCGCCCAACAATTGTAACAGGTAATGTTACCGTTGTAAAATGATCAGTTGTCAGCGATCAGCCATCAGCAATCTATTGAGAGCCTCCCGGTCATCGAGTAGCAGTAAATGTTCCTGGCGGTCTTGGAAAATTTGAGTCGGCGTATCGAGATGCCGGCCATCGAGTAGCCGTTCAGAATGCTGGCAGGTTGGTAAACATTGAGCCGGCGTATAGAGATGTCAGCGATCAGCGAATGACCACCACTGAATACTGGAATCTAAAAACTGTCAACTGAAAAATTTGCCCGGGTTAAAATAATTACCTATATTTGCAAGGTTGTTGTGGTATGAACCGTATACCAAAAAGACACATTAAACGTTAAACCTAAGCTCTGCTTAATAACCACTGGAGGATACGCTATAGGATAAATCTCTACCCTTTTGTATTTTGACTTAAAAAGGGAGGCCTATGAAAAGCCAGGAATTGAGCGACCAGTCGCTGATTCAGAGATATATATCCGGCGACGAGCAGAGTCTTGAGACCCTCATTCACCGTCATAAGAATCGTGTTTATGGTTATGTCCTCATGGTTGTCAAGGATAGACAACTTGCCGATGACATCTTCCAGGATACCTTTATTAAGGTGATCAATACCCTCAAAGCAGGGGCCTACAAGGAGGAAGGAAAATTCCTCCAATGGGTCATGCGCATCGCCCATAACCTGGTTATTGACCATTTCCGCAAGGCCAAACGTATTCCTATCGTTGAGCATAAACGGGATGACTATGACCTTTTTGATACCATCCGGATCCTGGATAGCTCGGTGGAAGACCGCATCATCACCGAACAAATTCATGCCGACCTTCGCAAGCTGATTGAACTACTCCCAGATGAGCAAAAAGAAGTGCTGAAGATGCGTCATTACGGAAAGATGAGCTTCAAAGACATCGCAGATGCCACAGATGTCAGCATCAATACAGCCCTTGGCAGAATGCGCTACGCCCTGATCAACCTGCGTAAAATGATCAAGGATTATGATATTGCCATGAGCCTCTGATCCATTCCTGCTGGCCGTACAGTTTTTTTTCTTCAGACAGAAATAATATAGCGCAGCATGCCGTTATCTTACAGCTTTATCAAACCAAAACGGCTTGCATGGATCAGAACTTTACCCCTCATCACATAAGGCGTAGCGCAGTACCCGGACGGAAAAAGATGGATGTGCCTGCCACAAACAATACGCCTTATACTCCTGGTAACACATTAATAACCAGTATTCTGAATTACTCGAAATCACTGGTTGCCTTTCCTTCTCATGCAGCAGGGAATATTCTGGTAATCCTGAATTAGGAGCTCAGATCAGATCCTCGCGGATCTCCCGGTAAGCGATATGACACGGAAAGAACGTTACAGGCGTGTAATTGAATATTTCATTGCGCACCGGCCGGTGGCTGAGACGGAACTGGTGTATGCCAGTCCCTACGAGTTGCTGGTGGCTGTCATTCTCTCTGCCCAGTGCACGGATAAACGGGTCAACCTGCTGACACCGGCTTTTTTTGAACGATTCCCGGATGCAGATACCCTTGCGGCTTCCTCTGAAGATGAGGTCTTTAGCTTCATCAAATCCTGCTCTTACCCCAATAACAAGGCTAAGCACCTGGTAGGGATGGCCCGTATGCTGGTGTCAGAATTCAATGGCGTAGTGCCGGACGATATCACCGCTTTGCAGCGTCTTCCCGGTGTTGGCCGCAAAACGGCCAATGTAGTGGCATCTGTTGTTTTCGGTCTCCCTGCCATGGCGGTTGATACCCACGTCTTCCGTGTGAGTGCACGCATCGGACTTACGCATCAGGCCAAAACACCCCTTGAAGCTGAGCGGCAACTGGTTGCCAATATCCCAGCCGACAAGCTGCACATTGCCCACCATTGGCTGATTTTGCATGGCCGTTATATTTGTCAGGCCAGAAAACCATTGTGTGAGGATTGCGGATTGCAGGAATTTTGCCGTTTTTATGCTGACAGAATTTCCAAAAAGGCCTCCGAAATCGTATAAATATTATCCTGCTGTTCAAAACTAAAGACTGGCAGGGTTTGTTATATGGAGGCTTATTTGTTTTTTTGTCATTAACGCAAACGATCATGGAAACACGCTTAACGGCCGGACAACCGGCCCCATATTTCGAAGGTGTCGATCAGCATGGGCAGACGATCCGCCTCTCTGATTTGCAGGGAAAGAAGCTCGTACTGTATTTCTATCCCAAGGATGATACCCCTGGTTGTACTGCGCAGGCCTGCAACCTGAGAGACAATTACCAGGAGCTGCTCGATGTGGGCTATCATGTCATTGGCATCAGTCCTGATCCGCAAAAATCTCACCTGAAATTTATCGAAAAATACCAGCTCCCTTTCCCCCTGATCGCTGATACAGAGAAGAAGATCCTGCAGGATTATGGCGTATGGGGACCCAAGAAGTTCATGGGCCGTGCTTACGATGGGGTGCATCGTACTACCTTTGTTGTGGATGAAAGAGGTGTTATCCTTGATGTCATTGCCAAGGTAGATACCAAAAACCACGCAGATCAAATCATTCAGAAATAAACCCACAGCAATATTCTTATGGAGACGAAAGGCAAGGCAGCGGACGATCACGTCCAGAATGAAAAAATGAAAGCCCTCAAGCTGACACTTGAGAAGTTGGAGAAGAGCTATGGCAAAGGCGCCATCATGAAGTTGGGGGATAGCGCGGTGGAGGATGTTGAATCCATTTCAACCGGCAGTATCGGGCTGGATCATGCGCTTGGCATCGGGGGACTTCCCAAAGGCAGGGTCATCGAAATTTATGGACCGGAGTCCTCCGGAAAGACAACCCTGGCAGTTCAGGCCATCGCGCAGAGCCAGAAAGCCGGCGGCATAGCTGCTTTCATCGATGCGGAACATGCCTTTGACCGTTTTTATGCCCGTAAATTGGGTGTAGATATAGAAAATCTGCTTGTTTCTCAACCAGATAACGGCGAACAAGCGCTGGAGATCGCTGAGAACCTCATCCGTAGCGGCGCCATCGATATCATAGTGATCGACTCAGTGGCTGCGCTGACGCCACGCAGTGAGATCGAAGGGGAAATGGGCGAGAATAAGGTTGGACTGCAGGCCCGGCTGATGTCGCAGGCCTTGCGTAAGCTGACAGCCACGATCAGCAAGACAGGGTGTTGCTGCATCTTCATCAACCAGCTCCGCGAAAAGATCGGCGTGATGTTTGGAAATCCTGAGACGACGACAGGTGGTAATGCCCTGAAATTTTACGCTTCCGTGAGGCTGGATATCCGGCGCGTTACACAACTCAAGGAAGGGGAGGAAGCCATAGGTAATCGTGTGAGGGTGAAAGTGGTTAAAAACAAGGTTGCACCTCCATTCAGGATGGCGGAATTCGACCTGATCTTCGGAGAAGGTATCTCCAAAACGGGAGAGATTGTGGACCTCGGTGTTCAATATAATATTCTCAAGAAGAGTGGATCCTGGTTCAGTTATGGGGAGACCAAGCTGGGACAAGGCCGTGATGCCATCCGCCGTTTACTGGCTGATAATCCGGAATTGGCCGAGGAACTGGAGCTGGCGATCAAAGAAGCAATGAAAAAACCGGTAGAGGAATGATTCTGAGGTTATTGCGAAGGATATTGCCTTTATTTGCCTGGGTAATCTTACTGGGTCTGACATCTGCCTGCAAAGACAGCAGACCCAATCAGGCAGCTGAGAATGTCATAACAGAGGGCCCGCTGGCTGAGCTCAACGCCCGCATTGCTGCTGATTCAACAGATCATGAGGCCTACGCAGAACGGGCCATGCTGCAACTTGAGGATGCTGCCATCAACAAGGCACTTGGTGATATCAACAAGGCATTGCAGCTTAAACCCGACCACGGGCCCTACCTGTTGATCCTCTCAGATCTGTATTTTGCCATGGGCGAGGCACAGCGTTGCAGGGAGACGATATTGAAAGCTTTGGATGTCAACGAGTACGATACAGATGCCATGATTAAGATGGCGGAGTTCGGTCTATATCACAAGGATTATGCAGCTGTTAAGCGTTACGCTGAAAGGGCATTGTCGGTGGAGGATGGGCATCCACGTGCACACTTTGTGCTGGGATTCTCTGCCAAGGAGCAGGGGGATACCGCCCTGGCGATACGCCATTTTCGTTTTGCTACGGAAAGCGACCGGGAGTTTTATGATGCCTACATCCAATTGGGTATTCTTTACGCCGCACAGAAGGACACACTGGCAGGAGCTTACTATCATACTGCTTTGAAGCTCAGGCCTGAAAGTATCGAAGCCCTGTATAACCTTGGCCTTCATTACCAGGAGACGGAGCGCTTCAATGAGGCCTTCGAGACGTATAACCGCATCATCAGGCTGGAGCCAGGATTCAAGCAGGCTTATTACAATATCGGGTTCATTCATCTTGTCTATCTGGGGGTCTATGATGAAGCTGCCAGGTATTTTAACCAGGCCATTCAGGTTGATCCTAATTACGTTGAGGCATATTACAACCGCGGATATAGCCTTGAAAAGGCCGGCGATGTGATGGGTGCCCGGCGGGATTATAACAAAGCGCTGGAACTGCGTCCCAATTATCCCCTGGCTGTCGAGGGACTAAATCGCCTGGATAAGGGTGATAAGGCGATGCTGCAGGTCCGCTGATGACCGAGTCGGATCAGAAATTCACTTCACACCTAAGCATAAACTGCCTGGGGGTCAATACATCACCGGGCCGGCCAATGTTTTCGTTGTTCGTGATATTGTTGACATTGAAACCTATACGGACAAAGGCACCTACCTTGTAGGCTGCTCTGATATCCAATGAGATATTGGGCTTACCCTTGTTTTCTTCCCGGTAGGTTCGGTACCCTGGCAGGATTAACTCCCCGAGAAACGGATCTACAAAGACACGATCGACATTGGCAATGAAGCTATTATACCGCAACCCCATCCCCATGCTGAACCGTCCGGGATTGAGCTGGATATCGGCTTTGAGGGTATGAAAGTACCTGTATTTCAGGATGTTGTTTTCTTCAGCTTTACCGGCCCTGTATGTGGAATCTGTATTCAGGTCGATGGGATAGGTATACGTATAGCCCAGCATCAGCGTAAGTGGAATATTAAAAACCTGGCCTTTGCCTGCCAGTACCACTTCAAAACCGCTGATCCTTGCCCGACCAATGTTTCGTGCCTGAAATCCCATGTTTTTCAACGTGAAGTTTTCGGTGATCGGCAGGAAGGTGAGGGTATCATAGAATCCAAAAAAGAACTCCATCATATCTTCATACTGGGTATAGAAAGCGGCAAGATCAATGAACCCTTCCCATTCGCCAAGCTTGAGGCCTTGTTTGAGTCCGGCTTCTGCACTCCATCCATATTCAGATGTGATGCGGGGATTTGGGAAGATATTCAGGCCGCTCACCGATGTCAGGGTATGCTTTTCAGCGATGGAAGGGTAGCGGTACCCTTGCCCAAAGCTGGCCCTCAGGAAGGTGTATTCCAGTAGTTTATAATTAACCCCTGCCCGGAATACTGGCCGGGATTCTGCTTTCGCATCATCCAGTTGATTGCGTTCCCAACGTGCGCCCAGACTGCTGCTGAGCCGTCCCCAGTGTTTATCAGCCTGGGCAAAAACCGCAAATTGTGATGCAGTATGGTCGCCGAAAAGAGCGGCATTGGAACGTGTATAACTACCTGATGTACCGAAGTTAAAATCAAGCGATGGCAGTATCTTCCTGTAGTACTGGTATTCCATGAAGTGCCATTGGGCTTGGTTGTCTTTGGCGACATCGTAAGGAAAGATGTTGCGGGTGAGAAAGTACCTGCCTTTCAGCTGGTGCCTTGCGCCTGATAGGCTGTAATACAGGATAGCCGGATCAACATGCAGGCGACGGCCATTGTTATGTGTGATGCTCCCCGGGTTTTGGCGCAGGGCTCCGGAGTCTGCATCCTTCCATAGGAGAAAGTCGAGGATATTCGAGTACATAAAGCCTGTGTTCAGGCTATAGGTCAGGCCTTTGACTTTTGGGTCGCGGTATCTCCATTTAAGTCCTGCCCTGTAGCGCCCTTCATAGTTATTCTCGCGATATCCAGGGTCATTGAAGGCATGACCGCTGAGCACCAGGTCCATGTTGCCCATGCGTCGCGCATGATAGAAGCTGCCGCCTCCCAGTATCCGTGTATGCTTATCCCAGCTCCAGGCATCTCTTCTTGGCTGGTCGTAGAAGCCGGTTGTGGCCACGATGCGCGTGACGGGTGTGGCGCCTGGCCAGGCTGTCCGCACATTGATCACCCCATTCAATGCCGCCGAACCATAGAGTGCGGAGGATGCTCCTTTCAGGATCTCAACCTGTTCGATTTCTTCCACCGGGAGATAATTCCATTTGGCATCTCCGGCATCTGCAGCCAGCATGGGAATGTCATCCACCATGACAAGGACCCTGCTTCCGGCTCCGTAGCTCCATCCGCTTCCATTGCGAATATTAGCCTGTCCATCGATGATGTCAACCCCAGGCAGGCGCTCGATGGCCTGTTCCAGGGATACCGTATTGGTGTTTTCGATCAGACTGGGTTTGAGAATCTCCATGGAAACCGTCAACTCACTCAGTTTCTGCTGATAACGCCCGGCTGAGACGACGGTTTGTTCCAGCTGCAGCACCATGGGTTGCAGACGGACCTGCAGTTGCAGGCTTTGGCCATCTTTCAGGCTAATCTTTTCAGTATGTTTCTGGTAGCCAACCGAGCTGAATATCAGGGTATAAGCACCGGGAGAGAGGCGCACCTCAAATTGCCCGTTTTCTCCTGCAGTACGGCCCTGTCCCTGGTTAATGAGGATATTGACAAAAGGCAGTGCCTCAGCCGTTTGTGCATCCCGTATAACACCTGATACGGATGCAGACTGTGCCCATAATGATCCACTGAGTAGCGTAACCAGGCACCCCATCAGCCATGCAACCGGGATGCTACTTCTGTTGTATTGGTTCTTCATAGGGCCTGGTTTTCAGGCTATTCTGCTTTGATGACGCGCCCGCTAAAGACTTGCCTTTCAGTCCTGAGCCGGTAAATATACATACCAGGTGCCAGGTTGGGCATATCAATCCGAAGGACATTGTCACCTTTGTCAACGGTGTGTGTTGAAGACAGAATGGTGTTTCCGGTAATGCTGAGTAATTCGAGCGTTAGTGTTTCCCTTTTTTCACTCCTATATTTCCATGTTGTATAGGACAAGAAAGGGTTAGGAGAGATATCGAGCAAAGCTGAAGCGCCAGTTATGGTTTCAGGCCTTGACGTGGCAGGTGCTACCGTGATGGAGACCGAGGTGGAGTCGATATTTTCTCCGATGTAGAGAGGATTGCCGAGGAAGGTGATGTACACCCCAACTTTAATCTTGAGCTGATAGAACCCTGGTGTGGTGGGAGTTCCGCTCATCAGAACGCAATAATAGGTGCCGGGGAAGAAGGTGTTGGTAGTTGAGTTGGAAACCCAGTTCAGGCCTGGGGGCATATTCAGGATATCCAGCAATACGATCTTGTTGAGAGGTACTGTCACGTTATTGTAGGTAGCAGAAGGAGGTGGCAGGATGGTTACGGTGACGCTATAGGCCTGGCCTTCGTTGGCATTTGGGAGTGTGTCGGGGCAGATTTGTCCATTGTTTTCCGGATCCGGGCAGGTTGTGGCATTGCCGGGCGTGCATTGTGCCTGAAGCATCTGGCTCAGTCCGAATCCCGTGATCATGGTGAGGATGAGTAGTTTTCTGATCATATGGTTGTTGATTTGAGGTGAACGATGATTGGGTTTGCAGTTAAACGAATAGGATTGTAATATGTATTTTGAAAACTGCATGTGAAGATACCCATTATTCTAATGCCAGGGCAAGCGTTGAAAAAAAAACTACCTTTGCAGCCCTGGGAGAGATGCCGGAGTGGTCGATCGGGGCGGTCTCGAAAACCGTTGACCTCGTAAGGGGTCCGAGGGTTCGAATCCCTCTCTCTCCGCCAGCATAAGGGAAGCCAGCGCGAAGCGCTGGCTTGTTCATTTACCGCGAGTCTGAACCGCAGGTTCAAGCGAGCGGGGATCACACAAGTAATCCCCAGTTTACAGCGATCAGTTACCAGTTTACAGCGATCAGATACCAGCGATCAGCAATCATTCGTAATTCGTAATTCGTAATTAATTGAATATCAATTCCTAATCCCTAATTCCTAATTCCTGATTATTTCCCAGCGATCAGTCATCAGCGATCAGCGATCAGCGATCAGTTCCCAAGTTACAGCGATCAGTTACCAGGTTACAGCGATCAGTTACCAGTTTACAGCGATCAGTTACCAAGTTACAGCGATCAGATACCAGCGATCAGCAATCATTCGTAATTCGTAATTCGTAATTACCTGATTCCTAATCCCTAATCCCTAATTACTAATGACACCCAACCCCGTAGGGGTGATATATTGGTAGCCCGGCGAAATCACCACGGAATCATTCCCCCTCCCATGTCCGGTGTGGATAGTTGGTGGATGGTGATTGGGAGGGGGCAGGGGGAGGGTTTTGACAGCGATCAGTTTACAACGATCAGTTTACAGCGATCAGTTACCAGCGATCAGCGATCAGCGATCATTTATAGACTGATGGCTGTAAACGAGATGCAATTTCCATTATCTTGCAACCACATATTTATCTGTCAGAGGTGTATCTAGTACTCAATTTCTTTTTCTTTTTCTTTCATACTTCACTGATCATCTTTAATTCCATCGGTTGGATTTTTCCAAAGTACAGGAAATGGAATCTAATCACGCTACTGCTCACAGCATTCTCCTGGTTTGTATTAGGCATCTGGTTCGGCTGGGGTTATTGTATTTGTACTGACTGGCACTGGAATGTAAGAGATCATCTCGGTTATTATGATGGATCAAGCTCCTATATTCACTTTTTGATATTAAAGCTTACCGGTATCAATTTCGCGGAAGAATTGGTTAATATATTTACGGTTATTGTTTTCTTTTCAAGTTTATTAATCAGTCTTTGGCTGAATATCCGTGATTATTACAGAAGATAGATTTGGTGTTCATAGCCCATTGCAGGCTGATAACTGTTCTGATATCATCTGTTTACAAAAACCGGCCAAATAACACGCATATTTTATGGCAGGAAGGAAGATCATTTTGCTTACAATTTGCCTGTTAATACTTGGGTTGGGTGTATACTATTATTACCCGGAAGACAAACTTCCAGCCGGCAGTCAAATTGACAATATTATTATTTATAAATCGAAAAGACAGTTATTAGTATACTCAAATGAGCAACTACTTAAGACTTATAGAATTTCTCTCGGCCGACAACCAATTGGCGGCAAGGAATTTGAAGGTGACAAAAAGACGCCGGAAGGTAATTACTACATAAATGCCAAAAATCCCTATAGCGGTTATCACAAAAACTTAGGTATTTCATATCCTGACAAAGAAGATATTGAATATGCAAAACGATATGGCAAGCAGGCAGGTGGTGACGTTAAAATCCATGGACTTAGAAATAAAACAGGGTTTATCGGAAAATTTCATCGCTGGTATGACTGGACTTTAGGTTGTATCGCGGTAACGAATGAAGAAATGGACGAGCTTTACAGGGCAGTGAATATTAGGACAAGAATAGAAATAAAACCATGACATTATGAACAGATCGATGTTAGTCCTCAGTTCGGATTGTCAATATTAAACCGCATCTTCCATTGTGAGAATGTAATCAGGCCCTTGCGACAGTTTTTCAGGATACATCCTTTCATGGTTCAGTAATAAGCCTCTGATACGAATGGTCAATTCTTCAAAAAGCCTTTTGGGTCTCACTTAAGGCCTATATTGGTCGGCTTCCCGGAAGTTTTCATTAATATTTTTTCAACATATTTGTTTGTTTCGAGGGAATGCTCTATTTTTGCACTCCCAAAAGTAAGACTGAAATGGCGAAGAAGACAAAAGAAGCCAGGGTACAGGTCATCATGGAATGCACCGAGCACAAAACCAGTGGTATGCCGGGAACCTCCCGTTACATCACCACCAAGAGCAAGAAGAATACCCCGCAAAGACTCGAGCTGAAGAAGTATAACCCGATTCTCAAGAAGGTCACTGTACATCGCGAGATTAAATAATACGCATTATGGCAAAGAAAGTAGTTGCAGCGCTGAAGACCACCGCTACCAAGGATTATGCTAAGCTGATCCGCATGGTGAAATCGCCCAAGACCGGTGCGTATACCTTTAAGGAACAGATCCTCCCCAATGATATGGTGAAGGAAGCGATCAAGAAATAGTCTTTCAATATTTCATAAGAGAAAAAGCTTTTTCTTTGGAAAAGGCTTTTTTTTTATCAGAACCAGTGATGCCATAAATTATGGGTCTGTTTTCGATATTTAGCAGAGACCGCCGGGAGGATCTCAACAAAGGTCTGACTAAGACCAGGGAGAGTATGCTCAGCCGGCTTTCCAGGGCCCTGATGGGCCGCACCCAGATCGACGATGATTTTCTGGACGAGCTGGAAGAGATCCTCATCAGCTCAGATGTAGGGGTGAATACCACATTGAAGATCATCGCACGCCTTCAGGCCAGGGTTTCCAAGGACAAATACCTGGGTGCCAATGAACTGAACCGCCTTCTCAGGGAAGAAACGGTAGAGCTCCTGCGGGAAAACAAAGCGGGTGAGCAGACTGATTTCGATCTTCCGGAAGGTACTGGCCCCTATGTTATCATGGTCGTGGGCGTAAATGGCGTTGGGAAAACCACAACCATCGGTAAGCTGGCACATCAGTTCAAGGAGGCCGGAAAATCTGTGGTGCTTGGCGCTGCTGACACCTTCCGCGCTGCTGCTGTGGATCAGTTGACCATCTGGTCAGAAAGGGCCGGGGTTCCCCTTGTAAATAAGGGAATGGGCGGAGATCCGGCATCCGTGGCTTTTGAAACACTGCAAACGGCGGTGCAACTAGAGGCCGATGTAGTCATCATCGATACAGCCGGCAGGCTTCACAACAAAGTGAACCTCATGAATGAGCTCTCCAAGATCCGGCGCGTGATGCAAAAAGTCGTGCCCACCGCTCCCCATGAAGTGCTGCTTGTTCTGGATGCTTCGACCGGCCAAAATGCCGTCGAGCAAGCCCGCCAGTTTATCTCGGCTACAGAAGTCAATGCCCTTGCACTCACCAAACTGGACGGAACAGCCAAAGGGGGTGTCGTGATCGGTATCAGTGATGAGTTCAAAGTTCCGGTGAAATATATTGGCGTTGGGGAAAAGATACATGATCTGCAACTTTTTGACAGAGAGTCGTTTGTAAGCTCTCTCTTCCAATAATAACCTACCTTGCCCCGCATGAAAGCCAGGCCCCTTAAAGTAAATATGGTAACCCTGGGCTGCTCAAAAAATACCGTGGATTCGGAATTTCTGGGCGGGCGGCTCAAAGAAGCCGGCTGCCAGGTTGTCCATGAACAGGACGCTACCTCAGCGGATGCGGTGATTATCAATACCTGCGGGTTCATACTCGATGCCAAGGAAGAATCCATCGAAACCATCCTTCAATACAGCCAGCTCCGCAAGGCCGGGCGCATCAGCAAACTCATTGTGATGGGTTGCCTCAGTCAACGCTACCGGCAAGAGCTCATGGATGAGATCGGTGAGGTGGATCTGTTCGCCGGAGTCAATGAAGAAGACCGGATCGTGGCCCACCTTGTACCAGGTTATCAGGCTGCCCTGGGCCTGCCTCCCCGTGTCAGGATCACACCAGCACATTATGCCTACCTGAAGGTTTCAGAAGGCTGCGATCGCCGTTGTGCTTTTTGTGCCATTCCCATGATACGTGGCCGGCATCAGTCACGGTCACGTGATGAGATCAGGGAGGATGCCATGCAGTTGCTGGATTCAGGTGCCCGCGAGATCCTGCTGGTTGCACAGGAGCTGACTTCCTATGGCAGGGATCTCTACGGCAAACCGGTATTGCCTGTCCTGCTGGATGAGC
The DNA here is from genome assembly GCA_018001695.1 of Lentimicrobiaceae bacterium. Taxonomy (GTDB): domain Bacteria; phylum Bacteroidota; class Bacteroidia; order Bacteroidales; family JAGNHN01; genus JAGNHN01. The sequence goes on from JAGNHN010000045.1 coordinate 17,810, forward strand.
TGATGTCTTTGCCAGGGGATTTCTGGTTGCGTTTACATTACGCCTACCCCAATGGGGTCACAACAGCTTTACTGGATCGCCTGGCGCGTCATCCCAGGATCTGTAATTATCTGGATGTGCCCTTACAGCATATCAACGATGCTGTTTTGCGCTCCATGAAGCGGGGACATGGCAGCAAAAAGTTATATGCTTTGATGGATAAAGTGCGCTCAGACTACCCTGAACTGGCCGTAAGAACGACTTTTATCGTCGGTTTTCCGGGTGAGACAGCGGCTGCTTTCGAGGAGCTACTATCGTTCGTTGAAACCTATCGATTTGAAAGGCTGGGTGGCTTTGCCTATTCCCATGAGGAAGGCACTCCTGCCTATCGCCTGCGGGATAATGTATCAGAAGAATTGAAAGCAGAAAGATTGTCACGTTTAATGGCAGTGCAGGAAGAAATTTCGTATGCGCTTAACCAGCAGTATGTTGGCAAACAAATGCGCGTGCTCGTCGATGAGTTGTTGCCCGATGGTTCCTTCCTGGCGCGCACCGCAATGGATTCGCCGGAAATCGACAACAGTGTGCAGATTCGCCCTCATCCCGGACTGAAAGTGGGGGAGTTTGCCCTGGTTCAGGTGGAGGCGGCGACCGCCTTTGATCTGGAGGCAAGATTTATTCCTACCTTTGATATCTGATCAAACTCGTTGTTTCATATTATTAATGTAAGGGTCATGAAGCAGAAATGGACACTTATTGGTCTGTTGTTTCTTGTTACACAGGCATATACACAGGTGATACGACCACCTGAAGATGTGAAGTTAAATCTGTTGGATGCCCGTGGTAAAAAACAGGGGATGTGGGAAATGATGGAGGATGTTTACAAGCTGAGGGGTCTTTACCGCGATGATCTGCGGACAGGTGCATGGGTCGCTTACAGCAAAGACGATATTTTCAGGGGCGTAACCTACTACGAAAACGGAAAAAAGCACGGCCTTCATCTTGTCATTGATGAAAGAGGCTATTTTCAAACCGAAGAGTATTATTTGGATGATGAATTGCACGGTCTTGCGCGGAAGTATTATTTTGGTGCGATGCTGCTATCCGAGGCAACCTATAAGCACGGAAAACTGCACGGACAGGTCCGGCGGTTCTACGAGCAGTCCGGAACCATTCAGGAGGAGTCTGTTTACCAGGACGGCAAGCGGGAAGGCCTGACCAGGTGGTACAACACGTCGGGTCAGGTCATCGCTGAATACAATTATGTTGGGGGTATGCTGGAAGGACATCAGCGGGCTTTCTACCCTGGAGGCAGCGTTCAGTCAGAGGAGTTATACCGTAACAATGTTCAGGAGGGCCGCTATGCAGAGTTTTTTGAAGACGGGCGCCTGAAGGTTGAAGGTGTCTATGTGGGCGGCCTGAAAGATGGGCGTTGGGTCACCTATGGGCTGGACGGAAAACCCGTTCAGACCCAGGTTTACCGCAAAGGGGAGTTGAAGCCCTAAGGAATGGATACCGCCAGGTGACGGAAGAGTACACCCCAATCGAGATTTCCTGATTTCCTGCCCATCCTGACGATGACAACATCTTTCCCGGGGTGAATATAGATGTACTGTCCGAGGATCCCCTTTGCAAACATACCCCCTTCGGGTGTGATCCGCCATTGATAGGAATAGGGATAGGATTGACTATCCACAAAGGCCGGATCAGCCTGCCGCATGGCTTCCAGCCAGGAAGCCGGAATTACTTCTTCTCCATTATATTTGCCTTCGTTGGCCAGTAGAATCCCAAAACGGGCGAAGTCCCGGGGCGTAGCATTGAGACAGCAGAAATGCTTGCCCCTGCCATTTTTTCTATCCAGACTCCAGGTCGCTTCATTGGCCATGCCCGCCGGTTGCCACAATGACTCTTCCAGATATTCGATGAGATGTTTCCCGCTGCTGTATTCTATTGCCAAACCCAGCAATTGTGTGGCAGCACTTTGGTATTCATACTTACGGCCAGGTTCGTCAACGATCCTCAGGTCTTTTACATATTTATCCAGATGACGCCCATAGTAGTATTTAGCCATGGGACTGAAGGGGGTACGGTATGCTTCCGTGAAATTGAGTCCGGCACGCATGTTGAGCAGGTCTTTCACCCGGACTGATTGCAGTGAAGGATCAAAACCAGCCGGCAGGTATTTCGTGACAGGGTCGTCCACATCTTGAATATAACCATCCCGGAGGGCAAGCCCGACCATGACAGATACAAAGGACTTCGCTATTGAAAACGAAGGGATCAGTGAGCTGGAGTCATAGTTCTGTAAATAAGCCTCATACAGTATTGTGTCTTTGTGGATGATCAGAAAAGCCAGGCTGGAGGTAGCTGATAAGAGGTGCTCCAGATTCCTGAAGCGGCCATGATAAATCTGGCTAAAATCTGGGGATACGAAGTTCCCGGCCACGGGAAGGGCTTTGGGCTGGTCTGATGGTTGGATACTAAGGGAAGGAAAACGTTTGTAGTCCTGGGTGTCCGCCAGGTTCCAGTAAAAGTAACGTCCTGTATGGCAAGAAGATAGGATGAACGCAATAACGATAATGGCAAGGTGGGGCCGGAGGGCGTTCGGCGTATGGAAAAGTGTCTTGGATCGCATGTGCTACTTGCGGATCACGTAATTGTCCTTGATGCGGATGCGTCCTTCGGATGGCTTGCCGTATCGTGGACTTTTCTTGGGTTTGATCTGTTGCGTTCCGCTGTAACTGGGGTATTTATGTGTTGTGCCACAAGACTGGAGCAGCAGGGCAGGGGCTCCCATAAGCAGGATAAATACCACAAATGTCGCCAGTGGTCGCTTGCCAAAAAGCATGGATGTTTTAAACGTTGCCTTCATGATGATCACCAGGATTTGGGGTAAAAATAGCAAATAACCGCATATTACGCAAGACGCTTCTTACTCCGTCAAAGTACTGGCGATGAAGATCAACCCTTCCTTCCAGTCCATGCTCATTGGGTCAATGACGACGATCCGGGCTCCTGTTTCCTTTGCTAGCAATTGGGCATGTTCGGTGTTAAATTCTTTTTGGATGAATATGATGCTCACCTGTTTTGTTTGCATTTCCTGCGTAATCTCTTTGAGCCGGGCGGGTGTTGGTTCTTTCCCGTCCTCTTCCATGGCCAGTTGTATCAGCCCATAATCTTCAGCAAAATATCCAAGCACCGGATGAAAGATGGCAAATGCCTTGTTTTCAATAGGCAGCAACATCTGGGTGAGGGTGTCATCGAGCTCCTGGATTTCTGCTGCAAGGAGCTCAAAGCGGGTGGCAATGCTGTCGGCATGGGTTGGGAAGAGCTCCATCAAGGCATTGCGTATGTTTTCAGCCATGACCAGGCTGGCCCGCGCTGACATCCAGTAATGCGGGTCGTTGCAGATATGCGATCCGTGGCCATGATCATGGCTATGTGCATGGTCGTGCGCATCTGTTTCGATTCCTTCAGACAGATCATACATCATCATATCAGGAAAGAGTGACTGCAAACGCCCGATCCATGCCTGCTCAAAGCCGATAGCGCCAATGCGGAAGTAGGCGATGGCATGTTCAACCCTCTGGATGTCTGATGGCTTAGGTTCATATGATTCATGGGAGCTTCCAGGCGGGATCATGATATGCACCTGGCATAGTCCCTGAGCCAGATAATCGACGAAATACTGCTGGGGTGGTATGCTGACAACCACAACCGGTAGTCCTTCCTCCTTTTCCGGCGCTGTGCAGGCCGACACGAAGAACAGGACAGGTATTAACAGAAATGAAAGTATTCTGCGCATCAAATGGAATTTTTGTGCAAGATACTACATCAGGGAGTGCGGAAACAGAAAAATGAAGGTGCAATGCCTGCTTTCAGTGTGTCGAGCACGGATCCTTGCATGTTTAGGATAAATACCGTCCCCGCCTGCTGAAAATCTTTGGCATCCCCGGTATAGATGCGGTTGGAGGAAGGATCAAGCCCTAGTCCGTATAGGTAAGCCCCACCCGCAAACAAACTGGAAGCCGGCAGCTCATTATCCGTGATACCCAGCGCCCAAACGCCCATATTGAGAAAGACCAAACGGTCCCCCTCTCCATTTATCCTGAGGGAGGTAGGATAATCCATGCCCTGGTTAAAAACCAGCGTCCTGGTAACGGCTCTGGCCCCTGGATCGATGCAGGCGAGGGTAGGAGCTTCTTCGAACATGAACCCGCCGCTGGACAGTACCCAGATTTTTCCTTCCTTATCCAGAACCATGCTGTTGGGCTCTTTGGTAACAGTGATCGTATCCACAACCATATGTGTGTTCAGGTTGATAACCAGCACGACATTGTTCGGTTTATTGATATAGTAGGAAGACCAGCTGGATGCGAACAGGAGGCTGTCTTTGATTACCATGCTTTCAGTGCTGTACCCTGTCTCAATACTGCCGGTCTTTTGGATATTTCTGCGGTTGATGATATGGATTTCCCCTGTCATGAGGTCACTGACATAGGTATTTGGTCCATGATGAACACAATGCCTGGGTGATGGCAAGCCTGCTACTGTACCCAGACTTTTCATATTCGAAAGCCGGACGAATTCCAGGGTGCCTGAATTATTCACCACAACGATACCCGTATCATTTATGATGCTCATCGAGACTGCCACATCCCCTAGTGGCCGGCCATTGGCATGTCTGAATACCTCATGAAAGAGACCTCCGGAGATGTTGTTCCTGAACGAGAGACTGGCATTTCCCGTGCCGTAGTTGCCTTCATGAAGGATAAAAGTACCCGGACCTGGAACATAACCTGGTTTGCTGATTATTTGCTCTCCGAAATCATCTTTATTGCATGATGTCAGGAAAAGAGATGAGATCAGGATGCCAAGTGTCGTAATGGTAAGCGCTCTCTTCATTGCTTCTTTGATTTAAAATGGGTTTTTAGGGTGAGCTGGATACTCCTTCCCGGCATAGGGTGCCAGGCGATGTTCTGATAAGGTATATCAGTCAGGTTCTGAATGTTTAACGTGGCAGTTACCTGTGGCTCTTTCATCCTTGCCAGAACCCCGATACCTATATCGCTCAGGGTATAGGAAGGCATATAGGCGCTACCATCGATGCGTGTAAAACGACGACCGGTATGGTGAAGCAGGAAGTATGCATCCCAACGCCGGAAGGACCATGAAAGATGGATGTTGTATTGAATATCAGGAATATATACCAAGTACTTACCGGCTGGACGATCCAGGGAGAAATCCCTGGCATGGGTGAAGGCGGCATTGGTTTGGGCAGCGATGTTATGTTTCCCGAACTGATAATGAGCCTTCATGCCTGCTTCCAATCCTCTGGTATTCACTTTTTTAAGGTTGAGTGGCGTCCAGAAATGGGTCATCCCATCCGGGATCCATTGTATCCAGTCTTCCACATTAACCTGATAAGCAGTAAGTTCAGCCTCCGCCAGCATTACTCCGGATGATTTCCACAACAAACCCAGTTCCCGTGATATCCCTGTTTCAGGTCTTAATCCCGGGTTTCCTCCCGGAACCCAGTAACGTTCATTCAGACTGGGGTAACGCGTGGAAAACCCTGCATTGGTTTTAATCCAGAGAGGCCATGCAGCGTTTGGCTGGATTTCCAATCCCAGGCCTGGCAGTATGGCAGGATTTTCTCCTTCAAGGCTGATTTGGGTGAGCATCAGGCCTGAACGCAACCACTTCCAGGGACGTATATCCAGCCTCGCCGCCAGCAAAGCCTGTGCTCTTCCTTCACTGTCGCGATAATGGGGTGAATTGACGTAGTCAGCGGAACCCTCTGCCATAAAGACCAGGGTCATGTCTGGGTGAATCTCCCTTCTGACCATCAGGTTCTGTTGCAGGTGGCGGGACATGCTGAGGCTGCGTTTTCCGGCGATACGCTGATGAAAATCCGTTTCGTGGTAGACGATGCCAGTACCAGTTTGCAGGTCCCATTTCGCGATCCTCGCTTTTAAAACAAGGTTATGCGCTCCCAGCCATTCTCCGAGCGATTCATTCCTTTCTGACAGGTTCACGAGAAGGGGCGGGGGTAGCGCACGCCAGGAACGCTGCCACCAGCTGTAAAGGTGGATCATCAAGCTGGGTGCAGCCTGCCATTGCAACTGATGGAAGACCCCATGTCTTTCCCAGCCCGCGAACTGTCTTTTTTCGGTCTGCCGCAGCCCTGCTGACAGGGCATTGTTGACATAGGTAAAATCATTGCGGCTGAACTGAGTATATAAGCCCAACTGAGATCCCATGCGATCCTTACCCCACAGTACTTCAGTACCGCTGCCCCAGGTTCCGAAGCTTCCTGCCTGAAAGGAGAGTGTCCAGGCAGCCGGTTGGTTGAGCAAGTGAGGAGACTTAAGGCTGATCTGTGCGCCAGGTAAAGAAAAAATGCCTGATTCTGAGTTGCTTCCATGCTGAATGCTCAATTGACCCGCCATGCCTGCCGGGATGGTACTAAGATCTGTTTGTCCCAGCATAGGTGAATTGAGGTTCAATCCGTTCCAGCTTACCTGGGTGTGATATGCTGAGGTGCCCCTGAAGGAGGCTGTAGCAGCACCCCCTTGTCCATAAGATTTGATCGCTAGCGGGGTTGTAAGGGCCAAAATGGTTCCTAGATTATGTTGACTGTAGTGACGCAACAGGGTGGAATCGACCTGCGTGATGCGTGTTCCCGGGGCTGCCTGCACTGCAACACCAAGGATCTCAACGACGGGTAACCGCAAGGTGTCGGAGAGGCTTTGCGAATAAGCAACCGCGATGGATAGGTGCAGCAGAATGAGGTGTCCAAGAAATTTCCCGTATCTGTGGTTACTCTTTAAATATGAGGTCGATACGCGGGTGATGCCATTTGCTGATGGCTGTTTTTCACCGGAACTGAAGCCGGCTTCTGTCAGGAGATATGCTGAAATCAACCGCATCTTACTGTTTTAAGCGTGCATTACCGGAAATGTAGGGTGAAAATGGCCTGACGGTCAGATCCACTGCTTCTATTCCCGGAAGCATTGAACAATAGAAATCCGGCAGGTCTTCTGACTTACCCCCCTGGCAGCAACCTTCCCATCCAAACGGACAGTGGTATTGCAGACTGCAGGTTATCAGGGCTTACAGCAGCGGGTACTGTCCAGGATTCTCACCTGGTTCCCTTTTCATGCGGGTGACGGAATGGTCACCTGCATACCTGGATCTCGCTACAAAGGTAAACGGATATCTACTTACGTGGTGAAAGTTTTATTAACCTTTCGTTAACTAAATTGGTGCTGGATTGTTTAAACAACGACATGGGCGCAGCGAATGCCTTTGGCATGATGCTTCCGGCGCCTCAATACAGGAAAGTAATAGAAACCCATCATTTTAAGTTATTATGGCAGAGTCAATCAACATTAACTGGCAGGGAGATATGTCCTTTGACGCGGTAGTCAACGGGCATCATATTGTTTTGGACGCAGTGGCAGCCGTAGGGGGCAAGGATCAGGGTCCCAGGCCTAAACCCTTAATTTTGGTTGCATTGGCTGGATGTACCGGCATGGATGTGGTCTCCATTCTGGATAAAATGCGGGTAAAACCGGACGCGCTCAATATTGAAGTGGAGGGTGAGTTGACGGAGGAGCATCCACGCTATTACCATAAATTACACATTATCTATCACTTCACGGGCCAGGATTTACCGGTGGATAAGCTGGAGAAAGCCATTCAACTGAGCCAGGAACGATATTGTGGTGTGACAGCGATGTTGCAGAAAGCCGCTGTGATCACGCATGAAATCAGGCTCAATCCATCATAATCCAGAATGAAGGCATTCCTGGAAGATCTCCAGGAATTCTGACAGGATCATGGCAGTAGCTCCCCATATCTGCACATTTTGCAGGGTGAAGCATGGTACTTGCATGCTGCCTGTACCTGGAACAGAAATTGTCAATTGGTTTAGACAGTCTTCTGAGATCAAATCGTTAATTCTAAGTGTAATAATCTCGTCCACCTCAAGCGGATCTGCAATCCAAAGAGGCTGGGTTGCTGAATATCCAACAAATGGGGTAACGAGGAAGCGGGAAGGTGGAATGTAGAGTGGGCTAAGCTGTCCAAGATAGTTAACATTGCCTGGAAGTATGCCTACTTCCTCAAAAGCTTCTCTCAGAGCTGTTTCATAGAGGCTCCCATCCGAAGTCTCTGGTTTACCGCCAGGAAAGGAAATTTGTCCGCTGTGCACCCCGTTATAGTTGGGTCTCCTGATGAATACCGTTTGAAGAATTCCGTCCTGGGCGGGGAAGAGCAGGATGAGCACACTCCCGGCCCTGGCACCTGGCGGAACGGATGTTAGCCTGCCAGGATGTGTTGGCGGTGCGAGCCTGGCCTGCGCCAGGATTCCAGGCAGCGGCTTTGTCAATCTTGACTGCAAGCAGGCAATGAAAGATTCCCGGATCATAATGATTGGTCAAGGATACAAAATTACCAATGATCCTGTCTTGTTGCCACTTTTCTTCTTTTTCATGGCAAGGGCAGGGTGCTGTTGTGGTGGTATCCCGTCTCATCATCAAGCTCCTTACCTGTTTGGACCCCTCCCTGCCCTCCCCTGAGAGGGGGATTTGAATATCTTGTTAAAATCTGTCCCTGATACTTGAAGCTGAGATTCAATCCTTTGGTTGTTTAAATTAAAGATTACAATTCCGTAGTCATTTGATGTTGGGGAAAACTCGATCGTGTATTTCCCCTCTATTTCATATGAAGAATAATTGTCTCTAAAAAACTTGTAGTCATAATAATGCTCCAGTTGACCATTTGTGATGTTGAAAACTTCATAACCATATTGGTTCCATAGGAATAACCTAAGAAAAAAGAGGGATGACCCAATCATGATAACTGAAGAAACGACATATCCAATACTAATATCCAGCTCAGGGAATAATAGTATCATCAATGGCATTACCAAAAAGCAACACGCTAGAAACAGTAATACACAAGCACCAATCCGATGTGATTTAACTGGAATTCGATATGTTGCGCTCATAAGACCTTTCTTACTGCATCATTGATAGATTTGATATCAATTAACTACCGAGCTCCTTGTTTAATCTTCCATTGCTCATAGGCGCTTTTCTTTGCATCCATAGCAGCTTCAGAACTGCCGTATTTTTCCTTTGTATATGCACCTCGACCCATTTCCTTCTGAAATTGGTTCCATCTTGATGTAGTAGATTCCTTTGCGGATGGCGTTTTCAATTTTGCCTTTGCTTTGATCTTGATTGGTGCCGGAATATGGTTTAGAGGATTAATGTTCTGAGAAACAACTTCCGCCAAACAAAAGACAGCCCAGTTTTCAGTTGTAGGATCCTCAAAATACTCTATCATCTTCTGTCTGGCGAATTGACTTGAAGCTGCCCCCAAGTGAAACTCCATCTCATCTACCGTTTCAAAACCAAGAATATCTGCCTTCATAGTACCGTTCCACCCTTCACCGTCAAAGATCTCTTTCATTCCAGGTTGTTCGTACTGCTCAGCAAACTTCTGAAAGTCTTCAAGACGATCCTTGGGTACTACCACAACATCCATGCTCCCATCTTTAGTTTCAAGTATGGTGTTTCCTTCTCCATCTTCATACTTGGTAGCAAAGGTGCCATTTGGATCAATTAAAAGAATTGGGTTATTCAGCGTGTAGTTATACGGCGAATACCCCGGATACTTATCACTCAACGGATCCACGGAAAGCCAGATAGAGATATTCGGGTCATAGTACCTGGCCCCGAAGTAGGAGTACCCTGTCTCATCATCTAATTCCTTAGCTGAAAACTTGTAAGGCGTGTTCCAGGTGCTTCGTTCTTTGAAATTGAAAATTGAAAGTTGAAAATTGAAAGTTGAAAAAGTAATTCCGAGAGGGCTATCGGGCTGGATAGTAGCGTATTTTATGTGATATTTTTCCAGGGCTCTCATAAATAATCTCT
>JAGNHN010000046.1 GCA_018001695.1 Lentimicrobiaceae bacterium
GTAGAGATGCATAGCATCTCGTATCGAGGTGAGCGTTTAGGTTAAAAAATCCTCGTATTTTCGCTGAAACATCGCATCCCATGAAGCATTCCATCCTCAAAGCCGCCCTGCTCCTGCTGCTGCCCCTGGCCCTGTTGGCTCAATCCAACAATAAGAAGATTACACTTGAAGACATATATAAAACCAGGCTCTTCAGCCAAAGGGGATTCATGCAGATTACCCCGATGAACGATGGCCTTAGCTTCTGCGCACAACAGGGCGACAGCATCCATGTCTTTGATTACCGTACAGGCAACCGCATCAAAACCTTGTTCCACGCCGGAATGCTCCCAAATCCATTGGAGGGTAAGGCTTCCATCGATGAATTCCTGCTCAGTCCGGACGAGTCCATGATCCTCATCGCCACCGAAACGGAAGCCATCTACCGCCACAGCAGCATGTCCACCTTCCTGCTCTATAAGCTCTCGGATAAATCATTTACCCAGGTTTCTTTTCAGGGAAAACAAAGGCTGGCGACCTTCTCCCCGGATGGTAAATATCTTGCCTATATCATTGATAATAATATGTATATCAAGGATATCGCTGCCAATACAGAGCAAAGGATCACCCGCGACGGTAAGGAAAATGCTATCATCTACGGAACGACAGACTGGGTGTATGAAGAAGAATTCTCCTTCACCCAGGCCTATTTCTGGTCGCCCGACAGCAAAGCCATCGCCTATTACCGCTTTGATGAAAGCCAGGTCAAAGAGTTCTCTTTCTCATTATATGGTGACTTATACCCGGTCGAATACCGCTATAAATACCCCAAGGCAGGGGAGGATAACTCGCTCGTGTCCATTCATGTCTACCACCTGGCAAACCAGAAGTCTGTAAACATGGACCTCGGACCTGATAATGATATCTATATCCCCCGTATCTACTGGACGACAGATCCTTCCATGTTGTGCATCCAGCGTCTTAACCGCCACCAGAACCACCGCGAGATATTGCTGGCAGATGCAAAGACGGGCATATCCCGTGTAATGTTCGATGAGAAGAACAATTATTATGTCGATATCAACGATGACCTGCAGTTTCTGAAGGATGGCCGCCATCTCATCCTCACCAGCGAAAAGGATGGATATCATCACATCTATAAAATATCACTTACCTCTGGGATGGCGCAGCCGCTGACCCAGGGTAACTGGGATGTGCTGGAAGTGACCGGGGTAGATCACAAACGGGGATGGATTTACTACCTCTCTACCGAAGACTCCCCCCTTGAACGCAACCTTTATCGTGTGGATCTAAACGGGGGTAAGAAGACCCGCATATCGCAGCGTTTGGGGAGCAACCGGGTGCAGTTCAGCGCCAATTATGAGTATTATGTGAATACCTTTAATGATGTGCAAACCCCGAACCTGATCACGGTCAACGATAGTAAAGGAAAAGAAATCAGGGTTTTACAGGACAATGCAGCCCTGAAGGAAAGGGCCAGGGAATATGGATTCACCACTCCGGAGTTCTTCCGTTTTACGGCCGAAGAGATCGTCCTGCCCGATGGTCAGTCCACCCACCTGAATGGCTATCTCATCAAACCAATCGATTTCGACCCCGCTAAGAAATACCCTGTGCTGATGTATGTATATGGTGGACCTGGCTCACAGCTGGTGCTGAACGCCTGGGGCGGCAGCAACCGCGCCTGGTTCCACTATCTTACCCAGCAGGGATATATCATTGCCTGCGTCGACAACCGCGGAACCGGTGGCAGGGGTGAGCAGTTCAAGAAATGTACCTACCTGCAGCTCGGTAAGTATGAGACGCAGGATCAGATCGCAGCAGCCCGCTACCTCGGCAGCCTGCCCTACGTGGATGCAGGACGCATCGGTATCTTCGGATGGAGCTATGGTGGCTATATGTCGGCGCTCTGCATGACCAAAGGCGCGGATTATTTCAAGGCCGGGATATCGGTGGCGCCCGTTACGACATGGCGGTATTATGACAATATCTACACCGAACGTTTCATGCGCAAACCGCAGGAAAATCCGGACGGCTATGACCAGAATTCACCCATCAACCATGTTGATAAACTGAAAGGCAAGCTGCTGCTGGTGCATGGTATGGCCGATGACAATGTGCATATGCAGAACGCCGTCGACCTGGTCTCAGCCCTTGTTTCTGCCAACAAGGACTTTGATATGTTCTTCTACCCGAATAGCAACCATGGCATCTATACGGGAAGGAATACTGTGCTGCATCTCTACACCCGCATGAGCGAGTTCATCCTCGAGAATCTGTGATCCTGATTAGCGCATTATAAGGACTTGCCAGATATGACAAAGCCCCGGAAACTCCTGGTGATTCAAACGGCTTCGATCGGAGATGTCATTCTTGCTACATCACTGATTGAGACGCTCCATCAGGCTTACCCGGAAGCTCAGATCGATTTTCTGGCGAAAAAAGGCATGGAGGGATTGTTTATATCCCATCCTTTTCTCAGCCGGCTTCATCTATGGGACAAGTCGGATCATAAAAACCTCCATTTGTGGCGATTGCTTGGCAGGGTGAGGAAGGAGAAGTATGATATCATTATCAATGTGCAGCGCTTTTTTAGTACCGGGCTCATCACCGCATTTTCAGGCGCCCGATACCGTATTGGCTTCAGCAAAAATCCGCTTTCCTTTCTCTTTACCCATACCGTAACCCATGAGATTGGGACCGGCGTACATGAGACAGAGCGGAATCACAAGCTGATAGCGGTACTGGGTGATTATCCCCTCCGGAAACCCAGGCTTTATCCGGCGCAAAAGGACCTGGATGCTGTCAAACCTTACCAGGACAAGCCTTACATCACGGTGGCCCCCGCCTCTTTATGGTTTACCAAGCAGTATCCCGTCGACAGGTGGATCTCAATGATACAGGCCCTGCCGTCACACTATCGCATCTTACTGTTAGGAGGACGCGATGACCATCTGCTTTGTGACTCTATTGTAAAAGCGCTCCCTGATCGTGAGGTGCTCAACCTGTCAGGTACCCTGTCCTTCCTGCAAAGTGCGGCCCTAATGAAACCTGCCCGCATGAATTTCGTAAACGACTCTTCGCCCATGCACCTTGCCTCGGCAGTGAATGCGCCAGTTAGCGCGGTGTTTTGCTCAACCCTGCCCGGATTCGGATTCGGGCCCTTGTCGGATGAGGCAAGGGTAGTCCAAACCAGGGATGAACTGGCCTGCCGGCCGTGTGGGCTGCATGGACATAAGGCTTGTCCGGAAGGCCATTTTAAATGTGCGTACACCATCGATAATATGGAGTTGACAAGGGATTTATGAAACCTACATTACAGGAAGAAATTGCAAGGACCGTGGAAGTCCTCCGTAAAGGTGGAAGCATTCTTTATCCGACAGATACGATCTGGGGTCTGGGTTGCGACGCTACCAATACCAGGGCCATTAAGCGCTTGCAGAAGATCAAGCAACGCAGTGATAATAAGCATTTTATTATCTTGCTGGATGGAACTGACCGTTTGCAGGAGTATGTAAAGCTGATCCCCGAAGCAGCCTGGGATCTTTACCAGCAGATCCAGACGCCGCTCACAATTGTCTTCCCGGATGCACGCAACCTCTCAAAACTGGTCGTCGGGAAAGACCGGACGGTCGGGATCCGCATTCCTCGTGATGATTTTGCCCTTGAACTGGTCCGCCAGTTTGGCAAACCCGTCATCTCCACCTCCGCCAACCTGTCTGGCGATCCTTCGCCAATGTTTTTCAGAGACATCAACCCTGTCTTGTTGCAGGAGGTGGATTATGTAGTTGACTTTCACCGCGACAGGATCCAGGAAACAAAGCCGTCCACCATTATCCGCCTACACGAAAACGGCGAGTTTGAGGTGATCAGGCGGTAAAAAGGCATTCCTTCAGAAATCATTTCCGGCTGATACTCGCCAGCATGGCTTTTTATAGAATGATTCTAAACAAATCATTATTCCTTACTTTTGCAGGAAATTTCAACGGACAGTCTGTGAGAGGACGGTTGCACGGCAATGAACAAAGGAAACCTTACATCGTTTTCTTTCTGACGAGACAGATTACCCACTAAATATGCTTTCCATGGAAATCAAGCGTTTTCACAGCATTAAGACGACCGACAAGAAGACACTGGCGCATTGGTACCGGCTGATGACATTGGGCCGCAGACTGGATGACCGTGCCCCGAATTACCTGAAACAAGCCCTTGGATGGTCCTACCATGCTCCTTACGCCGGGCATGATGGGATTCAACTTGCTATAGGACAGACGTTTGTACGTGGCGAGGATCATCTTTTCCCGTATTACAGAGACATGCTCACGGCCATTTCAGCTGGCATGACTGCCGAGGAAATCATCCTGAACGGTATTTCCAAACCCGCTGATCCTTCCAGTGGCGGCAGGCATATGTCTAACCATTTTGCCAAGCCGGAATGGAACATCCACAATGTCTCTTCCTGTACAGGCAACCATGCCTCTCAGGCTTCCGGTGTCGGACGGGCCATGAAATACTACAAGCATAAAGGTGTTGCCATCAGCTCCCAGGGAGAATCATCCGTATCGGAGGGCTATGTCTATGAGGCGATTAATGGTGCCGCAACCGAAAAGCTGCCTGTGATCTTTGTGATCCAGGACAATGGCTATGGCATCAGCGTTCCCAAAAAGGACCAGACGGCCAACCGCAAGGTAGCCGATAATTTCAGCGGATTCAGGAACCTGGAGATCATTCATTGCAATGGCAAGGACGTTTTTGACAGCATGAACGCCATGCTGACTGCCAGGGAGTTTGTCCTGGAAAACAGCATTCCCGTCATCGTTCAGGCCAACTGTGTCCGCATTCATTCACACTCCAATTCCGACCGTCATGATCTCTACCGGGATGATGCCGAACTGAACTATGTTCTTGAATATGACCCCCTTGGAAAATATCGCCGGATGCTATTACGATACAACCGGTTTACGGAGAAAGAGCTTGAGGCCATTGAGGAAGAGGTAAAGAACATCGTCAAGGATGCCCATAAGAAGGCACTGGCTTCTCCTGATCATGACCCGGCTTCCATCTTCGATTTCGTGCTGCCCCCGGCCTATGAAGCATCGAAGTACCCGGAAGGTGCGCACAATTATGAGGGTGAGCCAAAGCGCCTCATCGATGCCATCAATGAAACACTGAAAGCTGAATTCCGTCACAACCCGGATACATTTATCTGGGGCCAGGATATGGCCAATAAGGAAAAGGGCGGCATTTTCAATGTCTCCAAAGGCATGCAGAAGGAATTTGGTCCGGAGCGTGTGTTTAATGCCCCCATTGCCGAGGATTACATTATGGCAACAGCGAATGGTATGAGCCGCTTTGATGAAAAAATCCGCGTGGTGGTCGAAGGGGCTGAGTTTGCGGATTACTTCTGGCCCGCTATAGAGCAGTATGTGGATTCCACGCACGACTACTGGAGGTCGAATGGCAAATTTGCACCCAATATCACCATCCGGCTCGCTTCAGGTGGATATATCGGGGGCGGGCTTTACCATAGCCAGACCATTGAAGGGGCCCTGGCCACCATGCCGGGTGCCCGTATCGTATATCCTTCCTTTGCGGATGATGCTGCGGGATTGCTTCGTACCAGCATGCGCTCAAGGGGTATGACGGTCTTTCTGGAACCCAAAGCATTGTATAATGCTCCGGAAGCAGCGACACCCATCCCCGATGACTTTGAAGTGCCTTTTGGCAAAGCCAGGGTCAGGAGGAATGGCAAGGATCTCAGCGTGATTACTTTCGGGAACACTACGCATATGTGCCTGGAGGCGGCTGAGATGCTGGCGAAGGAAAAAGGTTATGACATTGAAGTGATCGACCTCCGTAGCCTGTTACCCCTGGATAAGGATGCCATTCTGGATAGCGTCCGGAAAACCAACCGTGCCCTGGTCGTGCACGAGGACAAGGTGTTTGGTGGTTTCGGAGGAGAGCTTGCTGCCATCATTGCTGAAGAGGCTTTTCATTACCTGGATGCCCCGGTACGCAGGGTAGGCGCCACATTCACACCGGTTGGCTTTAACCGTACACTGGAAAAGGCCATCCTGCCCAATACGCAGAAGATCTTTGAAGCCGCACTTGCCATGCTGCAATTTTAATCCCATTTATCATGAAAAAGACAGCTATTATCTATAGTTTCAATACCGTCAAGACGGCCAAGGCAGCAGAAAAGATCAGGGAGGCCTTTGGAAAGGAGAAGGTAGACCTTGTCAATGCGGAAGATATTACCGAGAAGACTTTCCTCTCTTATGATAACCTGATTCTGGGCGTCCCGACCTGGTTCGACGGGGAATTGCCCAATTACTGGGATGAGTTTGTTCCTGCACTGGAGGACCTGGACCTGAAGGGAAAAACCGTCGCCATCTTCGGCAATGGTGACCAGAAAGGATATCCCCAGAACTTTGTGGATGGAATAGGATTAATGGCGGTGCTGCTTCGCCGCTTGGGGGCAAAGATCGTAGGTTACACCAGTACCAAAGGCTATACCTATGAAGCCTCCAGGGCTGTGGAGGGTGACCAGTTCTGTGGCCTTGCACTCGACTATGAAAACCAGGCCCGGCTGAACGGAAGCAGGATCAAAGACTGGGTCGCACAACTTCAGAAAGAATTAGCATAAGCGATTCCTTTCTCCTTTTGCCACTTACATCCATTCCCGCCATTACCTGGGTGGTCCCTGACAGCATAGCTGTATCAGCGTTGCCATATTAAATTATTGATAATGCTGCTGCGGTTGCGGTAGCTGGCACGATTCTTGACCGGATCAGGAACAAAAACCAGTGTATATGAGAAACCTTTTTTACACCCTGGCAGCGGTAATCCTCAGTACTTATTCCCTGTATTCTCAGAATAATGACGAGTACCGCTATCTCTTTAACCATGAGAATATCCGCTTTTCCGGATTTGGCGGTCCCCTTGTGATGCTCGGGCAGGCTGAAGGTGACTTCGGCGTGTACAGCGGTGGAGGCGGCGCATTGCTCATCAACCAGCGGTACTTTCTGGGAGGATATGGTATGGGTCTTGCCACGGCCCATTACAGGTTTCAGAAGTCGGTCGCAGGGAAATCCTATCCCGAATTGCGCACCAGCTTCGGTCATGGCGGATTCTGGCTGGGATATGTTCACCGTCCTTCTGCCCTGATCCATCTGGCATCCAGCCTGAAGTTGGGATGGGGGCAGATATCGCTCTACGAAGAGACCTATCACTTCGACCATTACGATTACCTGGCCAAGGATAATGTCTTCGTCATGACACCCATGATTGAAGCCGAAGTGAATCTGACTACCTGGTTCAAAGTCAATGCCGGCCTGGGCTTCCAATGGACAGCCGGTGTCGGGGACCGGGTATACCAGCAAACCCAGGAAAGGATTTATCAGGGATCAGATTATTCGAGTCCTGTGCTAAACCTTGGTCTGCTCTTCGGTGGTTTTGGTGACAGGGGAAGGTAGACAGGGAGCACGCAGTAACCTGACGAATGGGTTATTATCCCGATAAATGCAGAAAATGAAACATCTCAATATTTGCCTGTTGGTTCTGGTCTGGGCCTGCTGCCTGCCTACCTTGGTGGTCGCCTTGCCTGAAGGGGAACTCGCTGGAAAGAAATACACAGTGAGTGGCAGCATCCGCGACCAGGAAACCGGAGAAGAACTCCTGGGGGCTTCGGTCTATATAAGGGAGCTGAATACAGGTACTGTCAGCAATGTGTATGGATTTTACAGCATCTCCCTTCCTCCGGGGAAATATACCCTAGTCTTTTCTTATGTTGGGTATGCCACAGAAAGCCAAGCTGTCCAGCTTGATAAAGATATCAGTCTCACCGTCAAATTGACAGCCAGTGCAGCCCTTCTGAAGGAAGTGGAAATCAAGGGGAAGCGGGAAGACATACATGTCAGGTCAACGGAAATGAGTGTCGTTCGCATGGATGTGAAAAGCATCCGGCAAATACCGGCCCTGATGGGAGAAGTGGATGTACTGAAAGCGATCCAATTGTTGCCAGGCGTCCAGGCTACTACAG
This sequence comes from Lentimicrobiaceae bacterium, assembly GCA_018001695.1. GTDB lineage: Bacteria > Bacteroidota > Bacteroidia > Bacteroidales > JAGNHN01 > JAGNHN01. Next base: position 8,042 of record JAGNHN010000046.1, read on the forward strand.
AGGGAGGCTCCGGATTTAGTGTCCGCGGTGGTAACCCTGACCAGAACCTGATTCTGCTGGATGAGGCTACGGTGTACAATGCCAGTCACTTGCTTGGTTTTTTCTCAGTCTTTAATAATGATGCTGTAAAAGACGTTACGCTCTATAAGGGAGATATCCCGCCTTCCGCAGGGGGGCGTTTGTCTTCCCTGCTCGACATCCGCATGAAGGATGGGAATGCAGGGAGGACTGCTGCCACCGGTGGCGTTGGCACCATCAGCAGCAGGCTTACCCTTGAGGGGCCATTGCATCAGGATAAGATTACCTATCTGCTGGCAGGGAGGCGTACCTATGCCGATGTCTTTCTTCGGTTTGCGAACAGGGAAGAGATTCGTGATAATATCCTCTACTTCTATGACTTAAATGGAAAATTGAATTTCAGGATCGATGAAAAAAACCGCATCTTCCTCTCATCCTACTACGGTAAGGATGTCTTTCGCAATGATGATTTTAAGATGGGTTGGGGTAATCAGACGCTGAGCTTAAGATGGAATCATCTGTTTTCCAATAAGTTATTTTCAAATTTCACCCTAGTTCACAGTACATACCGGTACAACCTTGGCATACCTGAAGGCGAGGCCAATTCCTTTGACTGGGCTGCGAAGATGCAGGATAACGGCCTGAAGGCTGATTTCGGGTTTTATCCCAATCCACGGCATACCATCAAATTCGGACTCTCGGTTGTTCATCACCGCATTTTTCCAGGTACAGCCCGGGGTTTGGGCAATGAAACCCTTTTCAATGAGTTTACCCTGCCGCACCAGGAAAGCCTGGAGTCAGGGGTATATGCCGGAAATGAACAGAAGCTGGGTTCCAGGCTTACCGTGAAATACGGCCTGCGCTTCAGCCTGTTCCAAAACCTCGGCCCGGCCACTGTATTTTCCTACGATCCGCAGTACCTGCCGGCAGATTCGACAGTCTACAGCAAACGCAAGCCCTACAATCATTACAAAGCATTGGAGCCCAGGGCGGGGCTGACTTACCTTTTGCGTGAGGATATGTCTTTGAAGGCCAATTATGTCCGCACGGTGCAGTACATCCACCTGGCCACCAATTCTACGGCGGGTACCCCGCTTGATATCTGGTTCCCTTCATCTCCCCGCGTCAAACCCCAGCGTGCCGACCAGTTCACCCTTGGTTTATTCCGTAACTTCTCGCGCAATACCATCGAAGCATCAGTGGAAGTCTATTACAAGAAGACGGAGAATGCCATCGATTTCAAGGATTACGCTGAATTGCTCCTGAACAAGCACCTGGAAGGTGAACTCCGGTTCGGTGAAGCCGAAGCCTATGGCCTGGAATGGTTAATCCGCAAGCAGGAGGGGAGGCTGAACGGCTGGGTAGGTTATACCCTCTCCCGGACAGTGCGGAAAATTCCGGAGATCAATAAGGGTAAGGCTTATCTCTCCCCGTATGATAAAACGCATGATGTTTCCGTCGTGGTGAATTATGACCTGAGCCCCCGTCTTTCGCTGGGGGGCACATGGGTTTATGCTACCGGCAATCCGGTGACTTTCCCGACTGGTAGAGCTTATATCGGGAATAAAATCGTTCCCATTTTCAGCGACCGGAACAGCTACCGCTTACCCGATTATCACCGCCTTGATCTGAGTGTGACCTGGCGTGGAAAGGAGAAGCCGGACCGGTCCTTCCGTGGAGAGTGGAACCTTTCTGTTTACAATGCATACGCCCGCAAAAATGCCTGGGTGATCAATTTCGTACAGGAGGAAGACAATCCGGATGTGACTTATGCAGAGATGACCTACCTCTTCAGCATTATTCCGTCACTTACCTATAATTTCAAGTTTTAATGACCAGGAAATGAGATCGATAAAATATTTTATGCTCTTGCTTACAGCTACTGTGGAACTTTCATGTACCGAGCGGATTGACATTGAGCTCGATTCGACGTTTACACGCCTGGTGGTGGATGGCTCCGTTACCAATCTGGAAGGTAGTAGTGAGATAACATTGAGTTATACAGGAGATTATTTCGCCAATAGTCCGATGCCGCTTGTTGCCGGAGCACTGGTCACCATCAGTGATGGACAGCAAAGCTGGACCTTTAATGAGAAGGCACCGGGTGTTTACAAGGCCCCTTCCGGATTCGCAGGGAGTCCCGGAAACAGCTATGCTCTACGCATTGACCAGGTTGAGATTGATGGAAGCCTGCAGTCTTACACGGCAACATCTACCATGCCTGTGGCGCCGGTCGTGGATTCCATTCAGGTTAATTATCAACCCAACTGGAAGGTATGGGCCGTCAATCTGTTTGCCTGGGATCCGCCATCCCGTGAAAACTACCTCTTCAGGGTCTATCGCAACAATGTTCTGGTCACAGATACCATCGATAGGTGGATCGTCGTGTCGGATGAGCTGTTCAATGGCAATTATACCTTTGGTGTCATGGCGCAATTCCTGCGTGAAGACCAGGCATCGGTCGGAGACACCATTGAGTTGGAATTGTCATCCATACCGGAGGACTATGCGCGCTTTATTTGGGAAGTCCAGGAAGCCAGCGGATATAACAGCCCATTGTTCAGTGGCCCGCCGGCCAATGTAAGAACCAATATCAGCAATGGCGCTATCGGCTATTTCTCGGCCTATTCGACGGTCCGGACCCGGACGGTCATCAAACGGAAATAGAAGTTATTAATTATGAATCACATCACAGCAGATATCAGCATTGAGGAATTGGTGGAGATAGTACCGTCTTCCGTGCGTTATTTATCGGAGAAAGGAATACGATGCATCATTTGTGGTGAACCCATCTGGGGAACATTGCAGGAAGCTGCGCTCGAAAAAGGATTTTCTGAATCCGATATAGCCGGATTTGTCAGGGATCTCAACGCCCTTGCATCCTGAGTCTGATTAGGGGGCGAGCCGTTCAATGATCCAGGAACCTGCTGTTTTACGGTACTGTATGCGATCGTGCAACCTGCTTTCCCGGCCTTGCCAGAATTCCAGAAGCACAGGCCTCAGGAGATAACCACCCCATTGATCCGGCCGTTCCGGTTCCTTGTTTGTGTATTCCCGGGCACGCTCCTGCCACCGGGATTCCAGCCAGGATCTGTCGGGAATCACTTGACTCTGAGGTGATATTACTGCACTGATCCGGCTCATTAAGGGGCGGGAATGAAAATACGCATCCGACTCGGATGGTTCCAGCTTCTCCACGCTTCCCTCTATCCTGATTTGCCTTTCCATTTTATCCCAGAAGAAAAGAAGAGCTGCTAAGGGGTTAGACGCAAGATGGTTACCTTTTCGACTGTCATAACGACCGAAGAAAACAAAGCCCTGTTCCGTTAACTCCTTTAGCAAAACCATCCTGGCGGCAGGCATGCCATCAGCAGAAACGGTTGCGAGCGCCATGGCGTTGGGTTCCAATACCCCGGCCGTCATGGCCTCTGAAAGCCATTGCCTGATCTGAATGATGGGATCAGCCTGTATATCTTTCTCAGTCAGGGATCCGGACAGGTATTCGGCGCGCAGATGGTTAAGCGGAATATCTTGCATGCGTTTTTCGTATTTTCGGGGCATGCAAAAGTACAAAATCCACCGCTTAAGGACATTGGCCGTCATTGTATCCAGTCTGATCTGGGTAGGCATTCACAGCCAGTCTGTTGCCCAGCTTTATCAGTCGGGTGTTCAGGCGCTGGAAAAAGGAGATCCGCAGCGTGCACTGGTGATCTTTGACCAGGTCCTGAAGGACAGACCCTACTATTATGATGCCCATGTGGGCAGGGCTCAGGCCCTGTTGATGCAGGGTTACCGGGATGCTGCCATGAAGGATATTGCCAAAGCTTTGGAAATGAAGCCTGATCATCCTGAGGCGCTCTACCAGCGAAGCAGGATATGGGAGGACCAGGGAAAGCCACGGCAGGCCCTGGCTGATCTGGAAAAGGCCTGTTCTGCACCGATAGTGTTACCACATGCCTGGATAGCCAGGGCCAGGCTCTTGCATACCCTCGGTAAATCAGCTGAGGCAGTAGATGTACTGAGCGAGCTCATCCGGCGAAAGTCTGATCAGGTCCCCTGGGAAGCCTGGATGCTGCGGAGCCAAATCTATGTTTATCAAAAAGATATCGAAAAAGCCATTCTGGATATAAGCCATATTGTATCTGCAGGAAAGGCGCCTGACAGTCTATTTTTTCGACGTGCAGTTTTATCCCTTCAAACCAGTGATACAGCTGCTGCTGTGCAGGATTTGGACCGTCTGCTGCGTGAGGAACCGCGGCATGAACCCGCCAGGAGGTTACGCTCACGGCTCATGTCAGCCAACGGAAAGATGCAGGCCGCACTCACGGACCTGGATTACCTTATCCTGGAAATGAAGATCAGGGACGATGCAGAATTGTATGCTTCACGAGCCTTTGTACTTAAAGGACTGAAAAGATATGATGCAGCAATTCAAGATCTTACCAAATCAATGACCTATGACCGTGGTAATACTGACTATTACCTTGAACGGGCGGAGATATATGGCATAATGGGGAAAGAGGAGGCTGCACTAGCCGATTACCGCAGGCTGATGCGGATGGAAGTGAAGGATGCCAGGCCCTGGCTGGGAAGGGCGAAATACTATTTTTCCAAAAACAGGTACGATCTGGCCATTGAGGACCTGAATGAAGCGTTGCGACTGCAACCTTTGCCCGAGGCCTATTTTCTGAGAGGTGCTTGTTATGACCTGAAAGGAGACCGGAAGCGTGCCTGTGAGGATCTGAAAAAAGCAGCCGCCTCCGGGCATGAGACGGCTGTTCAGAAAGTTGCATCTTATTGTAAATAAACCTCTTACTGCTTAATCACACAAGGTGGCCCGGTTGGATTCAGGCATCCATAATGCTTGTGCTGATCATGCCTGTGCTGTCGGTCCACCAAGGCTGAACGGGGGCATTCCGCCGCCTTCACCTTCCTTGATAACACCGTGCATCGCTTCGAATTTCTGAATATTGTCCTGCATAGCCCGCAAAAGCCTTTTAGCGTGTTGGGGTGTCAGGATGATGCGCGATTTCACCTTGGCTTTGGGCATGCCGGGCATGACATTGATAAAGTCCAGGATAAACTCGGCATGGCTGTGTGTGATCACGGCGAGGTTTGAATAAGTACCTTCAGCCTGGTCGTCACTCAGTTCGATATTCAGTTGGTTTTCTTTTCTTGGATCATTCATAAGATTGTTCCTTATTTAAGTTCAGGCCTATAGCGTGCTTTCTTTCGATGCCATCAGGCTTTCATACTCTTCCATACTACCAACAATGGCTTTCTGGTATTCGCGTAAGCCGGTGCCGGCCGGAATGAGGTGACCTACGATCACATTTTCTTTCAAACCAAGCAGGTAATCACGCTTGGCTTGCACTGCAGCTTCTGTAAGGACTTTGGTGGTTTCCTGGAACGAAGCAGCGGATAGGAAGCTCTTGGTTTGCAGAGAGGCTTTTGTAATGCCCTGGAGTACCTGGCGTGCCGTGGCAGGCTGGGCATCCCTGGCTTCAACAAGCTTAAGGTCCTTGCGCTTGAGCATGGAATTTTCCTCACGCAGCTTACGTGCAGTGACAATCTGTCCGGGTTTAAGCGTAGGGGATTCACCTGGATCTACCACGATTTTCTTTCCAAAGATCCAGTCATTCTCATCCTGAAAGTCAAGCTTTTCTGCAAGCTGTCCTTCGAGGAAGCGGGTATCACCCGGATCATCCACCTCGACCTTGCGCATCATCTGACGCACAATGACTTCGAAATGCTTATCATTGATCTTCACCCCCTGGAGACGGTAAACCTCCTGGATTTCATTAACGATGTATTCCTGCACCTTCATGGGTCCTTTGATCGCCAGGATATCCGAGGGCGTAATTGCACCTTCTGAAAGTGGCGTACCTGCCTTGACGTAGTCGTTTTCCTGGGCAAGGATCTGTTTACTCGTTGGGATGAGGTAGTGTTTTTCCTCACCGGTCTTGGAAGTCACGATGACTTCACGGTTACCGCGTTTGAGCTTTTTGCCGAACGACACGATACCGTCAATTTCGCTGACAATTGCAGGATCGGAAGGATTACGGGCCTCGAACAACTCAGTGACCCTGGGCAGACCTCCCGTGATGTCACCGGATTTTCCGATGGCACGTGGGATCTTCACCAGAATATCACCTGCTTTGATCTTGGCTTTGTCATCAACGAGGATATGTGAGCCTACCGGAATATCGTACGAACGCAGCAGGTCATTGGTGGTTGAAAGGATACGGATGGCCGGGTTCTTGGACCTGACGCGGCTTTCGATGACCACTTTTTCGTGGTATCCCGTCTGTTCATCTGATTCAACACGGTAGGTTGTCCCTTCAATGATGCTGTCGTATTCCACCTTTCCGCTGACCTCTGAGAGGATCACGGCGTTGTATGGATCCCAGTCACAGATGACATCACCCTTTTTCACTGCATCACCGGCACGCTTATACAGCCTTGCACCATAAGGGATGAAGTGGCTACTCAATGAAATACCGGTGTTCTTGTCAACCACCCTGAGTTCAGCAGAACGTCCGAGAACCATATCGTAGGTTGTGCCTTCTTTGGGAGAATACTCCACATAGCGCAGCTCATCGATCTCCAGTATACCGTCATACCGTGCGGTAATATTTGAAGTGATGGCGATGCTGGAAGCGGTACCCCCAACGTGGAAGGTACGCAGGGTCAGCTGGGTTCCAGGTTCCCCGATGGACTGGGCAGCGATCACACCCACGGCTTCTCCCTTGCCAACCATGAGTCCGGTGGCAAGATTACGCCCGTAGCATTTAGCGCACACCCCGACCTTTGATTCACAAGTGAGCACCGAACGAATTTCCACTGATTCCAGCGGGCTTTCTTCGATGATCAATGCGATTTGCTCATCGATCTGTTCCCCGGCCCTGACGATCAGTTCGCCTGTCTGCGGATGGAACACATCGTGCAGAGATGTTCTTCCAAGAATACGATCGTACAGGCTTTCGACTACTTCTTCATTTTTCTTCAGTGCTGTGGTAGTCAAACCCCTGAGAGTTCCGCAGTCCCGCTCTGAGATGATCACATCCTGGGCGACATCCACCAGACGGCGGGTCAGGTAACCGGCATCAGCCGTCTTTAAGGCGGTATCAGCAAGACCCTTACGTGCACCGTGGGTAGAGATGAAGTATTCCAGAACGCTGAGGCCTTCCTTGAAGTTGGAGAGGATTGGGTTTTCAATGATCTCGCCCCCTGTGGCACCCGATTTCTGAGGTTTTGCCATCAAACCACGCATACCGGAAAGCTGCCTGATCTGTTCCTTGGAACCACGGGCACCGCTGTCCAGCATCATAAATACAGGGTTGAAGCCCTGGTTATGCTGGGTCAGCTGCTCCATAAGGGTGCGGGTCAACTTGGAATTTGTATGGGTCCAGATATCGATGATCTGATTGTAACGCTCGGTATTGGTAATGAACCCCATATTGTAGTTGGCCAGCACTTCTTCAACCTCTTCGTTGGCAGCTCCGATCATCTGTTCCTTCACCTCCGGAATGATCACATCATCCAGGTTGAACGACAATCCTCCGCGGAATGCCATGCCGAATCCCATGTTTTTGATATCATCAAGGAAGCGGGAGGTTGTCGCAGTGTCAGTCCGTTTGAGGGTATCACCAATGATATCACGCAGTGATTTCTTTGTCAGAAGCTGGTTGATGTAACCCATCTCACGTGGCACCACCTGGTTGAAGAGGACACGGCCGACAGTCGTTTCCACCATATGGTTCACATAGTCCGGCCCTATCCTGTCATTCACCTTCACTTTAATGAAACTATGCAAGGCCACTTTGCCTTCATTGTAGGCAATGATCACTTCCTCAGGCGAATAGAATACAGATCCTTCACCTTTTACAATGCGGTCAGGGGTACTCTTGCGGCCTTTGGTCATGTAGTAAAGCCCAAGAACCATGTCCTGTGAAGGCACCGTGATTGGCGCCCCGTTGGCAGGGTTGAGGATGTTGTGGGAGGCGAGCATGAGCAGCTGGGCTTCCAGAATCGCGGCATTGCCCAGGGGCACGTGCACCGCCATCTGGTCGCCGTCAAAGTCGGCATTGAAAGCAGTACAAACGAGCGGATGAAGCTGAATGGCTTTGCCTTCGATGAGTTTTGGCTGGAACGCCTGAATACCCAGACGGTGCAGGGTAGGGGCCCTGTTCAGCAGAACCGGATGGCCCTTCAGAATGTTCTCCAGGATGTCCCATACAACGGGGTCTTTGCGGTCAACGATCTTCTTGGCCGATTTCACGGTCTTCACAATCCCCCTCTCCAGCATCTTGCGGATAATGAAGGGTTTAAACAACTCGGAGGCCATTTCTTTGGGCAATCCGCATTCATTCAGGTTCAGTTCCGGGCCCACAACAATGACAGAACGACCGCTATAGTCCACACGTTTTCCGAGCAGATTCTGACGGAACCGTCCCTGCTTGCCTTTCAGACTATCGCTGAGAGATTTGAGCGGTCGATTGGATTCCGTCTTTACGGAACTGACCTTACGGGAGTTATCAAAAAGGGAATCAACAGCTTCCTGCAACATGCGTTTCTCGTTACGCATGATCACTTCCGGAGCCTTGATTTCGATCAGTCGCTTCAGACGGTTGTTACGGATAATGACCCTGCGGTACAGGTCGTTGAGGTCGGAGGTAGCGAAGCGGCCGCCATCCAGCGGAACCAGGGGGCGAAGCTCAGGCGGTATGACCGGAACCACCTTCACGATCATCCATTCCGGCTTGTTTTCGATACGGGTTTGCGCATCCCTGAAGGCTTCTACAACCTGCAGGCGCTTGAGGGCGTCTGCTTTCCTTTGCTGTGATGTCTCGGTGTTCGCTTTATGCCTGAGATCATAGGAAAGCTGATCAAGGTTCAATCTGCCCAGCAGTTCCTGCACAGCCTCGGCGCCCATCTTCGCGACGAACTTGTTGGGGTGACTGTCATCCAGATGATGGTATTCAACAGGCATATTGTCCATGATCTCAAAATATTCCTCTTCTGTGAGGAAATCGAGATAACTTACACCGTCCTGTGCTTTGTATCCGGGGTTAATCACCACATACCTCTCGTAATAGATCACCGATTCAAGCTTCTTGGTCGGCAGGCCAAGCAAAGCCCCGATCTTGTTGGGAAGCGATCTGAAAAACCAGATATGGGCCACAGGAACAACCAGTTGGATATGCCCCATGCGCTCACGTCTGACTTTCTTCTCGGTAACCTCCACGCCACAACGGTCGCAGACAATGCCTTTATAGCGTATCCTCTTATATTTTCCGCAGTGGCATTCCCAGTCCTTAACAGGACCGAAAATCCGCTCACAGAATAAACCATCACGTTCCGGTTTATAGGTCCGGTAGTTGATGGTTTCTGGCTTCAGCACTTCGCCGAACGACATCTCCAGGATGGTTTCCGGGGAGGTCAGGCTGACGGTGATGCTGTTGAAATCGCTGGAAATCTTATTTTCTTTTCTGAAAGCCATAGGATTATGCTTAATACCCGGGCATCATCGCGCTTGCGTTCAGCGATGCTACCCGGATAGAAAATTATTTCTCAAAACTGATATTCAGACCCAGGCCACGCATTTCGTGGACCAGTACATTGAAGGATTCCGGAATGCCCGGTGTTGGCATGACTTCACCCTTGACGATAGCTTCGTAGGCTTTGGCCCTTCCCACCACGTCATCCGACTTGACGGTAAGGACTTCCTGCAGGATATTGGATGCACCAAAAGCTTCCAGAGCCCATACTTCCATTTCACCAAAACGCTGACCCCCAAACTGGGCTTTACCTCCGAGGGGCTGTTGTGTGATGAGCGAATAGGGGCCGATGGAACGGGCGTGCATCTTGTCATCCACCATGTGGTGAAGCTTAAGCATATAGATGTATCCAACCGTAACCGGCTGGTCAAAGCGCTCCCCGGTACCACCATCATGCAACCAGACGCGTCCATTGGCAGGCAAACCGGCCTTGGCCATGTGTTCGTTGATCTCATCTATCGTGGCACCATCAAAGATCGGCGTGGCAAATTTCACACCCAGCTTGCTGCCTGCCCAACCAAGAACAGTTTCATAGATCTGTCCGAGGTTCATACGGGAAGGAACACCCAGCGGGTTCAGAACGATGTCAACAGGCGTGCCGTCTTCCAGGAAGGGCATATCTTCATCCCTGACAATCTTGGCAACAATACCCTTGTTACCGTGGCGGCCTGCCATCTTATCACCTACCTTCAGCTTGCGCTTCTTGGCAACATATACCTTCGCCATTTGCACAATGCCATTGGGCAGGTCATCGCCCACCATGGCAACAAATTTATTCCGGTTGAACTGACCCAGCAACTCCTTGTACTTGATGTTGTAATTGTTGATCAGTTGGCTGATGAGCGTGTTCTTGTCCTTGTCGGCTGTCCAGCGGTTTGGATTGACCGTGGTATAATCGATGCCAAGCAGCGTCTTTTGTGTGAACTTGGCTTTCTTGGGGATGAGCTCTTCTTTAAAGTTGTTGTAAACGCCCTGTGATGTTTTTCCACTAACCAGGATCATCAGTTTGTCAACCAGCTTATTCTTCAGCTTGGCTACTTCGCGGTTGTGGTCTTCTTCCAGTTGGGTGATGACTTCTTTCTCACGCAACTTGGTTTTGCGGTCCTTGATGGCACGTGAGAAGAGTTTTTTGTCCAGGACAACGCCCCGCATACTGGGAGGTGCCTTCAGGGATGCATCTTTCACATCGCCTGCCTTGTCACCGAAGATGGCACGCAGAAGTTTTTCTTCCGGTGTTGGATCACTTTCCCCTTTTGGGGTGATTTTACCGATCAGAATATCCCCTTCCTTAACCTCAGCGCCGATACGGATCAGCCCGCTCTCATCCAGGTCTTTCGTGGCTTCACTGCTTACGTTCGGAATGTCATTGGTCAGCTCTTCAACACCCCGCTTGGTGTCACGCACTTCCATGACAAATTCCTCAATATGAACAGACGTAAAGACGTCTTCCCTGACCAAACGTTCTGAAACCACGATGGCATCTTCAAAATTGTACCCTTTCCAGGGCATGAAGGCGACCATAATGTTCTTACCCAAAGCCAGCTCGCCCTGAGCAGTTGCATATCCTTCGCACAACACCTGTCCTTTTCTGACCTTGGTGCCCTTGGTTACAATGGGCTTCAGGTTGACACAGGTGTTCTGGTTGGTTCGCTTGAACTTGATAAGGGGGTAATGACGAATGTCGTCATCAAAGCTGATGAGTTTTTCGTCTTCGCTTCTGGTATAGCGGATGACGATCTCATTGGCATCAACATATTCTACGATGCCATCGCCTTCGGCGTTGACGAGCACCCTGGAATCCTCGGCTGTTTCCTTTTCGATACCTGTTCCGACTATTGGTGATTCGGTGACAAGCAGCGGAACAGCCTGGCGCATCATGTTTGATCCCATGAGGGCGCGGTTGGCGTCGTCATGTTCCAGGAATGGGATCAGCGAAGCAGCCACAGAAGCAATCTGGTTGGTGGCAATGTCCACCAGGTCAATCTCCCCGGGCTCAGTGATAGGATAATCTGCCAGGTACCTTACCTTGATACGGTCCTGTGTCAGGCGGCCATTCGGATCCATTTCCGTACTGGCATGCGCGATGATCTTGCGTTCTTCTTCCTCGGCACTCAGATAGACCGGAGGCTCATTGATCTGCACGATACCATCAACGACGCGGTGGTAGGGGGTTTCAATAAAACCTAGCCGGTTGATCTTCGCGAATACGCAAAGTGACGAAATCAGACCGATGTTGGGTCCTTCAGGGGTTTCGATAGTACAAAGGCGGCCGTAATGGGTGTAATGAACGTCGCGGACCTCAAAGCCTGCACGTTCACGGCTCAGACCACCCGGGCCCAGGGCTGAGATCCTTCTCTTATGCGTCAGCTCTGCCAGCGGATTCGTTTGATCCATGAACTGAGAAAGCTGATTGGTACCGAAGAAGGAATTGATCACCGACGAAAGGGTCTTCGCGTTGATCAGGTCCATTGGTGTAAATACCTCATTGTCACGAACATTCATGCGCTCTCTGATTGTCCTGGCCATACGTGCCAGTCCGACACCAAATTGTGCATACAATTGTTCGCCTACCGTACGTACCCTACGGTTACTAAGGTGGTCAATATCGTCAACTTCAGCCTTGGAATTCACCAATTCAATGAGATGACGGATGATATAGATGATGTCTTCCTTTGTAAGCACCCTGATATCCAGGGATGTTTCCAGGTTGAGTTTACGGTTGATGCGATAGCGTCCGACATCGCCAAGGTCGTAACGTTTGTCGGAGAAGAAGAGTTTGTCGATGATACCCCTGGCAGTTTCTTCGTCCGGTGGCTCCGCATTCCGGAGCTGGCGGTAGATGTATTCCACGGCTTCTTTTTCGGAGTTGGCCGTATCTTTTTGCAGGGTATTGAAAATGATGGAATAATCGATGTTGTTATTCTCTTCTTTGTGGATCAGGATGCTCTTGATACCGGCATCGGCGATCAGATCTATATGTTTGTTTTCGAGGATAGTTTCGCGGTCGATCAGTACCTCAGTACGTTCGATCGAGACGACTTCACCGGTATCCTCATCAACAAAGTCTTCAATCCAGGAGCGGACCACACGGGCGGCCAGTTTCTGACCGATGAATTTCTTCAGACCTGCCTTGGAAACCTTTACTTCCTGGGCGAGGTCAAAGATCTCGAGAATATCCTTATCGCTTTCGTATCCGATGGCCCTGAGCAGCGTGGTGACGGGCAGCTTCTTTTTACGGTCGATGTAGGCATACATCACATTGTTGATGTCGGTGGTGAACTCCATCCACGAACCCTTGAAGGGGATAATACGTGCGGAGAAGAGCTGGGTGCCATTAGCGTGACGGCTGGTGCCGAAGAATACGCCAGGAGAGCGGTGCAGCTGTGAGACGACCACCCTTTCGGCTCCGTTGATCACGAAGGTACCACGGGGGGTCATATAGGGGATCATCCCCAGGTAGACATCCTGGATGATGGTTTCAAAATCTTCATGCTCCGGATCGGTGCAGTACAGTTTGAGTTTGGCTTTCAGCGGAACGCTGTAGGTAAGGCCGCGTTCAATGCACTCATCGATGGAATAGCGCGGCGGATCTACGAAGTAGTCGAGGAACTCCAGAACGAAGTTATTGCGCGCATCGGTGATGGGGAAGTTCTCAGCGAATACTTTGAAGAGCCCTTCGTTACCCCGGTCTTCGGGGTTGGTTTCCAGTTGAAAAAAGTCCTGGAATGACTTGAGCTGAATATCGAGCAGGTCAGGATATTCAGTTTGTGATCGGGTGGACGCGAAGCTGATCCTTTGGGTGGTCATTTCTGCCTGGGCTTTAATTGGTTAAAGCCTGCCAATGCGGGCAGGCGGTGTTACGAACAGGTCAAGAAGAAAAGTGGCTCACATATAACGCGTGATAGACTTCCCCGGCCGGAAGGCCGGAGGAAGTCTACACCCGTTGTGGTTCTTGCTAGTCCTGATTTATTTGACTTCAACCTCGGCGCCAGCCTCTTCGAGCTGCTTTTTAAGGGCATCCGCTTCGTCTTTGGTTACACCTTCCTTGATAGCCTTGGGAGCAGCGTCGACCAGTTCCTTGGCTTCTTTCAGTCCGAGACTCGTCAGTTCTTTCACGAGTTTCACAACTGCGAGCTTGGATGCACCGGCTGATTTCAGGATAACATCAAATGCGGTCTGTTCTTCTTCAACAGGACCAGCGGCTGCAGGGCCTGCTGCTGCTACGACGGTAGCCGCGGCGGCTGGTTCGATGCCGTAATCTGCCTTGAGGATATCAGCCAGTTCATTGACCTCTTTCACTGTCAAATTGACCAGTTGTTCTGCAAGTGCTTTCAAATCTGCCATTGTCTGTTAATTATTAAAGATGAATGAATTCGGTTAATTAAAAAATCTGTGGTTGTGATACCTTGCTTTATGCTGCCTTTTCCGATAAGGTCTTGAGGACGCCACTGAGAATATGACCACCCGACTGCAGGGCTCCCAGCACGTTGCGCATGGGGGACTGCAGGGTACTGATGATATCGCCCAGCATTTCATTCTTGGACTTGAGGCTGACCAGCGTATCCAGCTTGTCATCGCCAACAAAGACCATTTCCTGTACATAGGCTCCCTTCAAAACCGGGCGGTTGGATTCCCTGCGGAATTCCTGGATCAGTCTGGCCGGTGTATTGCTGTTCTCTGAAAACATCAGGGAAGTGTGTCCTTTCAGGACATCGTACAAGCCGGTGAAGTCCTTCTCCGAACGCTCCATGGCTAGGCGGAGCAAGGTGTTTTTCACTACCATTAACTTCACGTCGCGTCTGAAACACAGCCTGCGCAGCTTGGACGTCTTTTCTGCATCCAGATCTGAAATATCTGTCAGATAGACGGTCTCGCTGGCTTTCAGCTGTTCTGTCAGCGCGTCGAGCAGTTGGTTTTTGTCTTCTTTTATCATAACGATCTTCGCCCTTTAAGGTTCTGAATCAATGATCCGTTACACAGCCAGTGACCTTGTGTCGACTTTGATGCCAGGACTCATGGTGCTGGACATGTAGACACTCTTCACATAGGTTCCTTTAGCTGCGGCTGGCTTGAGTTTTTGAATAGTCTGGAGCAGTTCCCTGGCGTTTTCGATGATTTTCTGCTCATCGAACGACACTTTGCCCACGGAGCTGTGAATGATGCCGTATTTATCGACTTTGAAATCGATCTTACCACCTTTCACATCTTCCACGGCCTTGCCAACATCCATGGTTACTGTTCCTGTCTTGGGGTTGGGCATGAGTCCGCGTGGACCAAGGATACGGCCCAGGGGACCGATCTTGGGCATCACGGAGGGCATGGTAATGACCACATCCACATCTGTCCATCCCTGTTTGATCTTTTCAATAAATTCATCCAGCCCGACATATTCGGCTCCTGCCGCTTTGGCTTCATCCTCCTTGTCAGGAGTACAAAGCACCAGAACGCGCACAGTTTTACCTGTTCCGTGAGGCAGTGTTACGGTTCCCCTGACCATCTGATTGGCTTTGCGGGGGTCGACGCCCAGACGCACATCGATGTCTACCGATGCATCAAATTTCGTCTTGGTTATCTCCTTCACCTTCTTCACAGCCTCGGGAAGCGGGTATGCCTCATTCTTGTCGAACTTGGTCAGAACCTCTTTCCTGGCTTTCGTCAGTTTTGCCATTGTGAGTATTGTTATTAAATGTTCTGCCTATCGTGTGCTTAGGCCCCCTTCTTAAACGGAGGTGTTCCTTTAATGGTGATCCCCATGCTGCGGGCTGTGCCGGCTACCATTCTTACGGCGGATTCCAGCGTAAACGCGTTCAGGTCGACCATCTTGGACTCAGCAATTGCTGAAACCTGGTCCCAGGTGATGCTGCCTACCTTATTACGGTTGGGCTCCGGTGAGCCCTTCTTAAGGCTGGCGGCTTCCATGAGCTGAACGGCCACAGGCGGGGTTTTAATGATGAAATCAAAAGACTTGTCTTTATACACGGTGATAATGACAGGAAGTATCTTCCCGGCATTCTCCTGCGTACGGGCATTGAACTGCTTACAGAACTCCATGATGTTGATACCCTTCGACCCTAAGGCCGGACCAACAGGTGGAGATGGGTTAGCAGCGCCTCCCTTGATTTGTAACTTTATGTTACCTGTAACTTCCTTTGCCATTGTACTTCGCAGATAATCGTGTTAGTAAAAAGCGTGCTGCTCTGCGACTCCAAAGCAGCCTGGTGCACCTATTCCTTCTCAACCTGCATAAAGCCCAGCTCAAGCGGGGTCTTACGCCCAAAGATCTTGACCATCACCTTCAGCTTTTTCTTCTCCTCATTGATCTCTTCGATCACCCCGGTGAAGCTGTTGAAGGGACCGTCGATCACCTTGACGGTTTCGCCTACGATGAAGGGAACGTTGACCTCTTCACCCTGTTCTGATAACTCATCGACCTTGCCCAGGATACGATTCACCTCGGCAGGACGCAGGGGATTTGGCTCTCCCTTGGATCCAAGAAACCCGATCACACCCGGAATATTCCTCAGGATGTGGGGGATCTCGCCGGTCAGGACTGCTTCAATCAGGATGTAGCCGGGAAAGTAATTCCTTTCCTTGCTGACCTTCTTGCCATTTCTGACCTGGTAGACTTTCTCGGTCGGGATCAGCACCTGGCTGATGTAATCCTTGAGGTTCAAGCGGCTTATCTCACTTTCGATGTACTGCTTGACCTTTTTTTCGCTACCACTGATAGCGCGGAGAACATACCACTTCTTCAACTGATCACTCATACCGTTTTCCCTGGGTTGATGTGGATTGGCCACCTATAACCAGCCAGATGCTAAAAGAGCTTGTAAAATTCCTGAAGCAGTGTGCTGAATGCGATATCCATCAGATAAACGACCAAAGCGATTATCAAGGAAGCAATGGATACAATAACTGCACTGTTCTGGAGCTCACTCCATGTTGGCCAGGAGACCTTGTTCATCAGTTCGTCGTAACTCTCCCTGACGTACTCCTTAACACTGAACTTTGCCATGCTGACTGGTTATGTTTGCACGGGTGGTAGGACTCGAACCCACAGCCAATGGTTTTGGAGACCACTACTCTACCAATTGAGCTACACCCGTAGTTTATCAATGTGGTTGAGAAAGGGCAGGCAGGATGTTCCTGCATGCCCTTTCCCCTCACATCTTAATTATTAATTACTCAATAATGTCAATGACCTGGCCGGCACCAACGGTACGTCCGCCTTCACGGATAGCGAACCGAAGACCCTTGCTCATAGCGATCTCAGAGATGAGATGCACTTCGAAGCTCAGGTTGTCACCCGGCATTACCATTTCCACGCCCTGTGGCAGAATCACCTCACCGGTAACGTCTGTTGTACGGAAGTAGAACTGGGGACGGTATTTGTTATGGAAGGGGGTATGACGGCCACCTTCTTCTTTCTTCAGAACGTAGGCCTGAGCCACGAACTTGGTATGCGGGGTGATACTACCCGGCTTGGCGATAACCATACCGCGGCGGATCTCATCCTTGTCGATACCGCGAAGCAGCAGACCGGCGTTGTCACCAGCCTCACCACGATCGAGGATCTTACGGAACATTTCAACCCCGGTCACAACGCTCTTCAGCTTGTGAGCACCCAGCCCGATGATTTCCACAGGGTCGCCGGTGTTGATAACACCTGTTTCGATCCTGCCGGTAGCCACGGTACCGCGACCGGTGATGGAGAACACGTCTTCCACAGGCATGAGGAAGGCCTTGTCCACATCGCGCGGAGGCAGCGGGATGAAAGTATCAACGGCTTCCATGAGTTCCATGAGCTTATCAACCCACTTCGGCTCCTTGTTCAGGGCGCCCAGGGCTGAGCCACGGATGACGGGGGTATTGTCACCGTCAAATTCATAGAAACTGAGCAGCTCACGAATTTCCATCTCAACGAGGTCGAGAAGCTCCTCATCGTCGACCATGTCACATTTGTTCATAAAGACTACGATCCTGGGTACACCCACCTGACGTGCGAGCAGGATGTGCTCACGGGTCTGAGGCATGGGGCCGTCGGTGGCGGCAACCACAACGATGGCACCGTCCATCTGGGCAGCACCCGTAACCATGTTCTTCACGTAGTCAGCGTGTCCGGGACAGTCGACATGTGCATAGTGACGGTTTTCTGTTTGGTATTCAACGTGGGCCGTATTGATGGTGATACCTCTTTCTTTTTCCTCAGGGGCGTTGTCGATTGAGTCGAATGATTTGTACTCAGAGAGTCCCTTTTCGGATAAGATCAGGGTAATGGCGGCCGTCAGGGTCGTCTTACCGTGGTCAACATGCCCAATGGTTCCAACGTTTACGTGTGGTTTGGAACGATCGAATTTTTCCTTTGCCATATTAGTTTTCAGATTTGGATTAAGCAGCGAACCTTTATTCATTATAAAAGTCGAGCCATTGACGAGAATTGAACTCGTGACCCCTTCCTTACCAAGGAAGTGCTCTACCCCTGAGCTACAATGGCTTGGAGCGGAAAACGGGACTCGAACCCGCCACCTACAGCTTGGAAGGCTGTCGCTCTACCAGATGAGCTATTTCCGCTGATGATAATCGTGGGGAGAGGAGGATTCGAACCTCCGAAGGCGTCCGCCAACAGATTTACAGTCTGCCCCATTTGACCGCTCTGGAATCTCCCCGGAATACTGATAGATCAATCTTGTAAAGAACGTGAGCCTATGGACGGACTCGAACCGCCGACCGGCTGATTACAAATCAGCTGCTCTACCAACTGAGCTACATAGGCGATTCACCTTGTCAAGGCACAAAAAAACAGTCCCTCGTTTAAAAGGGACTGCAAAGGTATTAAAGATTTGTTGTATGCCAAATAATTTTTAGGAAAAATTTATACACCACGGATTTTTTCCTTGTGACGTCTTAACTGACGACGTATGGCCTCGACGGCCGTGTCCGTAGCTTCCTCAAAAGAATCACTCTCCTTCTTGGCAAACAGGTCGTAACCCTTGACCATCAACCTTATTTCAGTTATCTTGGTTTTGACAGTATTATGTGTATCCAGGCGCAAGGTAACCTCACTGCCCATAATGCCATCATATTGATGCGACAGCTTACTCACCTTATCAGTGATAAAATCCTCCAGCTTCTTGTCGGTTTTGAACCTAACGGCATTGATGTTGACTTTCATTTGTACCTCCTTTTTTTTAAGCCCTGGGATGGGCCTGTTGATGTACCTTCTTTAACTTCTCAATGGTATTATGGGTATAAACCTGGGTGGCTGCCAGACTGGCATGACCCAGGATCTCTTTGATCGCGTTAAGATCTGCTCCATTGTCTAACATATGTGTGGCAAAGGTGTGCCGGAGCGTATGCGGACCTCTGTGCTGCTGGGTTGTGACCAGACTTAACCACGAATATACAATATTATATATCATGCGCGGATAAACCCGGTTGCCCCGGTTCGTTAAAAATAGGGGCAGGGAATCCCCGGTCTCCAGACTGCGCATGCTCAGGTATGAATCCAGCGCGCCTGCAAGCACAGGACCGAAAGGAACCTCACGTTCCTTGCTGCGCTTGCCCATCACTCGCAGAGATTGACGCTTGATGTCCAGGTCAGATATGTTCAGCCCGCATAATTCCGAAACCCTGATACCACTACCATAAAATAAAAGGATGATCATACGGTCCCTGGCCTCAGCATAACTTTTGCCCTCCGGCAACATCGACTCAAGTTGCATCATGCTCTCCCTGGGCAGAAAATGGGGCAGGTCGACGCCGGCCTTGGGCAATACCACCAGCCGAGCAGGATTATTCTGGTAACCATGATGCCGGACCAGATATTGATACATGGATTTGAGAGCACTCATCTTGCGCAAGACACTCCGCCGGCTCAAACCCTTGTCCAGCATCTCTACCAGGTACGACCGTATGTGCTCAGGACGCACCAGGGCCGGATCGTCCATATTATAGGTGTCCGACAGGTATGCAAAAAACTGGCTGAGGTCGTTCTGATAGGCAGCTACTGTATGCGGCGCGTAGCGCTTTTGATCCCGAATAAACCTAAGAAATTGTTCCCAAATTGCCATCCCCACAAAAAATATTAGGAGAAACCCGGTATGC
>JAGNHN010000088.1 GCA_018001695.1 Lentimicrobiaceae bacterium
ATCCCTTCGAAAAAGCGCCCTTTCTTTGGTTCATTTCTTTGGGCGTGCAAAGAAATGAACATAAAAAAGCCCCCCATCATCAATCAAGTTATCACAAATCTGGTCCTGAGCATGGCACAGAAATCGGTGTTAGTGCGATAAAAATTCACTCTCTAATTCTTATTTAAGTCATATTCAACATGTTAAAAAATAAACCCACACTAATTTTGCAGAGCGTCACAAGTCAGGACGGATATTATTGTCCTGATGATGAAAGATAGAAGGCCAGACTACAGTTAAACTTTACGAGAAGCCCCTGTAAATAGATTTCCTTATCAGATTCCTTCA
Source organism: Lentimicrobiaceae bacterium (assembly GCA_018001695.1). Taxonomy (GTDB): domain Bacteria; phylum Bacteroidota; class Bacteroidia; order Bacteroidales; family JAGNHN01; genus JAGNHN01. The sequence goes on from JAGNHN010000088.1 coordinate 328, forward strand.
GGTTGTGCTTTTAGCTTATGGATAAATTTCAGTAGGAAATCCATCCATCTGGCAGAGAATCCATCGGATGCTCAATCCACTGACAGAGCATAATAATCCCTATACTGAGGAAGGTCTTCACCCAGATCTCATCTTTAACCTATCTGATTTAGGCTTTTACTAAAAGTTCACGCGCCCTTTACGGAGCCAGGACATTGCCTTTGATATGAATGGCTGCGGTGGAATGACGGGGATCATTGCTGTAGATGAAGACAGACTTATGCTGTAGGCCTGTACGTCCACGTGTGTCAAAAACCACCGTAAAATAGCTCTCTTCGCCCGGCTTCAGCAAACTCTTCTCCGGATGGGTAGCTGTGCAACCACAGGTTGCCTTCGTTTTGCGGATGATCAGGTCGCGCTTGCCCGTATTCTTAAATTTGAAATCATAAGTAACCTTTGTGCCTTCCTGCACTGTGCCAAAGTCATGGGTCTCAGTTTCTATGGACATAACAGGCGGATTCTGACGTTCCTCCTCAGTCAGTTTTGAAAAATCCTCTTCAATATAAGCCCGTACACTGAAGGTCTTGATCATCTGCTGGGCATCATTGGTACGCAGGCCCAGCCGGTAATTCTGGAAGCCATAATCGCCCTGAGCAACAGCATCATATGTAATCAAGATCATTCCCTCCTTGCCGGCAGGCAGGGGATTCGGGGTGACCTGGCAGATCAGATAGGCAGGCGGTTTTTCGAAGGATATCTTCATAGAAGAATCCATCGCATTGTATATCAGCAATGTATCTGTCCTTGCCTCGGTATCTTTCAGGTAATCAAAATTGGCAAAGCTCTTGCTCATATGCAGGTTACCCATCTTATGCGGAAACCTGTCGGTACCTGCATCCTGTGCCTGTAACGCACCCAGTCCCAGCACCAACGCCAGGGGCATGATAGACCACTTCTTCATAACAAACATATTACGGTTATTTTACTGTTCCAATCAAATGCAAATATACTTCCTGGCGTCGAGGATCATTCGTTACCAGGTAAATAGTTTTATGTTGCGGCCCGGAGAGCCCGGATGTCAGCATACGTACTTCGATGAATGCCTGCCCTCCAGGAGGAATTTCCTCCACACGCTCCATGAACTCAATACAAGGACATGCAGCTGACATCTTTCTGATTTCCAGCGGTCTTTTCCCTTGATTATGTAATTCATAGCGGTAACTCACCGTGTCACCTTTTTGTATGGTTGTGTAATTGTAGGAATCCCTGACGATATGCAGACTGGCAGCAAGTTCTTTTTCTGCCTGGGGCAAGCGGTCGAGGGTATCCAGAACCTTCACGCCCATGGTCAGGATCTTGACTGGTCCGGCTACATCCAGCACATTGATTCTGGCTGTATCAAAGAGGAGGCCCCAGGCCTGGCGCAAACTGGCCTCATAGCGGATGACCAGGTGACCTTCTTCACCTGGCAGGGTTTTTGCCGCATTCGGAACCGCCTGTAGCCATGCGGGCAGGGATTTCTGTTTCTCGGGCCAGATCACCGGTTTATCAGCGGTATTTACGAAGAAGAACGTATCCTGTTTCGTCTGACCCAGGAAGGCTTCTCCCAGCGTGATATGGTTGCTGCGGAAGCGCAGGCTGCCCTGAACATGGGGATAAAGCTCTTCCCTTGTTTTGGGCCGTGGCAGCACCATCCCGCTGATCTGAAGTATAATCGTGATGCGGTCCGGATCGTTCGTCGTCACAGCAACGGCATTGCTGAAGCCACCCGGGCGACCTGCCGGATTGTATTCCACATCGATATAGCCTTTCTGACCCGGAGGAATGGGCTTTTTCTCCCAATCCGTGGTTGTGCAGCCGCAACCGGCCTTGACATCCAGCAGTCTGAGCACCGCATCGCCCTCATTGGTCACCTCAAAGCGGCGCATCACAGGCCCAGCTTCTTCACGCAGGGTATCAAAAGAAATGTGATTCTGCCTGAAGACGGCAACCGGTCTTACCTGTGCATGGAGATGGCTCACCAAAGCAAGCATGCCCATTAGTGTCCAAATCCGGAAAAGACTAGCGATTTCTTTCATAGTGTTGCTGTAGTGTTTCGATGATGGCCGGCATCTGGATCCCATGAAAATCGCCCGAACTCATCATCAGCAATCCTAATTTATTTGTTTTAAGACCCATGAGATAGTCCTGCAGTTGCCCGCTGTCATGAAAAATCAGCAAGTCGGGCCTGTCGAAAGCCGTGCGCACCTGTTCAGCACTGACCGGGGGGAGCTTCTTCAGGGCAATGGTATCCGGATGATAGAACACGATGGCGGTATCTGCCCCCTGCATGCTTCCGGCATAGTGGGGCAGGAAATCTGCATTGAGACTGCTATAGGTATGCAGCTCCATACACGCTACCAGGTGATGGCAGGGAAGCAGCTCCCGCACCGCCCCGACGGTGGCTTTCAGCTTGCTGGGAGCATGGGCAAAATCACGGAAAACATGGAGATTAGTGCCCGTAAATACGCGTTCCAGGCGGCGCGAAGCACCAGGGAAGCTTGCAAGGGCAGGCCAGATAACGCCACCCCCTATTCCAAGTTCACGGCAGACTTCGGCGGCGCCCATGAGGTTGCTCAGGTTATGCCGCCCGAATACCTGTAATCCGTATGAAGCCCCTTCCATTTCCAGCCAGGCCCTGCCTTCATCCATATGATAAGCTGGCAGGGAATAAGGGATGCGCCTGACACCCTCCGGTGTCTCCCTTTCTACCATTTCCTTCAGAACAGGGTCATCGACATTGTAAACGATGGCCCCATTTTCAGGCAACCCATGTATCAGGCTGACAAAAGGCGCCAAGTAGTCGTCAAACGTTGGAAATACATTCATATGATCCCAGGCAATACCTGATATCAGCAGCAGATGGGGGTGATAATGCAGAAATTTGGAGCGGCGGTCGACCGGACTGGTCAGGTACTCATCCCCTTCCAGAACAGCGATTCCATCTCCTGCGCTGATGCGAACCATCACATCAAACCCATCAAGCTGGGCACCCACCATATAATCCGGTTGCTGTCCCGCCTGCTTAAGAACATGCAAGATCATGGCTGTGATGGTTGTTTTCCCATGTGATCCTGCTACTACAACACGCTTTTTATCAATATATTGACGATACAGGAATTCCGGGAACGAATAAACGGGAATGGCGAAATCTTCGGCTCTGACCAGCTCCGGGTTATCCTTACGCGCATGCATTCCCAGGATCACCGCATCTATATCAGAAGTGATACGTTCCGGGAACCAGCCGTAGGCTGACGGCAACAGACCATGCTTTTCCAGACGGGAACGGGAAGGTTCAAAGATCTCGTCGTCCGATCCACTTACATCGTGGCCAGCCTGGGCCAGTGCGATGGCCAGGTTGTGCATGGCAGCTCCGCCAATGGCAATGAAATGATAGCGCATATCGCTTGGTTTACTGCAAAGTTAATACGATTGGCAATGCCTTGCTTTCCAGTTCCTGTTGGGACGGGAGAATTAGGATTTCTTAACATCTTCCTGGAATAATACCACCACGGGCTTGGCGTTATAGCAACTCAATTCCCATGTATGCAAACCAGGAAACCCACCACCATGGTATTGTTGAGCGCCCTTCTCTTCACAATACTGTTCTATCGTCAGCGACTGGGCATCAATTTGTTACTGTTTGAAGCGGGCTTGATCACATATTGGGCCATCACACATCAGCTTTCGTGGCAGCAGAGAACAACAAAGCTATGGCTGAGTAGTATCCTTGTTTCAGCCCTGGCCTTCGTGGTACACGATACGACTCTGGCGGCTGCGGTCAATATCGCCCTCCTGGCTAGCTTCGCGGCCTACCTGAGCTATCCACAAGTCAGATCAGCCGCCACGGCTGCCCTGATGTCTCTGAGTGCCCCGTTTGCAGCACAATGGCAATTCTTTACTCATATACTATCCAGCCGGATCAGGGGACTCAGCACGCGGACATGGCTCAGAAGGGCGGTGCTGCTGATCCTGCCTATCGTGATCATCATCCTTTTCCTGCAGATATACAGCGCGGCCAATCCCAGGTTTGAAGGCCTCATGGTTCAGCTGACGAACTGGCTGACCATCGATCTGGCAAGGTGGATTTCTAACCTGGATATAGAAATGACAGGGGTCTTTGTATTGGGATTCTTGATCAGCAACGTCCTGCTGCAACAACTGGCCCATCCTTATCTTTCTGAATGGGACCAAAAGAGTGACTGGGGCATTGTCCGAAAACGCAGAACCTTCCGGTTTTTCCGGTTCCGTCAGCTTGGACTGCGGGATGAGTTCCGTGTTGCGCTCTTCCTGATGGCTTTTTTGAACCTGGCCATCCTCATCCTCAACATATTGGATATAAGATATGTATGGTTCACATTTGAATGGGAAGGGCAATACCTGAAGCAGTTCGTCCATGAAGGAACCTACCTCCTCATATTTTCTATCCTGATCTCCATCATCATTACACTATACTTTTTCCGTCGCAACCTGAATTTTTACCCATCAAAAACGCTCAAATGGCTCAGTTATATGTGGTTGGCACAAAATGCCATCCTGGCCATCTCGGTAGGCATCCGCAACCTGCATTACATCGACTATTTTGCACTGGCCTACAAGCGGATTGGGGTCTTCATCTTCCTCTTATTGATCCTGTATGGTCTATACAGCGTCTATCGCAAGATCCATCACCAGCGATCCGCTTTCTGGATATTGCATGTCAACAGCATGGCCATTATTGCCATATTATTCATCGCTTCTTTATTTCCATGGGACAGATATATTGCTAATTACAATATCGCCCATGCAGACCGCAGCTTTCTTCATCTGGATTTCATGGCCGGGATGCCGGATAAAACCCTGCCCATCCTGGATATTAAAGCAAAAAGGCTGCAGGAGATTGCAGCCTTTCAATCCGGGAAGTACCCCTTCCGTTTTCCTTATATGACAAGCGGTGAATATTACAGTCGCATTGCGATGCGGAAGCAGGCCTTTATACATCGTTGGGAGGCGCAGCACTGGTTATCATGGAACCTGGCGGAAGCCCGCGCTTACCACAGGCTGAAGCACCAGGAGTAGGTCATCATCCCAGCTGCTGCTATCCTTGTCTCAGGTATCAGTATTCCAGTACTCAGGACCAGCTGGAAACTCATGAATTAACAAGCATACCCGCTTTCCAGTGGCTTGAATTTTATTCCGTATCCGTTTTCAGACTCCCGGCTGGGATACGGTCGGTATAAAGGATGCCATGCAGGTGGTCGATCTCATGCTGGAAGATACGCGCTGTGAAGCCATGGACTTTTTCCTTCTGCTGACGTCCTTTTATATCCTTGTATTCCACCCAGATGGTATCCGGGCGCTCTACCCAGC
>JAGNHN010000089.1 GCA_018001695.1 Lentimicrobiaceae bacterium
CCGATTTTAATTTTAATACAGCGATAACCTTGGTCAATCTTTTCCCTGATCTGATCCTTCATGGCCAAAAAACTGCCCATCCAGATCAGTCCGTTGATGGGAATAGGAGCGCCCGCATCCACAAATTCCGAAGGGAACAGCCTTCTTCGGCCACCTCCGTCCGCATCCAGCAACGCGGTTTCCAAAGCAAATTTCAGCGCCGGAAAGTCATTCAATGCTTCATCTGGCGGGATCTTTCCATCATTAAGGATGCTGCAGATACTGTCAAGCTTGCCTTCAATGTTTTCGAGCTTATCCGGGCTTAAACCGGGTATGATGCTGCATTCACCGATACCGCTGATATCAGGGTCTTCAGGATGCCGCAGCATCAGGAAATAGCTGGGCTTCTCATATAAGATGCCCCTGGAAGTGCCGGAAGGTTTCAGGAACCTGAGGCTATGTTTCTTCCAGCTTGCATTCCAGGTCACCGGCAGGTTCATCTTTGTCAGAATAATAGACCGATCCCAAAAGAAAGCGCGAACAACAGACTGGTCAACGCCAGTTTTTTCAGATAGGGGTCCAGTTGCTCGGGCAGGTGGTTGGTGAAGACCCCGTGGACATGCATCACAAACAAGGGAAGGGTGATGAGGAACAAGAGCTGGTAAGGCGAATGGAATTCGATCAGCATGTAAGTCAATCCAGCCATAACTGATACCGTGATCAGGAACAGGTGGTAATGTTTGGCCCATCGCACGCCCCGCTTCACCACCAGCGTCCTTTTACCGCTGAGGGCATCATTTTCGTGATCGCGCATATTGTTGAGATTCAATACGGCCGTGCTCAGGCAGCCCATGGCTGTGGCAGGCAGCAGGATGAGCGTATCCCATTTGCCTGCGATGAGGAAATAACTCCCAAAGACGCTGGCCAGACCGAAAAACAGAAAGACGAAAACGTCGCCGTATCCTGAATATCCGTATGGTTTGCTGCCGACGGTGTATTTGATGGCCGCCCCAATGGCAGCGAATCCAAGTAGCAGAAAAAGAAGGATAATGGCAGGATGTTGTCCCGATGTTCCAAGCCAGACCAATGGCAATCCGGTTGCCAGGCTCAATAGTACGGTGATCATGATACCCTTTCTCATGGCGGCCTTGCTGATGCGACCCGATTGAACGGTTCGCCTGGGCCCGATACGCCGGTCGTTATCCACCGCATGCATGGTGTCGCCATAATCATTGGCCAGATTGGAAAGTATCTGTAGGAACAGGGTTGTGAACAAGGCCAGCAGAAAGACATCCCAACGGAACCCATTTGTGGCATGGGCCAGGGAACCGCCCAGGATGATGGCGGCCATGGCCAGGGGCAGGGTGCGCGGACGAATGGCGTCGATCCAGGCGTTGATGTGGGTCAGGTTCACCTTTTACTTCTTATTAGGGGAATTTGGGATAGGACTGGAAATCCGGATCTCTTTTCTCAAGAAAAGCCCGCTTTCCTTCCTGGGCTTCGTCGGTGAGGTAGTAGAGCAGTGTTGCGTTTCCGGCCAGCTCCTGCAGCCCGGCCTGACCGTCGAGCTCCGCATTCAGACAGGCTTTTACCATGCGTATGGCCAAGGGACTGCGTTTCATGATGGTTTTACACCAGCGCACCGTCTCATCCTCCAACTGGTCATAAGCCACCACTTTGTTCACCAGTCCCATATCCAGGGCTTCCTGGGCGCTGTATTGTTCACATAGGAACCAGATCTCCCTCGCTTTCTTCTGGCCAACGATGCGGGCCAGGTAGCTGGATCCGAACCCACCATCGAAACTGCCTACTTTGGGCCCTGTTTGCCCGAAAATGGCGTTGTCAGAGGCGATGCTTAGATCGCAGACAACATGCAGTACATGGCCGCCACCAATGGCGTAGCCATTCACCATGGCGATGACCGGCTTCGGCAGGGATCGGATCATTTTTTGTAAGTCCAGCACATTCAGGCGGGGAACGCCATCCTTTCCGATGTAGCCACCGATGCTCTTGATGTTCTGATCACCTCCGCTGCAGAACGCCTTATCCCCGGCACCTGTGATCACAACGACACCGATATCATTCATCTCTCTGCAGATGCGCATCGCATCTATCATCTCGTGGATGGTATCCGGGGTGAAGGCATTGCGGTAACGGGGCCTGTTGATGGTAATCCGGGCAATGCCTTCAAACGAATCAAAGAGGATCTCCTCGTAGTGTTTAATGGTCGTCCACGCTCTCTGCTGACTCATGATGATATATGTTTGAAATAGTCTTTTAACACCGCTGCGCTTGCTTTGTTCTGCGTTTTAATCTCCAGCATGGCAGGATGGGGATAGGGATGATGGAGAAATTCCGGGAGTACCCTGGCAAGGGATGTGGCATCCTGCGCCTGCAAATAAGTCAGACCATGCATATCAGCCAGGTGACGGAGATCAGGAATATAGGGTGTTTCAATAAAAGGATCCAGTTCAGGCATGCTGGATGGCCCGTCGATGATGCGGAAAATATTGCCGCCTCCGTTGTTCATCACGATGATGCGCAGGTTAGCCGTCAGGTGTTGATTCCACAAAGCATTGGAATCATATAAAAAGGCGACATCGCCTGTTATCACGACACAGAGCCCGGGATAAGCCCAGGCTGCGCCTGCTGCTGTGGAGACTACGCCGTCGATTCCGCTGGTTCCCCTGTTGCCATAGCAGTTCGTTCCATTGGCCTGCGGGAACAGCTGCAGATAGCGGATAGGCGTGCTGTTTCCCCCCTGAAGAATACTTCCCTGGGGTATGTGTTGCAGAAGAATATCAAAGGCTTTCAGGTCTGACCAGGGGCACCCGGTCATAAATTGCAGATGTTTTTCCGACCTGTCTGTGGAATGCTGTTGCCAGGTCTTTCTGTACCCGCTGTCGTTTGGACGTATCCTGGGTGTGAATTCGCGCAGGAAATCCAGGGGTGAGGAGGGAATGCTGAGTGTCAGACAACGGAATGCATCCATATGAAATGTGTCGGCTTCTACATGCCAATGGGCTTCCGGCCTGTTTTTCTGTATCCAGGATTTGACTTTACGACTGACAAGGTTACCGCCCAGTGTTATCAATAACTGCGGTGCCAGGTCTTGTGACTCAGCAGGATGCAATCCTTCTATGAGCCTGTCGATGTGTTGCAGAAAGTAGTTGCCACTGAGGTTGGAGGTGGTTTCGGTCAGGATCGCCACGCTGGGATCCTGCGCCAGCCGCTCAAAGAGGAGGGCAAGTCTGGAGCAGGGAGAAAGCTGCCCCACAATGATGAGCTTCTTCTCCGTAGAGTTCCAAACATCAGCAAGCCGATCAATGTCCATGGGGTCAAAACCCGTTCTGACTGGAAATAGCTGGTGGTCAGGAAAATCGGTAACCGGTTCCTGGTCGAGTTCATACAAAGGCTCCCGCAAACCGGCATTGATGTGGACCGGGCCACAGACCGGGTAACAGCTGGCGTCAAAGGCTTCATGGATTAACCGGGCATGATACCGCCAGTCGGCTTCTGTCTGTATCTGAACAGGCAGGTCGACGCTTTTACGAACGTAGTTTTTATATAAATCTTTCTGCCGTATCGCCTGTCCATCTCCCTGGTCAATCCACTCAGGCGGCCTGTCGGCTGTGATAATGATGAGTGGGATTTGCTGGTAATAGGCTTCGGCCACCGCTGGCGCATAATTCAGTCCGGCCGTGCCCGAGGTGCAGATCAAGGCTACCGGCTTCTGTGTTTGTTGAGCAATGCCGAGGGCAAAGAAGGCAGCAACGCGTTCGTCAGCGATACTGAGACAGCGTATTCCTTCCTGCCTGTTGAAGGCCGCTATGAGCGGCGCGTTCCGTGATCCGGGAGATATTACTGCGGTCTCAAGTCCCTTTCCGGCCAGGATGGCCGCCGCCTGAAACACCGCTTCTTTTCCGGTGTATGCCATGTCTCGCAGAATTAACCGGATAAAAATCGCACTTTTTCGATCACGCTCAACAAGGTTTGGGCTTTGTGCTCTGTTTCTTCCCATTCATGCAGCGGATCTGACTGGCAGGTGATACCCCCGCCGCTATAAAGCATGGTTCCATGGTTCGTCATCTGCATGCAGCGAAGATTGACGTAAAGGCTGATATTTCCGTTCGCGTGGCAGGGTCCCAGGAAGCCTGAATAATAGGCCCTTTCGTGCTTCTCATTTGCCTGTATCCAGGACAGGGCCGACTCAAGTGGCAATCCGCAGATCGCCGGTGTAGGGTGCAGCGCCTGGATGAGAGGTCCAGGGGCAGTCATCTCAGGGAGCTGGAAGGAGAAGCCTGTGCACAGATGTTCCAGATGCCCCGCTGTTCGGGTATGTGGCTCGGTCTGGATAATGTCCTGCATAGACTGCGAAAGCAGGATGTCTCTGATGTACCTGCTCACAATGCCCTGTTCCTCAATTTCTTTGGCTCCCCAGTCCTCTGAAGTTCCACTTAAGCGTGTTCCTGCCAGGGCCATCGTCTCGCATGATCGCCCCTGACAACGGATCAATTGCTCGGGACTGGCGCCCATCCATATTCCCTGCCCGGGAAAATATCCCAGATAGACGAAGGCAAGGGGATAGGCGGTTTTCAATGCGAGAAAAACCCGCAAGAGATGGTCAGCTTGCAAGGGTGGGACCACGGTAATACGCGACACGACAACCTTTTCCATCTCATGCATACAAAGCCGCCCGGTCAGCGACTGAACACCGGAGAGATAGGCCTGTTTGTCGGTCGTGCCGGGCGTTACAGAAGGAGATACCGCTGAGATCTTAGTTGGAAAAGAAGGATGTATGGTTTGCTGATAGAATTGCGCTATCTGCGCGTCATCTGCGTTCTGGAGAATGTTGTCAGCTGCGTAAAACAAAATGGGTCTGGAGGGAGACGGAACAAAGGGAGCAAACAGAAATCCGTTTTCCAGGGTGCTCATTGCATCCGTTGCGCTCAGATAAGATCGCATCTGCCCTCCTGAAAGCAGGTGTGTTCCGCTTCCGGCTTCGTTGTATATGACCCATGGGTGGTGTTCAATCATAACCTTTATTGATTGACCTCTTAACCGATTTTAACAAAACTAACTGGCTTTATCTTTCCAATGCGCATCGGAGCTTTTATATGTAACTTCTATTCCTTTGGCATGCTCCCATTAATGGAATTCTAGCATCTCGATGGTCGATGGAACATATGCATTTCCACTGTTAATCCGGTTCATGTTTCCTTCTTAGGCGGTGTAATCTGTTTTACAATCTGGTCAAAATCACTTTCGAACATTCTATCTTGAATGACACGATATCTTTCATATTCTTTCTCAGACAGTTCCCTGGCTACTTCATGACTTACTTTTCCTGCATCCTTCAAAATCTTGTATTCGTTGAATTGCAGAAAAGCATCAAGTTTCTGTACCCAATCAGCCATTTTCATTGGTATTTGTCGTGCTGCCTGGTTCTCGGCGTAGTCCAAGTACATAGTAACCACCCTT
>JAGNHN010000047.1 GCA_018001695.1 Lentimicrobiaceae bacterium
CATTATAATAGACCTTGATTGAATAATTGGCCAGAGAGATAGTATCAGTGGTTCCGTTGTAAATTTCTATCGCTTTGTTATTGGAGTTCCCTTCAATAATCTCCGAAATGATAAGATCTGTTGCAATGCTGTTACAGTCAGATGGATTTGTAATCTGAAAGTTCCCAGCCATCTCTGCCCAGCAAGGCCCGAGTATTCGGATCTTGCCGGCGCTGGCACCGGCCGGAATCTGCAGCCGCATCAGGGTGTCGGAGAGGATCTCGAAGAGGGCAGGGATATGGTCGACTGTAACTGCATTAACACTGGAAAACAGACTACCGTGGAGATTGACCCAAGTGCTTATTGGTCCAGAAGAAGGTTGTGTGCTATTGATGATGGGGACTCCGCATTCTCCGGTTATAAAGAGATTAGCTAAATTAACGTATCCCGAAGAAGTAGGAATTACGGCTTCATATACCAGCTCTATGGTATCGTTAATAGTAGCGAAGGTTGATGGTATGTTGGAGCTATATGATACCAGAGAAGGGCTTATTGCAGTGTTGAAAACTGTATCATTGCTTTGGCCTGTATTAAGATAAATGATCCATTTATTATTGGTTGCGCCTGAACCTGAGTATCTTGCTTTCCAGTTGACCGTCAGATTTTTATAGCCATATACCGGCACTTTAAAAATGAACTTTCCTCCATTACTTGTCGTCCTTATTTCATAGTTTGGAGGTGTTCCAGTATAACTGTATGGCGCTGTGGGAATACAATAGGATCTGCTATACTCATCAAGCAAATTACTATTAAACCTAAACCACGCCAGCGTATCCTGGGCCCGGAGGGGGGTCAGGAGGAAGAGGGAATACAAGAGCAGGAGGATAACCTCCCGGTATGGGCGATGGAAGCCCCAGCGCTTCCGGTGTTTAAGCATAACCTCAGGTCTTATGGTTCCGCACCATAATATATACAAAATTACGCATAAAACCGGAAAGGGAAGACAGGAATTTTATCGCGACTTATGGGTCATGATGGTGTAAAAGGGGGAAAGGGGAATGCATGCAGGATGCTTCCCTGGTAAAATAAAGGATGCATCACCTCTGTGAAACTCCCTGTTTTAACTCCTTTTTACTCTGTGGTTAAAAAACCCAACGCTTGCTATACGGTGCGAGGCCGGCAACCTGGGATGGCGTTTGTGAAGTCTTTTATAGCATAATATGGCCATAAATTTATCAATAATGATAAAAAAGTGGCTATAAATTTAGCATTATGGGCAAATTTTTATAATTTTGCAGAAAATGCCAGACATGATCAGGCGAGATATTTACCTTTCGAAAATAAAGGATGGCCATGAGGTTGTACCCATCGTCCTCTTGATTGGAGCCAGGCAGGTTGGTAAAACCAGCCTGATGGAGATGTATGATTTTGATGGAAGCAAACTTCTACTAAACGGACAGGACCCTGAAATAGCAGCCCTTTTTCAGCAGTTTTCTCAATTGGAGAGCTATCTCAGGATATACCTGGATGGAGACCTCAACGGCTTGTTGATGATCGACGAGTTCCAGTATATCCCTGGCGTTTCAACCATGCTCAAATTGCTTACGGACAAGCATAAGCATATAAAAGTGCTATGTTCGGGCAGTTCAAGCCTCGATATTCTACAAAAGGTTGAAGAATCCCTGGCCGGAAGGCTTCGGATGTTGGAGGTATTTTCACTTTCATTTGCTGAGTTTCTGCTATTTAATGATGCCTCCCTGTACCGGCTTTATATGTCATTCAGCCTTGATACGCCAGAATCAGGTCTGACCGCGCCGCTTGCGCCATTACTGGACGCGTATCTCGTTTACGGTGGATTGCCCCGTGCGGCCCTGACCAAGGACCCCCGGCAGAAACTCGCCATATTGGATGATATTTATAAAACCTATTTGTTGCACGATGTGCGCTCCTATGTCAAGAACGAGCATACCACGGGCTTCAATAAACTGCTAAGATTACTGGCGGCGCAGACCGGAAATCTTGTAAATGTCAGTGAGTTGAGCCGTGGATCGACCCTGCCTTACCGTGCCTGCGAGGATTATCTTGAATTGCTGCAGCAAATGTATATCATTAAACTCGTTGAACCTTACCTTACCAACAAGCGGGCGGCAATCACCAAAATGAAGAAAGTGTATTTCCTGGATAACGGTATCCGGAACATCATCAACGCTGAATTTGGTGACATTCGTTACAGGGCCGATAATGGGGCGCTTTTTGAGAATTTTGTTCTGCTCGAGCTTCTGCGTAATCTCAATCCGGCCGGCACGATTCATTTTTACCGCACGAGAGATGGCGCTGAGGTGGATTTTGTCGTGAATCAGGTTTTTGAGCAATATGCCGTCGAATGCAAGTACAAGACCTTCCAAAAGCCCTCGCACAGCAAAGCCCTGGATGCTTTCTCGGAAATGGAATCCATTGACAAGCGCTTTATCATTAACAAGAATCTGAATACCACTGAGCGGGGCGTTAAATTTTTGCAAGCTTATCTCGTTTCCAAGATCTGATTGATCATCCAAATGGGTGAATCATGGCGATCCCCCTCTTCAACCGCGTGCTGAAGCCAAAGATCGCATGGGTAATCCTTGCGCTGAAAAACAAAACGGCGAAGCCAGGGGATGGGGGTGGTGTTCGGGCAGGCCATGAAGAGATGATATTTCCAGGTATCCGATTTTCTCATTTTATGAAACATAACTCAAAAATATTATAATATATATGATAGAAGTGTTAGATAATTTATTATATTTGCTTCCATACAAGATCAGGCGCATATGATAAAGAGGGCACTGGAACAACTGGTTAAGGATCAACTTTTCAAGGGGAAAGCCATTATCATACTGGGTCCAAGACAGGTGGGTAAGTCCACCTTGCTGAATATGATAGCTGCGGTAGCTGGTTCAAAAACCCTTTATTTAAACTGCGATAACAATGATATCAGGAAGCACCTCTCAGCGCCGGGTATCAACGATCTGCAGCGAATGATCGGTAATCATACCCTGGTGTTGATTGATGAAGCACAGCGGGTGCTGAACATTGGCCTGACGCTAAAACTGATCACGGATCAGATACCTCAGGTGCAATTGATCGTGACCGGTTCATCTTCGCTCGATCTATCGAACCAGGTGAATGAGCCTCTGACAGGCAGAAAATTTGAATATCAGCTATTTCCCATGGCCATAAAAGAGTTGGTTGATCACCTGGGTTTTATTGAGGTGAACCGACAACTGCCACAATATATCATTTATGGTACATATCCTGATGTGATAAACCATCCCGGCACTGAAACGGAAATATTAAACAACCTGGTGAGCAGCTATCTGTTCAAGGATGTTTTTATTTATCAGGATATAAGAAAGCCTGAGTTCATTGAGCAATTGCTTGAAGCACTGGCGCTACAGGTAGCTTCGGAAGTGTCCTACAATGAACTTGCTCAACTGTTAGGCACGGATCCACACACGGTTCAGCGCTATATCAGCCTGCTTGAGAAGGCTTTAATCATTTTCCGCCTGCGTTCTTTCAGCCGCAATGTAAGGAATGAGATAAAAAAAAGCCGCAAAATCTACTTTTATGATAATGGTGTAAGGAATGCCATACTGGGAAATTTCAGCAAACTTGAATCCAGGACCGATGCGGGAGCCTTATGGGAGAATTTTTTCATCACCGAACGAATGAAGTATCTTCATTACAACAAGATGTACCCCCACCGGTTTTTCTGGCGGACTACCCAACAACAGGAAATTGACTACCTCGAAGAATATGATGGAAGAATGCAGGCTTTTAAGATAAAATTGAACCCCAGAGCCAGGGTGAATTTCCCCAAAACCTTTACCAATAGCTATCTGGAAGCCCAAACGCACATCGTCAATCCTGACACTTTCTGGAGATTCACGGGTGTGTAAGACCTCTGTGCAACTCCCTTTTTTAACTCCTGTTAACTCTGTGGTTAAAAAACCCAACGCTTGCTATATGGTGCGAGGCCAGAGGAACGCGGGTGTTGTTTGGGGTGCCGGTGTGAATTCTCAAAAATCATTTAGTAATGTATGAAATCCGTTCGAGATATCTGAAACAATGCTGATGGCTGCCGAAGTTTAAGCCCTGACTGAGCAGACTGCGACAAAGTCTTATTTTAAACCACTACGCCATCAGCCAGTCCAGCACAGATTTTACCTGGATAGTGTCAACCGGAGGTGCTTTTGAGTTGTTGTTAACGAGTATCATCAGATCATCGACACCCAGGGCTTCACCAGCGCTCAAAAGGGATTCTGTTTCTCTTTTCCAAACCCGCTCATCATCCGTGTTTTCCGAAACCTGAATGATGGATAAAGGCTTTAATCCTTCACAAACTACAAAATCAACTTCCCTATGTCGTTCATCTTTCCAGTAAAACAGGTTTTTCTCCTGCCTGGCTAAATGGTTACAAACTATCGTTTCGAGCAACCTGCCGCGTTCTTCTGAAAAAATACTGCCCGAGAACCGTGTAAAACTTGTGTCGGCAGGATACACTTTCTTAAGATTGACCGCCTGCTTTCGCAAAGAATAATCAAACCTGGGCAGATTGAAGATCAGGTATGCTTTTTCAAGGTATTGAACATAATTGCTCAGGGTGTCCTCATGTTTTACATTGGTTACTTTAGTTAGGCTCCTGAATGAAAATGGCTTGCCTGGGTTCGAAACAAGGTATCTAGCGAGCGCCTCAAGCCCTAGCGGATTTCGAATATCATAGCGGGGAATCACATCACGGAAAAGAATGGCATCGAAAGAGGATTTCAGTAAAAATTTGTCTTTTAAAAGGGAAGCCTGAGGAAAACTGCCGTAATCAATATAATCTGTCAGCAGGATTCTTAGTTTTGAACGCTGTTCACTTATCAAAGGGTCGAGATTTGCAGCGCCTGAGGCTTTGATATATTCCGTAAAGGAAAGCGGGAAAATCCTTATCGGGATATGCCTGCCGGTTAAAGCACTTGAATACTCAGAACTCAGTAAACTTGCGTTTGATCCCGAAACAACAAATTTAACTTTCGATTGCAACCTGGCCACAAATTTCTCCCAGGCTGGTATATTCTGCACTTCATCCAGGAGCATGACAGGCCTATCGGGGGAATAGTAGCCAATGTATGCTGCATACAATTCGTCCAGAATTTCACTGCCTGCACCTGTAAAGCGTTCGTCCTCAAAATTGATGTACATGGCATTGGGATGTTCCTGCAATAATCTGTACATCAGATATGTTTTACCCGACCTTCTCAATCCATGCAATACCAATGGGAAGGGTTTTGTGAATTGGTCAGTTATTTCAGGATAGATTTCCCTATCGAAAACTTCCGTATTCAATATTTCATCTTTCCATGTTGCCAGGATTTCTTTCAGCTTGTCCATGCTTATCATAACATGATATTTTCTTGAGTATTGGGCAAAAATACAATAAATTGCCCATTATGGCAGGCGAATTAATGTTTTTATTTGAAAACCCGAGAAGAAACTCAGCCACCAGATCACCATGGAGATCATTGATTGATAGACGATCAGGGCCCGGCTACAGACGAAGTTGGTGTTTGCGTGGCATTATTTTGCCTGCTTCCAGCGTCTGAATAAGACATCGTAAACGCTGTAAAATAACTGTCCCTCTGTTGTGTAGTCTGAATAGATCATCTCCTTGTGTGTCAGCGCCTGCAGGGAGCGTAACACGGTTGCAGGGCTGCCCAGTTCATGCCTGGCAATAAAGTCTATTGAGGTGGGATAGTACGTCATGCCTTCATGGGCCATCGCTTTCAGCAGGTTCCATTGTTGTTTCGTAAGCAAATCCCGGTATTTAAAGAAAACGATCTCCTGCTCCTGGAGCAATTGTGCAGCCTGGGTTTTCCAAAACGCATCCTCCATTTTTCGGGGAGCAGCGGCGAACACCCTGTTGCATAACAACTGAACGTAATAGGTGTGATGATCGGTCCAGTGAAGCATCTCGTGAATGGTTTCCGGGCTGAGGGATTTTCCAGCCTTTTCGAAGTGATGCCGGATGAATAAACAGATTATTTATTACAAAATGTAAATTACAAAAAGCGATAATGCTATCTTTCATCAATAGCAAGCACAGTAAAGCTATGGCTGATTCTTTCGCGCCCAAGTGCAGTTAATAGTAGCTAAGGTAAGCGCGGAATCTTGATGCAAATCATGGATTCGACAGTCGAAAACGGCGAAGCCGGGGAACGAAGGTGCTGTTTGGGATGGCAGTGTAATGATAACCCCGTTTTCGTATCGGCTACAGCTTCGGAAGTATTTCTTTGATAAACCATTCAAGGCCGCAGACGGTGACATCCTCTTTCAATAGCCATGACTCCTGGCAATTTGGCACGATGATGAAGTTGTTGTGGCATGCAAGGTCCTGAACGGCAGTGGTGAAACTCTTGGTGGTTTTGGGTGCATCGGTAAACTTGATCTCGATACAGGCAAGAATCTCCAGCCCTCTCGAAAGGATCAGGTCACATTCTGCCCCTTCGGCGGTGCGATAAAACGATGCTGCTATTCCAGGCTTTGAGGAATTGACGATCTGCTCAATCACAAATCCTTCCCATGAGTTTCCCAAAAGCGTATGCCCCATTATCTGATTAATACTGCTGATGCCATGCAGATGGTGCAATATCCCGCTATCCCTCAGATAAGTTTTTGGAGATTTGATGATGCGCTTTTTAACATTGGCAAACCAGGGCGTCAGCAAGCGCAGCATAAATGCATTTTCAAAGAAGCCAATATACTTTGAAACACTAGGGCTGGAAAGTCCTAATGCCCGTGAATAACTGGCTAGGTTGAGCAACATACCATGATTGTGGGCGAGCATCTGAAGTAACCTGTTCAGCAGTAAGGGATCAGCGCTCAGCCCGAGGAATGGCAGGTCTCTTTCAATGTAGGTTAGAATAAATGAGTGAAACCAGTCTTTTGTGAGTTCTGTATCATGCATGGTGAAGGGCTCGGGAAATCCACCATGCATCCACAAATCATTCATACCATGAGTGCCACTTATTTCATCAATCAACAGGCCTGTAAGTTCTGTATAAATGATCCGGCCGGCGAGGGATTCTGAACTTTGCTTCAATAATTCCGGGCTTGCTGACCCCAGGATAACAAAGCGGGCTGGAACCCTGTGTTGGTCAATAACCCCGCGTATTACAGGAAATAAATCGGGCCGGCGCTGCACTTCATCAAGGATGATACAGCTATCCTGGTTATTTTCGAAAAAGAACTGAGGATTGTCCAGTTTACTAATGTCAGCAGGCAGTTCCAGGTCAAGGTATATTACTTTCTTGTTAGTATCATGGATGAGGGATTTGGCCAGGGTGGTTTTCCCGATTTGCCTGGGACCTAGAATGGCTACTGCAGGAAAATGTTCCAGCAATTTTTTTATCCTGGCTTGAAGATTTCTTCTAATCATACATTTCATAATTTCCCTGCAAATATAAAATTTACTTTTCGATTTGCGGGGTTATATTTTCGATTACCAAAGAAATCATTAAGCTGAAAGACGAAAAGACTAAGCCAGGAGAATTTGGGTGGTGTTAGGAATGGTGGTGCGAGACCTTTAAAAATATTTCACTATAACGAAAGATATTAATTCATTCAAATAATGTTTGGCTATAACTGAACAATGTATTATTTTCGTAAAAATATTCGATTATAATCCAAAATGATTACAAGACCACATTACCTCGATAAACTAAAAACATATTCCGGTAAGCCTTTTATAAAAGTGATTGCAGGTATGCGAAGGGCTGGAAAAAGCACTTTGCTCGGCCAATACAGGGAGCACCTTATACAAGCGGGCGTTGATGAGGGAAGCATTATCCAGATAAATAAAGAGTTGCTGGAATTTGACTTTATTAAAGATTATCGGGATCTATGGAACTACATCAATCAGGAAGGTTCAGGGAAAGACGGAATGAAATACCTGCTGATTGATGAGGTACAGGAAATTGATCAGTGGGAGAAGGCTGTAAATTCATTTTTGGCAGAGGGAATCTACGACATTACCATCACCGGCTCGAACGCGCGGATGCTTTCAACGGAGCTATCCACCCTGCTTGCCGGCAGGTATATAGAGATCGCTATGCAACCATTTTCCTTCAAGGAGTTCCGGGCTTACAGAATGCTACAATTTCCGGATGAGAGCATACGCGATTCATTCAGGCATTACATGAGATATGGAGGTTTGCCAGGCCTTCACAACCTTCCGTTTAATGATGAAACACTGTTTCCTTATCTGAACGCGATCTATAACACAGTGCTGCTAAAGGATGTAGTAACACGAAATAAGATTCGTGATGTTGAACAACTTGAACGAATTGCCCGGTTTGTTTTAACCAACTGCGGAAACATTACCTCTGCAAAAAGCATTGCGGATTATCTCAAATCTCAGCGTTTAAAAATCTCGGTCGAAACGGTACAGAATTACCTGCATTACCTTACACAGGCTTTTATGATGCATAAGGTAAGACGTTACGACATCAAAGGAAAGCGTTTACTGGAGTATTCTGAAAAGTATTATCCGGCAGATCCGGGACTTAGGTTTGGCATTGCCGGATATTCAGATTCTGATATTTCCGGCATACTCGAAAACCTTGTTTTTCTTGAATTGATAAGGCGCGGATACACCGTTTATGTGGGACAATCCGGCGCCCTGGAGGTTGACTTCGTTGCCGAGAAGCAGGAAGAGAAAATCTATATACAGGTAGCATATCTCATGAATGACGAAAAAACCATTGAGCGGGAATTTGGCAACCTGATGCAAATCAGCGACAATTTTCCAAAAATGGTTTTATCACTGGATGATTTCTGGCCACAAAACCGGGAAGGTATCCTCCGAAGGAATATTTTAGACTTTCTTCTGGAAGAATAAGGTCAAACAAGGTTTCATACAAAATATCGCTCTGTTCAATATCAGGCTCAAACGCGGGATCACGATTGGGGTCATTGATCTGAAAGATGATCAGGGCGAACCGAAGGGGGACGGGGGTGGTGTTTGGGTTGGCGGTTTGAATTAGCGGCTGACTATTCTATTATTCTTTCTCTAACATCCATTTCCAGGCGGGTATGAACTCAATCTGACGTTGCAATCCAAACCAGGAAAATGCTTCCTTCTTCTCCTCTTCCATAGTGATGATCAGCAGTTTTTCGCACTTTAGCTTTTCTGAAGCCTTCAGCAGTGAACGCACCTCCCTGTTGAGGGTTTTTGGTTGGTTTATGTTCCAGCAAACCTGAATGAGCGCAGCAACCTGCGTTCCGGTTTGGATCACAAAGTCGACTTCCTGCTGATCGCGGTCCTTCCAGTAATACAATTTTGATCCCTGAAAAAGGCATCTTTGATAAAGCCAGGAAGCCACAGCATTCTCCAGCATTTTGCCCCAGTCGTCGCTGAATTGGAATCCTCTGGCCTGCCGGAAGCCGTTGTCGAAGCAATAAATCTTCTTGTTGCCACGCTGCTGCTCACCCACTTTATACGAAAACAGCGGCAGGGTAAAGAACACAAAGCATTCTTCAAGGTAATGAAGGTACTTTTTTACCGTATGCACGCTCGAAATTTGTACCTGAGAACAAATAGCGTTTAGAGAAAATTCAGCCGTTATATTTGAGATCAACCAGACAGCGAGATTTTCAAGGGAACCGGGCTGGCGTATTTTATATCTTTTCACGATGTCTTTGTAAAGTATCGAATCGAACAACACCTGCAGATATTCCCTTAAGTTAAGTCCTTTCATCAGTGGCTCGGGGTATCCTCCGCTGATTAACCAGTTGTTGAACTTTTCCTTCTTTTCAGGCGTGGTCAGTTCTTTGGTAAATACTGAAAGATACTCGCTGAATGTGAAAGTAAAAAGGTAAACTGGCAAATGCCTGCCGGTGAGGTGGGTTGCCAGTTCGCTGCTCAGCAAATTTGAATTGCTACCGGTAATGATCAAACGTAATCCTTGCCGTTGCAGGCGGTTAACAACTAGCTCCCAATCCGGAAAGTTTTGGATTTCGTCCAACAGAAGAGCGGAAGGATTTCCATAAACCGCCATGATGGCTTCGAGAATTTCATCGAAGTTCTGGATCTTGACAAGGCGTTCGTCATCCAGGTTTAAGAACCCAAATTTCTCGCCATGCGCCAGTTGATGCATTCCGAAGAAAGATTTTCCCGCCCTTCTGGGCCCAATGATCACGTGGATCATATCAGAATATCCGGTAGCAATCCGGGTGTTGCGGGGTATATAGCTTTCCAGCATCCGTTCTTCCAGTTCCCGCTTCTGATTCAATACTATATCCCTGATCATAATTGAAATAAATGTATTGTAATACACAAAAATACGTAAAATTATAAAATATGCTATAAAAAGTCCATTACACGCATTTTCTCCGCTCTAAACTTCAAGATCATTCTGGAAATTATGGACATGAATGGTGAACAGGGCGGATCAAAGTGAATGTGGTTGGTGTTTGGTGTGACGCACCAGGGGCGGCCACCCTTTGCAGGATAACCGCCCCTATGCGTTGTTAATTAACCAGAATTATCTTCTAGTGTGTGATGATGAGCTTCTCAACGCCCTGTTGCATCTGGCTTTTCCAGGAGAGCAGGTAGCTTCCGGATGGTAAGCTGCGTGTATCAATTTGCCAGTTGTAGTGCCCGGGTTCGAGGGATCCCTGATGTACCAGATTAATCAGTCTGCCTGTAAGATCCAGCAGTTGCATTTCCACCTTTCCGGCTTCTCCGAGCTGCAGGCTGACATTAAGGCTTTCCGTGGCCGGATTGGGCCACAGGCTCAGTGTCGTACCCTGGACTACAGGCAGGATGCCCGGCATCAGAAGCCTGGTCTGCAGATAGGGATTCGCGTGCGCATCGCTCAGCTCCGAGTGATCCACCACCACTACGGGGGCTTCTTCCAGGCCAGGGAGGGCTTTTGCATCCAGCACCAGGTAGAGCATGGCCTGTCCTTCGCTTATTTGAAGCGGGGTGTTGGCAAACCAGCTCAGCCTGAGCTCGTCGCCGCGGGCCGTCCAGCCCAGGTATCCGCCAGCACCTGCGGGCAAGCGTACATCCCGGACGGCTTTCGCCAGCGGTGTGCGCAGCACCAGGGAGATGGCGCCCACTTCCATGGCTTCTTCGAGGATCAATGGCAGGCCTGTGGCTGTAACCTGATCAGCGGCGATCATTCCCTGTCGCTCCAGGTTGATGCGGGGTCCTGCTTTCTGGGTGGGGTGGCCTGAGCCGTTGACATCGCCGTAGTTCAGGACCTCCATCAGGGTCCACTCCCTGTCAGGGTCATCACCGGAAGCCTGGATCAGGGTGGGGGAGAAACACCAGTCACCTGAGGCAAAGCCGCTGATATGTCCTGAAAAGCGCTGTCCGATCATAAGGGCGTCTGTGGTATTGAGGGAAAGACTGGCATCCACATCCCCGGCCTTAAGGTAAATGCCTGTTAAGGTATCCAGTTGCACAAAGTGCTTGGCAACCAGCAGGGCATCGGTGGAGTTGGCGCCCGCCCAACCCCAGCGGCCTTCGAGTGCTGGCAGGATGGTATAGGCATTGGTATCCAGATCATTGAAGTAGAAATATCCGCTGACATCGGTCAGGGTGCTGTCCAGGATGCCCGTCTTGGCAGCATCGAGCAGGAAAACGGTGGCTCCGCCTACGGGTGTTTGCTGTGCATTGGCGTAAACGATCTTTCCAACGGCCGATGCGCCAGGGTGCTGGACTGTCACCAGAAAGTCTTCCGTCGAGGTACAGCCATTTCCGTCCAGTAAATTCAGCTGGTAAAGGAGTGAGGCAGGCGGTTGAACCTGAATGCTGGCACTGCCGTTGCCCAGCAGGGTGCCTTCCGGGCTCCAGTGGTAGGTATAGGGTGGCTGTCCTGATGAGATATTGGCCATGAGTGTGGCTGTGCCACCGGGCTGGATGGTGTCGTTGCCAATGATCTGGTAATTGGCCGGACTGTGCACGCTGACCCGGACGCTATCCACTCCCTGGCACCCCTGTGAGGAGGTCACGGTGACATGGTACCAGGTCTCCACCACCGGACAAACCTGGGTAGTGGCCTGCTGTGCTCCGCCGGACCATGCGTACTGAACCCCGCCCGAGGCCTGCAGTTGGGCGCAGTCTCCCGGACATAACCATTGGTCTGGTCCGGCATTTGCCACCACAGCCGGGTGGACATTCACCTGTACCGAGGTTTGGGCAGTGCAGAGGAAAGCGTTGGTCACGGTTACCTGGTAGGTGGTGGTCACGGTGGGGCATATCATGAGCTGGGCCTGGTTTCCACCGCCCTGCCATTGGTAGGATGTTCCGCCACTGGCTTGCAATATCCCGCAATCACCGGGACAAAGCGGGCCAATCCCACTCACCGAGGCCTGTGGCAGGGGTCTGACTGTCACGGTGACCGCGTCGGTGGCTGTGCACCCCTGCTGGGAGGAAACGGTCAGAACATAGGTTGTGGTGGTTGCAGGGTTTACCATAACCTGGATGCCTTGCAGGCCCGGTCCCCAGTGGTATTGGGCACCTGCACCGGCATTGGCAGCGGTGAGCGTAGCCTGCTGACCCTGGCAGATCTGCTGGTCGGCCCCGGCATCAGCCAGGGGAAGGGGGTAGGTAGCGATCTGGACCATACCGGTGGCTGTGCAGCCATTGGTGGCGGTGACCGTCACCGTGAAGTTCATTGTCTGGGAAGGGCATACCGTGATACCGGGACTGGTGGTACCTGTATTCCAGAGGTAGGTGCTGCCCCCGCCGGCTTGCAGGCTTACGCAACTGCCCTGGCAGACGGTCGTATCGGCATTCAGTTGTACCTGTGGCAGGGGTAGTACTTCAAACACGGCCGTATCAGAAGCCGTACAACCATTTTGATCGGTGAAGGTATATGTCAGCAAATGATTGCCCACATTAGCCTGGGTAGCATCGAAGCTGCTGCCGCTGACGAAGGGTCCGCTAAAGCTGCCGCCTGCGGGCGTGGCCTGGAGACTGATCATGCCGTTGCCCTGGCAGATGGGCTGAGGGATGTTAAAGACAACCTCCGGCAAGGGGTGTACGGTCACCTGGAAGGTAATGATCCGGGTACAGAGCGTTATCCCATCCTGGTAGGTGTAGTTAACAATATGTGTGCCAACACCGGCCGACTGCACATTGAACTGTCCGCCGCTTACGTGCGCACCACTGTAGGTTCCCGTGGCCGGGGATCCACCGGAGAGTTGCAACAAGGTTTCATCGGCGCATGCCTGTATATCGGGATGACTCAGGGCTGGAAGGGGATGCACGGTCATCAGCAGGCTGTCGCGGGTGGGACATGCCACGGAATCTTTTACCTGGTAGAATACCCAGTGCTGGCCCACTCCGGCGAAGACGGGGTAGAAATTGCCGCCTGCCACACCATGTCCGCTATATGTGCCACCTGCCGGAGTGCCGTTGAGCTTGACACCTCCTTCTCCCTCGCAGAACACTGTTTTGGAGCTGTTCAGGGACAGGGACTGGTGTGTGGAACCATTGTATTCTGCTGCTCCGATATCAACACGGCCATGCTGCACGCGGATCTGGCCATAGTAATCCAGGGTTGGTAATCCCAGTCCAGTGGTATCCGGCGTACCGGCATTGATCATAGGAGAGCAGGGGAGCAGACGGACGTCGCCTGTGACTGCATCCACGAAGAGCGGATCCATATCAATATTACCCGTTCCGGCATATCCGCCCTGGATGTTGGAGTAGGTAATCACAGGGTTTGCGGTTGATAAATAAATACCCGGGTCTGTAGGAGCTGTATTGTCCCAAAGGATACAGTTATTAACGATCGGATCACAGCTACCGATCAATAACCCACCTCCACGAACATGTGCTATATTCCCCTGAAAAGTGTTATTGAAAAGCGCTGGATAACATCCAAATATAGTAATACCGCCTCCATAGGCTGCTGTGTTTAGCAAAACAGTGTTATTAAGCAGCTTGGGATTGCAGTCGGCAAGCATATAAATTCCACCCCCATGAGATGCAGCTGTATTCTCTTTAATGGTGTTAGATGCAATGGTTGGATTGCACCTTATCCTTATGTTAATGCCACCTCCATGTCCCGCTGCCGAATTCCTTTGGATGGTGTTATTAATCAGTACTGGGTCGCAGTATCGATCTATACATATAGCACCGCCAAGGCTGGCGTTATTATATTGTATAAGCGAATTTGACAGACGCAGCTTGCTGAATTCCAGCACATACAAACAACCGCCATATCCATCAGATGTTATTGAGACGTTTTTCCCGTATTCCAGGATACAATAAGAAAGCAAGGAGGAATCATTGGTGGCTGGGGTTTCATTAAACCTTATCCCCTTCCAGCCTGTATGCGTATTGGCAGCAAATCCCGTGGTGTCCGCCACAGTGAAGCGGATGCTGTCTGCTGCCGTTCCCTGGGCCAGCAGGCGGCCCTGTACGTATATTCCATAAGATCCTGTGAAGATGACCGTGGCGCCCGGGTTGATGGTCAATGTCACACCATTGGCAACGTTAACATCACAATTCACATAGAATGTATCGGCATCCCATATGGTGTTTGCTGAGATGTTACCCCCCACGCTGCGCGTGTTTTCATAGGCTCCCATATCAACACGGCAACCCAGTACACGGGGATTACCATCCAGATCTGTCGCAGTAAGCCCCAGACCGGTAGTATCCGGGGTGCCGGCATTGATGCAGGGGGATGTGGGAAGCAGAAGGAAGTTCGCGGACGATTGATCAGCAAAGAACGGATCCACATTGATGTTGCCGATGCCAACGTGCCCTCCCTGAATATTTGAATATGTAATCTGAGGGTTACTTGATGCATCTGCAAAAAGTCCACCATTAGCGGGGGCAGTATTTCCCCACAGAATGCAATTGGTCAATACAGGGTCACTCTCGTAACCAACAAGTATTCCTCCTCCTGTCTGACCGGCTGAGTTTCCAAATAACGTAGAATTGGACAAGACAGGGTTTGAATTGGTGTTAATGTAGATTCCTCCTGCTGATGATGATCCCCTGTTTCTATCAATAATACTTTGCTGAATTACCGGACTGCACTGATGCATTAATATGCCACCACCCACTTGAGATACATTGCCACTAATGATGCATTCAGACACGATCGCATTGCTATTCATAGCCATAAACATGCCTCCACCCGAATTTGAGGCGCTATTGCTGAGGAGCTTTGACTGAAGGATTTTTGGGCTGCTGCCAAATGACATATATATCGCCCCACCAAGAAATGCCCGGCAGTTACGAATTATTGAATGTGATAAACGTAGTTTACTAAAGCTCTCAATACATAATCCACCTCCAGTTCCAAAGGAGCTCTTTCTTCCGAACGCTATAACACAATGGTCAAGTATTGAGCTATCATTTGAATGTGGCGTAGAACTGAATTGTATCCCTCCCCAGCCGATAGCGGTATCTGCAGGAGTGAAACGTATGCTGTCGCCTGGAGCTCCAAGTGCAAGGAGGCGGCCCTGAACGTTGATAGCATAATTCCCCTTAAAAAACACTGTGACTCCTGGATTTATAGTCAGGGTGGCTCCATTGGCGATATCCACATCACAACGCACATACACCGTGTCCGATGCCCAGTCGGTATCCATTGTGATTAGCCCACCTACGACCAGGGGATCATTGCTTTCATAGGCTCCCATATCTATGGCGCAGGAATAGATGCGGGGATTGCCCTCGACGTCAGTGTCTGGCAGGCTAAGGCCGGTGGTGTCCGGGGTGCCAGCATTGATGCAGGGCGATGAAGGTTGCAGGCGGAAGTCACCGTTGGGGGCATCCATGAACAAAGGATCAAGGCTGATATTACCAGTACCGGTAAACCCGTCCTGAATGTTGGAATAGGTGATATCAGGAGCACTCATTCCATAATTATATATCCCATTCATGATGGAGGCCGCATTCCCCCAGAGGATGCAGTTGGTTATCACAGGGTTACTATAATACACATATATCCCGCCACCACCTTGGGCAGTATTCCCACTCAGGGTGGTGTTGGTCAATACCGGGTTCGAATTCTCAACACTCATCCCGCCACCAACATTTGCCGTATTCCCGCTCAGAGTGGAGTTGGTGATCACAGGATTACTATGATACATATAAATTCCACCACCTTGAACAGCATTATTCCCTATCAGGTTATTTTGGGACAGGACAGGATCCGAAAGATATTCCAGATACATCCCGCCACCATATATAGCATTATTCTCGCTAAGGATGCAGGTGGTGATTACAGGATCACAATAAGTAAACACACACATTCCGCCACCATAATAAGTGGCCGTATTCTCGACAAGGATGCAGGTGGTGATCACAGGATTACAATAACCAGACACACACATTCCGCCACCATATAATGCATTATTCCCTCTCAGGGTGGTGTTGGTGATCACAGGATTACTATAATCTAATATACCAATTCCGCCACCATATTCTGCAGAACAATTCCGAATAGAGCTATTCAATATCAGCGCTTTGCTGACATTGTTGAAAACTAACCCTCCTCCATTGCTAAGAGTGCCGCCTTTTATAGCATATTCGAGGACGCAATACTCCAGAATGGAACTGTCGTTCGTTGCAGGAGTGTTATCAAAGCATATTCCTCCCCAGCCTGTAAGCGTATCTCCGGGAGTAAATCGGATGCTGTCGGCTTCCGAGCCCTGGGCCAGCAGGCGGCCCTGCACATTGATAGCATAAGATCCTGTGAAAATGACCGTGACGCCTGGGTTAATGGTTAAGGTGACACCGTCGTTAACAGTCACGTTACTATTTACCAAAACTGTATCGGCACTCCATATGGTGTTGGAGCTGATGCTACCATTCGCAGTGATGGAAGTAGCGTGGGTTGAGAGGATCGAGAAGCCAGTCAAAGCCAGGCTCAGGAGAGTGAGTTGGTAAATAAATGGATTTTTCATACGCTATGTTTATTAAGAATGGGAACATCCCTATTTGGAGAATACCACTATATGGCTCGCGAATTTTTGATCAGGATTGAAATTGACGGCAGTGATATGGCGAACAAATATAAATTATCTAGAAGTATAACAAATAAATATTTATTAAATGTTAAATAAGTTTCATAAAAAAGAGATTGAGAATCCGATTTATCAGTTATTGTATCCTGAATAGGCTGATTTATTAATGCATAGAGATATGCCAATAAATGCAAAGATATGCCAATGAATACCTGGGGTTGATAGGACGTGGTCTATCCCTTGCCCAATGGCCAAGACGGAATAAGAGTTGCTCCTTATCAGGTTGCAGGAGAAATCACCATTTTATAGGGAATGAATTCATATGCAAAGTGTTACACCATGTTTACGCACTTTTAACGCTGGGTTATAAAGCCTGGCAATTTTCGCTGATGGTTGAGATTGGTGATCTCTATGGAAGATACGCTCCTTCATTAAAAGTACAGTGTGGTGGCCTGATGCTTCGCAGAGGCGCTCATTCAACAGCCTGAGTAGTAAGGTGGATTACCATTCATTTACCATTTATGGTAAAAATGGGATCGGAATCATGCCAGCTTTCCAGGCCCAAGCATACCTGGCCAGCCGCGACTTTACGGTGAATTGCCATCCCAGATGCAACGGACCGAGAATCCATAGGTCTTCATATTGTTTGTCCTGCCAACGATTGTGTAATCGTAGCTCAACCCCCGGCGAAGCCCTGTTGTGGCATCGAATTCAGATGATGACCAGAAATAGCCGTCGATTTTAAGAAAAGTGAATTGGCCCAGGTTGGAACGGCATCCTCCACCGAGCGCGGTGAACCCGCTACTGTTAGTAGCACCTGTATTGGGCGCATTCCAATGATTTATGCCAGCTTCTTTCATCTGACTTCCGGCATTCGCTCCGAGGTAGATGATCATTGTATGCCATTCGACATCTGTTGGGACATGCCAGCCGAGTGGACAGACCCCTTGTGTACCTTCCGCAATTGTATAATTCATCATCTCATTCCAATCGTATAAACCACCGTAGATGAGGCAATTGGCAGAATCGTTGTCATAACAATACTTTTCTGTGATACCATTATCGCTGACATCAGCATGATTGGCTCCGGTATGGACACTGGTCACCATCACCCCGGTATTCAGATTGCTGGCCATCCAGCATTGTGTCCCAATTTGAACGGTAGGATAGGATTGCATATCGCGACCATCGACAAGTGAATCACCGCACGCAAATACAGGTTCGGTAAAATGGAGCATCACACTATCACTTGTGCTTCCGCAATGATTCGAGATCGTCCAGGTAAGGGCATAGCTTTCGCCAGTCGCTCCTGTAAAGGTGGTTGTTGGTGTCGTATCACATGCAAAACTACCACCCTGACCATTGGCGATGGTCCATTGGCCGCTTCCATGGACAGGTGTATTGGCCTGTAGGTTGATCGATGTCCCCGGAATATTGAGGCTATCAGGTCCGGCATTGGCCTGATCGGGTTGTGGTGCGCAGGGCGGAATATTGTCTCCGATGCACCTCAGTGAGAACCCGGATGTTTTGTCATAGGCATGCCGGTTTACATCAGCATGGCCATAATTCATATCGCGGCTGATTCCATTGGCGTTTGCATAGCTTGTGGATGACCAGAAATAGGCTGCGGAATGGTAACCTGGGAAATTTCCTTCCTGACGTCTGACGCCGGCACCGAGAGCCGTGAATCCACTGGTGTTGATGGCTCCGTAATTAGGTGAAATCCAATGATCTAATCCGGTTTTCTTTAGTTTCCCCCCCACATTGGTGCCACTCCCTCCCCAGGCATTGCAATCGAGCATGGGCTCCAGGTAGGTAAGCAAGGTGCACCATTCTGCATCTGTCGGAATATGCCATCCATCTGGACAGATACCACGGGCGCCTTCCAAAGTTGTATAATTCATCATCTCATCCCAATCATATAAGCCTCCGTAAATGAGACAATTGGATGAGTCGTTGTTTTGGCAGTACTTCTCTGTGATGCCGTTATTGCTTACGCTGGAATGACTGTATCCAGTGTAAGAACTGATCATCATCTCCCCGATATTCAGATTCTTTGCCATCCAGCACTGGTTTCCAATCTGAACAGTGGGGTAAGATTGCCCGTCCCGAATATCCAGCAGGTCCAGTCCGCAGTACTGGGGGGAAATGAAAGTTCTCCCGGGTGGGACAGGACAAGTGAAGGTGCTTGTAATGCTTTGTGATCCTGTTAGTTGTACTAGATTTTGAATAATCCGTGACGGATCGTTGTTACTGCCTGAATATTTCAGTAACCCATCCATGTTTATGTCCTCAGCAAAATATCCGCTGGTGGTGCTGGTTATGCTGGTGCCGCCAGTGATCGAAAGGACTTTTGTTAATACAGGACTTCTGTCGTTGTTAGAGCCGCTATATTTGAGCCTGTAATCATTGTTCAGATCTCCTGCAATCATGGCATGGACGCCTGATGCCACTTCAATGGCTGCTATACTGCTATTACCATAAAGGGGGTATTGTGAAGGATTTGAGAAATCATAATATGTATTGGCAAGATCAACAGGCTGTGCCGTCATCAACGGCAAATGCGATAAATGATCGATTACCACGTACATGGGTGTTTTTGCATAATAGACGAATGACAATGAAGAATCCATGTGTTCGTCCAGGATGGTGCCATTAGCAAGCAGGATCACTGCTTTTCGGACATATATTAGTGTGGAATCGCCCGGGCTTCGTAATTCGACGAGAAGCCAGTCGACCATGTCGGAGGGGATGGAATCCAGAGTTTCGTTCCCATCATAATACCAGGGTGCGCAGTTATAGGGTTGGCTGAGAGGGATGTAAGCATTTGTTGCTCGGGATTTGTTCATCCGTCCATTCTGTTGATATGGTCCCTGGAGAAATACTTTAGCCCGGAAGCCAAAGGAAGGCATATCAATATAAATGTCCACCTTAGCATGCGCAGTGCATCCATTTGTATCCGTTACGGTTACGCTATATGTCTCTGATTGGATAGGGCAAACAAGGATGCTTTGATTTATCTCACCTGTGCTCCATGCGTAGTGAAGTCCACCTGATGCTTCCAACTGTACGCAGCTATCCTGTGCGATAGTGGTATCAGGATTCAGGCTGACCTGAGGATTTGGATGAACATTAACATTCACGCTTGCTGTATCTGTGCAACCCTCGGAACTAACCACACTGACAGAATAGACGGTAGCTGAAGTGGGGCAAACCGTTATCAGGCTGCCGGTTTCGCCTGTTGACCAGTAGTAGCCTGCACCTCCAAAGGCTTCCAGAGAGATACATTCATTCTGACAAACTACCGTATCCTGTGTTGTGCTGGCAACAGGTTTGGGATAGACGATCACTTCAATGCTCTCAGTCATAACCTGTCCGTACGGGTTAGTAAGGCTTACAAAATAGGTTGTTGTGCTTACGGGGCAGACCGTAACAGGGCTGCCCGACGGACCATGGCTCCATGTGAAGTTGCCATTGCCACTAGCCGTGAGCGTAACGCATTCTCCTTCGCAGATGCTGGTGTCCTGACTTACGATCAGGGTTGTTGTATCAAAGAAGAAAACAGTGAGCGAATCGACATCTGCGCAGCCTTCTGGATTCGTAACAGTGACATAATAGACCATTGTTGTGGTATTACAGGCGGAAATACTTTGTGTCGATTGCCCGGTGCTCCATTGATAGGTTGTTCCTCCGGAGGCAGTGAGGCTGACGCAGCCACCTCCGAAAATAGTATCATCCATTCCTGCTTCTGCAACAGGAAGGGGATATACGGTGATATTCAACCCTCCCGCATTGGAACAACCTGTGGTATCTGCGACAATGAATCCAATATTGTGCGAACCCACCCCAGCGATTGCAGGATCAAAAGTGTTCTGGAATACCCCGGGGCCTGAAAATGTCAGGCCGGATGGACTTCCGCTCAACAGGAAGGCTGCGTCATTGGCGCAGAATTCAGGAACAGGATCGATGGAAATGTCAGGGATAGGGTATACAGGAATATCTATCGATGTGCTGCCTGTGCAGCCTTCGGTGGTTGTGTAGGTGTACATTACTTCCCATATACCTTGTCCTGCAACAACAGGGTCAAAGAAAGCTCCTGAAACGCCTGTACCGGAGAAAGTGCCTCCTGGAGGATTTGCTATAAGTTGAATGGCGCCCGAGTTACTGCATTGTCCACCAACTTGTTGTATTGATAAAACAGGCATTTCCAGGATGGTGATGAGAAAAGCTGTATCCGTCGTGCACCCATTGAGGTCGGTATAAGTATATGATACTGTCCAGGTTCCATGTCCTGCAAGAATAGGGTAGAGTGTGTCATTGATGATGCCATGGCCGGTGAATGTTCCAAAATAGTCAGCCTGCAACCTGATTGGCGGATGGTTTTCACAATAGGGCCCGGGACTATAAAGGAGTGTTGGCGTGAGAGTAAGCACTTCCAGGTATATACTGTCCTTCCTGACACAGCCATGGTCAGTAGTGATGGTAATATAATGAAATTCGCTGATATTGGGGCAGACAAGGTACCTGCTGCTATCCGATCCGTTCTCCCAGACATAGGTCCCTTGCTGTGTATGACCTATGCGTCTGATCTCAAGGGTTGTGCAGGTTCCCTTGCAAACGGGTGATGGCCCGTCGATGTCCAGTTCGAAACTGATCATATCCACATCCACTGAAATGCATGCAGTGCTGGTATTATTTTCAGGGCTGGTTATGGTGACGCAGTAGGTATTATACTGGCTGGTAGGGCAGACCTGGATCGTATCGGTTGTATCGCCGGTACTCCATAGGTAGCTGCCATTGCCGGAGGCCCAGATGCTGATACAATCACCAATGCAGATCACGGTATCAGCGCTGACCTGAAGGGCAGGATGAACCACAATGGTATAGGTCAGGGTGGTGCGACAGGCGGGATGATACCAGGCATCTATCGTATAGCTCGTGTCATGAACAGGAAAGACAGTTATGAACAGGGTTGTGTCTCCTGTGCTCCATAGGTAGTGTGCGGGCTGAACAAGAGGGCTCAGGGTAAGGCTATCCCCTTCGTTGATGTAATATAGTGTTTGATTTGTGTTGAAAGTGGGCTTGGCGTAGCCGGTGATGGGATTAGACGTGATGACCAGCTGGGCGCCAGAGGTGTCGGTCACAGTGAGGTATAATATGGTTGATGAGGTTCCTGAATATGGCAACAGGATTTCTGAGGTGGTATCGCCAGTGCTCCACAAGTAAGATACCATGCCTAGTGTGGCCTGCAACCTGGCAGTATCTCCTTCGCAAACTACCGAGTCCCCCGTGATCTCGCAGGGTGCCGACAAGACAGATATCAGGATGCTGTCGACAGCAGTACAACCGTTGGTATCGGTGATGGTGAGGCTGTAGAAGTTTGCCTGGATTGGGCAGACGGTGATCATCTCGGTATTCTCTCCTGTGCTCCAGTTGTATTGAAAGGGGGTGGTCTGGAAAGTATGCTTAGCAAGGTCCGCAACATAGTTCTGGGAGAAAACTAGCCATTCCGAGTTGGATGCATTCGTACCAGCTGCGGTATACCAGTCGGGATTTCCATTGCTAATGTGTGGCTTACGGATAATGGTATGCTCATTCAGCGCGTTGCTGATCCCTGCTACTGGCCAGTAGACATCGCTATCGGGGTCGCCGATCACATCGATCAGGCGCCATTGTCCATTCGACCATTTCTGCAGTCCCCTGGCATCATTGCCGTTGAAATTGACAGGTAAATTGGACAAGCCGTCAGCCAGAGCATCTGCGCTGTCAGGATGAAAGAGTACTGGATCAAACCCAGGATGAATTATGGTGAAGGGTCCCCTGGCGGGAAGAACAGAACCTTGCGGGAAAAGGTACACAAAGAATGGGTCCCAGCCGTTACCGTTGTTAGTGCCGATAATCCGGTAGTTGTCAAGATCAATGGAGTAGGGTAGTGGATTGAATATTTCCAGAGCCTTATTCACATTGGTTCCTTCAACATATTCGCTGAAAAAGAGGTCTCTTTGCGCAAATGGCGTTAGGTTGATGCACTGTCCAAAAGGTATCAATGTGTCAATGCCGAGACTAAAATTGATGTTTTCGGCCAGGCCAATTTCTATGACATCAAAGGCCATACAACCTCGCTCGTCTGTGACACTCAGTCGGTAGGAGCTGGTGGACACCGGACAAACCGTGATTGAATCGCTTTGTTGGCCGGTATTCCATTGGTAGACCAGAGCAGGAGAAGAAGCGTGCCATCCGAGGTGGGTGTAATCATCCATCGGGAAGACAAGCCATTCGGAGCTGACACTGTCGAGACCTGCTGATGCTGGCCATATGTTGTTGGGGCCACTGACAATTGGCTTACGGACGAGGGTGTGGTTGAAGGTTCCCTCAGGTATCCCGGCCACATCCCATCCACTGCCGGGATCGCTCAGGTTGTTATCACCGATTACGTCTATGATGATTGTATCATTCTGGCTGATCCTGCACAAAGCGCGGACATCATCACCGTTATAATTCATTAGGTAGTTTGCCTGGTTCCAGTCATATATAAGGTCTGCGCGATTGAGAATGGCGGTGTCAGCCCAGGAATGCGCGATAACGATTACCTGGCCGGGATCGAGGTAATGCCCTTGCGGCAAGCGGTGGAAATAGTTCCAGGCATTTCCATTGGAGTTTCCTTTCAGCGCATAGTCATGCAATTGAATTGTAGTGTTACCGGCATTATACAGTTCGAATGCCCTGTTGTACGCGCTTCCTTCGATGTATTCAGAGATCAGCAATGCATTGTCAGGGGAGAATCCAATTTCCACACATTGATCTTCGCATATGTAGATGTCAGGTCCAAATTCGAAGTTTCGTTTTGCCATGACTTTGATGGCTCCGTGGAATTCCTGGTAATAAGTGCCGTAAGGTGTAGTACCCCCCACCCATGCCCGGAATGTGCCTGGTCCGAAGAATTGCATAGTCGCACTGCTGCCGTATACGAGGTTGGGTACGCCATTATCTGCCGATATCTGCATCTGGGTGTAGGGTGCGTTAATCTTGGGCGTAATGGTTATATCCTGGTATTCACAGACATATGGTTCGCTAAGTTGCAGGTCTATGATGACGGGTGTATTGACTGTAAAATAGCGATAGATGCGATGATTGCCTTGTTCGGTCCGGCCGCCTGTCCAAGCGGTATTGGCATCGTAGCAGGCCAGACCGTAGAAGGGTTCACCCGTGCTGTTGGGATAATCATACCAACTGGCACCTCCATCCTGGCTGTATGTGATGCCATATCCAAAACCCCCGTTGGTGCTAATGAGGGTTGCGTTTGTACCGGGAACATATTTCAGTTTGTTGCGTCCGAGAGTTCCGCTGTAGTTGACCACCTGCCATGACGTGCCTCCATCATATGTTTC
Organism: Lentimicrobiaceae bacterium; assembly: GCA_018001695.1. Taxonomy (GTDB): domain Bacteria; phylum Bacteroidota; class Bacteroidia; order Bacteroidales; family JAGNHN01; genus JAGNHN01. The sequence continues at coordinate 24,390 of JAGNHN010000047.1, forward strand.
CCACAGCGTATTGGCGGTACTTTTGAGACGGATGACACCTCGGGTTGGGTTGAAAAAGGCTAGGTCAAAAGTGTTGCCATTAGGTACCGGGGTCGACATGACAGACCAAGACAATCCGCGATCCGTTGACATATAGATTCTGGACCTGTTGGTGCTGAAGTAGATACGGTCTCCTTGGACACAGTACAAGGAGATGATTCCAAATTCTCCGGAGACCATTGCTGGTATGGCGGCCGCATTGACTCTGTTCCATTGGCCCCCCCCATTGGTCGTTGTGTAAATCTCCCAGTAGCCACCGGAGGGGTCGCCGATGACGACTCCAGTGTTTTCATCCCAGAAGTGGATGATATTTGGAAAAGCGCCCAGGCTCATGTCGAAGACGGCAGAGGGTTGTTCTGTCCAGTTTTGACCACCATCTGTCGTCCTGAGGACTTTCCCCTGATTGCTGCTGGTGTTATACAAGGTGGCCCATGCCGTATCTTCCGACACCGCTGTGATCATGCCGGGCATAAAGCCGGTGTAGCCCGGGATCTCGCCATATGTGATATCCAGTCCGCTCCTCGCGATGCGGACAAATCGCTGACAAGGGCTGTTGCTGTTCTTGATCCTGGCCAGCCCCCAGGCAGCTGTGCTTCCTCCCATTGACATATGATCGAAGATCAGGGAGTCACTTGAGGCAGGGGTCTCCATCCGATGCCAGAGTGCGCTGATGGATTTTCCAGCAAGACAGGTGTCCAGGCATACGATAGCGTTGCATGAATGGCTGTACACCTGACACATTACCTGATCGGGGTCTTTATGCGGATCTGTAACATATATCACATTCTTGGCTTGTGTGAGGCTTGGGAAAAGCATAAAAAACAATACCAAGCCAATGGAGGTGGCTGTCTTCTTTTTCATCTCATTTGGTTATAAGTATATTACTTGCTCGCCAGGATTAACGAGAAAAATGAGGCCTTGATCCAGATATAGGGTATACCCTTTAGATTGGGCAATATATAAAAAATAGTTTAATATTCAAAGTAATATTATTTCATTTTTTATTTTCAGCTAGTAGATTTCTTCTGTTGTTAAATGGCGGGATTCACAAGAGAAGAGCAGGTTGACCCAGACAATGTAGGAAAGAACCCTGCAATGCTATCTGTTGCCAAGGCATATATTTCACTGCAGGAAGGATGTAGTTCTTGCTTACGCCACCTTCTTATTATAGATGAACCGTTTGATCTTTTGTGTGGCGGTCTTCTGAAAAGGCGTATCATGGTGTTCCACATCATGGATCCGGGAGAAGCGGTTGACGCGGGCGTTGACGTAATCTCGCAGCTCTGTTCTCAGCTCTTCGATCTTACGCTCCATATAGTCAGTGACTTCTTCCTTGAGGTTTTTGTACTTTTCCTCCAAAGCCTCACGGTTGAAATGAACCAAGGCCACCAGCTTGCCTTTTT
>JAGNHN010000007.1 GCA_018001695.1 Lentimicrobiaceae bacterium
CTTCCAGATTTGTTCAACTTGGTGCGAACGAACATGTCTTATTATTTCGGGACACCCAAAAATAATAAATACATGCTGATTTACAATGATTTACATGGGTGTCTCGAAAAAGTGCGGAAAACAGGAAGTTATTATTATATCTGGTCATCATCCTGATATACGCCCTGTTGGTAAACCAGGCAGATGCCATTCCATTTATGCTTACATTTCTGGTCATCTACCTGGCCTTCACGGCCTTTGAGGTGTTTCAGATGCTGAAGACTGTCAAAAGCAGGTCCCTATAGGTGAGACAGTGTTTTTTTCTTTTTGATGATCGCTTCCAGCGCTAATTGTAAAGTTGGGTAAAGGAAGCTGAAACCGGCCTGCTGCAAGGTAGCCGGAAAAGCATGCTGGCCTTTCAGAAGGCTGTCGGCACCCTTTCCAAAGATCAGTCTGAGTGCGAAAGAAGGAACGGGAATCAAGGCTGGTCTCTTCAGTACCCTTGCCAGCTGATTTGTAAAAGTGCGGTTATCCGACACCTCAGGTGCGGTAAAATTCACAGGCCCCTTGATTTCAGGGCTTTGCAGAAGGAATTCGACAGCCCGGAGCAGGTCTTGTATATGGATCCAGGCAAAAGCCTGCCGGCCAGAACCCAGTCGGCCACCTAATCCCATTCTGAACAGCGGCAACAACTTTGCCAGGGCGCCCTGTCCGGAATCCAGTACAATGCCAAACCGCAGAAAAATCACCCGGGTAAGTACATCCAGCGTCGAGGCCTCTTTCTCCCAATCCAGACAAACCTCAGCCAGAAAATCGCTGGCATAAGATTGGGAAGTTTCATCGTGTTCCCCTTGATCTGCATATATTCCAATCGCCGAGGCATTTAAAAACGCAATAGGAGGTTGTTTCATGGCCCTTACAGCGCCCGCCAGCATACGTGTCGTATCTATGCGGCTGCTGTAGATTTTCCGCTTGTTGGCGGGGGTCCATCTCCGGATAATGGATTCACCTGCGAGGTTTATGATAATGTCAGCCCCCTCCATGCGTTCTGCCAGCAGGTCCGTTCCAAGGGTTAACTCCCTGCGGCCAACCGGAATGACCTGATAACCCTTCTCCTCGAAATATCTTCGGAGATGGCTTCCGATAAATCCTCCTGCCCCACAAATGACCATACTTTTTCCATTCATACTTATTAGTCTTATGGATATCTGATTTAACAAAGAACTGCCGAAAGGGTTGCAGACAACTTCCCTGAACCAAGGTCTGCTTCACCAAAGCTAATAAAGCTGTGGAAAAAATGGTAAATTTGCCTCCAGTGTTAGTTTGCTAACAATAGCCTCTAATATACAGACAATGAGGCATAAAGACTAGACTTATGGATTCGTCAGAAAGCAGCAGAAAGCATTTGTTTGAAGCATTTCCACCCGTTCCAACGGAGGCGTGGGAAGAAAAGATCATGGAAGATCTGAAGGGAGCTGATTACGAAAAGAAACTGGTATGGAAAACCGCTGAAGGGTTGAGTTTAAGGCCGTACTACCGTCAGGAAGACCTGGCAGCACTTGGGCATCTCGACCATATGCCGGGTCAGTTTCCCTATGTTAGGGGTAAGGGCACAGAGAGCAACGACTGGCGAGTCCGTCAGGATATTCGCGTGACAGAGGTGAAATCTGCCAACGACAAGGCCCTGGACATTCTCATGAAGGGGATTGATTCACTGGGCTTTATCCTTGATGACAATCAGCAAGTCGACCATGCTTACCTGGATAACTTGCTGAAAAACATCTATGCACATAGCGTAGAGCTTAACTTCAGTTGCGGGCAGAAATCCATGGAAGTTGTGCGCATCATCCTTGAGCTGGTGAAAGCATACAACCGTGACCTGGATAAAATCCACGGCTCCGTCGACTTCGATCCGCTCTCCACCCTGGTCCTGCATGGGAAATGGGAAGAGGATGAGGCCTCGGCTTTCGGGCATGCTGCGGAACTGATTGAAGCAGCAGGTCATCTCCCACATTTTCGTGTGGTGGGTGTCCATGCTTCCGTTTTCCATAATGCAGGCGCCGATACCGTGCAGGAACTTGCTTATGCCCTGGCCGCCGGGAATGAATACCTGGCGCGCATTACCAGTCTGGGGATGAGCGTGACACGTGTGGCCCCCCGCATAGGTTTCAGTTTTGCAGCCGGTTCCAACTTTTTTGTGGAGATCGCCAAATACCGTGCAGCAAGGATGCTCTGGGCCAAAATTGTAAAGGCTTACGGGGGGGATGATGCATCTGCCAGGATGTATATCCATGTGACGACTTCTTTATGGAACAAGACGCTGTATGATCCTTATGTGAACATGCTGCGCACGACGACCGAAGCCATGTCAGCAGTCCTGGCGGGCATCGACAGTCTCAGCGTAGGCGCCTATGATTTACCGGCGGGTGAAGCAGGCGAATTCGGTGAACGCATTGCCCGAAATCAGCAGCTCCTGCTGAAGGAAGAGAGTTATCTGGATAAGGTGGTTGACCCTTCAGCAGGTTCTTATTTTATTGAGAAGCTCACCGATGAACTTGCCGCTGCCGCATGGGCACTGTTCCAGAAGACCGAAGCCGAGGGAGGATATTTGAAAGGGTTATACGCCGGAACCATCCAGGACGCGATTGCCGGGAGTGCGCGACAGCGTGATATGGAAATCGCGCAACGCAAGCTTACCTTGCTTGGGGTGAATCAATATCCCAACCCGCAGGAGAGCCTTGCTTCTTATCCTGTGGATGAGGAAAGTGGTATACAGGGGACGGAAATCAGACCATTAAAGGTTTACAGGGGTGCGGCGGCTTTTGAAAGACTGCGCTATGCGGTAGACAGGCATGTATCAGCAGGAGGAGCACGCCCTGCTGTATTCCTCCTCACATACGGCAACCTGGCTTTTCGCAAAGCCAGGGCCGGATTTGCCACCAATTTCTTTGGATGTGCCGGCTTCCGTATTATGGATAATCCCGGTTTTGCAGATATTGAGCAAGGAATAGAAGCAGCCCGTGCTTCCGGTGCGGCCTTCGTGGTCATTTGCTCCTCTGACGAAGAATATGCTGATAAGGCTCGGGTCATACAACAAAAGCTGGGAGCCCATGCCACGGTCATTCTTGCCGGTTATCCCAAGGACCTGGTTACATCCCTGCAGGCCGCCGGGTTGACGGAGTTCATTCATGTGCGTTCCAATGTACTTGAATCCCTGCAGCATTATGTCAGACTTGCTGGAATAAACGCATGATCATTCACCTCAGAAAGAAAGCATTATGAGACCAGATTTTCAACATATCGACTATCGTACTCCCTCGAACACCGAATCATCGCAAAAGGGAATCGAAATAGCCGCACCCAGGGAAACATGGCTAAGTCCTGAACGCATCCCCGTTCATAACTACTATACCCCTGAGGTACTGCAAGGTATGCCGCATTTGGAATACGCAGCAGGACTTCCGCCCTTTTTGCGCGGACCATATTCCACCATGTATGTGATGCAGCCCTGGACCATCCGTCAGTATGCCGGTTTTTCAACGGCAGAGGAGTCGAATGCTTTTTACCGCCGGAACCTCGCTGCAGGGCAAAAAGGATTATCTGTGGCTTTTGACCTGGCAACTCACAGGGGTTATGACAGCGACCATGAGCGGGTGGTGGGTGATGTGGGTAAAGCCGGTGTCGCCGTTGACTCCATCCTCGACATGAAAATCCTGTTTGACCAGATCCCATTGGATAAGATGTCGGTCTCGATGACAATGAATGGCGCTGTCCTTCCCGTCATGGCATTCTACATTGTAGCCGGTCTTGAGCAGGGTGTAAGGCTGGAACAGCTCAGCGGCACCATCCAGAACGATATTCTGAAGGAGTTCATGGTTCGCAACACCTATATTTATCCGCCACTTCCATCGATGCGCATCATTGCAGACATCTTCAGGTATACCTCCCAGCATATGCCCAAGTTCAATTCCATCAGCATCAGTGGGTATCATATGCAGGAAGCAGGTGCCACAGCCGATATCGAGCTGGCTTACACCCTGGCCGACGGGCTGGAATACCTACGCACCGGTGTGGCCTCCGGATTGGATATTGATGCGTTTGCTCCCCGCCTGAGTTTCTTCTGGGGAATCGGGATGAATTACTTCATGGAAATCGCCAAAATGCGGGCAGCCAGGATGTTGTGGGCCAAAATCGTCAAAGGCTTTAATCCCCGCAACCCAAAATCGATGGCTTTGCGAACCCATTCGCAGACATCAGGCTGGAGTCTGACCGAGCAGGATCCTTTTAATAATGTCGGGCGTACCTGTATCGAAGCCCTTGCTGCTGCGCTTGGACATACGCAGTCGCTGCACACCAATGCATTGGATGAAGCCATTGCATTGCCGACGGATTTCTCTGCACGCATTGCGCGTAATACGCAGATTTACCTGCAGGAGGAAACACAGATCTGCAGGTCTGTAGATCCCTGGGCTGGATCCTATTATGTTGAATATCTGACCGACCAGCTTGCAAGGCGTGCCTGGGAACTGATTGAAGAGGTGGAAGCACTGGGTGGCATGGCCAAGGCCATTGAAACCGGTGTTCCCAAGATGCGTATCGAAGAAGCGGCAGCCCGGAAGCAGGCCCGTATTGATGCCAACAAGGACACCATCGTAGGGGTGAACAAATACCGCCTGGAAAAGGAAGACCCGATTGAGACACTGGAAGTTGACAATACAGCGGTGAGGGAAGCCCAGCTGAACCGTTTGAAAGCCCTGCGCGCTGGCAGGAATGAAGCAGAGGTGCAGGAAGCCCTTGAAGCCATCACCGAAGCATGCCGCAGCGGAGAAGGCAACTTACTGGAGTTGTCCATTGAAGCAGCCCGCAGGCGCGCTTCCCTGGGAGAGATTTCATTCGCCTGTGAAAAAGTATTCGGGAGGTACAAAGCTGTGATACGATCCATCTCTGGTATCTATTCCTCTGAATCCAAGGATGACGATACATTCCGCAAGGCCTGTTCATTGGCCGACAAGTTTGCTGAACTCGAAGGCCGGCGTCCCCGTATCATGATTGCCAAGATGGGGCAGGACGGCCATGACCGTGGCGCCAAGGTTGTAGCTACAGGCTATGCCGACATTGGATTTGATGTTGATATCGGTCCCCTGTTCCAGACCCCGGCCGAAGCCGCCCGTCAGGCTGTGGAAAACGATGTGCATATTCTGGGGGTATCGAGTCTGGCAGCAGGACATAAAACCCTGGTTCCCCAGGTGATCGAAGAACTGCGCAAACTGGGCAGGGAAGACATCATGGTTATTGTTGGTGGGGTTATTCCTCCTCAGGATTATGCCTTCCTTTACGAGCATGGTGTGGTGGCTGTGTTTGGCCCCGGCACCGTGATCTCCGAAGCGGGAATACGTATCCTGGAGATACTGCTGGATGCACACAAAGAATAAAGTTGGATTGAAGCCAAAACACAAGAGGCCGGGAAATTCCCGGCCTCTTTGCTTATGCTGTAATGAATTTCGGCCTATTTTCCCTTGGCCTGATTGGCGACCTGGTCCATAAGTTTTTTGATTTCTTCCGGGTCTCCCAGAAAGAAATCCCTGACCAGTTTCATATCCCCGTCAAACTCAAAAACATAGGGAATCCCTGTTGGGATATTGAAGGCTATGATGGCTTCTTCGCTCATGTTTTTGAGGTATTTGACGATCCCCCTGAGGCTGTTGCCATGCGCGGCGATCAGGATTTGTCCGTGATGCCTGAGGCTGGGCTCCAGCTCTTCCAGCCAATAGGGCACAATACGGTCGATGGTATGCTTGAGTGCTTCGGTAGCCGGAATTTCCAATCTGGGCATCTCCTGGTACTTCCTGTCGTTCCGGGAACTGAGCGGATGGTCATCATCCAGGGCAGGGGGTGGAATATCATAACTGCGGCGCCATAGCAGGACCTGCTCATCACCGTATTTGGCAGCTGTCTCTGCTTTGTTCAGTCCCTGCAGCATGCCGTAGTGCTTTTCATTCAGCCGCCATGTCTTGAATTCCGGAATCCACAACAGGTCCATTTCCTCCAGCGTAAGGTGAAGGGTCTTTATGGCCCGCTTCAGATAAGAAGTATAGGCTACCCTGGGCTCATACCCTTCTTTCTTCAGGATACGTCCGGCTTCCTTTGCTTCCTCCATTCCTTTCTCTGAAAGATCCACATCGGTCCAACCTGTGAACCTGTTGGCCTTATTCCATTCACTCTCTCCATGACGGAGTAAAATCAATTGATACATCGCTATCAACGTTTACAGATTTCTATTACTATGTTATCATTCTAAATTTTACTTCTTAGGCTTTGCCAACTTCAACCTACTGTGGCAGCGGTACAAGATATACACACCGAGGAGGACAAAAGGCAGACTCAGCCATTGGCCCATATTGAGTGACATGGTCGTTTCAAACTCAACCTGAGGCTCTTTGATAAATTCAATCGCAAAGCGGAAGGCAAAAACAAGGATAAGGAACCAGCCCAGCAGGCTGCCTTCAGGTGTTGCTGCTTTCTTTTTCCAATATGCGAAGTACAGGTAGAGGAAAATAAGCAGATAAGCAATCGCTTCATATATTTGTGTAGGATGCTTAGGTACCATTTCTCCATTGCGTTCGAAGATGAATCCCCAGGGCAGGCTGGTCTGTATGCCGTAAATTTCGGAATTCATGAGGTTACCTAGCCGGATCAGCGCTCCTGCCAGGGCAACAGTGATGACGATACGGTCGAGAACCCAGAAATAGCTCATTCCGCTTTTCTTCTGAAACAGCCACAAGGCCAGAAGTATCCCTATTGCAGCGCCATGGCTTGCCAGACCACCTTCCCAAATCTGCAGGATTTCCAGTGGGTGCTTCAGGTAGTACTCGGGTTGGTAAAACAGGCAGTGCCCGAGACGGGCACCCAAGATGGTTGCGATGATCATGTAAAGTGAAAGCCGGTCGAGCATTGACACGGGGATCCCTTCCGTGCGGAAGATACGCATCATGATCAGATAGCCAAAATAGAAGCCAAGGGCAAAAAGGAGTCCGTACCACCGCAGGGCAACGCTGCCGATGCGGAAGATCTCAGGATCAATGTTCCAGTGTATGTAGTTTATCAGCATAGTGGGTCTGCTTAACGCAGGGCGAATGTACGGAAAATAATGCGAACGGGTGCCTGGCTCACAGCTGGATAATCAGTACCTGTTTCTTCCCTTCCCGTAAGACATCCACGGTAATGGACTGCCCTTGTTCCAGGGCCTTGAGCCTGGCCATATAGTCATAGATGCTGCCAACCTGCTTCCCATCGATGGCCGTGATGAAGTCGCCTTTCTTCATCCCACCCATCCCTGCCGGTCCTTCGGGCCGGACGGCATCAACCCGCAATCCGCCGGTACTGGTTCCGGCAAAATCGGGCATGATTCCAAGGGTTACCTTGTAACCCCTACCGTGGCGGGGTCTGGACTTAGGTCCTGATTCCTGGAAACTTAACTCCTGGTCTTTTTTCGTGACCACTGTGAGAAGATCGGCAGTAAAACGCACCACATCTGCCATTCCTTGTATATCAATATGTTCAAGATCATCTTCCGGTGTGTGATAATCCTCATGGGCTCCGGTAGAAATGAAGTATACCGGAATATTTCTGGCATAGAAAGAAGCATGGTCAGAAGCCCCAAATCCTTCCGGGCTCAGTGATAGTTCAAAGTGATGCTTTTCCTTAACCCCGGCAAGGATACCTTCTGATTCTTTGGCTGTTCCAGTTCCTCCGATCAGCAGGCTGCGATCATCCCGCAGGCGTCCTATCATATCGAAATTGATCATCGCCTGCACATGATCGAGCGCAACAACAGGATGATCCACGTAATAACGCGATCCCAGCAAACCCATTTCTTCAGCTCCAAAGGCCATGAAGAGAACACTTCGTTCCGGACGTTGCTGCCCGGCCATCAGGTAAGCCAGCTCAATCACACCAGCCACTCCGGATGCATTGTCGTCGGCACCGTTATGGACCGCCACGGTATCCGGTTTACGCGAGCCTGACCCAGGCCCACCCCAACCGAGGTGATCATAATGTGCACCCACAATGGTATGGGATAGTACAGAAAATGCGGTACTTCCCTGTAGCCATCCTGATACGTTGTATGTTGGTGTGCGGATCAGAATCACTTCGGTGCTGCCTGAAATCCGGTCTGTCAATTGGAATGATCCTGGCTGTTTTTTCTCCCGTATGCCTGATTCCAGTGTTTTCAGGTCATAACCCTCATCACTCAGAAGATAAGCGGCACTTTCACGTGTGATATGAAAGACAGGGATACCGGCATCGGCCGGGCTCTTGTCGAAATACATATCCATCAATCCATCTTTCTCCTGGAAAGCGGGGCCATTGACGAAGAGAACACCTGCGGCGCCTTTGTCTTTTGCGAGCAGGACCTTATCCCGCTCGCTTGAAAAAGGAGCAAAGGCACCGTTTGGGTTATCCTGTTCATGGCTGCCTCTGAGCAACAATACCCATTTGTCCTTCACGTCCAATTGTGCCCAGTCATTCCAATCGAGGGTGTCGTTTTTAACTTCAAAGCCATATCCTGCAAAGACCAATCCTCCCTTCACCTCTGATGCTGATCCTGAAAAGGATAGCGTGACAAAATCCTGACCATAAACCAATGCCCTGTCATTCAGAACAAGGTGGTTCTTATCACCGGGTGCGGCGTCTATCACCACATCGAAAGACCGCAATCCAAAGGGAGGATCAACATTCAATCCGGCCTTTTTAAACTGCTCCAGAATGTAGTTGACAGTAGCGATATCGCCAGGGGTTCCCGGTTTCCTGCCCTCCAGTTCATCTGAAGCCAGGAAGCCAAGCATTTGTTTCAGTCTTAGTTCATCAACTCCCTGAGCCAGGGAGGTTACCGCAAAAAGTGTGTAGATAAGCGCCGTCAAAAGCGCCGTATAGATGCTCTTCTTCATCATCATAATCTTTGATATTCTATAGTTGGATATCCTTTTTCACCCATGTTATTATAAAAACCGATAAACCTCAGTTTGAAGAGTTCACCGTCGACAGTCCTAACGACATACGTCAATTCAGGATCCACCGAATAACTGGCTGCATTAAAATCGTAGTATTTCCAATCGTACCCGATGGCATCAGCCTTATCTTCAAAAGAGAAACCTTGTGCGATGTCATAATTGATTTCGGCGAAGGTATGACCCTGAACCCTTACTGCTGCAGCACCCGCAAAGCGATTTGTCAGCACACCGGTCACGAGGTATGGATAAGGCGTTCCATCAAGGGTATAAAGCAAGGTTGTGTATTGGGTAAACCACAAGTCCCATGCTGAGGAAGCAGGCCTAACACCTGTTTCAACCTTATGATTTCTAAGCGAATAACAGATAATATCCCGGTCAGATTCCTTTGGAATAGTTGCGGTCATCTCATCTGAGCCATCTAGCCTTGCATAGCGTATTGTATAGCTTGTCCGGCTCCATCCTGAAATTTGCAGCTTCCTGAATCCAAGCATATTACCCATGGCATCAAAGCCAAGGTCCAGCACATAGACAAGTTGTTTAGGCACGGTATCCTGACCAATGACGGTATACCATGGTCCAAAGGCAGTAGAATCCGGATTACCACTGGAGGTGTCGAAATTCCATACAAGTCCGCTTGTATCTTTCACCGATTCAAAGGCTGGGTTCCCGCTCAGGGCTGCTTGCATAAAACGCGTGGTATTGAGATAGATACGCCATCCAGCCGGTCCAGGCTCAAACCCCAGATCCCAGTTGAGCTTGCCAGCGGTCAGCACATCTTTTTCCGGGCCAAGGTCAAAGAACACATGATTGGCATAGTTCTTCGTCATGGCGATCATGGCTGTCTCAACGTCACCAGGTTCATGCGGCAGTACCGCTTCATCCTCCTCAAAACAGGAAGTCAGCAGCAGTGGTATGAATAACCAAAAAATCCTTCTCATGTCAATTCTTGTTGATCCGGTTAAGTGTCCAATTGAGCTTAAGGAACCAGGTCCTGCCATACCCGGCCAGATGGCTGCCACCACTGCCGCCATGAACACCTCCTGTGCCGCCCATAATGTCGATGGCTGTGTTATTAAGCACGTTCTTCACCCCTGCAGCCAGGCTCAACTGTCGTTTCAGCAGGGTGCGGGAGAGAGATGCATCCAGGATATGATAGTCATCGATAAACCCTTCCCTTAGTTCTCCTGTATTATCCAGATACAGTTGCGGCAATTTCCCGACATACTTGTAAAAAGCAGATACTTCCCACGCAGCGCCAAAAGGCTTCAGGCTTAGGCTTGTGTTAAAATCTGTGGCATAGCGTAATTCCTCAGCATTTTCCGCTGCACTACCAATCGCGCTCGATCTTCCGGTGAAGGATAATCCTGGTTTAATGCTGACCCAGGGATAGAGCGCTGCCTGAAGTTTGAGTTCGGCACCTCGTGTATTATATTGATCTACATTAATATAGGTATACAGACTTTGTCCTGACTGCGCAAGCGTAATGATATTTCGAATGCGGTTGTCAAACAGGTTGAGCTCTGCTGACCAGTCCAGCTTTCCTTTGTGCCCGCTCAGGCTGGCCGAAATATTTGCATTGGCGGAATACTCTGCTTCAAGCTCAGGGTTTCCCTGAATATTGTGGTTGATGTCGACAAAGTAGAGATACAATTCTTTCAGTGCCGGTGCCCTGAATCCTCTTGAATAACTGGCCCTGAGGGTCAAAGTCTCAGCAGCCCGCCATTTGCCGTGCATGGACCAAATCAAAGGGTGTTTATAGCGGGAGTTGTATCCATAGCGCAGGCCCGGTTGCAGTTCCAGGGTTTCGACAGGCTGGTATTTGATACTGGTAAAAGCCGCATAATCACCAATTTGCTGGCGCTGATCCGTAATTCTCTTACCTGTTCCCATTTCCATATTAACATCAACACCAAGCTTGTATTCGAGGGCAGCACCCGGGTCGGCGTGGATGGTAACCAGCCTTGCCATAAATGACTGGAAACTTGTGGTATCCTGATCCTCGTCATTACCACTCTTTACTTGCTGCAAGGTTGTGAGATCCTTGAACATCGTTTCCTTCTCCCGGTTATAACCAGACCAGGCTGTCATCCCTTCAAGTTTGATCCATTCGCCCAGGGGATATGTTGCCTCTACCCTTGCGGTGTAGCGCTGCGTGAAGAAATACGCATCAAAAGCCGTTTCGTAGTAAGGCGGCAACAAGGCTCCCTTGTTGAGCAGGAGTTCATGGAAATAGCGCATCGCCGCCTTCAGTCTGAAATCGCCCATCCGATAGGAATAGGTAACCTCGCCATCATACTGTCGCTTAGGTTTCCAGAGTTTTGCCCTGGAGGTGTCTTCGGGAGACCAGCCGCTGAAGAAGTTCCTGGCCATGTTCATTGATAAGCCATGACGTTTACTGGAATAGGATGCTGCCATGGAGGCGTTGTAGGTCCCAACAGATTCGTAATAGGTTTCGAGGGATGAACGCCATTGATCCGGCATGCTTTCGCGGGTGATAATGTTTACCACGCCAGCCAGCGCATTGCTGCCATAGATCACCGACATAGGACCTTCGATGACCTCCACATGTTCGACATTGTGAAGGTTCAGCTGTCCAAGGTCGATATTTCCATTCATACGGCCGATTACCGGTACGCCATCTATCAGGAATTTGATGTGTTCCCCACTGAGTCCGCGCAGGCTGAGGTGGGAGCCGAGCGCACCGTCCTGGGAAAGGCGCATACTCAACTCATCGGAGAGCAATTCACGGAGGTTGGTAGCAGCTTTGGAATTGATTTTGGCTGTCGATATGACGCGTACGGGGTAGAGGGACCGGTCAGCCTGGCGGGGCGTGTATTGTGCTGTCACGACAACGGCATCCATATCCAGCACGGCAGGCCGGATCAGCAGGGTATGCGAATTACCCGGAACGATGGTGTCCAGGTAATTCACATAGCCCACACAACTAACTTTGAGGCGGGATGGACGGGTAGCCACATTGGGAGCATATCCGGCGGCATTGGTTACCACCAGATGCTGATCCCTGCCATCGAGCGATTCGATCAGAATATGGGCATACGGGATCACATCTCCTGTTTGGGCATCCTTCAGCAACAGCCTGGCTTCCTGTGTCCAGGCCAGGGCTGCATACACCAGCCATACCGCAGCAAGGACGGCTCGTCTCATCGTGTCTGTGTTACAATCAGCTTCTGAGCAAAAGACTGATGACCGGCAAGCACGCGCAGCACGTAGATACCGTTACTCAGACCTTCGAGCGGGACAGGCACAACTGATTCTTCACCTTGACCTGGCACAACGGAATGATACAGTTGTTTACCCTGCAGGTCATGCAGGCTTATCTCAGCGGTTTCAGCATAGGGCAATCCAAGGCGTATCCATGTCTGACCACTGGCCGGGTTAGGATAAACCATAGCCTGCAGGCTTGCTTCAGGTGATGCGATACCGGCAGTGCTCATCTTCTCCTTGTAGAGCATAACTTTACCACTTGAGCTTCCGGCAAAGGCCGTAAAATAAAGTTTGTACACATCTCCAGCCTGGTCCTGGATAAAGAAGACCGTTGAATCGTCTACGATATAAGAAAATGTGCCCATGTCGAAAGTTTTCCAGTCATAACCGATGACGGAGCGACCCGGGTCAAAAGGCTGCTGGGCCCACTCACCAAAGCTCCGGGGCACAGCCGTATACTTATTAGCGCCAATATTATAATTGCTTAATACACCCGTGACGATATAGGGAGAACCTGTTGGATGGATGGCCATGTATTTGGTGAACTGGATATCCCAGTCAGCGGCCGGGGGTTCGCGGTCAATGGGTAAGCCGACATTCAGGGAGAAATAGATGAAATTCTTGGTAGTGTAGTTGGTACAATTCAGCGTGATCTCCTGTTGGCCACTTCCATCCAGGTTGGCGTACCTGAAGATCCAGACCGGGGCGGCACCGGCATAGGTTTTGACTTTAATCCAGATCTTGTAGATGGTGCCATCGGCTTTCTTAAGAAGATACAGCGAGTCGCCAACCACATCATGGGTGATGGTATTGTAGACGCCCCATCCATAATCAGGGTGACCTTTGGCATTGCGAATGAAGGCACCATTTTCCCAATCATCGGGGTCATTGTACAGGGCGGCCCATCCAGCCATTCCGGCAGTATCAATGGTATTCCAGCCGGAGGTATCTCCATTGGCCCAGGTGTATAAGGTGGCGCCCGAGCCGTCATTAATAAGGATAGAGGCGCTGAACACCTTCGTGGAGAAAGCCAGATCCCAGGTTTCACGAACAACGGTAGCCAGCGTACCGTTTTCCATGCTGTAATAAACATCGCTGGCATAACTACTGCCCATGCTGACAGTATCGGGGCCTGCCTGGAGCGGGCGACTCATGGCAGCGACAAAAACAATGCCCAGAACAATAAGTATCTTGTTGGTTTTCATGACTTTATTATTTGTGTAAATGAAATATTGGAATAACCTGGTCAGCATACCTGGGGTATGCTATCTCAGAAAGAAAAGATGACCGCAATATCAGACGGAAGGTGGCGCCCGAAGTGCAGGAACACTAAATCGGGCTGCAGTAATTATATGCCCTTCAGATAGAGGCGGATAGAAACTGAAAGACCGCCCCAGGGTAAGTGAGAAGTTATTGGTGGAGGAAAGGATGGCCGGACAATGGTCATCCAGTCCAAGGCCATGATTCGACAGGCGCTCTTCTTTTTTGAAACTGAGTGCCCCCTGAAGCTGAAGGGAATACGAATGTCCAAAGACATGATGTTGGTGGAAATTGATCAGGGCGCCTACGGCAAGCCACAGGAATACACCTGCCAGCAGGCCGGTATAGAATTCCTTTATCTGATATTTGCCCTTCACAATAAGCTATGCATCAAAAAGAGATACAAAAATATGACATTATATAATGAGAGACGATAATTTTTTCATTCATCCGCAGTCTTAATTTATCCGTTTGTACGATACTCTCATCCCTGGCGTCACGCCATGCATATCGGCAAACCCGGCATTGACCTCCAGGACATACTGCGCCGGCAGGTCTGAAGGGACAGAGGATTCGGAAAATGGAACCGTATTGGGGTGAATAGATTGAATCACAAAATTCCGGTCCAGATAGATAATATCCAAAGATATATGCGTGTTTTTCATCCAGAAAGAACGATATCTTTCTTCGGGGAAGATGAAGAGCATGCCAGCATCAGGAGGGAGGAAGTGTCTGTACATGAGTCCCCGTTCCTGTTCGAATTCGTCCTCGGCAAGTTCAATGCGGACTTGAATCAGGGTATCTCCTTCGGTAGTCAGGATGGCGAGGTTGGCTTCCGGCTCAAAGGCAGGTGCGGTCGTGACTGCAGATGGCGCGGATGGAGATGAGGGTTTGCGGTCCGGCTGGCAGGCGGCAATGACCGCAACAAGTAACATCGCCCATAAGGGTGTCTTTATGAAAGGATCAGAAAGGAGAATTCTCATTGACAATTGCTTTTATTCACCACAAAACTATAGCTGAAGCGGCATTCTCTGCCTGAAAATTATTTAAAACCGGTATAAATTCCACCCTCAGCCGGGTCATACTTGATTATTGTCCGAAAAGCCTTTAAGTTTGTGACGGTCATTTGAAGGAACGGAACTTCATGATTCATTTACTGTTAAGACACCAAAAAACCCAATGCTATGGCTTACGTAATCACTGATGACTGCACCGCTTGCGGCACTTGTATTGATGAGTGTCCGGTTGACGCTATCTCCGAAGGTGATATCTACAAGATTGATCCGGACGTTTGCACCGACTGCGGTTCATGCGCCGATGTTTGCCCGGTGGAAGCCATCCACCCGGAATAAACGGCTTTGTCAATAAGGAAAGAAAGAGGCTGCCTCCAGATCGGGGCAGCCTCATTTGTTTATTCCCGTGAAAGGGCCTAACCGGGCCCGGTTAAAAACTTTAACACTTTATTCACAAAATCCCTTTGCTCACAGGACGAAGGAGTATGTAATTTAGCGTTCATTTTATCCAGTCTAAATTAGCCCAACATCATCTTTCAAACACAGCAACCATGAAAAAGACAACTATTCTGAGTGCATTGATCTTTTGTGCCTTACTGATCGCTTCTGCCGTTCAGGCAACCGTATGGCGTGTCAACAACACCGCCGGAAGCTCAGCGCATTACACCTCTATTCAGGCTGCCCATGATGCGGCCACAACCGTCAACGGAGACACCCTGTATGTTGAAGCCTCATCAGCCAGCGTAGGTGCTTTGTCTACCAGCAAGCGTCTTACCATCATTGGCACAGGATATTTTCTGGGAGAAAACCCGCAGACGCAGGCCTCCCCTCTGGCAAGTTATGTAGATTACATCTACTTTCAGGTAGGCAGCCAGGGCAGCAAGGTGATGGGACTCTCGATTGGTTACATCTACCTTTATACTTCAGACATTTTCATCAACCGTTGTTATATTTACACTTCCTCCTACCCCATCTATGCGGTGTCGAATGGCGTCAGCAACATCATCATCAGCCAGAACTATCTGTACAGCTACTATTACTGGAATCCTGCTGTTTACTTCCCTTACAGTGCTTCCAATATTTTGGTCAGCAATAACTTCATTTACGGGAGTATCTCCACAATCGCCAATTTTTCCGGTATCATCACCAATAATGTGATTTACGGTGAGCTTGGGGCCCACAACGCCGTTTACAAAAACAATATTCATCGATTTGGCGGATTTACGCCAAACAACAGCGTTTATACCCATAATATTTCCTACAGCACAACCTTTGGCACAGCCAATAACAACCAGGCTAACGTGGATATGAACAGCGTTTTCCTTGGAGCAACCGGCAACAGTACCGACGGACAGTGGCGGCTCAGTGCGACATCTCCGGCTATCGGTGCTGGTGAAAACGGCGTGGATTGCGGTATGTTTGGCGGTCCATTCCCTTACGTACTCTCTGGCATGCCCAATATTCCCTCTATCTATTATCTGAATGCTCCGGCTGTTCCTTCGAACACCATTGATGTTGCCATCAAGGCCAAATCGCACAACTAAGCGACCATAGACCGGACGCTTAACGTTCAGTCTGTTAAAGCCTTATGCATATGGACAACAGGACACGCATACCATTCAGCATTCTCCGGCCTCGCAAGGGGTTTGGATCGTCGTGGTGGGTTGCGTTGTTATTTGCTTTACTGCCCACCTTTTCCTGGGGGCAGCAGATCACCCGACTGGAGTATTTCTTTGATACAGATCCGGGCTTTGGGAATGGTACACCTGTTCAGGTTACACCGGCTCCCGTCCTGGATAATTTCAACTTCAGTGCAAATATCAGCGCACTATCCGATGGATTCCATACCCTTTATATACGGGCCAGGGATGACAGCAGTCGCTGGGGTCATACCCTGCAGCGGCCTTTCTACAAACTGACAGTAAGTCCACCGACCTACGGCATTGATTTACTGGAGTTTTTCTTTAATTCTGATCCGGGTCCGGGCAATGGTACCCCCATCCAGGTAACGCCAACCAGCGAGCTGGATCCTTTCAGCATCGCACTGGATATCACCAGCCTTCCGGATGGATTCAATACCCTGTATTTCAGGGCACGTAACCAGGGTGGCAGCTGGAGCATCCCGCTTTCACGCATCTTCTATAAACTCACCATTCAGCCTTCTCCCAGAACGCTGTCTTCCTATGAGTACTTCTTTAATACTGACCCGGGGCACGGGCAGGGTACGCCTGTTCCCGTAACAGTCAGCGGTGCCGTGGATTCCACTTCTTTTATGGTAGATATCTCCTCCTTCCAGGACGGATTTCATAGCATCTATGTCAGAGGTAGAGACAACACGGGTGCATGGAGTCATCTGCAGTCACGCACATTTTTCAAGTTTTCTCTTCCCCCTGCTGCACTCCCTCTGGTTGACCTTGAGTATTTCATTGATACGGATCCGGGTCTGAATAATGGTAACAAGATCGCTATTACACCGACCACCGATCTCAACAATTTCAGCGTTGCCATTGATGTGAGTCAGTTAACCCAAGGTTTTCATAAGCTGGGATTCAGGTTCAGGAATTCAGCCAGTGTGTGGAGCCATACGAACCTTATTCCCTTTTACAGGGTTGCGCTTGACAGTCTTACGCCAGATATTGTCCGGATGGAGTATTTCTTCAATCAGGATCCTGGTTACGGACAGGCTACTCCCATCGCATTTACCCCTGACGACAACCTGAGCATCAACCTGAACATAGACATCTCAGCATTAAACAACGGGTTCAACTTCCTGTTTATAAGAACATTGGATGGAACCGGTAAATGGAGCCATAACCAGATGCGGGCCTTCTACAAGGAAGCCAGACAGGATACCCTTTTGCCTATTGTCTATGCCGAGTATTTCATCGATCAGGACCCTGGGTTTAATAACGGTATCACCATTCCTGTGGCAAGTGATTCTGCTTATCAGGATCTGGTTTTTTCCATTGACATTGACAGCCTTTCGGAGGGTTTCCACAAGTTATTCCTGCGAACACGCGATGCTAAGGGGAAATGGAGCATGACCACTTTCCAGCCCTTTTTCAAGCAGATCTTCAGGGATACCCTTGGTAAGATCGTTGCCGTTGAGTACTTCTACGACACTGATCCAGGGGCGGGAAATGGTATATCCGTTCCGCTTACCCCCCAGGCCAATGTTCCATTCCTGGCCTGGAGTTTAAACCTGAGCGGAATCAATTTCGGCCAACACAACCTGTTTATCCGCGCTAAGGATGAATTTGGAACCTGGAGTCTGACCAACCGCAAGGAGATCTTCTATTACCTGGATTCCTTGCCAACTGCCAGTTTGAGCGGTCCGACCGGCGTATGCATCCACGATACCGGCTATTTCGAGGTGACGCTCACAGGAACAGGCCCATGGACGATCGCTTTCAACAATGGTTTTCGGGTGGATACGATCACCAATATCACCGTAACACCACATTTCATTCCTGTCGTTCCTGATTCATCGGGCTTTTTCACGGCCCAGGTCCTGATGGTTCAGGATGTGTACTACACCGGTTTATATACCGGCATTCCTATTGAATATCAGGTTTTTCCGCTTCCAGTTGCGGCCGGAGAGATCAGCGGACCCAGGGATATCTGTGAGGGCAGCACCACTGTGGGCTTTTCCGTCTACTATATCGGGAACGCACAGTCCTATGAATGGACTGTTCCCGCAGGTGCAGTGATCACCAGCTCAGGATATTATTGGAACTATGCCTACATCTATGTCAACTTCCCTCCGGGCGCCAGCTCCGGGCAGGTAAGTGTGCGCGGGGTGAATCACTGTGGCTACGGTCCTGCTTCTTATCTGAACATCACCATGCGGCCACATCCTGTTGTGGATGCTGGTCCTGATCAGTACATCCCCTGGGGAGATTCTGCTGTTTTGATGGCCATTCCATCAGGTGGAAACCCGCCTTACAGCTATTACTGGAGTCCCTGGTGGGTTTTTGACAACTATACCCTGCAGAGTCCAACTGCCTGGCCAGGCAGTACCCTGGGTGTTAGTGTCACCGTCAGTGATACATTCGGATGCTCTGCCACCGATGGGCTGACCATCTATGTTGGCAACCCCAATGGCACTACTTTCTCGGGCCATGTTCGCTATGACAATGCGGCCTCAAGCCAATTAGCCAATGCGCTTGTGATGATGAAACAAGGGCAGGATGTGATATTCGATACCCTGACTGCTTTGGATGGAAGCTACCAGTTTGCCGAAGTGCCCGCCGGGTATTACGACCTTACCGCCTCCACCATGCAGGCCTGGGAAGCCGTCAATGCTACCGATGCCCTTCTGATAGCCAAGCACTTCGTGGATTCTGTCACACTGCAGGGACTGAAGCTGACTGCCGCCGATGTGAATGCGTCCGGCTATATCAACGCTATAGATGCCTTACAATGCATGAAGCGTTTTGTCGGTCTGATCGATTCCTTCCCCAGCGGAGACTGGTATTTCCAGAACCTGTGGGTCTATTCGAATCCTTCCGGCTTCCAGAGCCATGAGATCCGGGGGATTCTATTCGGTGATGTGGATGCCTCTTACAGCCCGGCAAAAAGTGCGCCAGGTGTCCAGCTGTCACGCCATGGTAAGCTGGCAGTCCCCACAGAAGGAACCATTGAGCTGCCCCTGTACACTGAAGAATCCCTCACACTGGGGGCCATGTCCCTGGTGTTGCACATTCCGGCCGGTATAGAAGTTCAATCGGTCCGTCTTCCCGACGGTTGGAAGGGTGATCTGGTTTTCAACCGTGAAGGAGAGCTGCTAAAAGTGGCCTGGTTCTCGTTGGAACCTCTACAACTGAGCGCCGGCAGCGCCGTTCTGCTCATCAACGTCAGGTATGATTACCTCTCCAAAGCCAACTGGCGGGTCGGAGATGGCAGCAGCCTGGCCGATGCCAGCGGGCAGCCACTCACACGCGTAATGCTCTACTTCCCGGAATTGATCCCCGGGGAGCATGGCTTTGCGCTAGGGGAAAACTATCCCAATCCCTTCCGGGGAGAAACCAGTATTCCTTATGTCCTCCCTGCCGATGCAAAGGTCAGACTCACTGTCCTGAACCTGCTCGGGGAAGAGGTGTTGGAAGTCTTTAATGGCCAACAGCCTGCCGGTGAGCATGTATCTCATCTCAATGCGGCCCGGCTGTCTCCCGGTATCTATCATTACCGCCTCCTGGCTGAGACAGCGGGCAAGCGCTTCGAACAAACACGCAAGATGGTTGTCGTGAGGTAAATAAGGGAAGGAATAGCCCGCTTGCGAGGCTATGTATATGACAGGAGTGTTGCTTACCAGGCTTTTACATGCCGGATGCAGCACTCCTGTTGTTTTATCTATACAGTCAGGGGAATTATGTAAGTTTGGCGTTTCAAATTGCATCAGAACGCAAGACTGTTATGGGCCGCAACAATTCAACAACTTCCAAGGATACGCCAGCAGCATCCCCCCGTCGACAACACGAAGCCAATGCCATATATGAACAAAGCCGCGAAGCAATAGGCTATGTCAGTCTGAAAAATGCCACACAGGCTGATTATGACCGGATAGGTTTTATGTCAGGTCTGGAAGTACACCAGCAGCTTTTGACACGGCGCAAGCTATTCTGCCGCTGCCCGGCCGGACTCTACCACGCCAGTGATGATTATGACGCGGAGATCATCCGGCATATGCGCCCCACCCTCAGTGAGTTGGGCGAATATGAT
This sequence comes from Lentimicrobiaceae bacterium, assembly GCA_018001695.1. Lineage (GTDB taxonomy): Bacteria > Bacteroidota > Bacteroidia > Bacteroidales > JAGNHN01 > JAGNHN01. The sequence continues at coordinate 20,210 of JAGNHN010000007.1, forward strand.
GGTACGGCTTTGATGGAGTTCAGGACGAAGAAAGAGATCATCTATAGAATCAAGAATGAGACGGCCTGTACGTATGAGGTGGATGATACGCCTCCGTTTACCGTGGACCATGAAGCCCTTGATATCGCCATCAGAATCTCCCTCCTCTCGAAACTCAATATTGTCGGGGAAGTCCATATTACCCGCAAGCAATACCTCGATGGCAGTATTCCAACCGGTTTTCAACGTACTGCCATTATTGGGGTCGAGGGAGAGATATCATTGAAGAATAAAAAGGTCAGGCTGATCCAGTTAAGTCTGGAAGAGGACAGCTGCCGGGAGATCTCAGACGTTGGTCACACACGGATTTATAAGACCGACAGACTGGGTATGCCGCTGATCGAGACTGTTACCTACCCTGATATGGTTAACCCTGAGGAAGTCAAGGAGGCCTGTGATGTGATCCGTTTTCTGAATCGCTCCACCGGTTTGGTACGGACCGGATCGGGGGCGGGCCGACAGGATGTTAATGTGAGTTGTAAGGGAGGTACACGTGTGGAGATCAAGGGTGTAGCTCATACGAAATGGATACCGGCACTGACCCATATTGAAGCCTTCCGGCAATGGGCACTCCTGCATCTCCGTTCCCGCTTGCGCGATAAGATTGAAGATATTCCTTCCTGGGGGGTAAGTCATGAATACCTGCCTTACCATTTCTTCAATGGTACATCCTATGCTCCGTTGAAAGACGCGAAGAAAAACAAGTTCAAGATAATGGCCATCAACCTGCCTGGTTTTAAGGGCATGATGGCCCACTTCACGCAGCCCGGGTACTGTTTTGCCGATGAGATTCGTGACCGGCTGAAAGTCATCGCCTGCCTGGAGCGCCCCAATATGGTATGTTCCGAAGACCTGCATGAAGGACTGGAGGATGCACATTGGGATCATGTCCGGGAGCTGCTTTGCAGTGGAGCGGATGATGCCCAGATTATCCTTTGGGGTCCTGAAGCCGATATGGCTACTGCCCTCGAGACGGTGGAAGAACGTTGTAAAATGGCCTTCGAAGGCGTACCGAATGAGACCAGGAAGTCGTTTGAAGATGGCACAACCATTTTTGAGCGCGTACTTCCGGGCGCTGACCGCATGTATCCGGATACGGACAGTCCTCCCATTCCGCTGGAAAACAGTCATATAGATAATCTTGGTCAGGACCTGCCGCATGAGGTGTTCCACCGTTACCAACAACTGAAATCCTGGGGCATACCGGAGGATACCTATACTTATATATTCCGTCGAAACCTGTTCCCTGTTGCACAGCGGATCATCGCAGAACTGGAAATGGATCCTGTTTTCACAGGCACCTTCCTTGGGCATCGGCTCAAATGGGTTGAAGGGCATTACAAAGAACAACCCGGTTTCAGTTATGACATCCTGATCGCGCTCTTCCGGTTCCTGAAGACACAGGGTTTGGAGCCAGAGCTGGCAAGGCGCATGTTGCCTGTTCTTTATCAATACCCGAAGATGGACTTTGCCTCTGTTCTTACAAGCCTGAAATTCAAGCGGATGAGCGAGAGCGACCTGGCATCCAGGATCCCCTTCCTTCGCGAGAAATTCAGACAGATCCGGATTTCAGACAATGCTGAAGCGGAGGCCAGGTGGATTATGGGACAGCTCAGCCTGTTGGCCACCGGCAATATGCCCCTCGAAAAGCTAAGGGTTGCTATTGCAGAGAATGCCGACACGAATCAACACTCATGAATGATAAGCGGAAATAAACCATGAACGAAGATCTTTTCCAGGGATATAAGGGCGAAGCGCTGGAAGTGCTAAAGAAATTCAATGTCAGGGTGTGGGGCCAGACCCGTGTGGAAACAAGCAGGGGTGTCTTCATCGGTACTATCCTGCCCAGGGCGGAGAATGATGACGACCAGCATATTGTATTGAAGATCCCCACGGGTTACAATATTGGGCTGGACATTAAAACCATCACCCAGATGGTGGAGACAGGCTATAAGAAGGCGAATTACAAGATCCCTGAAAAGCAGTTTCCCGTGACAAAGGGTCTTCCCAGCGTCAAGCTGTTCGGAACCGGCGGCACCATTGCTTCCCGGCTTGACTACCGCACTGGAGCCGTTATCCCTGCTTTCTCTCCGGGGGAGCTGTATGGCGCCGTTCCTGAACTGGCCGACATCTGTAATCTGGAAACAGAAAAGCTTTTTGCTGTGTTCAGCGAGAACATGGGGCCTGAGCAATACAAGAAACTGGCCATTGCCATTGGCAAGGAGATAGAGAACGGGGTAGATGGCATTGTCATCGGACATGGTACCGATACACTGCATCATACAGGGGCAGCCTTGACCTTCATGGTACAGAACTCGCCGGTTCCCATTGTTTTGGTGGGATCTCAGCGTTCCAGTGACCGTCCCAGCTCGGATGCAGCCCTCAACCTGATGCATGCCATGCATACGGCTGGACATTCAGATATTGCGGAAGTGATGGTTTGCATGTTCGGCCCTACTTCTGATGAGTATGGCCTGCTTCACAAGGGAACACGGGTCCGAAAGATGCATTCGAGTTACCGAAGCACTTTCCGCACCATCGGCGACATTCCCCTGGCCATGGTTACACGTAATTCGGTGACACCGCTGCAAAAGCAGTACAACCACAGGCGTAAAGACAGGAAAGTCAACATCCTGCCCTATTTCGACGAAAGGGTGACCATGCTGTATTATTATCCCCGCATGAATCCCGATATTCTTCATTCCATCATTGATCTGGGTTATAAAGGCATTGTGTTTGTTGGAACCGGCCTGGGTCATGTGAACAAGGAGCTTTATCCGGCCATTGAACGGGCGCAGAAGGAAGGCGTACATATGTACATGACGCTGCAGACCATCTGGGGCTATGTGCATATGTTTGTGTATGATACGGGTAGGGATATGATGGCGAAAGGAATCATCCCCACCGGAAACATGTTGCCCGAAGTTGCGTTTATTAAGCTGGGATGGGCCCTGGGTCAAACCCATGACCCCGAAGAAGTAAAGAAACTTATGCTTACACCTGTTAATGATGAAATCACGGAAAGAGAACCCTATAATGGCTACCTCGTCTACCAGGGCGGTGTCCCGGAGGTGGAAGCCTTTATACAAAAGGTTCACAAATAGCCTGAATTCCGGCTACATCATTTCCGTATCCTTCCTGATCCTGATCGCATCTGCTGCCAGGCTGAATGCGCAGGACACCTTACGCATATTCCAGTATAATATGCTTTACTACGGTGTGAATTCTTCCTTTTGCACGTCTATCAACAATTCCATGGCGGTTAAGAACGCTGCCATGAGTAAGGTCATACAATATGCAAGTCCGGATATCATTGCCGTGAATGAAATGGGTCCCCAGGAATACCATCATGACTTTCTGCTTGCGAATTCACTCAATATTGCCTGGCCGGGGAGATACCTCAGGGCTGGATTCAGCAACATCAATGCTTCTGACCTTGTAAATGACCTGTATTATGATCACAACAAACTGGTTCTGAAAGAACGGTATGGGATCTACAGTGCTGTAAGGGATGCCGACGCTTACCTGTTTTACCTGAAACCCGTCGCGGAAGACAGGGATACAATATTTCTGATGCATGTTGTGACCCATCTGAAAGCAGGAAGTACCGCTTCGGATCAGCAGTCGCGCTCAGTGCAGAGCGCCGACATCATGGCCTGGCTGAGCAACCATAATTACCGCGGCAACCTGATCCTCTCCGGTGATTTTAACATGAAAAGCTCCTATGAGCAGGCATGGTATAACTTCACCCAATATCCTGAAGCCTCCGTCCGTTTGTTTGACCCTCCCGATGCCAGCGGACAGTGGTCCGATAACTGGTCCTACCGCATGTTGCACAGCCAGAGCAGCCGGACAAGTACAAGCGGTTGTGGTTCCGGAGGAGGGCTGGATGACCGATTCGATGTAATTCTCCTGAACAGTAACCTGATGCAGGGAACCAGCGGCCTGATGTATGTTTCTGACAGCTACCTAACGATCGGACAGGATGGGATCCGCTTGAATGAATCCGTCACCAATCCCGCCAACCTGCAGGTTCCTGACAGCATCGCATTTGCGCTGGAGGAGGTTTCAGACCATCTTCCGGTGATGCTGAAGCTGGTCACTCAGGATGCCACCGGCATAGATGCAGGTAAGGTTAATTTTCCTCATATTACCGCTATCACAGGCGGCAACGGGACACTTGGCCTGCGATCAAATCGACCTACGCCACCCTTTTATGCTTACCTGACCGGCATGGATGGCCGCATCCACTGGCAGGGATCACTTGACACATCATCACAGGGGGTGGTTTGGATACCGGCCACCTTCTCCACGGGCATCTACGTCATCCGGATCCAGGGCGCAGAACCTTTGCGCATGAAAGTCGTTGTTTTCTAAACAACATCCTGATCTCTGGGTTTTTCCAGGTGAACCATTCCTCACTCAGGATATCATTGCACGCAATTCAAGGAAACGAAGAATTTTTCCAAAGCAAATCAAATGAAGGAAAGATCCAACCGTCTGGCGCTCGAACACAGCCCTTACCTACGTCAACACGCCGGTAATCCGGTCGACTGGTATCCCTGGGGCGAACAAGCCCTCATTGAAGCCGGATCTTCTGACAAACCATTGATTATCAGCATCGGATACGCCGCTTGTCACTGGTGCCATGTCATGGAGAAGGAGAGTTTCTCGGATCCTGATATTGCTGCGCTGATGAATGAGCACTTCGTCTGCATCAAAATAGACAGGGAAGAACGGCCAGACCTTGATCATACGTATATGACGGCCGTTCAGTTGATCCATCAGCATGGTGGTTGGCCCTTGAATGTCTTTGCCCTCCCCGATGGCAGGCCGTTTTATGGCGGCACCTACTTCAGGCCGGACCAATGGAAATCCCTGCTGATGCAAATCAGCCGCCTCTATCGCCAGGAGCGCAATACAGTTGTAAAACAAGCGAACGAAATCACGCAGGGTGTGGCCATGAGTGGAAGGATCCGGCTCATGGAAAAAGAAAAGCCTGAAATGGAATTGCGCTCCGTCTTTGCAAAACTTGCGAAGTCGCTGGACTATGTTCATGGTGGAAGCCTGGGTGCTCCAAAATTTCCGATGCCGGTCCAACAGGCCTTCCTGTTGCGCTATTTTCTGTACACGGGAGAAGAAGAGGCCCGGAAAGCCCTGAAGATGACCCTTGACAGGATGGCAGAAGGAGGTATTTATGATCATCTCGGCGGTGGATTTGCGCGCTACAGTGTTGACAAACAGTGGCATATCCCACATTTCGAAAAAATGCTTTACGATAACGCCCAGTTGATCAGCCTCTACGCCGAAGCCAGCCGGGTATTGGACAACGACCTGTATCGCACTGTCGTTGAGGAGAGTATCCAATTCCTGGAGGATCAATTCCAGCAAGCTGAAGGCGGTTTCAGCAGTTCACTGGATGCTGACAGCGAAGGTGATGAAGGGCGCTATTATGTATGGACTAAAGGAGAAATCGCTAACATCCTCGGAGACAAGGCTTCGCACTTTATGGATGCTTACCAGATCGATGGCCGGAGTCTGTGGGAAGAAGGAAAGAATGTACTTTGGCGGCATGAAGACCTGGCAAGTCTCGCCGTGGCTGCCGGGATGGAATTGAGTGCCTTTGAGGAAGAAATCCGGCAGACGCGCATGACCCTGCTTAAGACACGCCGCCAACGTATTCCCCCTGCACTGGATGACAAGGTGCTGTTGGGATGGAATGCCATGATGATTGGAGCGTATTGTGATGCCTGGCTTGCCCTGGACGAGGATCAATACCTTGAAAAGGCTGTCCGCCTTGCACATTTTCTCCTCAATAATATGCAGCATCCCAAAGGTGGGCTGTTCCGGGTTTGGAAAGACGGACAGGCTTACACACCTGCATGTCTTGAAGACTATGCCTGGCTGATCAAAGCGCTGATACGGCTTTATCAGGGCAGTCTGGATGAACAATGGCTTATGGAAGCGGACCGTCTTACCCATTATGTACTGCAGCATTTCCTGGATGATGGTACAGGCTATTTCTGGCTCAGCGATGCATCTGTATCCCTGCCTGCCGGGCCCATGATTGAAACCTACGACAATGTTATTCCCTCCTCCAACGCCGTGATGATGGGCAACCTGCACCACCTGGGCAGGCTGCTCGAGAATGACCATTATCTGAACCTGGCCCTGAAGGGGATCCGGAACATGGAAAACCATGTAGATCGCCACCCCTCCGCTTATCTGTATTGGGCTATGCTGATGCTGGAAAAGGAAGCAGGTTTGCTCACGGCTGTAGCCACAGGCCCTGATGCCGCTCAGATCAGCAGGGGCCTGCTCCGCCGTTTCGATCCCTGGTTTATTTTGGCTGGAGCTATAAAGGAAAGTGCATTCCCGCATATATCCCAGCGCATCGATAAGCAGCAGACCAACATTTACATTTGCACTGATACAGTCTGTCTGGAACCCGTCAATGACCTGAGAAAAGCAGAAAGTCTGATACTGCAGTTAAGGACTGGCCTGGAGAAGGATTCATCAGAGGTCGGCACAGCCTACTCATAGGAGATATCCCGGAGAATGGACCGGTAGCTGGAGAATACGCGCGCTCTGGATACAAAGCCGACATATTTGCCATCTTTAAGAACGGGGATGTTGTAATGCGGAGTACGGCTGAACAAAGCGGCTACATCTTCCATGCTGTCCTCCGGACTCACGATCACATCCGGCATATACATCAGATCCCTGACAAAAGTGGTATCGTACATCTCATGGTTAAACATAATCTCACGTATGTCGTTGATAAAGACCACGCCTTCAAACAATCCCTCTTGATTGATCACCGGAAAAACATTGCGTTCTGATTGAGCGATGACCTTCACCAGCTCTCCCAGACTGGCCTCCAGATGGATCGTTTTGAAATTGCTTTCGATCAGGCTGGATATCCGCATCATCCCCAATACCGTCTTGTCTTTGTCATGGGTTCTCAGCTCCCCTTTTTCTGCCAATCGCTTTGTATAGATGGAATGGGGTTCAAAGTAGTTGATGGTCAGAAAAGAAATTGTTGCTGTCATGATCAGGGGAAGGAACAGCTCATAACCTCCGCTCAACTCAGCGATGAGAAAAATGGCCGTTAGAGGGGCATGCATCACCCCAGCCATCATGCCAGCCATGCCTACCAGGGCAAAATTCTTTTCGGGAATGGCAACATAGGGAGAAGCGTTGACCAGCCGGGCAAAGAGGTAACCTGACAATCCCCCCATGAACAAGGTTGGAGCAAAAACCCCTCCGACGCCACCGGCCCCGGTCGTGGAGGCCATGGCGACGACTTTGAAAATCAGGATGGCGATCAGGATGAAGTTAATCGTCCAGAACTGATCCTGTAATGAATAGAATGGGCTGTTGTATACAAGCTCTTCCCCATGCCCGCTGAGGATAGACTTCAGGGCTGCATATCCTTCTCCATAAAGTGGGGGAAAGAGGAAGATCAGCACCCCCAGAATAATGCCACCGGCCAGCCATTTTTTCCAGGTAGACTGAACGCGCCCGAAGCGCTCCTCAATATGCATGGCCGTGCGGGTAAAATAAAGGGAGATCAGTCCACAAAACACCCCCAACCCCAGGTAGAAAGGGATCTGTCCGATGATAAACGGGTCATCTACGCTGAAATGAAAGATCACGCCCTCGCCAAGGAAAATGGTAGCGATGATGGCCCCTGTCACGGCAGATATGAGCAAAGGAATGATTGATAGCATGGTCATGTCCAGCATCAGCACTTCGAGCGTGAATACCAATCCAGCAATGGGCGCTTTAAAAATGCCGGCGATGGCTCCGGCCGCCCCACACCCGATCAGCAGGTTCAGTGTCTTGAAATCCATGCGGAACAACCGGCCCAGATAGGAGCCCAGCGATGCACCCGTCGTAACGATGGGCGCCTCAAGCCCAAGACTCCCGCCAAACCCGATCGTCAGGGTGCTGCCCACCATCGATGAGTAGTTATTGTGCGAATGCATCATGCCGTTACGCTTCGAAATGGCATGCAGGACCTTACTCACCCCATGTCGGATATCTTCTTTAATAAAGCGCTTGATAAACAAGATGGTAAGCAAGAGGCCAGCCAGCGGCAGACCCAGAAAGAGCAGGTTCTCCCCGCTTTCGTCAAACAGACCGGTTACGGCATGATGCGTGAAATGCACCAGGTTTTTGAGCAGCACAGCCGCCAGCCCACTGACCAGGCCGGTTATGAAGGCCAGTATCAGGACGAACTGACTATTGCTGATATGCCTGATCCGCCAGTCAGCAAACCGTTGAAGCCAGAGCATGATACGTCTCATAGGCAGATAAGCGGAATAAACAACCCGATATTTAATACTTTTGAATGATAAAGAAACGAATTTCCGCAGACCTGTCTATCGCATTTCGCATTTTGGACAGATTCTGCGAAACCATTAAATAAACCGAATTCTTCAGACGAAATAAGATGGCACGTATCATATCCTACAATGTCAACGGCATACGCTCGGCGATTGAGAAGGGCCTTGTGGACTGGATCAGGGCTGCCCAGCCAGATGTCCTATGTGTTCAGGAGACCAAGGCACAGCCGGAACAGATACCGCAACAACTATTTGAAGACCTGGGCTACCATTGCTATTGGTTTTCGGCGGAAAAGAAAGGCTACAGTGGGGTAGGGATACTCACCAGGCTCAAACCGGATCATATACAATACGGTATGGGCATACAACAATACGATGCCGAAGGCCGTTGGATCAGCATGGATTATGGTAGCACAACCCTGGTCAGCGTTTACCATCCTTCCGGCAGCAGCGGCGACGACCGCCAGGCGTTTAAGATGGTCTGGCTGGAGGATTTTCTGGATTATGTCCATGACTTGCGTCAAACCCGTCCAAACCTGATCCTGTCCGGTGACTTCAATATCTGCCATAAGCCCATCGATATCCATGACCCGGTTCGTAATGCCACCTCTTCCGGTTTTCTCCCTGAGGAACGGGAATGGATGGACCGCTTCCTGAACGGCGGATTCGTGGATTCATTCCGGGCCTTTAACCAGGAGCCCCATCAATATTCCTGGTGGAGCTTCCGGGCTGGCGCACGCAACCGGAACCTGGGCTGGCGCATCGATTATCACATGGTCAGTCAGGCGCTTGCATCCGATATGACCGGAGCGAAAATCCTGCCCCAGGCCAAACACTCCGACCATTGCCCTGTTGTATTAGATATTAACCTCTAAATACCCACGTTATGAAAGCGTTCCGACTGTTTTCAATTCTGATGATCAGCAGCTTGATCCTGACATCATGCCTGGTACCCAAGAAAAAATATGATGCCCTGGTCAAAGATTACGACCAGTGCCTGCAGGACAGGGATAAACTCCGGTCTGATCACAGTCAGTTGCAGCAACGTACCCTGGGATTGGAGGCGGCCGTCGAGCAGCTAAAGAATGATACAGCCATGCTGGGTCCCCAGCTTCGGTTGACAGCTCAGGAGTTAGACCAGCTTCAGAAAAGATATTCAGAGCTTCAGCGCAGCACAGAAGCATTGAAACAGGGGAAAGAGCAAGAGATCCGCGACATCCTGACCGAGTTGCAGCTGGCGCAGGAGAGCCTGCAGCAACGGGAAGACCAGCTCAATCTGCTGGCACGGGAACTCGAGCAAAAGAAAACCAATCTGGACAAGCTGACGGCCGATATGAAGGAAAAGGAAAGCCGGCTGAATGAGCTGCAATCTATCCTGGACCGGAAAGATGCAGCCGTGAATGCGCTCAGACGTACCGTGGCTGATGCACTGCTGGGTTTTGAAGGCAAAGGACTGACTATCAATATTAAAAATGGAAAAGTCTATGTTTCCATGGATGAGACCTTGTTGTTTGAGACCGGGAAATACGATGTCAGTGCTTCGGGGAAACAGGCGCTGGGCAACCTGGCCAAGGTTTTGGCTGAGAACCGCGACATCAATGTATTGATTGAAGGCCATACCGATAATGTACCCTTACGGGGGGTTGGACAGATCAAGGACAACTGGGACCTGAGTGTGATGCGGGCTACTTCGGTGGTGAAAATATTGACATCCAACGCCAAGGTCGATCCACGGAGGCTTACGGCTGCCGGACGCAGTGAGTACGTTCCAGTTGACAAAGCCAACACCACGCAGGCCAGGAGTAAAAACCGCCGTACGGAGATTATTCTTACACCCAAGCTTGATGAGCTGTTCCAAATCCTGGAAACACAATAAGGCCTCATTGTACTAGCATTCTTTGGTTTATTATTGCTCTCAAAGACAATTCATTATGAGTTGAGCACAAACAAGTGCAACCTTGGATTGTTAGTTTACTATGAAGATTCTGCTGACGGGTATCACAGGCTATATTGGAAAAAGACTCCTTCCGCTATTGTTGAAGGACGGCCATGAAGTATTTGGATGCCTGAGGGATGCCAGCAGGTTTGACATGACGCCATATAAGGATAAGAAGCTGTATCTCATTGAATCAGACTTCCTTGACCCTACTTCATTGGATCAGATCCCACAAGGCCTGGATGCAGCCTACTACCTGATTCACAGCATGTCTTCTTCCATCCACAATTTTGATGAGCTGGAGGTGATGTCCGCCCGCCATTTCAGGGATAGAATGGATCAGGTTCAGGTTAAACAGGTGATATACCTGAGTGGCATCATTAACGAAGCACAACTTTCGCGACATCTGGCATCACGCAAAGCCGTCGAAGAAACATTATCAGCAGGTTCATACGCCCTCACCACACTCAGAGCCGGCATCATCCTGGGATCGGGAAGTGCTTCTTTTGAAATCATGCGGGATTTGGTTGAGAAGTTGCCGGTGATGATTGCTCCCAGGTGGCTGAATACACGTTCCCAACCCATTGCCATCAGGAATGTGTTGCAGTACCTGCAGGGAGTATTGCTGGATGAACGTGTTTACAACAAGGATTTTGATATTGGAGGTCCTGAGGTTCTGACCTATAAGGAAATGTTGTTGAAATTTGCCCGGATCAGAAAACTCAGGCGGACAATCTGGGTTGTTCCGGTGATGACACCGAAGCTTTCTTCCTATTGGTTGTATTTTATTACCTCCACCTCTTATAAACTGGCTGTCAATCTCGTCGACAGCATGAAGGTTGAGATAATATGCCGGGATAAGCGGATTCAGGATATTATAGATATTGAGCTGGTTCCCTTTGACGATGCCGTCAGACTTGCCTTTAATATTATTGAACAGGAGGGCGTCATATCTTCATGGACCGATGCTTTATCCAGTAAAGCACTTCTGGGGGGAATTTCAGATCTGATCCGTGTTCCTACGCATGGATGCTTCATCGATCACAGGACACGCACCATTCAGAACCGGGATAACCTGATCAGGAAACTCTGGTCTATAGGGGGGAACAATGGCTGGTATTATGCCAATGGACTTTGGGAAGTGAGGGGTTTCCTGGACAAACTGGCCGGAGGGGTCGGATTAAGAAGAGGAAGAAAAAATCCGCATGAACTTCATGCCGGAGATACACTTGATTTTTGGCGGGTGCTGTATGCGAACAAAGAAGAAGGACGTCTGCTGCTGTATGCGGAAATGAAGCTGCCCGGCGAAGCCTGGCTGGAGTTTCGCCTTCAGGGTGAGACACTGTCCCTGACAGCAACCTTTCGTCCATCCGGATTAAGGGGAAGAATATATTGGTATGCGGTTCTGCCTTTTCACAACATCATCTTCAATGGCCTGCTAAAAAGCCTGATGCAACAATAAAAACCTACCAAAGAAGACTAATTGAACCCAAGTTATGCCAGGGTTTCATAAATTTGACCTGATATCCCTGCAAGGAAATGGAAGCAGTTCAGGACAGCTATCAGCTCTATGATGATCCGTTCCGCTTTTACACGGTGATGCTTCAGGATATTGCTGCTGCGAAACAACAGATCCTGCTTGAGACCTACCGTTTTGGCTATGATGCCATCGGACAGCGGTTCAGGGATGCTTTACTTCGCAAAGCGGAGCAGGGTATCCGCATCAGGATTCTGGTAGATTCCTGGGGTACAGGCGCCCTGGATCAGTTTTTTGCTCCTTTGCGGGAGGCCGGAGCGGAGATACGTCACTTCAAAAAGCTCAAATTTTACTTCGATTTCTTTACCAAGAATCACCGTCGCAATCACCGGAAGTTGCTGGTGATAGACAACCATATAGCCTGGACAGGTTCCGCTAATTACACGGCTTACTCACTCAACTGGCGGGAGATGATGCTGCGGTCAGAGGGCCGCCTGGCCCCCTATCTTGCCAGGACCTTCCACGAAAGCTATGACATATATAAAAAGTATATATTTAAAAAATATTCCTTTAAAAAGACCCTGCGTTTCCAGGATTTCGAGATTGTCCGGGACATTCCCTCGATCTACCGGCAGCAGATTAAAAAGCGCTTCGAGGTACTGATTCGTCAGGCGCAGCAACAGGTTGTGATCGAAACGCCGTATTTCCTTCCAGGCTTTAAGCTCAGAAAGGAAATGATGGAGGCCGCACAGCGCGGGGTTGACGTGAAAGTGATCATTCCCCAGCACTCAGATGTGCGTCTGGTAGATATCCTGCGAAGCCGGTACCTGGGGATACTTCACAAAGCCGGTGTAAAGATCCTGATGTACCAGGGGACCAACCTGCACGCCAAGGCCATGATGGTGGATGAAAATACCTTTGCCATTGGTTCTGCCAATTTCGACTATCGTAGTTTCCGCTATATGTATGAAATGGTCCTGGTTGGGAGCCATCCTGAGATCATCAGGCAACTCAAAGAGCATATTCTGTTTACATTGAAGGAATGCACCCCCTTCAGTATCGAAAAATGGCTGAGACGCCCCAGAATTGAGCGCTTTTTCGAATGGATCCTTATCCCCATGCGGCATTTACTTTAGTCCATGGTGACAATACCGTGATGTGTGTAATTAACTACTTCTTGTTCGAGGCTCCGTCGAGCCCGGTAATCACCCGGAGCGAAGCCGGGAAAATGGTAAAATGACAGGGGGTATGGCCCATGGATTCGCCATCTGTCTCAAGCAGCAGGGAGTGATCAGAAATGACTTCAATGTTCGTACCCTGTCCTGTAAATACCATGGGCAAACGCGTGAAACTTCCATCAAAAAGCCTGGCTACATTTTTGATAACCATATACTTACTCAACTTCTTAATTACTGTTAGATCCAGCAATCCATCCTGTGGATTGGCAAAGGGCGCCTGCATCATACCACCACCATTATACCGGCAAATGCCCACATTCATGCTGAACACCTCGGCATCTGTTGCTTTATCATCCAGCCTGATCCGGGCCTTAATATGCTGGTATCTGAACAGAGAGAAAAAGATATTCAGGAGGTACGACAATGGACCACCCTTACCCTGGTCCTTTTGCCGGTTGGTTTTCTCAGCAACGAGGGCGTCATACCCCATTCCTGCCATATTGAGAAAATAGCGCTCCCTGATGTTCCCTTCTGTCATGTACCTTACGTGGCCGGCATCCTGGAGCAGGGTATTCCCTTGTAGTATCGTCTTCACAGCCCCTTCATAATCAAAAGGAATCTGATGGTACCGGCCCCAGTCATTCCCGGTTCCTACCGGTATCAATGCCAGCAACACTTCTTCACTCGGGCAGATATCCTGATCCATCACCCCATTAACAGCTTCGTTCAGGGTTCCATCTCCACCTACAATGATGAATTTCCGGAAACCTTTGCGGATGAAATCAGAGATGAGCCTGATGGCATGATGCCTGTGATGGGTAAATATGGCCCTGAAAGTCAATCCATATTCATTCAGCAATGATGAAATCTTCGTCCAGTCCCGCTCACCCTTTCGTCTTCCGGCGTTCGGATTCACGATCACCAGCCACTCCCCTTCAGGGACAGGAAATGTTTTCTCTGTCATGATGCTATGGGTAAATGTTTACAGATCAGGGCATACACCTCTTCAGGCCGGACCGCCTGCATGCAGGCACATGAAGATGCCGTACGGCAGTCTGAACATGCTTTATCAACGACAAGGTAATGGCTATTTTCCCCCAATGGACGCCAGCGGCCGGGATGCATCGGCCGAATGGGCGGGTATATCCCTATGGCCAGTTTACCCAGTGCTGCTGCCATATGCAAGGGGCCGGTGCTGGCGGCCACCAGTGCATCTGCAGCAGCGATGAAACCAAAGAGCTCTTCGAGGGTGAGTTTTCCGGACAGATCGTTTATCCAGGGTTGCGTATGACACAGCCAGGGGCGGAAAAACGCACCTTCGGTCTCGGTTCCGGTAAGGTACACATGGTAGCCTTGCTGATGGAGCATCAGGCTGAGGTTATGAAAATGGGCCATATCCCATTCTCTGGCACTCCCTTTTGAGCCTGGGTGGAGGATAACAGCAGGATGATGCAGTCTGACACGGTTTATCCCGGCAAGGGTCTGCGCGTTCAGTCCGTAATACGCTGGTAAACCTTCGGGCTGGGGTACGTTTTTGATGCCCAGTCCCTTTAGCAATATGGCATTCAGACTGGCCTCATGCAGGAGGGAGCGTTTGCGGCTCAAGGGGATCAGCCGGTTACAATACAGGTAATGATAGAGACGGCCTGTACTGCCAAACCGGTAAGGTATTTGTGCCTTCCAGGCCAGGCGGGCGATGGGCTTCCGAGGAAATACATGCAGGATGGCGTCTGCCTTAAAACTCCGCAGTTGTTCCACGGCTTTGAGTTCACCTTGTTCCATCAACTGGTCCAGGGATATGGCCTGGTCGACAAATGTGGCGTGCTGTAAGATGGGCATGGTGTAATCTTTCCCCAGAAACAGGATTTCCGCTTCCGGCCAATGCGCCTTGATCAGTCCGGTGAGGGGAAGCGTCAGGATCACATCCCCGATGCTGTCGGTCCGGCTGATGATAATCCGCTGAATATGTCGGCCCGGTTTCATATCCCACCTTTGCTATGCCGGTGAAGGTCCCTCAATTTGGCGTATTTGATAAACGTAGCCAGCGCAGAAATCCTGCAGATGGCGTATCCATGGAAGCCATCGAGGAAGCCAAGTTTGAAGATATAATCACGAACAAACTTGACAACCGGACTCAGGACCAGCCTGAGTAAACCCGCATGCCTGCCTTTCTCGAAGAGTGAGCGGGCTCCGATGGTGGTAAAATGATCCACCTGCCGCAAATGATCTGAATAGGAATAATAACTGTAGTGGTAGAGGTCTCCGTTCAGATGTTGTGTGCGGGATCCTGGTTCGAGCAGGAATATATCATGAGGGTTTAGTCCTCCCCATTTACCTTTCCGGCGGTCGAACAAACGGAGTTTACGATCGGGGTACCAGCCGCAATGCCGTATCCAGGAGCCACAATAATTGGTAAGGCGATTCATGGTATAACCCTGTCCCTGCCAGCTTTCTTTTGCTTCTTGAATCGAGGCCCGCAGCTCATCCGAAAGGGCCTCGTCGGCATCCAGTGACAGGACATGGTCAAACCGGGCCTGGGTCAGGGCCCAGTTTTTTTGTTCGATATATCCTTCGAATTTATGTTGGATAAACCGCACTCCCTTTCCCTCACATATCTCCCTGGTACGGTCGGTGGAAAAGGAATCCACCACCACGACATCCTCCGCTACACCGGCCAGGGAGTCGATGCAACGTCCAATGTTTCTTTCTTCGTTAAGGGTGAGAATCACCGCAGAAATAGAAACCATAGGAACATGCATAAATTAAGGGATGCAAATATAACGAAATGACAGCCGATGCTGTTCGTTCATCATAAGAAGCCTGAGAAGTGCATTAAATAGCGAAGCTTTTCCACTTTCCGCTTTTCAGATACCGCCAGGAGAGGCTTCCCATGATCAGGAAATAGACATACTCACAATACCATACCTGGGCAACCGGAACCTTCAGGATAATTCCCAATACGAAGGCGACTCCGAGGTAAAAAGTGAGCGTGATAATCTCAATCCACATGCTGACGCGGGTATTTGCTGTTCCGGCAACGCCGTGGAAGAAGATATTCGCGGCTCCGAAAAAGGTAATCGCGCCGAGGATCACATAAAGAACAGGCAGCGCCTCGGCAATCAGCCCGGCATCCTGGGTGTAGATCTTCAACAGGGTCACGGGTGCGATGGCACCCAGGATGGCGATCACTCCGATAGACGCCATGGTTAACCATAATACGCGGTAAACCAAAGGCAGAACCTTGTCCTTATGCCCCTCACCAATGATATTGCTCACCAATGTACTGGTGGTTGATCCGAAAGCCCATACCGGAATGATAAGCAGCATATAAATGCTCCGAATGATGTTGGAGATGGCCAATTCCCTTTCTCCTAATTTTTCAATGATCAGGAAGAACGTAAACCATGCCGCCATCGACAAGGCAAACTGGATCATTATGAACACACTGACATTCAGTATTTTTCCTACAGTTACCATATCCGGTTTACTGAACCGGAAAATGCCATACTTGCGGATGTCGACGACCCGGTATGTGTAGATGAAAAAGAAAAGCGTGGATGTGGCTTCGGCCAGGACTGAGGCCAGGGCTGCCCCTTTCAATCCCATTTCGGGCATGCCGAGTTTGCCAAAGATCAGTGCATAATCAAACAACACATTGATGCCGGCCATGAAGAAGGCGTTCCAGATGAGGACTTTCGTTTTGGCGATTCCGACAAAGAAGGCACGAAAGGCGATGTTCAGGCAGGCGAAGAATAAGCCCCATATGCGCACATCCAGGTAGGCCTCGCTGGCTTTGGCCACCTCATCTGAGGCAAGCAGCATCCGCATAACCGGACCTGTGCTGGTGATGATGGCCAGGAAGACGAGCAATGCCACCACCATGAGGAAGTACAGGCTCTGGTCCATCACCTTTCCTATGGCCTTGTAATCTTTTTCTCCATTACGCCGGCCGATTATAATCTGGGTTCCCGTACCAAAACCAAAGGCCAGGATAAAGAGCAGGAAATAGAACAATCCACCGATGGCAGAGGCCCCCAGCTCAATCTCTCCCACCCTCCCCAGAAAAGCGGTATCCACGACCTGAATCAGGTCCTGGGCAAGGACCGAGACCATGATGGGAAGAGAGACGTTCCAGATGCGACGGTATGTGGGTAATCCGTTCAAAATCAATCAAAAAAATAAAAATCAATTTCTCCAGAAGGCCCTGGAGAAAAGGATAAGTACGGTAAACAGCTCCAACCTGCCGAGAATCATCAGGAAGGAAAGGAACCATTTTCCGAAGTCCGGGATAAAGGCAAAATTACCAACTGGACCAACTTTCCCGATGCCCGGACCGATATTTCCAAGACAGGCGGCCGTAGCTCCGATTGCTGTGTCGAAATCAAGGCCGAGGAGGGCCATGACCATCGAACCGGAGGCAAAGATGAGCAGGTAAATCAGGAAAAAGGCCAGCACATTAAAGATGATTCCCTGGGAGACCGGACGGCCGTTGATGCGCACCGGGATCACCCCCTGAGGGTGGATCAGGCGCTTCATTTCCAGGAATGAGTTCTTCACCAGCAGGAAATGCCGGATCATTTTGATACCGCCACCGGTAGAACCTGCAGAGCCACCGGTAAACATGGCCAGGAAGATCAGGAACCAGGCGAAATCGGGCCAGATCAGGTAGTCTGAAGTAATGAACCCGGTTGTGGTCACGATGGAGACCGTCTGGAAAAGCGCGTGCCGGAAGGAGGCTTCCGGACCAAACATCCCGTCCAGGAAAAGGGAAACGCTGACTACCAGGGTGATGATACCGATGATGGCCATATAATAACGGAACTCATCATTGCGAGTAACGGAAGCAAAGGCACCACTGACAGCCATGTAATGGAGGGTGAAATTCGTCCCTGCCAAAATCATGAAAACAATAATAACATATTGAATATAAGGTGAAAAGCTTGCTATACTATCATTACGTGTGGAAAATCCACCCGTCGCCATGGTGCCAAATGCATGGCAAAGGCCATCGAACAGATCCATGCCTCCGAACATCAGGAGGGAAGTCTGGATCAATGTTAATATGAAATAGATACCCCATAAGCGCTTGGCCGTTTCAGCAATTCTGGGATGTAGCTTATCCTTGGTAGGGCCGGGCACCTCAGCAATAAACAACTGCATTCCACCAATTCCGAGAAATGGCAGGATGGCCAGCGAGAGAACGATAATCCCCATCCCTCCGATCCAATGCGTCATGCTTCTCCAGAACAGCAAAGCCTTTGGAAGTGCCTCAATATCTGTAAGAATGGTAGCTCCCGTTGTACTGAAACCGGATGCTGTCTCGAAAATAGCATCTGTAAAGGAAGGGATATAGCCACTGATATAGAATGGAAAGCTTCCAAAAAGTGAGATGACCATCCAGGCGAAGCTTACAACAATATATCCTTCCCGTTTTCCAATATTCCGAGGGTCATAGCCTCGTGTAGAGATCATCAGGAGGCCACCTGACACCAGTGCTGTCAATGCGCTCACAACCAGATATATCCAGCGCTCCTGATAATACAAGGCAAAGGGTAGAGGTGTGAGCATAAAAAGCCCTTCGATCACCAGCAGGATGCCCAGTAATCGTAGTATTACTTTCCAGCTAATCGTGGATGTTCGCATATCTTACCCTTGCTGGCAAGGAATCCTTGCGCGACCAAAGGTATGAAATCACGATGATCAGGTGCAAGAAGGATCAACAGAAAGAATAGCAATCCACATCGCTGCCATGCTATGCTGATCGCATCTTCTGTGTATCAGTTGAAGAGTCGTTCAATTTTTTGAATGGCCTCTGGCAGGGCAAATACCACAACGCGGTCGCCGGCCTGGATTTGCGACTTTCCAACGGCGATAAAGCTTTGAGTCCCCCTGATGATCCCTCCGATGATGGCACCCCTGGGAACACCGATACGATGAATAGGTTTACGGGTAACCTTGGAATCAGGTTGAGCAATAAACTCAAGTACTTCAGCATCAATACCATGCAGGCATTTTACGGATGCTACTTCCGCCTCCATTGTAAAACGGTAGATATGACTGGCCGTGATCAGTTTTTTATTTATAATCGTTTCTATTCCAATGTTTTGAGAAATGTCGATATAGTCTATATTCTCAACCAGCGGAATTATCTTTTTGACACCGAATTTCTTGGCCAACAGGCAGGTGAAAATATTGGTTTCTGAATCATCGGTGACAGCGACGAAGGCATCCATATTCTGAAGGCCTTCATCCTGAAGAAGCTGAAAGTCCCTTGCATCTCCATGAATGACCAGGGTATTTTCGAGGATATCGGCCAGATGCATACAACGTTCCTTGTCAAACTCGATGAGTTTGATGTTCATCTTGTTTTCCAATCCCAGCGCCGTTTTCCTGCCAATTCTTCCACCACCGATGATCATTACATTGCGGATCTCCACCTGCTCTTTACCTCCAAGCCTCAGCAGCTCATCGATGCCGGTGGGGGTAGTGATGACATAAGCCAGGTCGCCCACCTGAAATGCGTCATCGCCCTTGGGGATGATCGTCTTCGAATTCCGGTGTATCGCAACAGCCCTAAATTCAAGGTTCTTATTCTCCTCGGCAATATCATCCAACGTCTTTCCGATCACCAAAGCTTTCTCATCCAGCTTAATCAGAAAAAGGTGAAGATTGCCATCGCTGAAGTCGAAAATCTCCGTTGCAGCACTCTGCTGCAATAGCCTTATAATTTCACTGGCAGCAACACGTTCAGGGCATACAAGCTCATCGATCCCTACCTCCTTCAGGAAGGCAAGATTTGCCGGTTCCAGGTATTCGGTATTGTTGATGCGGGCAATGGTTCTCTTCGCTCCAAGTTTCTTTCCGATCATACAGGTAACCAGGTTGGTTTCCTCGTTATGAACAACGGACAAAAGCAGATCAGTACGATGGATACTGGCCCTTTCAAGTACAGAAAATGAGGTTGAATCACCGGTAATGGTCATGAGATCTGACTGGGATTCAATCATATGCAAGAGATCCTTATGCGGATCTACGATGGTGATATTGTGATTCTCGCCGGACAACAGCTTTGCCAGGTGAAACCCGACTTCTCCATCTCCGGCTATAACGATATTCATAATGCCATGATTTAACTGGGTGCGAAATAACTAAATATTTTAGTATTAGGATAATGCTGCGGATGATAATATATTGTGCCAAGGGTCGGCAACGGCTATTCAGTATCAGCTTGAGATGCTAAAACTGTGTGTCCATCCCAAGGTTGGTGCCAGGTATACTGTACTCATCCCAGTCAAGCCCGACCTGGAACTTCTCTCTGAATTCCTGGAGCGAATCCAAATCCAGCGCAGCTTGTAACACATGAGCCTGATTTTCTGATGCTTCCGCCAGGATCTGACCTTTGGGTGAGATGATCATGGAATCTCCGCTATAATCAATACCATGGCCATCCTGCCCAATACGGTTCAGGCCTGCGACGTAGACCTGGTTTTCGATGGCCCGGGCTACCAACAGGGACCTCCAGGGATGGCGACGGGCGGCAGGCCAGTTGGCGAGATAAAGGATAAGGTCATACTCATACTTGCCCTGAATCAGGCGGTTATGTGCCCAGACCGGAAAGCGCAGGTCATAACAGACAAGGGGCAGAATATGCCATCCTTTATAATGTATGACCACCCGCCGGTTTCCCATGCTGAAGCGCTCGTGTTCGCCGCCCATTCTGAACAGGTGGCGTTTGTCATAGTTCATCATGGCCCCGGAAGGATGAACCCAAATAAGCCGGTTGTAAAACTGATCGCCCTCGCGGATGACCAGCGTA
Source organism: Lentimicrobiaceae bacterium (assembly GCA_018001695.1). Taxonomy (GTDB): domain Bacteria; phylum Bacteroidota; class Bacteroidia; order Bacteroidales; family JAGNHN01; genus JAGNHN01. Next base: position 41,007 of record JAGNHN010000007.1, read on the forward strand.
CCAACGACAGCCGCACCGGTGTGCGCAGCCATGTCTTTCATCCAGCTAACGGTGCGACCATCCATAGGTTCTGCTACATGATCAGGGCGTACAGTAAAACCAGAATTGAACATCTCAGGCAGCATGATCACATCGGTCCTGTCAATCCTGCTGATCACCTCTGCGAAGTGATGCAGATTGGCCTCCCGGTCTTCCCAGACCAGGTGATCCTGTAACATAGTCAGGCGGAGATCCGGCATAGGATAGCAGCAGCTTTATCTAAGGTTTTCTCTTCCTTGGCGAAGCAAAAGCGAAGGACGTGGTTGTCGACAGGGCGCTGATAGAAAACGGAAACCGGAATTGAAGCTATGCCATGATTGCGAATGAGATGCACGGCATAATCCTCATCGTTCTTATCAGACAGAGCGCTGTAATCCAGTAACTGAAAATAGGTCCCCTGGCAAGGGATGGGCTTGAAGGCTGATTTCGAGATAGCCTCCAGGAAATAGTCTCTTTTCTGCTGGTAGAATGCGGGCAGGCCAAGATAATGCTCCTCATTATCAAGGTATTCCGCAATGGCATGCTGTACGGGTGTATTCACAGCAAAGACTACGAACTGGTGTACCATCCGGAAGCGTCGCATCATTTCAGCAGGTGCCAGGCAATAGCCTGTTTTCCATCCTGTGGCATGGAATGTCTTTCCAAAAGAACCCATGATAAAGGACCGTTGCGCCAGTTCGGGGTATTTGCATGCACTTTGATGGATTTGTCCGTCGAAGATAAGATGCTCATAAACTTCATCACTCAGCACCAGCAGATCCGTGCCTTTCACGATCTGAGACAGACGCTCCATATCCGTCTCCTTGATTGTGGCACCGGTAGGATTGTGCGGGCTATTGATGATGATCATGCGTGTATCGCGCGTAATGGTTCGCTGCACCTCATCCCAGGGAATGGTGTAGGAAGGAAAATCCATATGAACCGGTCTCACCGTTCCTTTGCAAAGTTTAACGGCCGGCACATAGCTGTCATAAGCGGGCTCAATAACGATCACCTCATCTCCATCGCGAATGGTAGCAATGATGGCCGTAAAGATAGCCTGCGTGGCTCCGGCCGTGATGGTTATCTCTTCCTCAGGATCGTACTCTACTCCGTATGTGCGCGCTATTTTTTTCGAAATGGCCTGCCTGAGTGCCGGTAGGCCCGGCATAGGGGCATATTGGTTCGCCCCTTCCATCATATGCTTCTCCACAAGGTGTATGAGCTCTCTGGAAACAGGAAAATCCGGAAAACCTTGTGAGAGGTTCACGGCCTGATACTGTCTGGCCAGTTGTGACATGGTAGCAAACACCGAAGGCCCTATTCCTGGAAGCTTGTCCGGCAAATGTCCGTTGAATTGTGGCATGCTTGTGTTTTGACAAGCCAAAGGTAAGCATATAAGCCTGAATGGCCATCCATCATCCTTCAAGCCTTTTCACAAACCGGCCGGCTTAGGCCTCTTTTTCCTGGTCTTTTCCCTCTTCAGGGTGTATGGAACGGGCGATGGCATGAGCTGCCAGCGGGGCCGTCAGGTAAATAAAGACAATGATAAGCAGAGCCTTGACATATACCAGCCAATGGTCAAAAGACAGGCAGACACCGATGATAATGAGGAGAATACCAAAGGAGGATGCTTTGGTCGTCGCATGCATGCGACTCAATGGATCGCCGAAGCGAAGCACACCAATGGCAGAGATGAGGATAAAAGCGGCCCCGGAGAATATCAGTATTTCATCCAGTATCATGATTGTCTTTGTTTTAAATAAGTTGACACGGCCACTGTGCCGATAAAAGCGATCAGGGATATGACGATGGCGACATCAAAGTACAGGCTTCTTTTGACAAGAACGCCATACACCATGATAAAGCCCATGGTAATGGTGGAGATCAGGTCCATGGCAACGATGCGGTCGTTGATATTCCTGCTTCGTGCCAGGTGGATCAGCGCCAGTGTCAGGGCCAGTAAAAGGAAGGCAAAAGCGGCAGGGATGAAAAAAGAAACAGAATCTGTCAGCATAGCATTAATGGGTTAAACGAAAGATGCGCCTTTGTATCGCATTTATCTCTTTCAGGATGTTCTCAGACTTGCTGCGCGAGATCACGTGCACCACCAGGGTTTTCCTGTCAGGGGACATATCAATGACGAGGCTGCCTGGGGTCATGCACAGCAAATTTGTGAAAAGGAGAAGCCCCAGGTTGGTGTCCAGGTACAATGGAACCCGTAACACGGTTGGCTGCAGGTGCATGGCCGGTGTCAGAATATCCCATGTAATCTGAAGGTTAGCCAGAATCAGCTTATATATATAGAAAATGGTAAACTCAAAGAAATAATATGTCTTGATAATCAGCTTCATAACATCAGGGTAGTTGCAAAACAGCATCAATATAGGGCGTGGGCTGCAGCAGAAGCGTTGCAGCTTTGTAACAAACGTCGAAAACGGGGCCGGCAAAAAGACCGAGCAATATGCTTACCAGGGCCAGGACAACCGATGGCCAGAGATCCAGGAAAGTCATGCGGGTGATCGGGGCTGATGAAGCTGGCGCGGGCTTCAAAAAAGCTTCAAACCATATTTTGATCATGGAATATAAAGTCAGCATGGCAGTAAGTATGGCAACCGCCGTCACCAGGTAGTGCCCGGCATCAATACCAGCCTTGATGAGGATGAGTTTCCCGAAAAATCCGGATAAGGGGGGAATCCCTGCCAATGCGAAAGCTGGAATGATAAACAGTACGGCCAGCAAAGGACTTTCTTTGAACAGTCCACCTACCTCCTTCAGGTGGAAAGATCCTTTAAGCCTGCTGACCAACCCCATCACAAAGAAAGCATTCGTCTTAGCTACCATGTTGTGTATGGCAAAAAAGATGGCCCCGGCCACTCCCAAAGGTGTAAAAAACGCCAGCCCCATGATCATGTAACCAATCTGACTGATAATATGATAGGACAAAATGCGCCGGGTTTCGTACTGTGTTGTGGCAGCCATACCTCCGCTTACCATGGTCAGGGCAGCAGCTACAAAGAGCAGGTTTTGCCAGAAAGCCACATCCTGTAAATAGAACATGCTGAAAAACCGGATCATGGCGTACACCCCTACTTTTGTCAACAGCCCTGCGAACAGGGATGTAATAGTAATATTGGGCGTATGATAAGAGGCCGGAAGCCAGAAATGCAAAGGAAACAGGGCTGATTTGATGCCAAATGCAACGAAAAACAACATGGCAGCGGCATTGAAAAGGAGGTTGTTCTCGCCTTCCCTGAAAATCAGCGCGAGCTGGGCCATGTTCAGGGTTCCGGTGCGGCTATACAGGAGTCCAATACCAGCCAGGAAAAAGAAAGACCCTATCAAATTGAGTGACAGATATTTGATACCTCCACCCAATTGCTCCCGCCGGCTTCCGTAGGTGATCAGCACAAAAGAGGAGAGCAGCATCACTTCAAACCAAACAAAGAGGTTGAAAATATCCCCGGTAAGGAAGGCGCCATTTATCCCCAGCGCAAGCGAAAAAAGGAATACATAGAAACGGTTTGAAGCACAATCTTCCTGCATAAAACGATGGGAATACCCCGTAACAGTAAATACGATCAGGCTGGAAACCAACAGCATCAAGCCACCCAGGTAGTCGAGTACCAGGGTAATCCCGAACGGGGCCACCCAGGAACCGGCATGCAGCACCAGAATCCCGTTATTATTCAATTCTACGAAGAGCAAGGTGCTGAAGACAAGCTGCAGCGCACTACCTGCCAGTGCAAGCATTCTTGTCCACCGGTCATGACGTATGAAGATGAGTATGATCATCATGAACACAGGCAGAAGCAAGGGTAGTGCCAGCAGGTTGCTCATTGCGGGTCGGTTTGTTTTAACTGATCAAGATCTTCTGTACCTGTCACCTTGAAGAATTTGTATTTCAGTGCAATGCTGAATACCACGATGCCCAGCCCGATAACAATGGAAGTCAATACCAGGGCCTGCGGCAGGGGATCGGCCACGGTTGTGAGAGTCGCCTGGTCCGGATCAATGAAAGCAGGAGCGCCCGCAACGAGGCCGGCCGACAGGAAGACCAGCAGGTTGGTGGCATTGCTGACAAAGATGATACCAATGACAAATTTCAGTATACTGCGCCTTAGCATCAGGTAAACACCTGCTGTATAGAGTATTCCTACCAATAGGGCCAGAGGTATCTCCATCTGATTATTTCTTTAAGGTTAATAAAAACATCAGTGTTACACCAATGACGCCAACAAAAACACCCAGGTCGAAGAGCAAGGGAGTACCCAGCTTCAGCGTTCCGATCCAAACCAGCTCTGTTTTTACCCATAGACCTGTCAGAATGGCTTTACCAAGGAGCATTGGCCACAGCATGCTCAGAAGGATCAGCAGCAGACCGATGCCCATAATGCGATGCGGCCTGATGGTCAGTTTTTCGATAACCACCTCAGGGTCATAAGCATAACCCTTAAAGACCAGGGAGAGACCTGCCAGTAAACCGGCAATAAAACCGCCACCCGGATAATCATGCCCACGCAATAAGGCGATCAGGGCGAACAAGAGCAACAGCCAACGCACATATCTGTCTGCTATCTGCAGTATCGTTGAATTCATCCTACTGCCTCCTTCCTTTTATCAGTACAAAAACACCCAGGGCTGCGACCACCAGTACAACGACTTCCCCAAACGTATCCAGGGCCCGGAAATCCACCAGAATGACATTGACAACATTCTTGCCGTAAGCATTGATGAGGCTGTTATCCAGGTAAAATGCCGAAACCGGCTTGTCAGATCCGGAAACAGAAGCCTGGAGTGCCACGAAAGTCATGACCGTGCCGAACACCAGAGCAATACCCAGATCCCGGACTTTGGTCCATCTCCTCGAAAGATTAGCAAACCGGGGCAGGCGTGGTAGCACCAGAACAAACATAACCACTGTCAGTGTTTCCACGAGGACCTGGGTAATTGCAAGATCCACAGCGCTGTAATACAAGTATATAAGAGAGATGCCATAGCCAGTGATCCCCATACCGATGATGGTTGCGATGCGCGACATTGAAAGGGTGCTATAGATGGTAGCCAGCACCACGACCAGGATCAGCCCCGAGATATAGAATGGCTGAAGCTGAAGTCTGGGGAATGCTTCAATCCGTGACGAAAAGTAAATCTGCGCCCACATCAGAGCGGCCGTTAATATTATGATTGTCAAAATATAATACCGATGATAGCCATGCTGGATGGTCGTTTCCTTGCGTTTTGAAAAATTTATGAAATGATCCACCCCATCGGAAAAAACATCTGTAAAGCGGAAAAAGAATAAGCGTTGATTCAAGCGGCGCCATGCATCCAGCAAGGAATCTTTTTTGATAATCCAGTATGAAAGGCTTAATCCCGCCAGAACAGTCAGGACACTGAGAAAGAACACCGTGTTAAACCCATGCCAGATTTCCCATTTAATGGGTTCCATGGAAGGGTGTATCGTTCTCAGCGTGCTGTCTATAAGTGATTTACCCAATATCTCAGGAAGCACACCCAGGATCAGGCTTACGAGAACAAGGATGGCCGGACCCAGCAACAACAGTCGTTTCTTTTCATGCGGGGGCTGAGCATACTGCGCAGCTTTTCCAAGGAATATCTTATACAGAAAGCTCAATGAAACCGTAACCATCAGGATATTCGAAAGGACTCCCATCACCAGCACCGGAGCACCGAGGGTCGTCAGCTGTACTTTGGCTTCGTAGATCAGTTCTTTTCCCAGAAAACCGAGCATGGGAGGCAATCCGGCCATCGAAAAGGCAGCCAGGATTGAGATCCAGAAGGTTATGGGCATGAATTTCCTTAATCCCCCCAAGGCATGCAGGTCCCTGGTGCCTGTTTTCTTTTCCAGCAGCCCTGCTATCATGAACAAGGTGGCTTTATACATCGCATGTACAAAAAGGAATATCATGGCCGCCTTAAGCGACAGCTTGGTATCTATTCCGGTTAACAGGACCAGGGTTCCCAGGGCGTTGATGGTCGTGTAGGCCAGGATGGCTTTGATATCGGTCTGTGTTATAGAGAGGTACGCGCCGATGAGCATGGTTGCGGCTCCTGCCGTGGTCAGCATCACATTCCATTCTCCGGTGCCCGCAAGGGCCGGGCTCAGGCGCAGCAGCAGAAAGAACCCGGCTTTGACCATGGTGGCAGAATGCAGGAAGGCACTTACCGGCGATGGCGCCTGCATAGCGCCGGGCAGCCAGAAATGGAAGGGGAACTGGGCTGATTTTGTAAAAACCCCGATCAGGATCAGGACGAGGCCTGGCGTATACAGCGTATGTTGGCGAATCTGGTCTCCGGAGAGTATCCAGTCGCTAACCTCATAGCTACCTGGAATGCTCCCGAGCAGCAATATACCCGCCAGAAGGCTCAGTCCACCAAAGCCGGTGATGTATAGTGATTGGAAAGCTGCCTTACGGGCTTCAGGCTTCTCATGAAAGAAGCTGATCAGCAGGAAAGAAAGGACACTGGTGAGTTCCCAGAAAACAAAGAGCTGGATGAGGTTTTCAGAGAGTACCAATCCCAGCATAGCACTGCTGAACAGGCTCAGGTAGAAGTAGAAGCGCAACAGCCCTGTATACCCCTTCATATAGGCGTGGGCATAGAAGAATATCAGGGATCCGATACCCGTGATCAGCAGGGCAAAGGAGAGCCCCAGCCCATCCAGCAGGAAGCCGGCATGGAGGCCCAGGGCAGGAATCCATTCATAGGAGGCACCCAGAATTCCCATCTCTCTGATGACCGGAACCTGCATGAGGAAAAAGGCAAACACGGCCAACTGAAACGAACCCAGGATCACGGCAGTGTGCCTGAGCATCCTGGCAGGCAAAGCCAGCAGCGCAAAGGGTATCAGCAGGTAGGTCAGTAAAACCTGTATCATGGATTGCCATTCATGTCAAAGTCAAGGCTGGCAATGATGCGCCAATTTCTTTTACGGGAAATTACGAATGTAATGAAAACCTGGTTTGCTTTATCCCTGAATTCATCGATAGCCGGGGTGAGGGAATATATGCCCCCTGCTCCATCCGGATCTTTCAGCAAGGTCTTGTTATAAAAATCCTTACGGGCAGATGAGAGGTAAATGGATGGGTGCATATTTTCGTTTATTCTACTAACACGGACATGCCATCAATGGTTTATCCGGCCCCTGATAAACGTTGCAGGAACAATCGGAAAGGTGTCAGCCAGTTATCCGTAGCAAGCACGACAAAGTAGTATCTTTGCAGAAAATCAGATAAATCAGACGCTATGCATACCATCGACACTTATCCTTTCAACGGAAAAAAGATCCTGATCCGTGTGGATTTCAACGTTCCCCTGAACGCCTCCTTTGAGATCACCGACACCACCCGTATTGATGCCGCCTTACCGACATTACGCAAGGTAATCGCAGAAGGGGGATGTCCTGTGATTATGTCGCACCTGGGCCGCCCCAAACAGGGTCCCGAAGACCGTTACTCGCTGCGTCACCTGGTCCCGTACCTTGAAGCGTCTCTGGGAAAGAACGTTGCTTTTGCGCCGGACTGTATTGGGGAGGAAGCCCGCAATCTGGCAGCAGGATTGAAACCAGGTGAGGTATTGTTGCTTGAAAACCTCCGTTTTTACAAAGAAGAAGAAAAGGGTGATGCGGAATTTGCCTCCAAACTGGCTTCCCTGGGGGATGCCTATATGAACGATGCATTTGGAACCGCCCACCGTGCGCATGCTTCCACCGCCATCATTGCAGATTATTTCCCGAACGACAAGATGTTTGGCTATCTGATGGGGCAGGAGCTCGAGAGCATCGACAAGGTGCTGCACGGCAATCTGCGTCCGTTTACCGCCGTACTGGGCGGCGCCAAGGTGAGTGGCAAGATCGAGATCATCCGCAATCTGATGGATAAGGCTGATCAGATCCTCATCGGAGGTGGTATGATGTTTACCTTCCTTAAGGCACAGGGTCATGATACTGGCAAAAGCCTGGTTGAAGATGACCTGCTGGAAGTGGCCCTGGAAGCCCTGCGACTGGCTGAAGAAAAAGGCGTTCAGCTGGTTCTGCCCGTCGATGCAGTAGCTGCAGATACCTTCGACAATGCTGCCAATACCCAGCTTGTATCCGCAGGAAATATCCCACAGGATTGGATGGGCCTCGATATCGGCCCTGAAAGTATCGCATTATTCCGGGATATCCTGCTTGGGTCCAAAACGATTCTTTGGAATGGTCCGATGGGCGTGTTCGAGATGCCTTCCTTTGCGCAGGGGACCATCAAAGTGGCTCAGGCGGTTGCCGAAGCTACAAAGGGTGGCGCTTTTAGCCTCATTGGAGGCGGTGACAGTGTTGCAGCCGTCAACCAGTTTGGCCTGGCCGATCAGGTTTCCTATATCTCCACCGGAGGTGGGGCCATGCTGGAATACATTGAAGGAAAGGAACTTCCAGGTGTCAGCGCAATTAAGCGTTCGTAGTGCTTTTAAGGATACAAGTAACGTCCTCACTGCTCTGAATGATACTGGTTGATACCCATACCCATCTGTACCTGGATGCCTTTGATGCCGACCGGGAAACAGTTGTAAATCGTGCCCTGGAAGCCGGTGTTAAGTATATTCTCCTTCCCAATATTGATGCCGCATCGGTGGATTCCCTGCACCGGATGGCAGAAGGTTTTCCAGGGATCTGCCTGCCGATGATGGGATTGCACCCAACGTCTGTCGGAGAGAACTGGGAGGCTGAGCTTCAGATCATTAGCGACTTGCTGGAGGAAGAAAGGTATGCCGGACTGGGAGAGATCGGCATCGACCTGTATTGGGATACCACCTACCGGGAAGCCCAGATTGCAGCTTTTCGCCATCAGATACGCCTGGCGCACCGCCATGGACTGGCAGTTTCAGTGCACTCCAGGGATGCCATGGATCTTATCCTGGATGAACTGGAAGAGATGGCCTTACCCGGATTGCGCGGAATCCTGCATTGCTTTACCGGTGATAGCCGGCAGGCAAATCGCGCAATTAACCTGGGATTCAAACTGGGCATAGGAGGTGTACTGACGTTCAGGAAATCAGGTTTGGCGGAGGTCGTCCAGGACGTCGGATTGGATCACCTTGTCCTGGAAACGGATGCTCCCTTCCTGGCACCTGTTCCATACAGAGGGAAACGTAATGAGAGTGCCTATATCCTGCTCATCGCACAGGCACTGGCCGAAGTCCTGCACACCAGCCTGGATGAGGTGGCCGAAGTTACCACCCGCAATGCCATCCATACATTTAACATCGACACTTACCTGAACCGCATATGAAACCGGAATTATCCAGCCTTGAAGCCAAACAGGAAACGGCCTTGCTGGTCATCTACACAGGTGGGACCATTGGCATGATGCAGGATCCGGTCACCGGATCCCTGTCCCCTTTCAATTTCGATCATATCTTCCAGCATATGCCGGTGCTCAGCCGGGTCAGGTACCGCATCGGACATCATTGTTTTGATCCTTTGATCGACTCTTCTGAAGTGAAACCTTCTTTCTGGCAGGAGCTGGCCACGGTGATCGCCAATGCCTATGCCGACTACGATGGCTTCGTTGTGCTGCATGGCACGGATACCATGGCCTACACCGCTTCGATGCTCAGCTTCATGCTTGAAAACCTGAATAAGCCTGTGATCCTCACCGGATCGCAGCTGCCTTTGGGGATGGTGAGATCAGACGGAAGGGAGAACTTCATCACCGCGCTGGAGATTGCGGCTGCACGGCAGGATGATACCCCGCTGGTACCAGAGGTGGCCATCTATTTTGAGAATAAACTTTTCAGGGGAAATCGGACAACCAAGTTCAATGCCGAGGATTTCAATGCCTTTGTATCCGAGAACTACCCTATTCTGGCGGAAGCCGGTGTTCATATACGCTATAACCTGCCCCATCTCCGCAAACCGAATTTTAAAAACCTGCGCCTGCACACCCAGGTTGACCCCAATGTCGCCATCCTGAAGCTGTTTCCCGGGATTACACCGAACGTGGTATCAGCACTGCTTTCAGCGCCCGGTCTGCAGGGTATCATCCTTGAGACCTTCGGATCAGGGAATGCCCCTACCGACGCCTGGTTCATTGATTTGCTCAAGGAAGCCATCGGGCGTGGCATTACCATCATGAATGTGACCCAGTGCAAAGGAGGCGCCGTGGAAATGGGTAGGTATGCCAGCAGCCTGAAACTGGAGGAAATCGGCGTGGTTAGTGGACGTGATATCACAACCGAGTCGGCCACGGCCAAAATGATGTTCCTGCTGGGCCAGGGATTCAAAGGAACAAGCCTGAAAAAATGGCTGGAGACATCGCTGATCGGGGAGATGTCGGTATAAATAGGCATACCGCATGTGAATAACATGCCTTACCTTCGTTGTGGTGAAGAAAATCCTGGTCATACGCTTCAGTTCCATCGGTGATATCATTCTGACATCACCGGTGTTGCGTTGCCTGAAAAAGCAGGATCCCGGACGGGAAATCCATGTGCTCACCAAATCTGCCTATCAGGACCTGTTCCTGCACAACCCGAATGTCGACAAGGTCTTTGCGCTGGGGCAAGAAACGATGCCTGGCCTTATCAAAGCTCTGAAGCAGGAGCGTTATGACTATGTTGTTGATCTTCATCGTAATATGCGCAGCCTGCGTGTGAAGATGGGCCTCCGGGTCGCTTCCTCTTCCTTCCCAAAGCTGAATATCCGGAAGTACCTGCTGGTGCGTTTTGGCATCAACATGCTCCCTGAGGTTCACATTGTCGACAGGTATTTTCAGGCTGTCAGAAGATTGGGCGTTATCACTGACGGTCAGGGGCTTGATTTCTATTTAGATCCCCAAACACCGGATCAGGCTGCCTTATTACCGAAAGACTTCCCCAAGGAGTACTTTGCCTTCGTCAATGGTGGCCGGCACCAGACAAAGATCATCCCCATTCGCAAGGCTGTTGAGATTTGCAAAGCCCTGAATAAGCCTGTGGTTTTATTGGGGGGACCGGAAGACAGTGACAGTGGAGAAGCCATTGTCAGAGATTGCAATACATTGGTATACAATGGCTGTGGCAAATACAGCCTGATGGAATCTGCCGGTATTCTGGCTGGCGCCAAGGGGGTGATCAGCGGAGATACGGGATTAATGCACCTGACCGCTGCTTTACGTAAACCCATGGTTACTGTATGGGGTAATACCATACCGGAATTTGGAATGTACCCCTATATGCCGGATGCACCTGGCAAACATCAGGCATTCGAAATCAAACCTTTATCCTGCCGCCCCTGCAGTAAGCTGGGGCATCCGTCCTGTCCTGAGCATCATTTTCGTTGCATGATGGACCAGAACGGGCAGGCCATCGCATCGGCCCTGTTCAGGCTAGCCGGCCTGCCCTGATCCTCTTTGATCTTATTCCAGTCCGCGCTTACGGAGCAGCGGCTTATCGGAGGGATCCTGACCGCGGAATTTCCGGTACTGGTCCATGCCCTCGCCTTCACCTCCTCCGGCCAGCACATAGCGACGGAAGCGGGAAGCCAGATCCTGGTTGTAAAGATCTCCGGAATCAACAAAAGCCTGGAAAGCATCGGCATCCAATACGGCAGCCCAGAGGTAGACATAGTATCCTGCAGCATATCCACCCATGACATGGCTGAAGTAGGTGGTACGGTAGCGGGGAAGGATCTCCTTCATCAGCTGTATCTTGTCCATGCTGGCCTTCTCAAAGCTGTTTACATCCATCTCCGTCGGGGCTGTCATGCTGTGCCAGTCCATATCCAGAACAGAAGCAGCAATGTATTCGGTTGTGACAAATCCCTGGTTGAAGGTCATGCTATTCATCAGCCTGTCCACCAACTCCTGGGGCATAGGCTCGTTGGTCTGATAATGACGTGCATACTCAGCCATGACCTCCGGTTGGGCAGCCCAATGTTCCATGATCTGGGAAGGAAGTTCCACCATATCCCGCTGCAGGTGACCGGCCAGGCGCTGATAGGGGCCATCTGTAAAGAAACCGTGTAGGGCATGGCCAAATTCATGCCAGAGGGTTGTGACTTCGTCCCAGCTCAGCAAGGAAGGGGTGTCGCCATAAGGACGGGTAAAATTGCAGGTTATGGTAACGATGGGAGCGATGCGTTTACCATCGACATAGGATTGCTGCCGGAGGCGGCCACACCATGCGCCCACATTCTTTCCCGGGCGTGGATGATAATCCAGTGTAAGGACAGCCAGATGACTGCCATCTGCTTCCTTAACTTCAAACACTTCTACTTCAGGGTGATATACGGGAGCTTCCGGGATGCGTGTGAAGGTGATGCCATAAAGCTTTGTGGCAACGGCAAACATGCCATCGCGGGCATTTTCCAGCTTGAGATAGGGCTTAAGCTCTGATTCTTCGAGGTTGTACTTTTCCTTTCTCAGTTTCTCGGCGTAGTACCACCAATCCCATGATTCAAGGCTGAAGTTACCACCTTCGCGCTGGATGATGGACTGCATCTCTGTCAGATCTCTCTTAGCCGCTGCCTGTGCCGGTTTCATAAGGCGATCGAGGAAGGCATACACATTCTCCGGCTTTTCAGCCATATTATTGGAAATCACATACTCAGCAAATGTATTATGGCCAAGCAGTCTGGCTCTCTCAACACGCAGGTTCATGATTTCGCGGATAATCTCTTTATTATCAAATTCATTGTCGTTATCGCCGCGCATGAAATAACCACGGTAGATCTTTTCGCGCAGTTCACGTTTATCGGCATACTGCAGAAAAGGGATGAGGCTGGGCTTCTGAAGCGTGAACAGCCATTTACCCTCCATACCGGCCTCTTTGGCTGCTTCAGCTGCAGCCACCACACTTCCTTCAGGCAGGCCGGCCAGGTCCTCTTCATTGTCCAGGACCAGCTGAAAATTGGTATTGGTCTCGGCCAGCAGGTTATCCCGGAATTTGAGTTGCAATTCGGTCACCCTTTGGTTGATTTCCCTGAGCCTGGTTTTCCCACTCTCATCAAGGGCTGCACCATTGCGGATGAAGTCTTTGTAATATTTTTCTACCAATCTGACCTGCAATGAATCCAGTCCAAGGTTTTGCCGCTCCTGATGGACCTTCTCAACACGTTGAAAAAGAGGAACATTCATCCAGATATCATCATCATGCTGCGTAACCATGGGGCCAATGATCCTTGCCAGCGCCTGCATGGCCGGATTGGTGTTGGCTGAGTTGATTGTCTGAAACACCCTGCTTACTTTGCGCAGCAGTTCCCCTGAACGGTCAAAAGCCAGGATGGTATTTTCAAATCCGGCAGGCTCTGTCTGATTAACGATGGCATCTATCTCTGCCTTCTGTTCTGCGATTCCTTTTTCATAGGCAGGAAGATAATGGCTGGTGTCAATCAGATCAAAGGGGGGGATCTGAAAGGGCGTTGTATACTCGCTGAAGAAAGGATTCACGGGTTCTTTCACTTTTTGCTTACAGGATAAGGTGATTACCAATGGAATACATGCTAATGCAAGGAACAAGGTCTTTTTCATGGCGTTTTGGTTTTGGCAATACAAAGAAAAGAATACTGTTTTAATCAGCATGATAGCAGCGGCAAAATACCACAGCCGTAGTTATGGGTTGGTTTTTCGCCGGTAGTCTTCATAAAGCATGAGAACAAGGCCATCAGCCAGACCGACTTTTGGTGCGACGACTTCATCTACGCCGGCCCATTTCATGATCTTCCTAAAGATGCGTGCCGCAGGGAGAATGACATCGGCGCGGTCAGGGCGGAGGCCCATCTGGATGATGCGCTCATCAATGCTGAGATGAGCCAGCTTCTTTTCAGCTTCGGCGAGCTGAACCAGGCCCAGCGAATTGTGCTCATATGAGCCAAATATCTTTGTGAGTTTGTTGATATTGCCACCGGAACCGATGCAACGCAAATTTCCAAGGTTGCGGGTATGTTTCCGCAACCAATTTTTCATGCGATCCCACTCGGCCTCTTCAACCCGTACCTGCAGCAGCCGGATCGTTCCTATCCGGAAGGACTCAGAGGCCACGAAGCGTTCACCGGCCATCAGGGAAATCTCGGTCGATCCACCCCCCACATCCACATACATGGTATTGAAGCCATCCCCAATCCCGGCCATGCGGTTAAAGGATGAAATAATACCAGCTTCTTCCATTCCATCTATAACTTTGATTTCCAACCCAGTGGCATCTTGTATCTGTTGAATAATCTCATCATGATTGCTGGCTTCACGCATGGCCGAAGTGGCACAGGCAACATAATCAATGGGTCCGTAGACTTCGATGAGCAACTTGAAGGCTTTCATGGTATCCACGAGCCTGGTAACCCTGGATTCACTGACCCGTCCGGATTCGAACACATCCAGTCCGAGGCGTATCGGGATACGTATCAAAGTGGCTTTGTCGGTGCGAATACGTCCCTGGCCTTCAAAGACATTGGCAAACAACAACCTGACCGCATTCGATCCGATATCTATCGATGCAAATAACATACATTAATACTTTTAAACTTATTGTTCAAGAAGGTTTCTGAACATGGCATAGGTTTCGAGCTGTGACCGCACATCCGGAGGCGGCCCCAGGCGGTATGTGTTCATGGGGTTGACAGTCAGCAGCCTGGCCTTGGTATTGTCCTTCCATTGGATTTCAAGCATCTGCCGGATCTCATTGCGAAGTTCAGGGTCCAGTATAGGGCAGGCCACCTCAATCCGGTGGTCAAAGTTACGCAACATCCAGTCTGCTGAAGAAATGTACATTTCTTCCTTGCCCTTATTACAGAAGACGAACACCCTGGAATGCTCCAGGAATTTGTCGACTATGCTGATGGCCTCTATGTTGTCACTGACGCCCGGGATGCCAGGAATCAGTTTGCACACGCCCCTGACGATCAGGCGAATTCTTACACCGGCCTTGCTCGCCTTGTACAATTCATCAATAATAATATTGTCAACCAGATTGTTAAGTTTGATAATAGCCCAGGCTTCCAATCCCTTCCGTGCATTGCGTGCTTCAGCCCTGATCAGTTTAACAAAATGGTCACGCATATCGAAAGGCGCTACGATCAGCCTGCTGAAATCTGGCCGGTTGAACTTCTCCTCCAGAAGATGAAATACCTTATTCACATCGGAGGTGATCAAAGGGTCAGCCGTCATCAGGCTGTCGTCGGCGTATACCCTGGCTGTGCCCTCATGAAAATTTCCGGTTGAGATATTGGCATAATAAACGTTCTTGTTGCTTTCCTTCCTGCGGATGAGGAGGAGCTTGGCATGCACCTTATAGCCCGGAATGGTCTGTATGATCTTCACCCCTTCTTCCTGCATCTTTCCGGCCCAGAAAATATTAGCTTCCTCATCGAAGCGTGCCTGCAGTTCAAGGAAGACGATCACTTCCTTGCCGTTCCGGGCCGCATTGATCAGGGCCTTGATAATATTGGAATCCTTCGCAACTCTGTAGAGGGTCATTTTGATGGCCCTTACCTTCGGGTCAATAGAAGCTTCCCGTAATAATTCGATCACATAATGAAAACTCTGGTAAGGGTAATGCAGCATCACATCCCGCTCCCGGATAATATTGAGAATGCTCTGGTGTGGCGGCAGCAAGGGATGAGGCAATGGAGGTGTGGGCTCATATTCCAGTTCTTTGGATCCCACATTCGGAAAGGACATGAAGTCTTTAAAGTTGTGGTACCGGCCTCTGCGGGCTATGGTGTCCTCTCCACTGATCTGGAATTTTTTTGCTATAACCTTGAAGAAATCCTCTGGCATGTCCCTGTCGATGATAAAGCGCACCGGTTGTCCCTTCTTCCTTTGCTTTAGACTCAGGCTGATTGATTCCAGAAAGCTTCGTGAAACATCATTGTCGATATCCAGCTCAGCATCCCGCGTAAACTTGATGGTATAGGCATCATAGGTATCATAACCATAAATGGAGAAGATGTCATCCAGGCAAAACCGGATCACATCATCCAGCATAATGATATACTTCTTATCTCCAATTGGCGGGAGAATCAGAAACCGGCTGAGGGCGTCAGTCGGAACCTGGATCAGGGCATATTGTTGTTTATTCCTGAGGGCACGGCTTCGGATATCGACCGCGAGATAAACGCTTTTGTCCTTGAGGTTGGCAGTGGTTTTGAAATTGGTGAGCATGATGGGGAAGAGATGTGGCCTGACATGCTTTTCGAAATAGGCTTTGACAAAAGAGGCATGCTGCTCATCCATATGCTGCTCATCGACCATATATATCTGATGCTGCTGCAATTCCTGCTTCAACTGCTGGTAAATCTCAACAAATCTTGCCTGCAGAACAGTGTCGAGCCTGGCAATTTCCTTCAATACTGCCTTGGGGTCAAAGAATAGGTCACGTCTACTTCTTTTGGGAACATTGGACATCCGCTTCAGGGTTGCCACACGGACACGGTAAAACTCATCCAGGTTGTTGGAATAAATCCCGAGAAACCGGATCCGTTCGATGATGGGCACCTGTGGATCCATGGCTTCCTGCAGCACCCGCTCGTTGAAATAAAGCCAGCTAACTTCACGGCTTATCAGGTTTTTACTCTCATTGATCATGGTGCGCACAGGATTAACATGATGAAGCCGGCTAAAGAATACTACAATATTTGTTTGGGGAAGATGCCATGCTCCAGCCGGCATGGTGCGACAGGCACTTCTTCCCATTTTTCCGTTTCCAATGAAAATATGAATAAACCTGAGGTGGGGAGTAAGGCTATCTTCTCATTCAGGAAATAGTTGACCATATGTGTTAAGGTTGGGTTGTGGCCCACCAGCAAGGCGGAACCAATATGGTCCGGTATCCCAAAAATAACCTCCCATACCTGCTCTTCGGAACCGAAATAGATCTGAGATTCAATTTGTATTTCTGTTAAGGGATAACCCATACCCCGGGCCAGCAGGCGGGCTGTTTCCAGGGCCCTGACAGCCGGGCTGGAGATGATCCGCTCAGGCTTTTCACCCCTTTCGTTCAGGTAGGTGACAACCTTTGCGCTGCGTTCCATTCCTTTTTCCAGCAGGGGACGCTGCATATCGTGACAGTTGGGGTCATCCCATGAACTTTTGGCATGACGGGCAAACCATAATTTCTTCAAAGCCGGTTGTTTTGATTCCTTCAGGCTAAGATAGCAATATTCAACGACGCTGTCTCATTGTTTCACAGCTGTAGCAGAAACATAATATTGGCCATCGATGATAAATGTAAACTGCAGAACCTGAGGGGATATTGATCCATTCAGTTGGATTGAAAAGCTTCGCTCACCACCTTCTATCTTCTCAACCCTCCCTTGTTGCAGGATTTGTCCGGTGACTGAACTGATAATATAATCGGCCTCTTTCCAGCTATCCATGTTGAGGCTGACAGCTACTTCTTTCTGCACCGGATTCGGGAAAAGCATGACCTCCCATGGATTACGGCCGTCGTATTCCAGGAGGGATGCTGATGATTGACGTATAAGGCGGACAGCAAATACGGTGGAGTCTGCCCGTGTTGTATTTGTTTGATTCTGACTAAAGGGATTCAGGCTATAACTCAAAATACCACCAAAAATATGTCCCAATAGGATGGTATCCGCAGAGATTTGTGATAGATGAACTACCTCATCGTGCAGGAGAGGATTTTCTTTGTTCAGGATAAACTCAGAAGCAGAGCCCTGATATCCAGGCATTTCAACGGGTAAGGCATACTCATGCAGACTGCCATTGGCCTGACGTGTTAACAAACTGACCGTCCTAACAAAAGGTACCTGAATGTCCTCCAGGAGGTTGTCATTCATATAGTAATACTGGCTCATCCCTCCAAAAAACAGGGAATGCATGGCATGTTGAGCGCTATCAAACAGCCCAATGGTCGCGCAATGATAATGATGCAGATACTGATTAAACGAGGTCATGGGGATATGGGCTGTGGGGGTAATGTCCACCGGATACAAGAAGGGAAGATCGGCTGTAAGTTGAAACACTCCTGAAGAGATCGTATAACCAAAGCTGGCGTTCGGGAAGATCTGGGGGAGAAGGTTGTAATCACGTCTACGAAGATGAATAGGATCAACGACTTCCGAGAAATCTGTCATTACAGGTAAGGCACCGCTGTTGCTGATGCTGAATTTCCGGATTGCATTGGTATAGGCTTGCACATAGGTCGCGTGTCCCATGGGGTTGTATCTCCCGTCGAAGCGGTGCCCGCCTACCAGATAATAGGTGTCATCTATCTTTCCCAGACGACCTCCGGTAACAGCGAAAGCCGGATCAGAAATCTGCTTGAACCAGGGAAGAATGGATTGACCCGTCTTTATGGCCTGTATGAGCTGTGAGACCATAATGGTGGTAAGGTTGGGAAAGGTAATATGATCGTTGGCAGTGGGAGAGTAGGCATATCCCCCGATTATGACCAGGGTATCCCCATCCTGATGAAAGTTCATGTTGGTGGATTGCATTTGCTCCCTTATCCCGCTGGGCAGAACATTCACTGAGGCACTCCACACCTGGGGTATTCCCGGGTCCACAACGTAAATCATGGTATTATTCTGTGCGGAAGGGAAGGAGCTGTTGGGCTGCCGGGCATGCAGACCGTCTTTACGCCCACCCACGATGAGCCATTGCCCCTGATGCTGTGCAAATGCATAGGAGTGCAATCCAGGCAACCCGTTGATATGGAAAGGTTCAAGAACGACCTGGTAATCAAAAACACCTTGTGCCGGAGCCAGGGTTGACAAGCTCAGCAGTAGCGTAAGTAAGAATGACGGGAGGCTGCGGGTTGCGAATGCTTTCATGTGGATGCGTTGTTTATAATCATCTGTGAGTATTCAATATTAATCATTCATTCAGGAAACAGTTTCAATAAATTAAATATAAAGATTTTTGTTCAGGCGGACCCGTTATTTATTGAATTACTATCTGTGTTAAGGCGAATTTCCAGAACAAAGTGTCATTGCACTTGTTGTGTGCGGTGGCAAAGGGAAAGTGTAAAGAGGCTCCTACAAAAAATTCCTGTTCACAATGGCGCCATCATTCCCTCTGACCTATGGAAGAAGAATGTCTCCGGACCTGGTCAGCGTTAAGGGCAATTATCTCCCTTCCAGCCTAAGAAATGATAATTTATTAAAAAAAGACTAGAAATGAATAACGTGGATCATCAGATTACCCTTAGCAAACTCGGGATAACCACCTATAATAAAGGCGCTTGTACCGGTACGAAATGGATTGATACAAACGGAGACAGAACATCCTCATATTCTCCGATAGACGGAAAGGAAATCGCCGGTGTTATCAATGCCTCCATTGAAGATTACGAACATATGGTTCGGAAAGCGCAGGTTGCCTTCCTGGAATGGCGGACCTGGCCCGCTCCTAAGAGAGGGGAAGTAGTGCGGCAAATCGGGGAAGCACTGCGCGAAAAGAAGGAAGAGCTTGCCTACCTGGTCACACTTGAAATGGGGAAGATTTACCAGGAGGGGCTGGGGGAAGTCCAGGAAATGATAGATATCTGCGATTTTGCCGTTGGCCAGTCCAGGCTGCTGAATGGCTTTACGATGCATTCTGAGCGTAAGGAGCACAGAATGTATGACCAATATCACCCTCTGGGAATTGTCGGACTGATCACCTCCTTCAATTTTCCGGTAGCTGTCTGGGCATGGAACAGCATGATCGCCGCGATAGCCGGAGATGTAGTCATCTGGAAACCAAGCTCTAAGACGCCGCTCACGGCCATCGCCGTGCAAAACATCATCGCAGAAACCCTGGAAAAGAACCAGGTGCCCGAAGGTGTTTTCAATATGATCATTGCCAAATCTTCCGTTCTTGGCGACAACTTTGCAGCCGACAGGCGGATTCCCTTATTCTCAGTGACTGGCTCCACTGCGGTTGGACAACGGGTCAACAGCATCGTTGGGAAAAGGCTGGGTAAGACCATCATGGAACTTGGGGGCAACAATGCCGTGATCATCTCAGAACATGCCAACCTCGAGATGGCAATCAAGTCGGTGGTGTTCGGGGCTGTTGGTACCGCCGGCCAAAGATGCACAACCACCCGGAGGCTGATCGTTCAGGAGTCCATCTATGACCAGGTAAAGGACAAACTTCTTGGGGCCTATCAAAGTGTGGCAGAGAAGATTGGAAATCCTTTTGATGAGAATGTGCTCATTGGTCCCATGATTGACAAAGTGGCTGTTACTGCCTTTCAGGATGCCCTGCAAAAAGCAGCGCAGAAAGGCGGGAATGTCATTTTTGGGGGCGAGGTATTACAGGGCAAAACCTATGGCAGTGGTAACTATGTCGTACCAGCCCTGGTAGAAGCTGAAAACCACTACCATATTGTTCAGGAAGAAACATTTGCACCCATATTGTACCTCATTCGATATAAGACCATTGATGAGGCCATTCATCTGAACAACGATGTTCCCCAGGGCTTGTCATCGGCCATTTTCACCCAGAACCTCATTGAAGCAGAGAAATTCCTTTCCGAGACCGGCTCCGATTGTGGCATTGCCAATGTCAATATTGGTACATCGGGCGCGGAGATTGGTGGTGCTTTCGGGGGTGAGAAAGATACCGGCGGTGGGCGCGAATCAGGATCGGATTCCTGGAAAAGCTATATGCGGCGGCAGACCAATACCATTAATTACAGCAGTGACCTGCCCCTGGCCCAGGGCATCAGATTCGGATTCTGAGGCAGGGGTATCAGGCGAACAAAGGGAATTGTTCCATCATCTCATTCACTTCCTTTCTGACCTTGATCAGCAGGCTTTCATTTTCAATGTCGCTGATAACTCTGTCGATCAGATCAACGATCACTGGCATATGCGCTTCTTTGAGTCCGCGTGTTGTGACGGCCGGGGTACCCACGCGCAGTCCCGATGTGGTAAAGGGTGTGCGACTGTCGAAGGGGACCATGTTCTTATTGACCGTGATATCGGCCCTGACCAGGGTGTTTTCAACCTGCTTTCCGGAGATATCGGGGAATTTGGATCTCAGGTCGATGAGCATCAGATGGTTATCTGTTCCACCTGAAATGACATGATAACCTTTGTCGACAAAAGCCTGCGCCATGACCTGTGCATTCTTTTTGACCTGCTGCATATAAGCCTTAAACTCCGGGCTCAGAGCTTCGCCAAAGGCCACTGCTTTGGAAGCGATCACATGTTCGAGCGGACCACCCTGGATGCCTGGGAATACGGCTGAATTCAGGATGGTGCTCATCATTTTCACCTGACCTTTCGGGGTTTTCTCTCCCCATGGATTTTCGAAATCCTTGCCCATCATGATGATACCGCCCCTGGGGCCACGCAGGGTCTTATGGGTTGTACTCGTGACAATGTGGCAATGTGGCAGGGGATTATTCAGTAATCCTTTGGCAATAAGGCCGGCGGGATGAGCAATATCCGCCATCAGGATAGCGCCGACTTTATCAGCAATCTGACGCATGCGGGCATAATCCCAGTCGCGTGAATAGGCTGAAGCACCGGCAATGATGAGTTTGGGTTGTTCCCTGATCGCCGTTTCTTCCATGGTGTCATAGTTCAACGTGCCCGTAGCTTCATCTACCTGATAAGCCACCGGCCGGTACAGGATCCCTGAAGAGTTTACGGCCGAACCATGGGAAAGGTGCCCGCCGTGAGAGAGGTCCAGGCCCATGAAGGTGTCTCCTGGTTTAAGAACCGACAGCAAGACGGCCATATTGGCCTGTGCGCCTGAGTGGGGCTGCACATTGGCATATTCGGCGCCAAACAACTCCTGCAGGCGATCGATGGCCAACTGCTCCGTCTGGTCCACAATCTCGCAACCTCCATAATAACGTTTGCCAGGGTAACCCTCGGCATACTTGTTGGTCATCACAGAACCCATGGCTTCCAGTACCTGGGGACTGACAAAATTCTCCGAGGCGATCAGCTCGATGCCATGGGTTTGGCGCTGACGTTCCTGCTCAATCAAATCAAACACTACCTGGTCCCTTTTCATAACAACTTTTTATTTAAGGTTTTAACTTCCTGTTCAGGCATGCAAAAGTAGACAATATTTCCGGATGCCAGGCAAGTAAGAGTCAGTGCAAACGTCAGGCCTGTTGGCGTAGTTGACATTAAGTCAATAGCAATCAGTTTTTAAAGAAAACGATGCCTGATTGCCGGATCCGGGAGGGGGCAGGCAGTGGGTTGCTTTTGCAAACGGTAACGGTTCCGGGCCACACAGTTGTAAAGACCATTCATCCAGGATATTGGAAAAATCGTGAAGAAAAGGCCTGCTTTGTAACCGCCTCCCAGCAAGCGAAGTACCTGAAAGATGGCCGCTGCACGTGTCCAGGCTTGCTTACCATCTGCCAGAATGAGGGTGTCTTCCTCCAGCAGTTGATGTTGCCAGGGAAGGGCATGGATACTGCCAAGAGCTGCAAAATAGATCTGCGCTTTTTTGTCCACCCTGAGCAACCACCTTACCAGGAAGTTGCAGAGTGCACATGAACCATCGTAGAACAGGGTCCACATAGGCTGAGCCGCACCATTTCCGGCCTTGTCAGCTCCATCATGCGGTATTTTGCCCATCGAAAGCATCATATCATCTAAACATAATACTGACATAATTTGTTTTTTTACTATAATTGCCTGGATAATATTTACATTTGTCAATATATTTATTGAGTTGAACTATTGACCCACAAACGACTGACAATGAGCGCTGAAAAGATTAGAATGATATCTGGAAAGCTGGTTGTTCCTGACCAGCCGGTGATACCCTTCATTGAAGGAGACGGAACGGGGCCGGATATTTGGGCCGCTTCCGTAAGGGTGATGGATGCTGCAGTAGAAAAAGCCTACCATGGCAAACGGAAAATTGCCTGGATGGAAGTGCTGGCCGGCGAAAAAGCCTTCCATGAGACCGGTAACTGGCTGCCGGAAGCGACGCTTGACGCATTTCGTGAGCATATTGTCGGGATTAAGGGACCGCTAACAACCCCGGTCGGTGGTGGATTCAGGTCCCTGAATGTCGCTTTGCGCCAGGAGCTTGACCTCTATGTTTGCCTCAGGCCGGTACGCCATTTCAAAGGTGTGCCTTCCCCTGTGCATCATCCGGAAAGGGTGGATATGCATATTTTCCGGGAAAACACCGAAGATATTTACGCCGGAATTGAATACATGCATGGCACGCCGGAGAACGAGAAGTTCAAAGACTTCCTGATCAACACCATGGGGGTGAAGAAGGTCAGGTTTCCGGAGACCTCCTCTTTTGGCGTCAAGCCGGTATCGCTGGAAGGCAGCGAGCGCCTGGTTCGGGCTGCCATACAATATGCCATTGCACAGCAACTCCCCTCCGTCACACTGGTGCACAAAGGCAATATCATGAAGTTCACGGAAGGGGCTTTCAAGTCCTGGGGGTATGCCCTGGCCGAAAGGGAATTCGGAGACAAAGTATTCACCTGGGCTCAGTACGACCGTATTGCTGAAGAGAAAGGGAAAGCCGCCGCCGATGAAGCCCAGCAGGATGCCATGGACAAGGGCCTGGTGATTGTGAAAGACGTGATTGCAGATGCATTCCTGCAGCAGATCCTGCTTCGTCCGGCTGAGTATTCGGTGATTGCCACTTTGAACCTCAACGGAGACTATATTTCTGATGCCCTGGCGGCCATGGTGGGCGGCATTGGTATTGCACCGGGTGCCAATATCAATTATGAAAATGGTTATGCGATTTTCGAAGCGACGCACGGCACTGCGCCCAAATATGCCGGGCAGGATAAAGTGAATCCTGGTTCCGTCATCCTCTCGGGTGCCCTGATGCTGGAATATCTGGGCTGGAACGAAGCGGCGGCATTGATTTACAAGGGCGTTGAAAGCGCGATCAATACCGGACGGGTCACCTACGACTTCCACCGCCTGATGCAGAACGCCACCTTATTGTCTACTTCGGCTTTTGGCACAGAAATCATCAAACATATACAATCCTGACCACCCATTAATATTTTTATGCCATGTCAAGACTGAAAGAAAAACTCCGGACAAAAATTGAAGAGTGGCGGCCAAGGACCAACCGGCTGGCCAAGGAATTTGCTGATGTTGTTGTTGATAAGGTAACCATCGGCCAGATTCTCGGCGGTATGCGTGGCATCAAATGCCTCGTCACGGATATCTCATACCTCGATCCCAACGAGGGCATACGTTACCGTGGATATACCCTGCCAGAGGTCTTCGAAAAGCTTCCCAAACCCAAAGGTGCAGAAATGCCCTATGTGGAAGGCTTGTTCTTCCTGCTACTGACGGGAGAGATACCGACGGATGAAGAAGTCCTTGATGTGGCAGATGAATTCAACAAACGCAGGATATTGCCACGCTATGTGTATGAGGTGATCGATGCATACCCATGTTGTAGTCATCCGATGACCATCTTTTCATCGGCCATCATGACCCTGCAACGTGAATCCTTCTTCGCAAAGAAATACCGTTCGGGTATGCATAAAAATGATTATTGGGATCCTACTTATGAAGATGCCATCAATCTGCTTGCCAAGCTGCCTGAGATCGGAACCTATATTTATGCCAAATTATACCGCGACGGTAAGCGTATACAGTCCAACCCCAACCTAGATTTCGGTGCCAACTTTGCCCATATGATGGGCATTCCCAAGCCTTACGATGATGTTTCCAGGATGAATTTCATCCTGCACAGCGACCACGAAAGCGGGAACGTCAGTGCACATACCGGCCACCTGGTGGGAAGCTCATTGGCAGATGTTTATCTTTCCATTGCCTCCATGGTTAACGGCCTGGCAGGACCGCTGCATGGCCTCGCCAACCAGGAAGTCTTACGCTGGCTGCAGGATCTGCAGGACAAGATGGGTGACGAAGAGATCTCTGAAGAAAGACTGAAGCAGTTTGTCTGGGATACTCTGAAATCCGGCCAGGTTATTCCCGGTTATGGCCATGCCGTATTGCGCAAGACAGACCCGCGTTATCAGTTGCAGCGCGATTTTTGCCTGAAGAGTATTCCGGATGATCCTTTGTTTAAGCTTGTAGATAAACTCTATCGTGTTGTTCCTCCCATCCTGATGGAGCAAGGCAAAGCCAAGAATCCCTGGCCGAACGTCGATGCCCAATCCGGTATCATCCACTGGCATTATGGGATACAGGAATATGATTTCTATACCGTTTTGTTTGGTATTGGCAGGGCCATTGGTATCACGGCCAACCTGGTTTGGGACAGGGCATTGGGTTATCCGCTGGAGCGCCCAAAATCCTTGACCACTGCCATGCTGGAGCGCATCGCCGGGCTGCATGATGGCCTGGGTGAAGAGATGGCCGACGATTAGCCAATACCATTCCGACCTGGTTGTACGAAGATATGCCCTGGCAGAAAATCATCAGCCTGCCTCCTTATCCAAGAGGTATCCATCTGATCACACGCGAGATCATGACAGCCTTGCCGGTGATGCCGGAAGTGGGCCTATTGCACCTCTTCATTCAGCACACCAGTGCAGCCCTGGCTTTGAACGAGAATGCAGATCCCGATGTGCGCAGGGATCTGAACATGGCCCTGGACCGCATGGCCCCCGATGGGGCATCCTGGTACACCCATATCCTCGAGGGCAAAGACGATATGCCGGCCCATATTAAAGCGGTATTGACAGGTTCTTCCCTGAGTATCCCGATTCATAACGGACAACTGGCCATGGGAACATGGCAGGGCATTTTTCTTTGCGAATTCCGGGATCAAGGAGGATCCAGAAAGATCGTTCTCACCCTATTGCCCTGACCGGCCTGATCTCTGTTAAGCGGACATACTCGATTAACTGTGGGAAGAACGTTCTGAATCCATCTCTGAAATAAGGGTAATGTTCTCTCAACCTGAGCGTTGCCAGTTCCATTCCTGAAGGAAACGATGTTCTCTTTGCCATTCCATTGAACGCCATATCCAGGTGTTCCAGATCAGCATAAGAACTCAACCAGTCGTTGCGCACCATATGCGGCAAAATACGTCGTATCCGCGCAGGCAGGATGGCAAACCTGCTGATCAGGATCCTGTAATTATTATGAACAAAAGAAGGGAGATCCTCCGGACTATAATCCGGCCAGTACCGGGCCAGGAAGTGATCATAGTACATGTCCATGACCACGCCGCTGTATTTATGAAAATATGGATGCAGCTGTTTTCTGGCTTCCGCCACCAGCGGATGCCGGTCGGTGAAAGTATCTATTTCCCTGTGTAGCACAATACCCTTCTGAATACCAGCCTGATACCTTTCCATGCGCTTGCCTTTCACAGCATCAGCGATGAAATTTCCCACCATGACATCGTCATCATGGAAAGATAAATACATATGTGCCAGATAGTTCATGTCTTTAAGCAGCAGGGACAAAAGGCCCTTATTTAGAGCCAGTAAAACTACGCAACCTGAGGCTGTATTGCTGGGGTAAGCAGGAAAATTTCCTTAGTTTTGTGCACAGGCAATAACGCGTTTTATCCTAATATACTATTTGTTATGCAGAAATTGATGTTACTGGGCGACGAGGCCATTGCGCAGGCGGGAATAGATGCCGGCATGTCGGGGATATATGCCTATCCGGGCACCCCATCCACCGAGATCACGGAGTATGTCATGCATTCGAAGGAAGCGCGGGCCAAAGGCGTCCATGCTGCCTGGGGAGCCAATGAGAAGACCGCCATGGAAGCCGCCCTCGGCATGAGTTATGCCGGCAAACGCAGCATGGTGTGTATGAAACATGTCGGGCTTAATGTGGCCGCTGATGCTTTTGTGAATGCTGCCATCACAGGAGCCAATGGCGGTTTGGTGGTTGTTGTTGCCGACGACCCATCCATGCATTCCAGTCAGAATGAACAGGACAGCCGTTTCTTCGGCAAGTTTGCCATGATCCCCATTCTCGAGCCCGCCAATCAGCAAGAGGCCTATGATATGGTCTTTGAAGGCTTTGATATTTCGGAGCGCCATAACATTCCGGTCATGCTGCGGATAACAACACGTCTTGCCCACAGCCGGTCAGGCGTACAACCAAAACCTGCGAAAGAGCAGAATGCCATCCGTATCCCCAGTGATCCGAGGCAGTTTATCCTGCTGCCCGCCAACGCCCGCCGCAACTACAAGAAACTGCTTCAAAACCAGGTAGTTTTCGAAGAACTGTCAGACAACAGTACATTCAATTTTTACAAACCAGGTCCCGATCATTCTATGGGCATCATCGCCTGCGGTATTTCCTATAACTACCTGCTGGAGAACTACCCTGACCGCAAGGTGCCATATCCGATCGTAAAAGTGGGACAATATCCTGCACCCCACAACCTTATTGATCAACTGTATCAGGAATGCGAAAAGATCCTGATCCTGGAAGAAGGATATCCCATCCTTGAGGAGAGCCTGCGTGGCTTCCTTTATACCGGAAAGACCATACATGGACGCCTGGATGGCACTCTTCCGAGAGATGGTGAATTGAATCCGGCCCTGGTTGCCAAATCCCTGGGTATGGCCGTTCCTGCTGAGGTACCTATGCCTTCGGTGGTGGTACCCCGTCCTCCCTCACTTTGCAAGGGGTGTCCTCATATCTATTCATATAATGCTTTAAATGAAGCCCTTAGCGTTTATGCCAAAGGAAGGGTCTTTTCTGATATCGGATGCTATACCCTGGGAGCCCTTGATCCGTTTACGGCCATCAATACCTGTGTCGATATGGGCGCTTCGATCACAATGGCCAAAGGGGCAGCCGATGCAGGTTTCGTTCCGGCCGTCGCTGTCATCGGGGACTCCACCTTCACCCATTCCGGCATGACCGGCTTGCTGGATGCCATCAACGATAAGTCCCCTATCACAGTGATCATCCTTGACAACGCCACCACCGCCATGACAGGAGGGCAAAATTCGTCAGGAACGGGGAAAATTGAAGACATATGCCAGGCCCTGGGCGTGGATCCAGATCACATTCATATTCTCAACCCATTGCAGAAGCACCATGATGAGAACATGAAGATTATGAAACAAGAAATTGAATATCAAGGTGTTTCTGTAATCATTCCTAGGCGTGAGTGCATCCAGACTTTGGCAAAAAAGAAGAAAGACGAAAAAAAGCAGGCTGAAGCCGGTGCTTTGAACTGATCCATCATCCCATAAACGAACATTCATGAAAAAAGATATCATTCTTGCAGGAGTAGGTGGGCAGGGTATCCTGTCGATTGCGGCTACCATCGGTATGGCAGCCATCAAGAAAGGCTGGCATATGAAACAAGCTGAGGTTCACGGTATGAGCCAGCGCGGTGGAGACGTGCAGTCCAATTTGCGTCTTTCGGATCAGGAAGTGGCCTCAGATCTGATTCCCAAGGGGCAGGTAGACATCATTCTTTCGGTTGAACCCATGGAGTCGCTCCGTTATGTTCCGATGCTTTCCCCAACGGGATGGCTTATTACGAACACCAAACCCTTCATCAATATTCCCAATTATCCGGAAATGGATGCGATCATTGCGGAGATCGAAAAGGTTCCTCACCATGTACTGCTCGATGCTGACCAGGTAGCCAAAGACATGGGATCACCCCGGTCAGCCAACATCGTCATGCTGGGCGCGGCTTCACCATATCTGGGGCTTACGGCCGACGAGCTGGAAGGCGCCATCACCGCCATATTCCAGCGCAAAGGACAGGAAATCGTAGATCAGAATATCGCTGCTTTCCGCAAGGGAAGGGAGTTAGCGGAAGCCCAGGCTTAGTGGAAAAAAGCATCCTTAACTCCGTTTCTTCCTCCGGCCTTTTCGCCCGTCTTAAAGGCAAGCCCTGGGTTCATATCGGGGTGCTGCTGGTAGCAGGTTGCTTTGTAATCCTGTTGTTTGTGTTTTTTCATCCGGTTCCTCATGTTGCAGATGATCAGTCGGGTGAGGAAATACCCATGTTTTTTGGATTTCCAGTATCGGAATATGAAATTCAGTCTTTTGAGGTCAATCCGGGTGAGAACCTGTCCTTGATTCTCTCAGGACATGGGATCGATGCCACGGAAACGGACAGGCTCCTGCGCGTATCGCGGGGAATCTTTGATCCCAGGAAGCTCAGGGCCGGCCAGCCTTATCATGTACTGATACCCAGGGATACCACACGCCCTGATATGGTCATCTATGAGGTTGATTATATTAACTATGTGGTTTTCAATCTTAAAGATAGTCTGTTTGTATTCAGCGGTGCTAAGCCGGTGATCCGGGTATGGGATACTGTTGCAGGGAGTATTGAACAATCCCTATGGGCCAGTATGGTACAAGGAGGAGGAAATCCTGCCCTTGCCATGCGACTTTCCGATATCTATGCCTGGACCATCGATTTCTATGGAATCCAGCCAGGAGATGCATATAAGGTTGTCTTTGAGCGCCTTATCGTTGATACGACTGAGGTTGGACTGGGCATCATCACCGCTGCATGGTTCTCTCACAACGGTCAGCATAGATATGCTTTCCGTTTTGAGCAGGATTCCGTTCCGGATTATTTTGATGATGAAGGCCAATCGCTGCGCAGGGCTTTTCTGAAGGCGCCGCTGCAGTTTTCCAGGATCAGTTCGCGGTTTTCACATTCCCGGCTGCACCCGGTATTAAGGATCCGCAGGCCCCACCATGGTGTGGATTATGCGGCCCCTGTCGGAACGCCTGTTCAGAGTGTGGGGGATGGGGTTGTCATCAAAATGGGATGGGCTGGCGGAGCAGGACGCATGGTGAAGATCAAGCACAACAGCACCTACACCACGGCCTACCTTCATTTATCGGGTTATGGGAAAGGCATCCGGGAAGGGAAAAGGGTCAGCCAGGGTGAGGTTATCGGATATGTAGGAAGCTCAGGACTTTCCACCGGCCCGCATCTTGATTTCCGCTTCTACCAGAACGGACATCCCATCGACCCGCTCAAAGTCGTGTCGCCTCCTACCGATCCTGTGAAAAAGGAAAACATGCCACAGTTCAATATTATCAGAGACAGTCTCCGTAGCATGCTTGACGGAATACCTGTCGCGGCCACATCCGGACGGTGATTTGCGCCTTGCTGAAGGCTTTTTGTAACTTTGCCGCATGTTATGGACACCACCCCCCGATTTCCGGCCTTACTGGCAGGAAGAATACAAAGTAAGCGCGTTTGATGTAGACCCGCTGGCCAGGCTTAGGCTCACACATTTGTTCAACTACCTGCAGGAAGCTGCATATCAGCACGCTACCCATCTGGGTTTTGGCCCATTTGACGTAGCCCGGCAGAACCTGTCCTGGGTATTATCCGCCATACGTCTGGATATTCATTTCCTTCCGCTATGGAATGAAGTCATTCGCCTGGAAACCTGGCCCAAGCCCGCCCACCGGATCTTTTACAGCCGTGATTTCATGCTGAGCAAGGATGGACAAGCCTTTGGGGAGGCCACTTCACATTGGTTGCTCATCGACAGGGACAGCCGCAAGCCAAAGTACCTGAAGGAACTAACGGAGGCTCTGGCTTATATTCCTGTTCGCGATGCCATCCAGGAGTTGCCCATCGGTCCGGATCTGCCCGAACGTGAGCCGGAAGTCATTGGCCACGATGTCAGCTTCTTCGACCTTGATCAGAACGGACATGTAAATACGTCCAGGTACGTGGAATGGTCCTTATCACCCTTGCCTGATCCATGGAAGTTCTTTGGCTCCGCTTTTCGATTTAACATACAATTTATCAATGAGATACGTGCCGGGGAACACCTCAGCGTTGCACACTGGCATGAAGAAGGAGAATTTCAGGTAAGGGGCTGGAATACAAGCCGGGACCTACCTGCCTGGGTAGCCAGCATTCATCATATATAAAAAAAGCACACTTGCGTTTTGTGTTCTTTCATTAGTTGTTAACTTTGTGGCCCCATTGCCCGATGGTGTAACTGGCAACACGTCTGACTCTGGATCAGAAGAGTCCAGGTTCGAGCCCTGGTCGGGCAACCAACGAAAAAAGCCTGTCATTACGGCAGGCTTTTCTCATTTAATCAGGCAGGGATATTTCAAACAGAGAGCCCGGTTCAGAACCCGCTCCTTCAGAAGTCATGTAAAGTTTGTTTTTCGTCACAAAAGCCAGGGCTTCATTTTGGCCCATGCTGCCAGAGAAGGGATAAACCGTTTTGGTTCCCCTGAAAAACCGGTTACCAGGATAGTCTTCGAAAGCATAGATGAACAAAGGTGTCAAAAGCACCAACTTTCCTGTCACATGGTGTCTGTCAGCGAAGGTTACCCGGGAGGTATTAACAGTGCTGCCCAGGTTGATGGTGTCAGCCAGCCGGGCGATGTGTTCTCCGGGAATTGCCGGGAGGCAGTACATCTTGCAAATCCCGTTGTAAGGGTTGGATCTGTTCTTGGTAAATAAGAACAGCGAGTCATCACACCAGGTTAGAGCCTCTATGTCAAAATTGCGCTCCGCCTGCGGCGGCGGAAACATAATTTGATCCTCGAAGGAAAAACTAATCTTTTCCGCGCTGATCGTGCTGCCCGTTATTGCTTCGGGGTTAGGAATCCGGTAAATGGCAAGGTCCTTGCGATGATTGTCATTGTTTCCTGCATCATTGATGTAGATCCGGCCCAGGTCATCCTGCGCAAGGTCTTCCCAGTCGGTATTGGTAACATTAGTAATGCTCAATGTACGGACCTGCTGTCCGCTTGAATCGATGCAGATTAATTCAGCATCATTTTCCGAATCCTCATGGGACCAAATTTTGTTCGGGCTCACTACGGCAATGCCTGAGCTCTCCAGTAGTGTCAGGGGCAAATGCGCCATTTGCCGTACCGACATCATTGTGATGGGAGGCAATGTATCCTGTCCGGGTGGTGGATCACCGGCTTTGCTGTCCTTAACACATGATACGGGTAATGCCAGTACCAGGAAAACCAAAGCGAGGCTAATCAAATCCTTCATGGATGCAAAGATATACGGAAGTCCAGGGATAAAAAGCCCAACCTGCTCATCATCCTAGACACTCGCATTGGGGGGTACCACCCGATCAATTCAGCACGCAACGAACTGAGAACCCGTTCGTTTTCGTGCTGTTGTATCGGTCTGTGATAGCAGTATCATATGAAACCCGCCAACGGATACCATTGGCAGAGGAAAACTCCGAGGAGGTCCAGAAGGAAGTGTGATAGAGTATGTGAACGAAATCACCATAACCGGTGCGGTGGCCTGCAGCCATTGCAGAGAAACCACTGCTATTGGTTGCGCCGGTATTTGGGGTCATCCAGTGATCAAATCCTGTTAGCTTCAACATTCCGCCGGTATTCAGACCATTAAGGCCCCAGATTGTGCAATCAACCGTTGAGTCCAGCGCTGTCGTCATCGCGCACCATTCAGGATCTGTGGGGACATGCCAACCTGCCGGGCATATTCCCTGACCACCAGGCGTATAAGTATAGTCCATCATCTCGCTCCAGTTGTACAGTCCGCCGTACGTTGCGCAATAGCTTACATCATTATCATAGCAATATTTCTCTATAACACCATTGTTACTTACATCCGTATGGAGGCTGCCACTATATATACTATTGACCATCACACCCACATTCAGATTTTTTGCCATCCAGCACTGAGTGCCGATCTGAACAGTGGGATACTGCTGGCTGTCACGAATGTCTGTCAATGTATCACCGCACTGGATAAAGACAGGGTTTGCCTGGGCAAAACTGATGTTCACGGTATCGTGGGTACTTCCGCATTGATTTGCGATGGTCCAGACCAATGCGTATAGATTTCCTGCCAGTCCGGTAAACAAGGTATTATAAACACCCGAATCTACTATGCTGCCTCCCAAGCCTGAAATAACAGACCAAACCCCTATCCCGTTCACCGGTTGATTAGCTTGCAGTGTGATGGATGTGCCGGAAATATTCAGGCTATCCGGGCCGGCATTGGCCTGGTCGGGCTGGGGGGTGCAGGAGGGTGAATCTTTCAGGCAACGGACAGCTATACCGGAAGCCCGGAAATAACTACTCTGAGATGCCATGCTGCCGCTGAAAGAAATAGTCTGAGAAAGGGCCTCGCTAACCGTACTCGTCCAATAGTAGCCATCTGTGCCAATATTGAGAAATGTACCACTGCTGCCTATACGGTAGCCCGCAACGGTTAACTTTAAGGGTGATTCATAGGCGCCAGCATTATCATTTGTACTCCAGCTCTGTTGCTCTTCATAAAATTCTGCTTCCGTCGGCACCCTGTATCCGGTTGGACAGGGGTTGTTTATCCCGTTCCCTCCCTGCCACAAATTATGGTTTTGCGGGAGTCTCCAGTCATAAGGTGCGACTGGAACTCTTATGAAGATTCCATTTCCGGGTACGTCTGTTGAACTACGTGTAAAAGTGGTTGCTGAATTACGACACTGGTGTCCATCAGCCAAGCGTCCCCACTGATAAAGGTCGCCATATGCATTTACATCGGCAGAGCTGGTAGCCACCTGTGAGGCTCCCAGGTTGCGGTCCATCCATGTTTTGCCGGTTGCTGGATTGGTCACGTCCACCACGGCCGTGGGGTTGGCAGGGTCGCAATGAACATATCCACTTGGGTAAATGCTTGTCCCAATAAAAGAAACATTCAAAGTATCGCTATTACTACCACAGACCGTAGAAATCGTCCACACGAGGGTATATAGGCTACCAACCTGTCCGGTAAACAAGGTATTATAAACACCCGAATCTGCTACGCTACCTCCCAGGCCTGAAATAACAGTCCAAACCCCTATCCCGTTCACCGGTTGATTAGCTTGCAGCGTGATGGACGTGCCGGAAATATTCAGGCTATCCGGGCCGGCATTGGCCTGGTCGGGCTGGGGGGTGCAGGGAGGTATGCTATCTCTGAGACACCTTAGAGAAAGCCCAAAGCCCTTCCATTGGGCACTTTGGAATACATTGGCGGAGTCGCAATTCAGGTACAGGAAATTTCCAGCTTCAAAAGTGCCACCGGAAGAGGACCAAAAGGAGGCGCTGTGCCGTAATTCCCAGTAGGCACCATTGAAAGAACGGAAAAAGCCCGATCCCAAGGCCGTAAAACCGCTGCTGTTGGTGGCGCCAGTATTGGGTGAATCCCAATGCAGGGTACCTGTCTGCTTCATCTTTCCTCCTGCGTTCATTCCGCTCCATCCATCGGTATTACAATTCACCGAAGGGTCAAGGTAAGTTGTCAAAGTGCACCATTCCGCAGCTGTGGGGACATGCCAGCCCGTTGGGCAAATGCCCTGGCTGCCAGGCACGGTGGAATAATTCATCATTTCATTCCACTGATATAGGCCACCATATATGGCACAGTTATTTGCATCGCTATTAAAACAGTACTTTTCTATGGTTGCATTATTGGTTTGGTCGCCGCTCATGGAACCAATATTCAGGTTCCTGGCCATCCAGCACTGGGTGCCAATCTGAACAGTGGGGTATTGCTGGCCGTCACGAATATCCATGAGGGTATCTCCACAGTTGAAAGCCTGGGAAGTGGTAAAACCGATAAGTACGGTATCCTTCGATATCCCACATAGGTTGCTAATGGTCCACTCCAAAGTATACGTACTGCCTGCCTGCCCTGAAAATACCGTTGTTGCCAGAGTGTCATTTGTAAAAGTCCCACCGTTCCCACTTATCACAGACCACTGTCCACTACCATTTACCGGCTGGTTTGCTTGCAGGGTAATGGATGTGCCGGTGATATTCAGGCTGTCAGGGCCGGCATTGGCCTGGTCGGGCGGAGGCGTGCATACCAGCGTACTATCCCAGACACAACGCAAGGCATATCCATAATTATCAAAGCTTATTGGCCATAAAACACCTGTGTCATAAGTAGATAATGCCAGGCCTGCGATAGAACCACCTGCCGTATCTCTGGTGGAAGACCAGAACGAGGTATAGACTGTCAATGTTTTGAAATCACCATAATTAAATCTGTACCCGGATCCCAGAGCAGTAAATCCACTGTTGTTGGTGGCGCCTGCATTGGGGGCGCTCCAGTGATTCAAACCTGTTTCCTTTAACCGGCTTCCTGCATGCTTGCCAGTCCAATGTGTTGCATTACAGTTCACAGATGGGTCAAGGGAAGTACTTAGAAGACACCATTCAGCCTTTGCAGGTATGTGCCATCCCTGTGGACATATTCCTCTCCCTCCCTCGGCTGTTGTATATTCCATCGCTTCATTCCAATCATACAACCCTCCATATATCAGGCAATTTCCCGGGTCATTATCATAACAATACTTCTCAATGGTCCCGTTATCCGCTACATCAGAGTGCATCGTGCCTGTATTTACACTATTCACCATCACCCCAATATTCAGGTTCTTTGCCATCCAGCACTGCGTACCGATCTGAACAGTGGGATATTGTTGGCTGTCACGTATGTCTGTCAATGAATCACCGCAATGGCTAAAGACGGGTATAGCCTGGGCAAAACCAATCATCACAGTGTCGCTATTGCTCCCACATTGGGTACTGATGGTCCATAAGAGGGAATAGATGCTGCCAGTCTGCCCTGTAAATACGGTTGTCGCCAAGGTGTCATCGGCAAAACTGCCTCCCTGTCCACTGATGATAGTCCACTGCCCGCTGCCATTGACCGGGGTATTAGCTTGAAGGGCGGTGGTTGTACCTGCGATATTGAGGTTGTCTGCCCCGGCATTAGCCTGGTCAGGTAACGGCAGCATCTCCACGCTCACAGAGTCCATGGCCGAACATCCATTCAAGTCGGTCACCGTCACCACATAAGTGGAAAAAACTGTAGGGCAAACCTGTATGCCCGCCGTGGTTGCCTGGGTGTCCCAAAGATAAATGGTTCCTCCGCTCGCCAGGAGTTGAGCGCAATCTCCAGGGCAGATAGCCGTGTCCTGCCCAGCATCTGCCACGGGCAGCGCATTGACGGTTACCGTCACCTCATCACTGGCCATGCAGCCATGAACATCGCTCACTGTGACGGTATAGGTGGTGGTTTGAACAGGACAAACCTGAATGCTTGCCGTGGTTTCCTGGGTGCTCCATAGATACGTCCCGCCCCCGCTGGCCTGCAGCTGTGTGCATTCTCCCAGGCATATGTTCACGTCCGGGCCTGCATTCGCATTAGGTAAGGGGTTAATTGTCACCGTTACGGAAGCCTCTGCTGTGCAGCCGTAATCATCGGTCACCGTGACAGAATACGTGGTGGTTTGTGAAGGGCAAACCTGGATGCTTGCCTGTTGCTCCTGGGTGCTCCATAGGTAGGAGACCCCACCTGTGGCTGTTAGCTGGGCACAGCCTCCCGGACATACAGCCACATCGTTGCCGGCATCAGCCGGGATATGCTGCGGATCACAGGCAAAGCCGATCTGAACGGTGTCAGAACTGCTTCCGCAATTGTTGGAAATCGTCCAGACCAAGGTATATAGCGCCCCGGGATGGCCCGTGAAAGAGCTGTTGTGCTGACTGTCATTCCCAAGCTGGCCTCCGCTACCGCTTATCACAGACCAGCTTCCGTTTCCGTAAACAGGATCGTTGCCCTGCAGGATAGCGGAAGTACCTGTGATATTCAGCATATCCGGTCCGGCATTGGCCAGATCGGGCTGGGGAATGCATGGACTGCATAAAACGAGCCACCATGTTCCATTATAGACATTCAAACAACCATCATCCAGGTTAATAATCTCCATGCCGGGCCTGGGATGCTGTATGGCATCCCGCTCCTGTGTGGTCATTTGCTTCATGCCACTGCTGCCGGCATACAAGGCATAGGGTACTGAAAGCAATTGTGTCTTTGACAATAAGATATAGTTACCACTTAACGTCATGTCCATTTCAATGGCTGCATAATGCGGTGCATCTCCCCAGGGAATCTCATGGAATTGCCCGCTCACCGCTAATCCATTGCCAATGGCCAGACTGACCAACCCCATACTGCTCGTTGTCACCTGATGCGTTTCCGTGTAAACAGCCGGACCCATCAGGCTGTCAGTCAGTATGGAAATGCGCAGGTTCACCTGCTGCGACGTGAGCGGATTGCCCTGTGCATCTCTGATGACGGCCTGATATTGAATAGCCTGGGGTACCTGTGCCAGCAGAAATCCGGAGATACAGATAATCGTGCTGAGTAAAACGAATCGTTTCATCGTACTTGATTTATATTTTTTACTTCTGGACTCCCTGGGGAACAGGGCTGTTGAATACGGTATTGATGGAGGTGTTTCCGGTGAGGTTTACCAAATTCTGAATAATCAGGGCGGCATCATTGCCGGCGCCGCTATAGCGTACCTGCCCGTTGAGGTTGACATCCTGGTGATAATAGCCATTGATGACCGTATTGATAGAGGTGGACCCGGTCTGGTTCACGATGGCCTGCAGGATCAGGCTGCGGTCGTTGCCTGAACCGCTATACTTGAGTTGCCTGTTCTTGTTGATATCCCCGGCCACCAGGCCACGATTGCCCCCGCTGAGCGGGATGGTAGAGGCATTGCCCCCAGAA
Source organism: Lentimicrobiaceae bacterium (assembly GCA_018001695.1). Taxonomy (GTDB): domain Bacteria; phylum Bacteroidota; class Bacteroidia; order Bacteroidales; family JAGNHN01; genus JAGNHN01. The sequence goes on from JAGNHN010000007.1 coordinate 78,428, forward strand.
AGCTGCAGTCCACCGGTGCTGGCAAGGTCGTAGACCTGCTGACTGGGTACCGGGACAGCCTGGGCGGTCATCACCGGCATATGGTTACGATGGTCTATCACAAGAAAATAGTTAGCGGGTGGCACCTGAGAGAACCGCAGTCCTTCCTGCCCGTCCATGTCCATGATGCGTCCATCGTTGAGCAGAAGACCGGCCCTTCGGGCCACGATGGTATCGGGGTGTGATCGCAGCTCCACCAGGACCCAGTCGACGGCATTGGCAGGCACCTGGACCAGGGCTTCGTTTCCGTTGTAGAGCCAGGGAGCAGTATGGTAGGGTTGGGTTAGGGGGAGGTACCCAAGCGTACTTAACTGCGTATTCATGATGCCGTTGTTGTAAGGGCCTTGCAGAAAGGCCCGGGCCAGCAGCAGCTGGTCGATCTGCACCCTTACTTCGGGTTGGTGGAACCCCTGGGTCAGGATTAATCCGTTGGCTGCGCCCTGGGAGGTTATTGGTTCACCAAGAGAGAACGCTATCCAATGGCTTCCGTGCTGCACACTGGAGCCTGATGTTCCAAACAGTTGCCTGTCTATGCTTTGGCCTGATGTCAGGTGCACAAGACACAATAATCCAATAAGGGGTGTAAGGCGTCGCATATCTAAAATCATTATGGAAGGCAGGAAGATCGCGAGATTCTGTATAAAATACTTGCCATAAATATAACAAGAATATTATTTATAAATAACATAAATGTAATATATGTATTTTACCTGGAAAACCCGCCCAGAATGTCTGGTCATGCAATTCACTTATCAAGAAGACAGCACTTTGTCAATAAGACATGCACCCTTCACCCGTCATGTGTATCTTTGTATGAAATAACTTTCCTATGATACGTTCCATGACAGGATTTGGACGGGCGGAATGCCTGGCTGCAAACCGCAAAATCCTGATCGAGATCCGCTGCCTCAACAGCAAGCAGCTGGACTTGTCGGTCCGCTTGCCTTACCTGCTTCGCGAATACGAACAAGCTATACGTACTGAGGTGTCAACTGCCCTGGTACGGGGAAAGGTGGAGGTCTTTGTTTCCCAGGAAACCACGGTAGCCGAAGACACAGCTTCTATCAACACCGCCCTCCTCAGGAAATACCATGCTGAGATGACGACCCTCATCGCGGAATTGGGACTGACGCCCCCACCTGATCCGTTGACAACCCTGCTCCGCTTTCCGGACGTATTCAAACCCGAGCGGGATTCACTTCCGGAAGATGAATGGCTCAAGGTTCAGCAGGCCCTTAAAGAGGCCATCACTGCTGTTGACCATTTCCGGCTTCAGGAAGGACAAGGCCTGTCCTCTGATCTGCAATACCGCACCGGACTTATCCTTCAGTACCTTCAGGAAACCGAACCATTTGAAGCTGAGCGGATACAAACTATCCGTCAACGTATCCTGCGTAACCTGGATGAATCCCTCAAAAACATGTTGCCAGATCAGAACAGGTTTGAGCAGGAGATGATCTATTATCTTGAACGTTTGGATGTTACAGAAGAAAAGACACGACTGAAACAGCATTGTCAGTATTTTCTGACAACCCTTGAATCAGAAGCCTGGCCTGGTAAAAAACTGGGCTTCATTGCACAGGAAATGGGGCGGGAAATCAATACCCTGGGTTCCAAAGCCAATGAGATGGAGATACAGCGAAGGGTGGTTATGATGAAAGATGAGCTGGAAAAGATGAAGGAACAGCTGTTCAACGTTCTATAAATCTGTTTAATTATGAGACAAGAAGATAAAGGAAAGCTGATCATTCTTTCCGCACCCTCCGGGGCCGGAAAGAGCACCCTTGTCCGTGCCGTCATGGCACACTTTCCTGATCTTGTCTTCTCAGTATCAGCATGTAACCGCCCGCCTCGGGTGGGTGAAACGGATGGGCATCACTATTTCTTCCTGAGTACGGAGGCCTTCCTGGAGCACATCAGACAGGATGAGTTCCTCGAATGGGAAGAAGTCTACCCGGGGCGTTATTACGGCACATTGAAATCTTTCGTTGAGGAGAAGCTGAACCAGGGCAATGATGTCATCTTCGACGTAGATGTGAAGGGCGGCCTGAAAATCAAACAGTATTACGGGATGCAAGCCCTGGCCTTGTTCATTATGCCCCCTTCCCTGGAGGTGCTCGAATCCAGGCTGAGAAAGCGTTCCACAGAGGATGACAACAGCCTGAAAGTCAGGCTGGGGAAAGCAATGGAAGAGATGGCCCATGCTGCAGCCTTCGACAGGGTGATCGTCAATGATGACCTGGAGGTGGCGATAAACCGGGTATTGACAGAAGTAACACAGTTCCTCTCTGCCTAATCTTCAACAAATGGTTGCAAACATCAGGACCGGCTTATTCTTTGGCTCTTTCAACCCAATCCACACAGGACATATGATCCTGGCCCACTACTTTACTGAATTCACAGATATTCAGGAGGTGTGGTTTGTTGTATCCCCGCATAATCCACTGAAATTGAAGCTGACCCTGCTTCCGGACCACCACCGGCTTGCCCTGGTTAAGGAAGCCATACAGGATGATGCGCGGTTTAAGGCCTGCGACATCGAGTTCCATATGCCGCAACCTTCCTATACCGTGCATACCCTGGCTTATCTGCAGGAAAAATATCCGTCAAGGTCCTTCGTATTGCTGATGGGCTCCGATATCCTTCCCAGTTTTCACAAGTGGAAGAACTACACTCATATTCTGGAAAACTATTTATTATATGTATATCCCAGGCCGGGGCAGTGGGAGAATCCATATACCGGTCATCCTCACATACATATCATTGAAAATGTACCCCAGATAGAGATATCATCTACCTTTATAAGAGAAGCAATACAATCGGGTAAAGATGTGAAATACCTGGTCCCTGACCCAGTGTACAACTACATCCGGGAGATGCATTTCTATAAATAAGGAAATAAGGATCAGGATTTGCGGACTTCCAGTACTTCTTCGTAGCCCTCGATAATGTCCCCTACCTTGATGTCATTGAAGTTCACGATGTTCAGTCCGCACTCAAATCCGGTAGCCACGTCTTTCACATCATCTTTGAAACGTTTAAGCGACCCAAGTGTACCGGAATAAACGACAATACCATCGCGAATGAGGCGCACCCTGTGCTGACGGTTAATTTTTCCATCCAGCACATAGCAACCTGCAACCGTACCCACCTTGGTTATCTTGAACACGTCACGAACCTCGAGGTTGGCAGTGATCTTCTCCACCATCTTGGGTGTAAGCATCCCTGCGATTGCCTCCTTGATCTCGTTAACGGCATCGTAGATAACGGAATACAGGCGGATATCGATTTGCTCCTGCTCTGCCAGCCGGCGTGACTGTAGTGAAGGACGTACCTGGAAGGCCACGATGATGGCGTTGGACGCGGAAGCCAGCAGGATATCAGATTCAGTGACCTGGCCGACATCCTTATGAATGACATTAACCTGCACCTCTTTGGTGGAGCATTTCAGCAATTCATCCGTGAGGGCTTCTACAGAGCCGTCCACATCACCCTTGACGATGACATTGAGTTCTTTGAAGTCTCCGATGGCGATACGTCTTCCGATTTCATCCAGGGTGATATGCTTGCGGGTTCTCAGTCCCTGTTCACGCTGCAATTGCTGGCGTTTCAGGGCGATGGATTTGGCTTCTTTTTCATCCGGCTTCACCATGAAGGTATCACCAGCCTGAGGAGCGCCTGCAAGTCCAAGTACCAGCACTGGGCTGGCCGGCCCAGCCTCCTTGACAGGTTTGTTCCGTTCATTGTACATGGCCTTAACACGCCCGTAATGCGATCCTGCCAGGACGACATCTCCGACACGCATCGTTCCGTTCTGTACCAGCATCTTGGCAACAAAACCCCTTCCCTTGTCCAGGGAAGATTCGATCACAGTTCCAACGGCCGGACGATTGGGATTGGCTTTCAGATCAAGCAACTCAGCTTCCAGCAACACTTTTTCCAAAAGCAGGTCGATATTGAGGCCTGCTTTGGCTGAAATTTCCTGGACCTGGTATTTACCGCCCCAGTCTTCCACGAGGATATTGATGTTTGCGAGCTGTTCCCTGATCTTCTCAGGGTTAGCGTTGGCTTTATCAATTTTGTTAATCGCGATCACGATGCTGACGCCGGCTGCTTTGGCATGGTTGATGGCCTCAATCGTCTGGGGCATCACCGCATCATCCGCCGCCACAATGATGATGGCGACGTCCGTAACCTTGGCACCGCGGGCACGCATGGCGGTAAAGGCCTGGTGACCAGGTGTGTCGAGGAATGTGATCTTGCGTCCGTCTTCCAGCTGGAACTCATAGGCACCGATATGCTGGGTAATACCTCCCGCTTCACCTGCCACCACATTAGCATGCCGGATATGGTCAAGGAGTTTGGTTTTCCCGTGGTCGACATGCCCCATGACCGTTACAATCGGATGCCTTGGCATCAGATCTGCAGGGTCATCCACTACGTCCTCAAAGGATTCGGCTTCATCAGGTTTCAGGAACTCCACCTCATAGCCAAACTCATCCGCTACCACCTGGATGGTTTCAGCATCCAGACGCTGGTTGATAGAAACAAACAGTCCCATCTCCATGCACTTCGCGATGACATCGGTGGGTGAAACATCCATCATGGCAGCCAATTCACTCACCGAAACAAACTCAGTGACCTGTATTTTCTGACCCATATTGCCCTCCATTCCTTCAGCATCCACTTCCTCTGCCTTGCGTTTCTTGTGGCGCATGGCTTTGGGTTTCCCCTTGGAGGTCAGGTTAGCCAGGGTTTCCTTGATCTGGCGCTGGATTTCTTCATCCGTCAGCTCCGGTCGGCGTTCATCCTTGCGGGGTGCATGTTTGCGGTCACGTGCCGGTGCTTTTTTATCCTTATCCTTTGCTTTGGCCTCTGCCGGTTTCTCCGTTTCAGCCGTGGCTGGCTTCTTGATACGCTTGCGCTTCTTTTTGGCTTTCAGTTTATCATCTGATGATGAGGCGACGGGCTTACGCTCCTTCTTTGCCAGCTCTTCCAGGTTCATTGTACCCAGAATTGTGGGCCCACTGAGGCTGACGTATTCAGTTTTCAGGAAGTTTTCCGCTTCCGCAGGCAATTGAGGTTTTACCTCTTCGGGCAAAACAGGGATTTCCGGTTCAATGGGAGCAGGTGCTTCTTCTGCTGTCGGTTCCGGATCCTTTTCCTGTTCAATTGCTGGAATATCAGGTGATTCAGCAAGGGGTACCTCTACATGCTCAGGCTTGCTTTCTTCTCTGGCTTCTACTGTCTCCTCCGGAACATCGGCAGGAGGTAGGGTTTCTGAAGCTTCCTTCGCAGGCTGATCCTCCTTGCCCCTGGCAGCCGGTTTCTTTTTGCCACCTTTCTTACGCCCTGATTCCAGGGAACCAACATCCATGGTGCCCAATACCTTGACACCCAGGTCAGCAAGGCCTTTTTCGGCTGTAGCTACCTCGGCAACAGGTTCTTCTGCAGGCTGGTCAGGAGCTGTCTCTGTGCTTACTTCTTCCTGCGCAGGCGACTGCTGTTCCATGACAGGCTCCGGTGCCGGTATTTCAACCGGTTCGGGTGCTGCAGGTGCCGGCTCCTCCTTCACGACTTCTTCTGCCTTCGGCTGGGGAGCCGGTGTCTCCTTTTCCTTCCGGACTTTGCGCTTGTCCGTGTCCATGCCACCGAGGCTGACCTGCTTAATAATCAGATCTTCCTGATCTTCATCTTCATCCAGGAGCTTACGCGGACGGCTGTCTTCAATCGTCAGGGTCTCATGTTGTGTGTAGCTCAGCCCTTTCTTCTTGGCTTCCTCCTTGACCTTCTGGTCAGAGTGAAAAGCTTCCACAAGGAGGTCATATACCTCCGGGGGCAGCTTGGTATTCGGGCTGCTTTCTATCTGGACCCCTTTCTTGTGAAGAAACTCCACAATGGTATTGATCCCGACATTAAAGTCCCGGGCTGCCTTGCTTAACCTGACAATTTCATTTTTCTTTTTCAACAATGACATACAATCAAGGATCAGTCCTAATTCCGCTAAAAGCGGGCTAAAAGTACGATAAATAATCAAGTCTGCTCCCCTGCGCTGCGGCCAGGAAGAGACCCTATGCTATTCAAATTCTGCCTTCAAGATACGAATGACGTGGCGGACGGTCTCTTCTTCCAGGTCTGTGCGGTTTACCAGCTCATTGAAGTCGTGTTCCAGCACGCTTTTGGCTGTATCACAACCGATGTTGCGGAACTGCTCCAGGATCCATTCGTCAATCTCATCCTTGAATTCCATGAGATCCACATCCTCCATGTCAGTATCTGTGTCACGGTAAACATCAATTTCATAACCGGTTAATTTCCCTGCCAGTTTGATATTGAAGCCGCCTTTCCCGATGGCCAGGCTCACCTGGTCGGGTTTCATATACACCTCTGCCCGCTTGTTCGTGTCATCCAGGTTGATGCTGGAAATCTTGGCAGGGCTCAGGGCCCTGGTGATATACAAGGCCGGATTAGAGGTGAAGTTGATCACATCGATATTCTCATTCTTCAGCTCCCTTACGATCCCGTGGATACGTGAACCCTTCATCCCGACGCAGGCGCCCACCGGGTCGATGCGGTCGTCATAAGACTCAACAGCCACTTTGGCCCTTTCACCAGGGACGCGAACGATGTTGCGGATGGTGATCAGACCATCATACACTTCCGGCACTTCGGCCTCAAAGAGGCGCTCCAGGAAGGCCGGCGAAGTGCGTGAGATGATGATAACCGGGGTATTGTTACGCATATCGACCTTAGAGACCACCGCCCGGATGGTATCTCCCTTGCGGTAATAGTCAGAGGGGATCTGTTCCGATTTGGGCAGGATAAGCTCGATGCCTTCATCATCAAGTACCAGCATTTCTTTTTTCCACACCTGGTATACCTCCCCATGCACGATTTCGCCGACACGGTCCTTGTACTTGCGGTAAACACTGTCTTTTTCGTATTCCTGCACTTTCGATATCAGGTTCTGGCGAATAGTAAGAATCTCGCGTCTTCCGAAATCCACCATGCGGATCTCTTCCGAGACCTCCTCTCCCACCTCAAAATCAGGCTCGATCTTAATGGCTTCAGAGTAAGGGATCTGGAGGTTATCATCCTCCAGCTCATCGTCCTCAACGATCTCCCGGTTTCTCCATATCTCAAGGTCTCCCTTGTCGATGTTGACAATGATATCAAAATGATCAGCGCTGCCATATTTTTTTGTCAGCATATGCCGGAATACATCTTCCAGTATCCGCATCATTGTTTCCCTGTCGATATTCTTGAATTCCTTAAATTCAGAGAAGGTTTCAACAAGATTATTGATTTCCATGTTGGTTTGGCGTTAATCGTGATATAATCAGGAGAAAGTTACAAGCCGCCTGACTTCCCTGACATCAGCAATGGCGATTGTCAGCGGATTGACTGTTTCCTGTGGTGTTTTCTTCTTATTTTGTTTAGACTGTGATGGTTCAATGATATAATGAGTTTCTGATGCTTCTTTCAAGATGCCGGTTTGTTTTTTCCCATCTTTTAAACGGATTTCCACTTGTTTGCCCAGGGCTTTGACAAACTGCCGGGGATGGCGCAAGGGCCTGTCCATGCCGGCAGAAGACACATTCAATTCAAAGTCCTGCGTCTCGCGATCGAGGCGGTGTTCGAGGAACCGGCTGAGGCTGACACAGTCATCAATGGTAACACCGGCTTCGCCATCGATGAAGACCATGATGCGGTCACCCGGAAGCAGGTCCAGTTCCACCAGGAAAAACCCTTTCCCTTCCAGCCATTCCGCGATAATACCTTCAATGATCTCTTTCGTCATTCGTGGTTCTGTTTAGTAAAAGAGGGGACACCAGTCCCCTCCCTTTCATCCCCTTACATCCGTAACTTGTCTTTCGGATGAAACCTCTCTCCTGCAGGAGAGATTCTTTCGTTGTCCGACTAGGGCTCGAACCTAGAGTCTTCTGAACCAAAATCAGACGTGTTGCCAGTTACACTATCGGACATCAGCTCCTGTAAGGGGCTGCAAAGTTAATAACTTTTTACAACACACAACATGTATCATCATTCAATAATTCAAAGCCAGCTTGATACCCTGCGAAGAATAAGCCATTTTTCGTATTTTCGCCGCGTAACAAGCTGCTGTATTCAAAGATAGGATGCATATCCGGATCGGTCAGGCGGCAGACAAACCGTTTCTCACATGAAACAATTCCGATGGATCAATGATGGTTTGGGATGGCTGGTGTTTTTCATCGCCACCACTGTGTATTTCCTCACACTGGAACCCACTGCCAGCTGGTGGGATTGCGGGGAATATATCGCAACCGCCTACAAATTGCAGGTTGGCCACCCCCCTGGAGCACCCTTCTTTCAGATGGTAGGCCGTTTCTTCAGCCTGTTTGCTTTCGGAGATACGAGCAAAGTGGCGATGATGATCAACGCCATGTCGGCCATCTCCTCCAGTTTGACCATCATGTTCCTTTTCTGGACCATCACCCTGCTGGGCAGGAAACTGCTACCCTCAGAGGATAAGATGTCCACGGGCCAGAAAATCGGTTTGTTCGGGAGTGCATTGGTGGGATCTTTGGCATATACCTTCAGCGATACCTTCTGGTTCAGCGCAGTGGAAGGAGAAGTCTATGCCATGTCCAGCTTCTTTACCGCCTTGGTGTTCTGGGCTATCCTTAAATGGGAAAGAGTCGCCGACCAGCCCCATTCCAACCGCTGGCTGGTATTGATCGCCTTCATCATCGGACTGACCATCGGTGTTCACCTTCTGAACCTCCTGGCCCTGCCCGCTGTGGCTTTCGTCTATTTCTTCAAAAAATATCCCTTCTCCTGGAAAGGGGCCTTTGTAACCGCCCTCATATCCGTGGTCCTGCTCTTCCTGACGCTCTACGGCATCATTCCCTGGATTGTCGACCTCAGCGCCCGCTTTGAGCTGTTCTTTATCAACGTCATCGGCCTTCCCTTCAATACCGGCACCCTGATCTATTTCGCCCTGCTGATTGGCCTGATTACATACGGAATCCACTACACAAGAAAGAAAGGGAAACCCCTTACGCAAACGGCCATCCTGGCATTTGCTTTCATCCTGATCGGTTACTCCTCTTTCCTGATGCTGATCATCCGCTCCAACGCCAACACCCCCATCGACGAAAACAATCCGGAGGATGCCATCAGCCTGCTGTCTTACCTGAATCGCGAACAATACGGGACCTATCCGATCTTCTACGGCCATTATTACAATGCGCCCCTGGATCCCAGGGAGCCATACAAGGATGGGAGAGCTGTTTATATCAAAGACCGTGAGAGTGGTAAATATATCGTTGCAGACGACCGGAAAGGGAATATCCCCAATTACGATTCCCGGTTTGAAAGCATCTTCCCTCGTATGTGGAGCAATCAGAAAAGTATTCATATTCAGGAATATGAGCGCTGGGGAGGAACCGGAGGTATCCCTATCCAGGTCAGAAGGGGCAGTGGAGAGACAGAAACACTCTACCGTCCCAATTTCACACAAAACCTGCGGTATTTCTTCCGTTACCAGATCGGCCATATGTATTTCCGCTATTTCATGTGGAATTTTGCGGGAAGACAAAATGATGTACAGGGTCACGGAAGCTTGCATGAAGGCAACTGGATCAGCGGGATAGGGTTCCTGGATGAAATGCGGCTTGGCAACCTCAAGGAATATCCTGAGATCTGGCGGAACAATGTGGCCCACAATAAATTTTATATGTTGCCCCTCCTGCTTGGGCTGATCGGACTGTTCTTCCATATCCGCAAACACGGGAAAGGTGCTTTATTGGTGGCTTTGCTGTTCTTTATGACCGGATTGGCCATTATCATATACCTGAATCAGTATCCTTACCAGCCCAGGGAAAGGGATTATGCCTATGCCGGCTCTTTCTATGCCTTCAGCATCTGGATCGGATTGGGTGTTCTGGCCCTGCACGAATCATTGAAGAAATACATCAAATCCATTCCTGCCGCTGCCGTAAGCACTGCTGCTGCCCTTGTCCTTGTTCCCGGAATCATGGCCACCGAAGGATGGGATGATCATGACCGTTCAGGAAAGACGGCCGCCAGGGACTTTGCCGAGGTGTACCTGAGATCCTGTGCACCCAATGCCGTTTTGCTTACCAATGGCGACAATGACACCTTCCCACTATGGTATGCCCAGGAGGTGGAAGACGTCAGGACCGATGTCCGTGTCGTCAATTATATGCTGGCTTCAGGCTCCTGGTATGTGCATCAGCTTGCTACCAAAGTATATGATTCAGAACCACTTCCATTGTCATTAACCAAGGCGCAATACGAACGGGGTACCAACGACTATGTGCCCTACGTCGGCAGGGAAGGCGTTGACCGGGTCGATGTACAGGAAATCATACGTTTCATTGCCAGTGACAACTCCACAACCCAGGTGCAGGCCAGTAGTGGAAAGCGGCTCAATTTCTTCCCCACCAAGAAATTCAGGCTGAAAGTGGATTCAGCGGCCTGCGTCGACAACGGCATCGTTCCCAGGGAGCTGGCCGATCAGATCGTCCCGTACATTGAATGGGATGTCAAGAAGAATCATTTCTTCAAGAATGACCTGATGCTGATGGACTTCCTGGCCAACTTCAACTGGAGTCGTCCCCTATACCTGGCCAGTCCGGCCGCCATTGAAGACGTGTTCGATGTATCCCAATACTGCCACCTCGAGGGCTTTGTGTACCGTTTCATGCCTGTGCGTGCCAACAATTATATGAGAAGAATGGGCGGGTTAACCACCACCGATATCTGCAAGGATGCCCTGATGCAACAGGAGCGCTGGGGTAACCTTCACCGCGATGATGTTTCGGTGGATCGCGAAAGCTATCGTAATACTGCCATTCCTCGCAACAACTTCCTGCAGTTGGCCCAGGCTCTGATCAGGGAAAACCGGAATGAAGAAGCCATTGTGGTCATGGACAGGGTCATGGAGAAGTTCCCGGATCATAAGGTCATGTTCGATATGTACATGCTCGGCTACATCGACCTGTATTTCCAGGCCAAGGCCTTTGATAAAGGCGCCGTTGTGGCCCGCAGGATCGCGGATAACTATACCCAGATGCTCAGGTATTATGACTCGCTCAAACCCGATCATGCCAAGCTGTTTGCCAGCGACCGGCAGCAAGCCCTGAGTGTGATCAACAATATCGTCTCCATCGCAAGGGAATACCAGCAGGAGGAATTGCGCAACGAGGCCAGCCAGATCCTGCAGACCTATATGCCCGGGACAGAAGTCCAGTAGCCTGGTTCTCACATTGTGCCTGAAGTGGGCAAAGTTAGGGAGAGAAAGAGGAAGAGGAAGAGGAAGAGGAAGAGGAAGAGGGAGAGGGAGAACAACGCTGTGCAACTTCTTTTAACTCGGTTTAATTCTGTGGTTAAACAACCCAGCCCTTTCTTTATGTTGGCGTCTGACAAAGGAGGTGAGGCGGACACCCGAATAGGGAGCATGTGCTTCTGTCTGAGGCATCATTAAACCACAGAGTCGCACGGATAAAGTAACTGATTTTCAAGGAGTTGTTAGTCTTCGGATCAGAGTCAGCAGGCAAATCCTACAGATAACAGGGTCATCCCGCAGTAAAACGAACACAATACGCTCATTCCGGAAATCCATCATAGGATCTTTGCGTGAAACCAATGTCAGTCCCTTGATTAACAGTATCATTTTCTCGCGGAGGACGCAGAGGGGGCTGCCGGTAATTAATCTTACGATCTATGCGGGAAAAAATATACAACTTCCAGTAGATGCGCAAAATATAGCGATTCATTTGCATTCATCTCTTATTTCAATACATGGCTGATCTTGTCAGCCTTTTCTCCATCCGTTCACCACAGCAGCCTTGCAGCTTTTGCAGCGTGGAGCGGTTCGGGGAATATGGACAGGGAGAGGGAAATAACTCACACTCACACTCACTCTCACTCTCACACTGTCTAACCCCTCCCCAACCCCTCCCCTAAAATGGGAGGGGCTTTTAATGTCTTGTTTATCATAAACATACACCCCACAAAAGTCTCTCCCCTCTCATGGGAGAGATTTAGAGAGGGGTTGATGGAGGACAGGGAGAGGAAGAGGAAGAGGAAGAGGAAGAGGAAGAGGGAGAGGGAGAGGGAAAAGTCTGCGTCCGGCTGAGTCAATTTTTTATTGGATGAGGGTGTTCGATTAACTGTGTCAATTATACAAAACGTAAATTTGACAAGTTATGGCAAAACAAATTAACTGGGAAGAGTTTAGCAAAGAAGCAGCTAAACAAATCCGATCAGGAAAACCTATA
>JAGNHN010000090.1 GCA_018001695.1 Lentimicrobiaceae bacterium
CCAATGATCAGCGAGATAAGGAGAAAGATGAAAGGGAATGCTGCCCCAACGGCGGCAAGAGCCTCTTTCCCAAGGAAATTTCCGATGATAATGCTGTCCACGATATTGTAGAGCTGTTGAAATACATTGCCCAGCAGCATCGGGGTGGCGAACTGCAGGATCAACTTGCTCTCATTTCCCTGGGTCAGGTCTTTCATGGTGTGAACTGGGGGCAAAGGTAACGATCCTGTGTTAGTATTTAGATTACTATATGGGAAGATAGGAGGTGAAAAAAAAGGGGCTGCCCGAGAGACAGCCCCTTATCCTCATTACTGGAAATAATCAATGTTGAATTACCACCTTGCGGATCAGCATCTTGTCATGATGTTGCAGGCGTAGCAGGTAAATACCGGCGGGTACCTGTTCCAGTTCAATCCGGATGGTCTGGGCCTGATCAGGTGCCAGTTGCTTGTACTCATACACCTGGGCACCCAGGAGGTTAAGCACCTGGAGTGTGGCTCCTTGCCCCAGCATTCCATCGATGTTCACCGTAAACTGTCCCTGGTTGGGGTTCGGATAGATCTCTAACTGAACTTCTTGTTCGTTTTCGGCAATATCCACGCATGGATCGAATGTAACATTTACAGCATCGCTGCCGGAGCATCCGTTGCTGTTTGTTACGGTGACGGAGAAAGTATGTGTTCCAATGCCATAGCCGGTGGAATCAATGCTGATCCACTGAGATGTAGCTCCGGTTGACCACAGATAGGCAGCACCTGATATCCCTGCATTCAGGATCACAGTCTGGCTCGCACAGACGATGACATCTGGTCCCAGGTTCACAACCGGGTTCGGATGTATTGTCACCAGGAGGCCATTGGAGAAGAGGCCTTCGCCGCAGGCGTTGATACCTTTCACCGTAATGACAGCAAAGCCGGAATAGGTGTTGTTCCAGTCAATAGTGGCCGTTGTGCCTGTTCCTGTTATGGTTCCGGCGTTGACCGGATTGACGGCCCATTGATACGTTGCGGCATTGGCAGCGCCTGCTGTGGTATAGGTTGAATTACTACTGTTGATACAGAGTGTAACAGGTCCAACAGGTGCTGCAGCTTGTCCAGGTGTTGCACTAACAGTGATGGCAAGTGCCGGAGACAAAGGTCCGTTACCGCAGCTGTTAACGCCCCTGACCGTCAGGTTGGCCGTTCCCGTGAAGCCTGCATTCCATACGATGCTGGCTGTTGTGCCCGAGGGCATGACTGTGCCGGCATTGGCAGGAGTGAGAGCCCAGGTATAAGCCGTTGCATAAGAAACGGCCGGGATTGTATAGACCGATGGACTGCCTCCGGCACACAGGGTGACAGGTCCGGCAGGAACAGCAGCTGCCACAGGAAGTTCATGAACGACGATACTTCCATTCTGGTAATACTGCGGGAAATTGTAGCCCAAAGGATCGACGTAGTTGCAGGCACCAGGTGTCTGGGTATCCCATCTTAGGTTGGTGTTGCCTCCAGTGCTGGTAAACTGCAGCACAAGCAGGGTGTCTCCACCGAAGGTGACACCGGCAGAAGTTGCTGTCCACATAATGCGGATCAGGCTATCTCCCTGATTGGTAACACTAAGTGCGCCACCGGATACAAGGCTGGCAGCAGCATTTGTATAACCTGTGTAATTCAATACGAGCGAATCCGTATTGATCCACAGGGCCAGGTTCATGGATGCAACGTTAATGAAGTTATTGACCCTGACAGGTATACTGATATTACCAGCGCAGGAGCTATAGGTGCCAACGTAAGTGGTAATCTGAGCCAAAGGCGGCTTGACAGTCAAGAGAGCAGTCCCTGATGTGACCGGCGCACAGGTTCCGCTGATAACAGCGCGGAACATATGACCACTCATGGCCAGGGTGAGCGGATTCACGGTCAGGGTGCCTGTAGTAACACCACTGTAAGGTGCGGTGTTGGTTAGGTCAGTCCAGGTCAATCCATTGTTATTGCTAACCTGCCACTGATAACCGGTAGCTAGATTAGCCGTAACCTGGAAGATGGCTGATGTGCCGGCATCTGCCAACACATCCATCGGCTGTGTGATCAGCGAAGGTCCCAATGTTGTTACGCTGCCATGGTTGTATTGAGCCGGATAAGGTACACCCGCCAGGTCAGTATATTGACAATTCCCTGGTACCAGGAGATCCCAGGTCAGGGCGCTGGAATTACCCGTGAAGACAAACTTCAGATCCATGAGCTTACCGTTCAGGATATTCGCCGGTGACATGGAGAACCAGCTGATACCCACTTTGCCGCCAAGTGCAGAGGCCGATAAAAATCCGGTTCCGATCTGCGGATGAGGATTGGAAAAGCCGAGGAATTGGAGGTTGGTGGTATCATAGCCCAGCATAAGGCTTATGGAGTAAACATTGTACACATTCTGCACTGTTACCGGGATAATCAGTGTGTCAGGACAAGTGACAAGCGTAGGTACACTGGTGATTACCACAGGATTAAATGGTACCACGTTGAGCAATGCCGGATTACTGGTTGTCGTAAGGTTACATGTGTTTTCAGTAAGTATGGCCCTGAACAGGTGTCCATCCATTCCCAGCAATGCGTTGGTAATCGTGAGCATATTCGTTGTGACACCACTGTAAATGGCGTTGTTGCTCAGGTCTGTCCAGGACAGGCCATTGTCGGTACTGATCTGCCATTGTATGGACGAAATCCCTGTGCCGGTAATGCTGAAGCCTGGGTTGCTGCCGACCAGCACATATTGATCCTGTGGCTGGTTTGTGATGACCGGAGGATAGCTGAGTTGATTGGCGGCTCCGTTGTTAAATACAGCAGGCAGAACGACACCATTCAGATCCGTGTACTGGCATGCCCCAAAAGTTGTGGTATTGAATGTAAGGGCAGTATTTCCGCCAAGGTAATTGAATTCCAGAACCATCAGGGTATCATTCAGGATCCATGCCGGGAAGACGGTAAACCATCCGATCCCAAGTTCTGCCCCAAGCTGATTGAGCATGAGGGTTCCCGAAGCCAGTTGTGGATGTGCAGCATGATAGCCTGTGTAGACAAGTACATTCGTGTCATAGGCTATCTTCAGGCTGGCGGATGACACGTTCAGGAAGTTCTGCACGGTGACCGGAATATGAAGCACTGTTCCCGGGCATTGTGTCTTGGTTGTCAGCGAAGTGATGACGGATAATCCTGATGGATATACCGTAAGACCAGCAGCGGATGAGGTGGCACTGAGTCCACAGACACCTTCAATAGCGATGCCTCTGTAGAGATTTCCGTTAAAGGAAAGTGGGGCATTCAAGATCTGAAGTGTTGCGGTGGCAGCACCTGCATAATGTGTGCCATTCACGACCTGTGACCAGCTTACACCGCCATCTGCAGAGACCTCCCAGACAAAAGAGGTGGCACCGGTGGCTGTGATTGCGAACGTCGTATTGTTACCTTCGATCAGGTTGACGCTGGCCGGCGAAGCAGTGATCACCGGTGGTGCAGAGGCCTGGTTAACACTGCCATTAACGTAGGCATCCGGGATGGTATCTGCAAATCCATTCAGGTAGAAGGATCCGGCAGCCCAGTTAAGGTTGGAGGATCCACCTGTGTAATGGAATACCAGTTCAGCCAGGGTTGCATTCCCCATGAAGACAGGCATAGCTGCGTTCCACTGCACCTGTAGGTTGCTGGCACCCGGGAGCACGACGAGCATGCCATTGGCAAGGTCAGGATGCAGGTTCTGTGATCCCACCAATTGTAGTACGGTAGGATCAAAACTTACACTCAGATCAAACCCGTTGACAAAATTGGCATTCGTCACGCTGACGGGGATGATAACTGTATCTCCGGGGCAAGCCAGCACATCCGGCAGACTTGTCGTCAGGGTGGGGATGACGGGGTTCACAGTAAGTTGCGCAGCATTGCTGTAAACAGCGCAAGTGCCGTTCTGTCCAAGAACACGGAATAAATAACCATTGGCGCTGAACGGTACCGGGCCTACGCTGAGGTTGGCGGTAGCACTGCCTTGATACATGCCACCATCGGCCAGCGTTATCCAGCTGAGGCCGCCATCCATGCTCACTTCCCACTGATAGGATGCCACAGGACTCATCAAAGCAGAGAACACGGCGGTGAAGCCAATATTCAGTGTTACGTCCAGAGGCTGTTGTATGACAATCGGCAATGGATCGATCGAGACGCTGACGCTGCCCCCCATCATGGTGTGACAGGTAGTAGCGGTGTTCAAAGCATGTACGGTATAGTTGCCTGCAACGGTTTGATTTCCAAATGTAATAGCGCTACCTGTACCTGGAATAACCTGGCTGGTTGCCAGTCCATCAATATAGAGGGTATAGTTAATGCCTGCTTCTGAATTGGCAAGTCCTACGGGTACGCCAGCACCATTGGCGCAATAAGGACCACCTCCTGTTACACTATAGACCAGCGGAAGCGGATCAACAAACACCGTAACGCTTGCTGTATTGACACATCCATTGATATCCGTACCACTTACGGTATAGCTGGTGGTGAGCATTGGACTTACTACGATGGTATCCGTCAGGGCTCCATGATTCCATGCATAGGAAAGGGCACCACTTGCAACGAGTTCTACGGATTCACCTTCGCAGATGGTTGCTGGCGAAGGGTTCACCACGACCAGCGGAAGCGGATTCACGGTCACAATAACAGATGCCGCACCCTGGCAGCCAAAGCCATCGGTTCCGGTAACATGATATGTCGTAGTGAGACTGGGTGCTACCGTGATGCTATCCGCGTTCACACCATTGCTCCAGCTGTATGTTGTGGCACCATGGGCAACCAGCGTGATGAGATCTCCGTCACAGATAACAGGGGCAACGGGCGATATCGTAACAACCGGCAGTGGGTGGACATCCACGGTGGCCTGTGCATTGCTGACACAGCCATGTATGCTCGTTCCTGTAACGCTATAAGTGGTCTGAACAGCAGGATGAACGGTGATGGCGGCAGTTGTTTCTCCTGTTGACCAGAGATACGTGCTTGCCCCACTGGCTGTGAGGATCGTGCTGTCTCCAAAACAAATCGAAGAGAGGGCAGGAGTGATACTGACAACAGGCAAAGGATGAACGGTGAAATCATCACTGGCAGATGCTGTACAGCCATTGCTATCCGTGAAGGTATAGGTGATTGTATACGTACCTGCACCTGTCGCGGGATCAAATGCGGTGATATTATTACCCATATAGCTGTAGGTTCCACCGGCAGGGGCGCCGCCGTCAAGCGTGACAGGAAGCGCATCCACACAAGCCTCATCCTGAACCAGTGT
>JAGNHN010000091.1 GCA_018001695.1 Lentimicrobiaceae bacterium
ACATGAAGGATGTTATTAAAAAATTTCAGGACGATCGCGTGGCCGACCTGGTCATCCGCAATATGGAAGACCCCCCGCTGACGATCGTCTATCCGTGGATTGAGATCAGTACGGATTCCTCACATTGGATCAATGTATTCACAGCTAAATATTATGGCAGGAAAAGTATCCGTAGTCTACCGCAAATGAGCTCCAGCGATGAAAATTAAACATCAAGAATACGCAGTGCAACGGCTTGGGGAATTCCTTTGAAATCCTCTATATATTTATCGGAGATCTTATCTAGACACTCCTTCTGACAAGCCTCTCCATTTCTTTCGATATCCCTGGATACACGCTGGAAGAAAACTTCGCTCATCACGATCCTGTTCCCCTTTCCCTTCGTCATAAGCCTGGCTGTCAGATCAATATCCTGACCATAATAATCATTATACCCTTTAAAGAAAGTAATGTTATACACTGAGGTACAATAATGGATAACTACCTTGCATTGGAGAAAAAGTCCTGGAACGGGAAAGTTCTTAATATTGTCGATGGTACTGTAGATCTCCTGCAATAATCCCAGATAGTTTTGATAACCTTGCTTATTAAATAGCTGATCATCAGGTATATATAACATCAGCTCATCTCCGATACCTTTCACAAAGTGATCCGGGAAGTCATTCAGGAAAGAGATGAAATTGAAGGTATTATTGAGCTTAACTCCCCATTCCCAGAGTGGAGATTCATACTTCAGCGCGGTTGAATTGATGATGTCGATAAAGATACAGGTACCCGGACAGGTGGGGATCTGCTTCAACCGGGCGGCAATCTCCTCAGAGGTAGGATCCGGATGATAAATGAGCTCTGCCATGTGTAGCAATGTTGAAGTGAAAATCTCTAGGCTCCGCAATACGCAATACCCTCTTGTAATTCATTGAATATCTGAAATATGGTATTAAAACCGGCGATTTTAAATATTTGGGCGATGTTTTCCTGAAGACAACACAATGCCATCTTTCCCCCTCTTGCATTCAGCCGTTTAAGACCCATCAGGAACACGCGCAGACCGGAAGAGCTGATGTATTCAAGGCCACTCAGGTCAATGGCGATGTGGATATTGCCATCATCAATGATGGACATCAGCATGTTTTCAAACTCTGTAAAATGAGTGGTATCCAAACGGCCACTGATGCCTATTACAACGACTTTTCCTTCGGTTTTTCGGATGATCTCCATATCAGTTTTCCTTATTGATGTTCATCGAGAAACACAGCAGGTTTCTGTCGCTGCTGCGGTTATATTGCAGATTATGGGTCAGGCTGCGTACAAAATGGATTCCCAGGCCGCCTGGCTCCCGCTCCTCCAGAGGCAGGTTCATATCTATTGGCTCTTTATCCATAAGCGGATTAAAGGGCTTGCCATCATCTTCCACTTCTATCCTTAACGACAACTCCTCCTTCCAAATCCGGATTTTAATGAGATGCTCGCGTAGGTCACTATAGGCATAGAAGATCACATTGGTGATCAGCTCCTCAAGGACAAGATTGAGCTGAAAACGCATCTGACCGCTAAGTTGCCAGGCCCCGGAAAGGTCCTCAGTGAAAGCAGCAAGGCGTTTAATATCATCCAGCGTATTGCGCAACCTGAGCTCGCGGTAATGACCGACTGATGGGGACGCACCATTTCCCTTCCATTGCAGGCAAAGCATGGTTATGTCGTCACTTTGTTCTGCCGACCCTGAGAAGGCCCGCACATCGGCCACAACAGCTTCTGTCAGTTTGCGGGGTGAACTCCAGTGCTGGCTGCTTAACAATGTCATTAACCTATCCTCTCCATACAGTTCCTCACGCTCATTCATGGCCTCTGTAACACCATCCGTATAGAGCACCAGCAAATCATTCACATCCAGACAGATGTGATCTGAAGGATAGGAGGACACCGGAAATAATCCAAGTGGTATGCCATGCGTACTGCGGATACAGGTCAATGCTGCCTGACTGCGTATTAGGCAGGGATAATTATGCCCTGCGTTGCTCAGCAGCAATTCGCCAGTCTCCACATTGAGGATGGCGAGTATGAATGTAACGAACATGGCATTGTCATTCTCAGCACAAAGCTCCTGATTCATGGAGGTGAGGATGTCTGATACCGTGTTCCCTTTTATTGACTTCGCACGTAACAGGGTACGGCTGATGGCCATCAACAGGCTCGCGGGAATTCCCTTGCCTGAGACATCGCCAATGGCGACACAGAGATGTTCCTCATCGATGAAGAAGAAATCATAGAGGTCGCCACCCACCTCCCTAGCAGGGTCTAGTACTGCATAGATGTCAATCTGATCCCTGTCCGGGAAAGGTGGGAAGATGCGCGGTATAATGCCCATTTGAATATCATGAGCAATGCGCAGCTCACTTTCTATCCTTTCCTTGGCCGATGTTGTCTCCTGCAACTGCTGAACATAACTTCCCAATTCCTCCTTCATGCGCTGAAAGGCAGTCCCAAGCATGGCCACTTCATCCATGGATTTGTAAGATGGAACAGCAATATCCAGTTCCCCCTTACCCATTCTGTCGGCAACCTTAGCAAGATCTTCCAATGGACCCGTAATGCGTTTGGATAACAAACCGATAATGGCAACCAGTAATAGTAACCCGATCATACCCAGCAACATGAGCTGCCGGTTGAGGCTTACCAGGTCAGCGAACAGCAGATCCTCAGGAAATATAAGTGCCAGCGACCAACGGTTGCTCTGCAGCGGCTCGTAGAACATCCAGCTGCGACGGTCGATGCTCACCGGCTGGACTTTCCGGAATCCGCGCTCTCCCCTTTGCATACTCCGCCCTATTTCCCTCAGGTAAGGCTGATTAAACTCCTCTCCAAGGCTGAAGATGCTGTGGTTCATAATAAAATCAGGGTTCGGATGTGTCAGGATGCGCCCGTTTCTTGAAAATAACATTCCAAAGCCCTCTTCGAATACCTGTAACGAGTCGACGATTGTGCGCAGCCAATCAAGCGAGATATCCGCAGTGACGATGCCGCCGAAAGTGCGCTCGCCCTTTTCCATCTGATAAAATGGAACGGCGAAGGTCGACATCACCTCATCCCCGCCATACTCATCAAAATAAGGTTCTGCCCAAACCGGCTCTCTGAGAAGTGCAGGTATCTGATACCAGTCTATATGAAAATAATCGTAATACGTGTTGCCGATATTGGCAAACCGGATGTGATTGTCCTTCCGCCAGGCATATGGCGCATAATATTGACTATCGGGAAAGTAGGAATATGGCTCGAAACCGATACAAATACCAAAGATCTCGGGAGTATCTTCCAGAATAGCCAAAAACAGTGATTGGATTTGCTCAGGGCTTAGATCCTGATATTCAAGCATTTTTGCCAATGTAAGCGGCACCTGTTCCACCTTTCTCAGAATATTCTCAATCTGCAGGACGGCATTCGCCGTATGGGTCACAGCGCTGGCCTCTGCCTGCTGGATCACAAACTTTCTGGAACTGTGATAATTATAAAGCAGGATGCCCCCGAAAATCAGGATTACGCCCAACATGATGTACATGCTAAGCCGGAACGCCAATGCCCGTGTACGTATCTTCATACCTAGGGTCCCCGGTAAAAGTCCTGAAACTTCGGCACAGCCTGGATGGAACCCGCTGAACGCAATGCCTCTGCAGTGCGCAGGTAATCCTCAAGCTTCAGCGCTGTTGTCATCTTCTTCCCTTCTGGTCTGATCACATCCTGCATCCTTTGTAACATCCAGACCTGATGAGGCCGGTTTGCGGGTATGTGATTTATTCTCATATATTTTAATACAACATTAATTGTCTCGTCAGCATGGGTAAAGGCATACTCCCATCCCTTCATGGAAGCCTGAACAAATGCACGTGCTGCATCTGGATTGGCCTTCAGCCAGTCACCGTTACAATACAGGCCATCCTCAGGGTAATTCAAATCATACTCCTGAAAATCAAAAACGACGAGCTCATCCTCATCCAGACCGGCCTGTATAAGTTGATGGTATTCATTGTACCACATGATGCTCATGGCATCAATGGCCTGCCAGAGGAACATGTTGATGGTGGAATGGACCGGCACAATCTCACACTTAACCTGATGTCTGGATAGAAACGATAGTGGAAGTTCCTGAAAATCGCTATACCATATACCGACCTTGCGGCCGTTAAGGTCGCCGGGGCTTTGAATGCCACTCCCCTTTCTGGCAACAAAGAGCAAGGCAGTACGCTGACTTACCTGACCAATCAGCACCACATCCAAACCCTGGGCTCTGGCTTTGATTCCGCTGGAAAGAAAGCCCACAGCAATATCAGCATCACCCTGGGCAAGGCTTGTCATTACAGGCCGGGCCGGACCTCCCGGTACAAACGTGACATCCAGTCCGTATTCCTTGAAATAGCCCTTTTCCTGCGCCATCACGTAACCGGCAAACTGCGCCTGATACAGCCAGTGTGGAAGGAAACGTACCTTTACGGACTCCTGACACCAGCTCCATTGAAAAGCAAGCAAGAGCAAAACGGTGATCCGGTATTTTAACTGCAGCAGTCTCATGCACCCTAAAGGACATATCGTATCAAATATATGGAATTCCAGGATTCACCCGTATCAGAACTTAGAATGAACGGAGAAATGCCACAAACATGGCGTAAAAAGAGCAGTTCCGGCTTGCGAATCTCTCCATTTTTCCATAAGTTTGCGGCGCTCCTCCAGAACTAACAGAAAAAAATGCATCCCTATGGAATTAACGCTGAATAACATCGTGCTCGTACCGACGGATTTCTCGGAAGTATGCGATAACGCTATTAACCAGGCCTGCGATGCTGCCCGTTTCCTGCAGTACAAGGTGGTATTGCTGCATATTATCAATAGTGACACCCGGACCTGGATCAAAAAAGAAGGGCTGGATGAAGCCGATGTGCTGGCAAAACTTAAAACCCTGGCCTCGGAAAAAGCCACCACCTATAGTGTTACCGTTGATGCCATGGTACAGGAAGGTAGCATTTTTACTGCCATTGGCGATGTGGCCAGCGAAATCAAGGCCGACCTGATCTTCCTCGGAACACATGGTAAGTCAGGAATGCAGAACCTTACCGGCAGTTACGCCCTTAAAGTTGTGACGAGCTCTCCCGTACCCGTCATCGTGGTTCAGAAAAGACCTTTCAACAAGGGTTATCATGACATTATCCTGCCCATCACAAGTGATGCCGGTCCCCTGGATAAAACCCGCTGGGCAGCCTATA
>JAGNHN010000048.1 GCA_018001695.1 Lentimicrobiaceae bacterium
CAGCATCCACGTGGTTGTCCTTGATCAGGATCATATCATACAAGCCAAAACGGTGATTCATACCACCGCCGATGCGCACGGCTTCTTTCTCCAGTATCCTGAATCCGGGAGTGGTCTTACGGGTATCAAGGAGTTTGGCCCGGGTTCCTTGTATCAGGCCAAGCAAATAATTCGTATACGTCGCGATCCCGCTCATGCGTTGCAGGATATTCAACGCCAGTCGTTCCGCGCCCAGGATGGAGCGAACCGGCCCATGTAACGTGAAGGCGATATCGCCTTTCCGGATCCGTGCGCCATCATCGCACTGTTTTTCCACCCTGAGTTCCGGATCAACCTGCCGGAACACTTCCCTTGCCGCTTCCATGCCGGCCATGATCCCGTCCTCCTTCACCAGCAGGCGGGCCTGTCCCAGGCGACTTGCAGGTACCGTGGCCAGGGAGGTGTGATCGCCATCGCCCATATCCTCCTGCAGGGCATGGTTGATCAGCGCAACAAGACCTGTTATGTGATCCGGCCAGCTATCCTGCGGGATCATGGTTGCTCAAATTTGAGCTGACGGATCTTTGGTCCATCGTTACCATCTCTAACCAGAAAATACACCCTGTATTCCCTGCTGCCGCTTTTATAGGAAGCGATGACAAAACTGGCGCCATCTTTGGAGCTGCCCTGATGTTTAAGACTCACCTCGGTGGGTGGCGCTGACTGGAAAAAATCCCGCAATATGATCTCGGCCTGGGTTCGGCTGTGAATGCCTTCTTTTCCAGGCAATGTAAGGTCAACGGTCTTTCCGAAACTGAGTCCAAGGGCCCGGGCATCCCCGGCCTGGATGGCCCGCAAGGCGTCGGAGGCTACCGACCGCTGATCCTGTGCCAACAGCACAGGCAGGCACAGCAATGCGAGCAAAAGCATGATACTTGTTCCCTTTTTCATAACATCATCATTCACGCATTGGTTACAAATTCTGAACCAAAGTGCTCTTCTGGTCAAAGATAATACCATAATTTCGGAAACCCTAATCAAGTTCGGATGAAGCTAAGCCTATTGCTTATTGGTCGAACGGAGCCTGCCTGGCTGCAGGAAGGATGCGAGTCGTATGTCAAACGCATCACCCGTTATCTTCCATTCCGGGTTCAGACTCTCCCTGATGTGCGCAATCCGCGGAACATGCCCGTGCAGGTGCTGACAGCCAGGGAAGCTGAAATATTTCTTGGGAGTCTCCAGGCGACAGACACCGTTGTTCTCCTGGATGAAAAGGGAGCGGAGATGGACACCATGGGCCTGGCTGGATTTCTGCAATCACAGATGACAGCCTCAACCCGTCACCTGGTATTTGTCGTAGCCGGTGCTTTTGGTGCTGCCCCTGCGCTTCGGGAACGTGCCAGTTACACGCTCTCTCTGTCGCGGCTTACCTTTCCACACCAGCTTGTAAGGCTCCTATTTCTGGAACAACTTTACCGTGCCCTGACTATACTGAAAAATGAGCCGTATCATAATCAATGACAGCCAGGGAATCACAAAGTAATTCTCTTAATCCCGCACTAAAGACCTGAGTAGCTCAAGAGGGTTTTGCTTTTTAGGCACACATCGGAAGCCATGGAAATGTGAAAGGCATGCGTGGAAAGACTGGACTATTAATCCATAACTTCCGCTAACTCATCGGTCATCTCCAGGTTATGGAATACGTTGGCGACGTCATCGTCGTCTTCGAACATCTCAATGAGACGCAGGACTTTCCTTGCTGAATCAACATCCAGTTTCACCGTGGTGCGTGGGATACGTTGCAGTTCCGCATTTTCCGGCTCGATGCCCAGCTCTTCCAGCTTCTTCATCATGGAACCAAAATCTTCCATGGCGGTGGTAACGGAAAAGTACCCATCCTCCAGGCTGATATCCTCTGCTCCGGCATCTATGACTTCCATTTCAAAATGTTCAGGGTCAATGTTCCCCTGAGGTACAGTAAACACGCCTTTCCGGTCAAAGACAAAGCTCAGGGATCCGTTAGTACCCAGGCTGCCGTTATGTTTATTGAAGTAAGAACGGACAGCGGAGATAGTGCGCTGCAGATTATCGGTTGTGCATTCCAGAAAGATGGCCACGCCGTTGGGGCCATAGCCTTCATATGTGACTTCCTGAAAATTGGCAGCATCTTTTTCCTTGGCCTTGGAAATGGCGCGCTGCACATTATCCTTCGGCATATTGGCTCCTTTGGCATTGGCAATCGCCAGCCTGAGGCGTGCATTTCCTTCAGGATCAGACCCTCCTTCCCGGATGGCAACGCTTATTTCCTTGATGATACGGGAGAAGATCTTGGAGCGTTTGGCATCCAGGGCACCCTTTTTTCTTTTGATCGTAGACCATTTACTATGACCTGACATATGTATCGTGTATTGATTTCTCTCAGGGATTAAGGGCCGTAAAATTAGGAAATTCTGTCCTTTCTGCCATAAAAAAAGCCGCCCCGACAGGCAGGGCGGCTGACACATGGACCGACAGTCGTATCACCAGGAAGTTAATGCCAGTCCGATGGAGAACGGGTACATTTCCGGGCCTCTGCCATCCCTGAAGAGGGTGTTGAGCGAATAGTGCGCATTCAGGTTGATGACACCCCAGCCCAGTCGTACCATGGCTTCATATTTAAGTGGGTTGATATGAAAATCATCGCGTGTCTTGGATTTCTCTTTGCCCTGGGCATCAAACACCATTTTGGTGTGTGATCCTATCCTCAGTCCGGCAAGAATACCGGCTGAGATATGGAAGCTGTTCGTTTTGGAATGGCGGTTGGTCTGATATTCCAGGATGAGCGGAACGGTGAGATAGTTCACCACCAGCTTGCTCTTGCTGTAAGAGACGCCGTCTTCCTTCATCGGCAGTCCGAAAACGGTAGCGGAGTCAGGAAACAGTCTGATATTATTGTCAAAGCGATAATTGGCATATTCCAGTCCGATACCTGTCACCAGGCCAAGTTTGTTTCTGGCCAGATTGAAATTCTGTTCATAGAAATTCAATTTGACATTGATAGACTTCGCCAGGTTCAGGTCTCCAAGAAAAGCGTATCCGGGGTTCAACTTGTCGGGGCCAAGTAGGTCCATGCCATTCTCATTGTTCAACAGTCCGTTGATCCCCAATTCAAAACCACCCCAATGCCCATTAAAACGCTGCTTTTTGTTTTTCTTCAGCTTGACTTTGCCATCCTCGTCCAGGGTGATACCGGTCCCGCCTATTTTGACGCGGATGGAATCACCTTCCACGACCTGTATATCATACTCACCCACTTTGACTACTGTGGAGTCTCCACGTTTGGTTGTAATAACTTTAATGCCGGGCGCGGTCACCACTGTTGCAGACCCGCTTTTGTCCGAGCTGCTTTGTGTGACGGGGTCACGTTTCAGGGTGATGTCACCAGCACCGCTGACATCAGAGACCAGGTCATCGACGACATCGAGCCGGGCGTTGCCCGCGCCGGACACCTTCACGGTAGCTTTACCTGTTTCAAGTTCCATGGCTTTCAGGTCACCGGCCCCACTCACACTTGTCTGGTGCTGTGCCGTCCTTCCTGCCAGTTTCATTGTGGCCGCTCCGGATACTTCAGATACCAGGCTTTCCACATCGAGGGAGAGTGTCATATCTGTTGCACCTGAGGCCTTCAGCTCCAGTGCAGGCATACGGAGTAATCCATCTCCTTTAAGGTTGGAAGCACCGGAAATGACGATCCTATTTACACTGGGCGTAGTTACCATAAACAGGATCTTGCCAAATTTCGTGGCACCCTTGTCGGTGATGTACAGGGTTTCATTTTCCACCTTCAGGATGATTTTCTCCTGGGCAGATTCACCGGCTTTTACGACCACCGACTGTGGTTCTCCCTGAATTAACATCACCTCAGCGGTCCCGGAAACATCCAGGGCCGTAAAAGGCGCTACGTCACGGGCACGGCTAACAAGGTCTTTATCTCCAGCTTCTCTCTGGGCGCTGGCAAAGGTTGTCACCATCATCAGGGTCAACAACAATGCGGTTAATCTGCGTGCGCGTTTCATGTCTTCGGGTTTTAGCGTTCTTGTTCAACTGAAAATAGGACGGATAAAGGAGGCGGATTGTTACAGCATAGTCAACAATTGTTTCCAATTATGTTTCCGCCATTTGTTCCGACGCTAATCGCTGCTGCGCTGTGGTTTGCGGGCTATCTCAAACCGATCGGTAACAAGGGCATAGGCAAGGGTATTGCCCTGGTCATCGGTTGAGCGCACCAATTGGACATTGTTGTCCGTCATCATATTGAGTACGCTGACACTGCGGTCGGCCATGGCCCAGAGGACTTTGTTGGGATCTATATTTATGGCGCCGGCTTCCTGCTTACCCCATCCCAGCAAGCCCAGTATCTGAGATCCGAGCCCGGAACGGTTTTCGGCATTGGCCATGGGAAGGCTGCCAGCAAGATAAAATGGATCAGGACCGGCAAATTGATAGCGTGGAAAGAGGTAGATCGGTTGTGAATCATGTATATCACCCGCTGTGGACACCGCACTGGCCTGGCGGATGGGCATGGACATGGCAAGGGAAGTGCGGTCATCGCGCCTTTCAGAAACCACCGGATCAGGCGAGGCGGAGCGCTGTGGATATACCTTATTCTTATAACTCGTCTTGGCTTCCAGAATGGTATTGGTCGTCATGCCCATTTGCCGGGAGGATGGAAGCCTGAGATCTGACGGGCGATCAGGCAGTATTTCAGCCATTTCGTAAGGTGCGTTGGATTGAGGCGCCTGATCAATGATGCGTCCCACCCAGACTGCAGTTATCAGCAGGCTGATGGCCGCTGCAGTGGCCATGCTGTAACGAACCCATTGGCCTGTGCGGTTACCGAATAATGGGATGCTGCGCTTGAGATCTCCTTTGAAAGGATATTGTATACTTTGATCAGGAACAAGTAACGTATGCTTATAGGCTTCGAAATCTTTACGATAAGAAGGGTGGGCGGCAACAAAAGATTCAACTGCCCCCATTTCATCCGGGGCAAGATCCCCACCGGCATAGGCAGCAAACCATGCGTCATGATCTGTGTAAGGTGCCGGGACTGTTTCCTCCCGCCTGAGGGCATGCGAAGCCGGATAAGCGACAGCCGGTGCCTCAAGCCGGACCTGATCCAGCCCTACCACAGCTTCCAGCACCTCTGGATGTAAGAGCAGGAATGCATCCATGGCTTCCAGCAGGTCACCTCTCAGGTTACCTTCCAGATAATCCAGAATGTACTCCTCGTAATTATGTTTATTGATCTCCATCATCACGCCGCTACATTACCATGTCCATACTAACCAGATACTCCTTCAGGGTCATCCTTGCCCTGAAAATATACACCTTCACCTGGCTTTCGTTCAGCCCGGTGATATCTCCGATCTCTTTATAGGAATACCCTTCATAATCCCGGAGCAGAAGCACGCTACGCTGTATTTCAGGTAGTTTTTCGACTGCTTCATCCAAAATTTCACCAAGATCCGAATATTCATTCTCCGTCCTGAGGGTATTTTCGTAACCCCTTTGCAATGAAGTCTGCCTTTGTTCTTTACGTACCATATCAATCATCGTGTGATAGGCTGTTGTAAACAGGTAAGACTTCGACTTCTCATATGTGATCTCGTCAACGCGCTCCCACATCCGGGTGAAGGATTCCTGAACAACATCCTGGGCCTTGTCTACATCCCTTATATTCTTAAGGATGAAGCGATAAACCCCATCGGCATGCATCTCAACGCAGCTATTGTATTCTTTTACTGTCATACTCTGGTGATCGTACTGACAACCTTATGACGGACCTATCCTGCGAAAAGTTACAGCTTATTTTCGAAATATTGTATAAAGAGGTACTGTGTGCCACTGCAAAACGACCTGGATCAGTAGCTGCTTGTCAAAATAAGGCCTGTAAGAGATGATTTTCATTCATTCTTCACGCAGCGTACAGAAAACCCATAGGTTTTATACTTGCGGTAGCGATAGGCCATTGCACTGCTGTTGTACAGATACCACGAGATGGCCATAGACGGATTGCTTTCAGAGGAGGACCAGAAGTAAGCATAGTACTTCAAACTGTAAAAATCTCCGTGAATATACCTGAATCCCGCACCCGAAGCGGAGAATCCACTTTCATTCGTGGCATCTGTATTGGGGGAACTCCAGCATTTATCATGCTGATCCTTCATTTTTCCACCTGAACGCTTGCTGCACCCTCCCCAAATCTGGCATTTTGCAACAGGATCAAGAAAGCGCACCAGGTCACACCACTCTTCATCTGTCGGAATATGCCAGCCAGGAGGACAGATTCCCCTGGTACCCGGCGTATCGACATACCCCATGGCCTCCTTCCATTCATACAGTGCGCCGAACAAGGCACAATTGTCCGGATCGTCGCCATAACAGTACTTTTCGATAATCCCGTTATCGCTTACGTCAGAATGCCGGGCCTCTGTAAAAACACTCTTCACCAGAACCCCTACATTCAAATTATCTTTCATCCAGCATTGGTTTCCGATCTGCACTGTCCTGTAATATTGTCCGCCATATTCAATCTCAGGTGTTCCGGGACAAGCCACGGGTTGAGCATACTGGACTATCGGACATACCAGGCAGATGATTGATTTGAGAAAAAGTCTGAGATTATTTATGCGCATCAGCCTGCGGCGTGTTGATTAGGAGGCTTCCAAGGTAAGGATAATCTCCTATAATGGGTATAGGTTGACCAGGTTATTGTATGAAAAGCGGAATACCCTTTGCGAGCCGGAGCTTTGATGCGGAATGATACGCATTCCTATTCAGTGCCGGGAATAGTCTTTATCCTGGAGGGGCAATGACTAATCCATTTTTAATACCGCAAGGAAGGCGGATTGGGGAATTTCGATGTTGCCAACCTGGCGCATCCGCTTCTTGCCCTTCTTTTGCTTTTCGAGCAGTTTTCGTTTACGGGTGATATCACCACCATAACATTTGGCGGTTACATCCTTGCGCAAGGCGCGTACGGTTTCACGCGCAATAATTTTGGCACCAATGGCAGCCTGGATGGCAACCTCGTATTGCTGACGCGGTATAAGTTCCTTTAGCTTCTCACACATTTTACGGCCGAAGTCGTAGGCATTGTCACGGTGAATAAGCGTTGACAGGGCATCCACCATCTCCCCGTTGATAAGAATATCCAACCTCACAAGATTGGCCGGCTTATAACCCTCTATGTGGTAGTCGAAACTGGCATAGCCACGCGAAATGCTCTTAAGCTTATCATAAAAGTCGAAGACGATTTCGGCCAATGGCATTTCAAAAGTGACTTCCACCCTGTCAGAACTCAGGTAAACCTGGTTCTTCAGAACACCCCGCTTATCGATGCACAATTTCATTACCGAACCGATGTATTCTGTCTTGGAGATCACCTGAGCCCGGATATAGGGTTCTTCGATGTGGTCAATCGTAGTGATGGCCGGAAGGCCGGAGGGATTATGCACTTCGATGACCTCACCCTTGGTCGTCATCACCTTGTAACTTACGTTGGGGACGGTGGTAATGACATCCATATCGAATTCCCTGTCCAGCCTTTCCTGCACGATCTCCATATGCAGCAACCCCAGGAAACCGCAGCGGAAACCAAATCCAAGCGCTGCTGAGGATTCCGGTTCCCAGCTCAGGGAAGCATCATTGAGCTGCAGTTTTTCCATAGAAGAGCGCAGCTCTTCATAATCGTCAGCATCCACAGGATAAACACCTGCAAATACCATGGGCTTGACATTCTGGAATCCGGCGATACCTTCCGAACAGGGCCTGGCATGGTGTGTAATGGTA
The DNA here is from genome assembly GCA_018001695.1 of Lentimicrobiaceae bacterium. Lineage (GTDB taxonomy): Bacteria > Bacteroidota > Bacteroidia > Bacteroidales > JAGNHN01 > JAGNHN01. Next base: position 7,813 of record JAGNHN010000048.1, read on the forward strand.
TCACCCACCTTCACCTCGCTGCTTTCCTTGATACCTGAAATGATATATCCCACTTCACCGGCCGACATGGTTTCTCTGGGTATCTGCCTGAGGCGGAGTACACCGATTTCATCAGCATGATAGTCGTGGCCCGTATTGAAGAACTTCACATGATCACCATTGCGTAGTGTGCCGTTCAGAATTTTGAAATAAGCAATGATACCCCTGAAGCTGTTGAACACTGAATCAAAAATCAGGGCCTGCAAAGGGGCTTCCGGATCTCCTTTCGGAGGGGGTATGCGGGTGATGATGGCCTCCAGTATTTCATCCACGCCCAGTCCTGTTTTTCCACTGGCAGGTATGATATCTTCCAGGTCACAACCCAGTAAATCGATGATCTGGTCAGCCACCTCTTCAGGCATGGCATTGTCCAGGTCCATTTTGTTGAGAATGGGAATGATCTCCAGGTCATGTTCGAGCGCAAGGTAAAGATTGGATATTGTCTGCGCCTGTATCCCTTGTGTGGCGTCGATGATCAGGAGCGCACCCTCACAGGCTGCGATGGAGCGGGACACCTCATAACTGAAATCCACATGTCCCGGGGTATCGATCAGGTTCAAGATGTATTTCTGTCCATCCCTTTCATACTCCATCTGAATGGCATGGCTCTTAATAGTGATGCCTCTTTCCCGCTCAAGATCCATATCGTCCAGCACCTGATCCCGCAGATCCCGGTCGGAGACAGCCCCGGTGCGCTGGAGCAACCTGTCGGCCAGGGTACTTTTTCCATGGTCAATGTGTGCGATGATACAGAAATTCCGAAGATGGTTCATATTAATTAAATAGGATGCAAAAGTATGCTTTTTCAGTCAATTCCGACCAGGCAGGCCCGCGTCAGGCATCCATACAACAGCGTCCAGGCCGGTATGTTAAGCCTCGGCACCAAATTATGTTCTGGTGCAACATTGTAGCCAATGTTTTGTTTTCTTTGTGCCGGATTTCCGATGTTGGCAAAATCCGGCATTGAACCAGACAAGTATCACATTATCAATATGTAATTAACCTTAATAACAAAAAGTATGCGAAAGATTCGCCTTGGTATTATGGGATTCGGCGAGACAGGCCGTCATCTCTACCGGGCATGCCTGGAGGACAACCTCATCGAAGTGGTTGCCATCAGCGATATAGGCAAGCCCGATATTTTGCATTATCTCCTCAAGTCACATTCACCCAAAGGCATGGACGTCAGGCTGGAAGGGAACCATCTGGTTTCCGCAAACGGTCGCGCCCGTATGGTTCGCGGTATCTCCCCCGAACATGTTCCCTGGGATGCTTTTGATATTGATGTCGTGGTTGATGCCACAGGCAAATACCAGACCCGGCAGGACATGGAACAGCATTTGCGTTCCGGCGCAAAGCGGGTTATCCTTTCATCCCTGCCTTCGGGTACCATCGACCGTATCGCCATCATCGGTGTTAACGAAGATCAGATCGATGTGAATGATAAACTCATCAGCCCGGGATCCGCTACCACCATCGCTACAGGCATTTTGCTAAAGCTGCTAAAAGAGTCCATTGGCGTGGATTACACCATGATTTCCACGGTGCATTCTTATACAGCAGACCAGCCGCTACGCAATGTTGCCGGTACCGATTTCCGCCGCAGCAGGTCCGCCGCAGAAAACATCATTCCCAATACCAGCCCTTCACCTGCCGGATTGGAAGTTGTGTTTCCTGATATGAAAGGTAGAATTGAAGGAGGAGCGCTGAATGTTCCGGTACCCGCCGGATCTCTCCTCGATCTGACAACAGTGATGTCGACGCCTGACTTCAGCCTGGACCAGGTGCACCAGATCATGCGCGATGCGGCTGCCCGCAACCCACACCTGATTGAGATTGCGGACGATCCTATTGTCTCCAAAGACGTATTGGGAAACAGGCACAGTGTGGTGTACGATGTGCAGGCCACGATGAAGGCCGGGAAACGCATGCTGAAAACCATCACCTGGTTCCATGGTTATCTGAGCCTTGCACACCGTATCAAGGAACTCATTTTATTATACGGTGAACTAGACAAGAAAGGAGGTCTGAAATGAGAGTAGCCATTAATGGATTTGGCAGGATCGGACGATCGGTTTTCCGCATCCTTAATAGCCGTGAAGATATCGATGTTGTAGCCATCAACGATCTGTTTGACCATCAGGCATTGGAATACCTGTTAAAGTACGACAGTGTCATGCAGCGTTTCGACCAGAACGTGCATATTAAAGATGGTATCATGTACACCCCTTATGAAGAGGTGAAGATGATCAGTTACAAGGATCCGGCCGAGCTTCCCTGGAAAGAACTGGATATTGATGTGGTCGTTGAAGCCACAGGGGTTTTCCGCTCCAAGGATAAGATCCAGCCGCACCTGGATGCAGGTGCCAAAAGGGTCATCCTCACTGTTCCCGCCAAGGGTGAAATTGATTATACTGTAGTAATCGGTGTAAACGAAGATGGTCTGAAGCCTGAGCATCGCATCATCTCTGCTGCATCCTGTACGACCAACTGTCTTGCCCCAATGGCCAAGGTGCTGCATGACGCCTTCGGTATTGTTGAAGGCGTGATGACAACCACCCATGCCTACACCAACGACCAGCGACTGGCCGACGTGCCTCATAAGGACATGCGGCGAGGCCGGGCCGCTGCTGAAAACATTATCCCTACCACAACAGGGGCAGCCAAAGCAGTGGGCATCGTCATCCCTGAGCTGAAAGGCAAACTCGATGGCATGGCATGCCGTGTTCCCGTGGTCGATGGTTCTGTAGTTGACCTGGTTGTTGAGCTGGCGACAGATGTCACAGTAGAAGAAATTAACCGTGTCGTCAGGGAAGCAGCCCAGACCGACCGCCTGAAGGATGTGCTGTATTATTCTGACGGACCAATCGTCAGCTCTGATATCATCGGCAATCCATATTCTTCCATCTACGACGCTGAGTTTACCCGTGTCATTGGTAAGCGCTTTGTCAAGGTGTTGAACTGGTACGACAATGAGTGGGGTTATTCCAACAGGGTCGTAGATCTGATCACCCTTCTCGGGAAAATCTGATTCTTATTTTCCTGTACCGATAAAGAGGCAGTGCGGTTCGCTATGGACTGCCCTGCCTTTTTTGTTGGGCCAGAAAAGCAATATTATCACGGAGGTTTTGCAGGCCAGCCCGGTCAACAGGGCTTCCTTTGAAACACTGCATATAGGTCTCTTCCGGCATGGTTTCCCATTGCTCCTCCGGCAAATTATATAAGTATTCTGCGAGATTAAAGGCTGGTTCGGCATGTGGTTGACTTACCCGGTTCCAGGGGCATACCTCCTGACAGATATCACAGCCGAACACCCATTCCTTATATTTACCCATGAATGATGAAGGAATGTCTTCTTTACTTTCGATGGTGAGGTAGGAGATGCAGCGTCTCGCGTCAATGACACCGGGACTCACAATGGCCTGGGTAGGACAAGCCATCAGGCACTGCATGCAACCACCGCAGTAATCCCTCTCAATGGGTTCATCGACCGGAAGTTCCAGGTCGGTGAGTATCTCTGAAAGAAAAAAGTAAGATCCCTGCTCCCGTGTAATGAGCAAGCTGTTTTTCCCTATCCATCCAAGACCTGCCAGCCGGGCCCACTGACGTTCCAATAACGGGGCACTGTCTGTAAAGGCCCGGTGAATGCCGGATCCCCGCTCTGCCAACAGGCTTAGAAGCCCTTTCATCTTGCGCTTCAGCACCTTATGGTAGTCTCTTCCGTAGGCATAACGGGCGATCTTGTATGGACCCGGCATTGCTTTCTCCGGATGATAGGCGTGGAGCAAACAAATCACCGTTTTCGCCCCGGGCAGTAACAATCCGGGATCCAGGCGCATATCACGGTTACGTTCGAGGTAGGACATACTGCCGTTCATGCCCTGATCCAGCCATGCTGTATACCTCTCCGCAATTTCTCCCAGCGGCCGGACCCTGGCCATTCCACATGCGTAAAAGCCCAGATCTCTGGCTTTGCTGCATATCAGGTCTTTGGTCTCCTGCTGAAAGGCTTGAACGGCGAGGTTCATGTCAAAACAGGCTGGATTGCTTGCCATCGCCATGCAGGCGGCCCAGGTGGGTATAGGCTCTTGGGGTCACTTCCCGCCCGCGGGGTGTACGCATGAGGAAGCCTTCCTGGATGAGGAAAGGTTCATATACTTCCTCGATGGTACCGGCGTCTTCACCGACAGCCGTCGCAATGGTATTGAGGCCAACAGGGCCTCCTCTGAATTTGTCTATGATCGTCTCCAGGATGCGGTTATCCATCTCATCCAGTCCATGCTTATCAACATTCAATGCCTCCAGACCATACCTGGCAATGGACAGGTTGATATCACCCGTTCCTTTGATCTGGGCAAAATCCCTGACCCTGCGCAGCAGCAGGTTGGCAATGCGGGGTGTTCCACGGCTACGGCCGGCGATTTCCGAAGCAGCGTCATCTTCCATTGTAACGCCGAGAATACGTGCAGACCTCTTGAGAATCCTCGTCAGGGTGAGGCTGTCGTAATAGGACAGACGGGCATTGATACCAAAACGCGAACGCAGCGGTGCCGTCAGCAAACCGGAGCGTGTGGTAGCGCCTATGAGCGTAAAGGGATTCAGACCTATCTGGACACTTCTCGCATTAGGTCCCGTATCAATCATGATATCAATGCGATAGTCCTCCATGGCAGAATAGAGATATTCCTCCACGACAGCACTAAGGCGGTGGATCTCATCGATAAATAAGACATCATTGGGTTCGAGATTGGTGAGAAGCCCGGCTAACTCGCCCGGCTTATCCAATACCGGACCTGAGGTGATGCGGATATTCACGCCTAACTCATTGGCAATAATGTGCGACAGGGTAGTCTTGCCCAGACCGGGAGGCCCGTGAAACAAAACATGGTCCAGTGCTTCTCCGCGCTGCCGTGCAGCGGCCACGAAAATCTTCAGATTTTCGACGACCTTTCCCTGACCTGAGAATTCATCAAATCCAGAGGGACGTAAAGCCTGTTCTGCTTCTCGTTCGGCCGGGCTCAGCTGATGCCCGCTAGGGTCCAGGTGCTCGTTAATCACGGGTTCTCATATTATTAAAGAACAAAAGTAACAAAACACATGCAGGATGGGCTGTATTCCGTGATTATTGTGAAAATGCACTTGTTATTCTGCATTTATTTGCCTTATCTTAGCAAGGGAAAGTGTATGTCCAGCCACCACTATGAAAAAGATCATCTGCGCCCTAGATTTCTCCACCGGAGCCCTTCACGCACTGGATTATGCCTTTATGGTAGCCAATGCTTTTGAAGCAGATATTGACATGGTCTGGGTTGATTTTGCGGCCGATGCCTCCAATTTGCCAGCGATTTCGAGAGATCTCAGACTGGAGGTCAAACGGCAATTTGACGAGATCATGTCTGCAAGAAACAAGGATTTGAAATCCGGAAACCTATCCTTTAAGCTCAAAAAGGGGAAAGTTTACCAGGAGGTCGCTGCCTATGCCAAAGCCGAACAGGCCGACCTGATCATTGCAGGATCACATGGCGTATCCGGCTACGAGCAATTCTGGATCGGCAGTAACGCATACCGGATCGTCAGCTATGCGCCCTGCCCGGTGATCACGGTGCGGGCTGCGTTTGATTTCAGCAAAGGTATTCAGCGTATTATCATGCCCATCGATAGTACCAGTGAGACTATCACGAAAGTCCCCTTTACAGCCATGCTGGCGAGGGAGTTTGGCGCCGAAATCCATATCCTTGCATTACACTCAACACCACTCGTCTCCCTGCAGAAAAAAGTAGGCCGTACGGTTGCAGAAGTAGCCAAATTGTTAAAAAAAGGAGGGATTCGACATAAAGAGGCCGCTGTTCAGTCGGACAATATTACCACTGCTGCAATAGATTATGCCGTAGAAAACAAGGCCGACATGATCTCCATCATGACTGAAAAGGAAAACTCGGCTGCCAATATCATGCTGGGGCCTTATGCACAGCAAATGGTGAACAACGCGCCCATTCCGGTGCTGTCCATCAACCCAAGACATGCCAGGTATATCCCATGAGAACCGCTGTCATCGCCGGCCTTGCACTGCTGCTGGCACTCTGCCAGCAACTGCCTGCCATCTCCCAGGAGGATCCAACCGGGCCGGGCGATATCCGCGTCGTTCAGAGTGAGCGCATCGAACGCCTGCTCGAAAAACACAGGCAAATCAATGCCCTCTACCCCGAAATCGATGGCTACCGGATACAGATATACTTTGATTCAGGTAATACATCCAAAAGCCGGGCTTTTGATGTCTATAAAAGCTTTATGTCGGCCTACCCGGGTATCATGGCTTATGTCGTTTACCATGAACCCAACTACAAGGTAAGGGTTGGCGATTTCAGAACGCGTATCGAAGCCGAAGGCTTCATGAAAAGAATTATGGGAGAATATCCCAGCGCTTTTGTCATCAAAGACAAAATTCTATTTCCCAAACTGGATATACCCCCTCCGAATCATTAACCACGTAAAGATACTGAGATATGCTCAAGAAAGAGATCCTCGTCGCCATTGACTTTTCCGAGTGCTCCATCAATGCACTGGAACATGCCATCACCATTGCCCAGAGAGCAAACAGCGACCTGCAAATGGTATGGGTTGGTAAACCCGATTCGGCCAAGTCAGATCTCGAAGCCCAGGGTGAAACAGGGACAGCAGAGGTTATTAGCCGTTTTGATGAGCTTGTCAAGAAATACAAGAAAAAATTGGAGGGACAGAATTTTTCCTATAAACTCCGGTACGGAAAGGTGTATAAAGAAATTATTGCTGAAGCCCACGAACGCAATTCGCTGATGATTGTTTGCGGAACCCACGGCACCGCAGGCTTTGAGGAGTTCTGGATCGGAAGCAACGCTTTCCGCATCGTCACCTCAGCACCCTGCCCAACCATTACCATCCGTGAAGGAATTCAAATCCGGCGTACGCTGAGTAATATCATCCTGCCGCTCGACAGCACCGTCGAAACCAGGCAGAAAGTCCCGTTCACAGCCTATATGGCCAAACTTTTTAATGCCAAGATTCACATCGTTGGGTTATTCACGACACAGGTCTTCGCCGTCAGGGATAAAGTAGAACGCTATATGGACCAGGTCGCGAAATACCTGGAAGAAAATGGCATCCATTATCAAAAGGTAGTTCTGGATGCAGATAATATTACAGATGCCACCATCGAGTATGCCAAGTCTGTCAATGCCAACCTGATCTCTATCATGACAGAACAGGAAAGGACCACCGCCAACCTCTGGTTGGGACCTTATGCCCAGCAGATGGTTAACCATAGCCCTTTCCCGGTACTCAGTATTCAACCTAAAGAGTTTATCAGGTCAACATACTGATAATAAACATTATTGATTAATACCTATCCAGACAATTCAGGTCAGCGAAGGCTTGTTTGAGTCGCTCTACCATGGCTTTCTCCCCTTCCCTGACCCACTTACGTGGATCGTAGTATTTCTTATTGGGTTTGTCATCACCTTCTGGGTTGCCAATCTGCCCCTGCAGATATCCATGGTATTTTGATTCGTATGCACGTACACCATCCCAGAACGCCCATTGCGTATCGGTATCAATATTCATCTTGATGGCACCATAGGATATAGCCTCACGGATCTTTTCCTGCGGAGACCCTGATCCTCCATGGAAGACAAAGTCTACAGGATTGGGTCCCGTCTGGAACTTCTTCTGAATATACTCCTGCGAATTCTTCAGGATGATGGGCTCCAATTTCACATTGCCAGGCTTGTATACGCCATGAACATTCCCAAATGATGCGGCAATGGTGAAACGTGGACTCACCTTCATCAACTCCTCATAGGCATAGGCAACATGTTCGGGTTGCGTATAAAGTTTGGAAGAATCCACACCTGTGTTATCCACGCCGTCTTCCTCACCTCCTGTGATGCCAAGCTCAATTTCAAGCGTCATATCCATTTTCGACATCCGCTTCAGGTATTCCTGACAAATATGGATATTCTCTTCCAGACTTTCCTCTGACAGATCGAGCATATGACTGCTGAACAACGGCTTGCCATATTTCGCGTAATGCTCTTCACCTAAATCAAGTAACCCGTCTATCCAAGGCAGAAGGTTACGGGCGGCGTGATCCGTGTGGATGATTACCGGTATGCCGTAAAGGTGCGCAATCTGGTGAATATACCTTGCACCTGCCGCGGCACCGGCAATGGCAGCCTGCTCATTTTCATTGGAGAGACCCTTCCCAGCATAAAAACTGGCGCCACCATTGCTAAACTGTATGATAACCGGAGCATGGACAGCTCTGGCGGCTTCAAGCACTGCATTGACGGAATGAGACCCTACCACATTTACTGCTGGCAAGGCATAACCCTGGGTGCGAGCCATCCTGAAGATTTCCTGAACACCCTGGCCGGTAACCACACCGGGTGCCACTTTATCGCGCAAATTGTCTGACATATTTTTATGTTTTTCTGAGGCAAAAATAAGCAAATTCAGCAGCCCTTTCAGCGGAGTAAAATGACCTGCCCTACCCTTCTACCCTCCTGTTCCACAGGAACTAGTCCTTCACGCCTGTAATCCAGTACCCAAGTATAAACATCCTGCGGACAAAGCAACCCGCGATAGGTCCCGTCCCATTCAGCCTCCGGATTATCAGCCGAGAAAACGACCTGCCCCCAGCGATTCAGGATGATCAGCTTTCCCGATACCAGCGGCTCTGAGGAGAAGATCCGGAAGAACTCATTGATACCATCGCCATTAGGAGAAAAAGCATTGGGAGCCCATAGCTCTGCACAGGGCAAGATGCTGATAACACCCCATCCCTGGCATTGTCCATGGGTGACCGTTACAAAGTACTCCCCTGGAAGATGAATATCGCGTAATGCAGAGGTATCCCCATCACTCCAGTAATAGCGGACACCATCGCCGGGATGACTCACATCCAGGCTGACGTAAGGACGGTTGCACAGGTATATCTCTGCCGGTAGTTTCACCTCCGGGCTGGGAACCAATATGACCGTAACCGTATCCCTGGCCTGGCAGCCATGAATATCCACCACCTCCAGCCAATACTGACCTGAGGCATACACGATTAGTTCGGTCCCAAAGGAACCGTCCTGCCAAAGATAGCTGACGTAACCGGGCAAGGCCTCCAGCAGTACGGCCGCATTACGACACCCTGTTATCTCGTCCGGTAAACCTGGATCAGGCAAGGGATGTACAATTGCCACGAAGGTATCGGGCTCACTGAAACAACCGTTCAAATCCTTCACCTGCAGCCAGTATTGCCCGGCTTGCGTCACTTCCAACAGTGGCAAGTTACTGCCATCTGACCAGTAGTAAGCCATATATCCGGGAAAGGGCTGGATAAGGTAGCTCTCCTGCTCGCATATCTCAATAGAATCCGGCAGGAATGGATCTGGATTACTAATTAAAATGATTTCCAGGGTGTCCGAAGCCTGGCAGGATGTTGTTAATTCCGTATAATGATACACCATCTGGTACACACCCTGGCCTGGTGGTAAGAAAGTATCCGCCTGTAAATAAGGGCCTTCCCAATACCCCCCCGGAGGTAAGCCTGAAGGCATTACATAGGGGAGCGTATCCTCACAGAGGTAAATATCCGGACCAGCCTGAACCAGGGGTAGAGGATTCACTGTAAAAACACCGGTATCCGAGGATTGGCATCCTGTCTGAGGAGAAACATAGGTATAAATGATGCTATGGCTGCCACTCCCCTGCCCGGGATCAAAACTGTTTCCTACTATTCCGGATCCGGCATAGGTTCCACCGGCGGGACTGCTGCCGGTCAGGGGAATGGGTGGATCATCCTCGCAGAATGGTTCAGGAACGTAAATTTGAACGACCGGAACTTCATGGACAATAACCAGACGGTAGGCTGTGTCCCGGCACTGCGTAATGCTGTCGGTCCATGTGTACCAGATGGAATGCTGCCCTGCTCCGGCATCGGGGTGGAAGACGTTTGTGATCACGCCCGACCCTCCCCATATGCCTCCTGCAAGACTGCCCTGTGTCAGGGTCACTGCACTGTCATCTTCACAAAACGGGCCAATGGGGGAGATTGTTACCACAGGCAATGGAAATACCATGAGGCTGTCGGCAGCCTGCGCATCGCAGCCTGTGGTGGGATCCTGAAAAGCATATGTTATATGAAATGTACCGGTGCCTGTCCCAGGATCGAAGATATTTCCAGTCACGCCCAAACCGCTGTATGTACCTCCTGCGGGAAGTCCTGTATTCAGAGTAATACCAGGACTGCCATAACAAACATCCGGAGGTGCCACAAAAGTCACACTGGGCAAGGGATGCACCAACAGGGTATCGAAGGCTGTGTCGCGGCAGGCAGTGACAGCATCCTCCCTTATATAAAACAAAGGATAGCTACCCGCACCGGCGACGGGCGTAAAAACACCCGCGCTAACGCCAGAACCACCATAGCTCCCACCAACAGGCCACCCCCCTGTCAGTGTCAGGCTTTGGGGCAGGTCGCATAGCGCCGTATCCAGCAGAAAGCCAACATCTGGCAGCGGCCAGACCTGTATTGTGCCCGTAAGACTGTCGCGGCAGGCGGTAAGCGGATCGGCATAATGATAAGTAAGCAGATGATAACCTGTATCAGCCAGGGTTGGTATAAAAGAATTTCCGGAGATACCAGTCCCCTGCCAGGTTCCACCTGCGGGAGAAGCACCCGTTAATGCAAAAGGGACAGCATTGACACACAATGACGGCAAGGAGGGAAGGGTGATGGTTGGCAACGGGTAAACTGCAATATAACCAAAGGCAGTGTCCCTGCAACCGGTGGAGGTATCTTCAAAGAAATAGGATATCAGATGATTCCCAAACCCGGCAAGAAAAGGTGAAAAAGTATCATTCAATATTCCGGTGCCCTGATAAACGCCACCGGTAGGCTGCCCTCCCAACAGCAGTGTATCAGGATCCGAAGCGCAGAAAGGGCCGGGCAGGCTAAGGATGACTTGCGGCAATGGCCAGACCATGAGGGTATCAAACACCGTATCGCCGCATCCGGTCAGAGGGTCGGTATAGGCATACCAGATAATGTGGTTTCCGGCCCCTGTCGCAGGGTAAAAATCCCCAGCCACTACGCCATTACCTCCATAGGTGCCTCCGGCCGGCAGGCCGCCATTCAGGGGAAAGGGCGGATTGTTCACACATACCGGTGGTGGCGCGGAAAAGCTCACCACAGGCTGCGGATGCACCCGCACCATGATTGCGATACTGTCTTCACAAGCTGTGGCAGAATCTGCGACATGATAAAAAAGTGTATGCGTTCCTGTATCCGCGGGGAAAAACGCGCTGCCAGTCACCCCTGCTCCCGAATACCATCCGGTAGCTGGATTGCCACCCGTCAGAAGAACCGGCAAATCATCATAGCAATAATCCGGTACAGGAAGATGCGTGATCACCGGCAAGGGATGAACCACAAGACTTGTCAAGGCTGAATCCTGGCAGCCGTTGGTATCCAGGTAATGGTAGGTGATCTGGTAGGTTCCCGCACCCGTTGCAGGGTTAAAAGTACCTGCGTTTACACCGGAACCGGTAAAGGTACCTCCTCCGGGTGTGCCGTTCGCCAGGGTGATCACCGGAGAACTAACGCAAAGATCCGGTAAGGATGAAAGACTGACCACAGGAAGCGGATGCACAATCATGGTATCCCTGGCACTGGCGCTGCAGGTTGTAAGCGGATCCTGGTATGCATAGACGACCGGATAACTGCCTGCGAGCAAGGGATAAAAAGCACCGGCATTGACAAATGTACCACTGTAAGATCCTCCTGCCGGCGCGCCCTGATTAAGGAATATTGGCGTCGTCCCCTCACAAAGAGATGCTGGCAGTGTCAGGCTTACATTAGGAGCAGGCCGGACCTGCAGCAGTGCGGCTGCTGAATCCGTACACAGACTTACCGGATCCGTGTAGTGGTAACGGATCAGGTAAGGTCCCGGTCCATTTACCGGTGTGAAACTCGTCCCGCTGACGCCTGTCCCGCTATAGGTTCCCCCGGCAGGTATACCAATGGGCAAGGCTATCGCGCTATCTCCTTCGCAAACAATTGGTAGGGCAGGTATCTGAACAACAGGAAGCGGGTGAACCGTCAAGGGAACCGGGATGCTCTGCGTGCAGTTGGTGGACGGATTTGTATAAGTATAAGTCAGGTTATAGGGCCCCGCTCCTGTGGCCGGATAGAAATATCCACCTGAAACACCCGAACCACTATAGGTGCCTCCGGCAGGCAACCCACCACTCAGTTGAAACGCGGGAGAAGAAACACAGACAGCCGGGAGTGCCGTATGCTGTAAAACAGGCAATGCGTAAACGGTAACCATTGCCGTATCCCTGTTCAGGCAGGAAGTGAGCGGGTCAATGTAGGCGTAAACCAGCGCATATACGCCTGATCCGATATTACTGGGATAGAACATCCCGGTCATGACCCCGGGTCCTGTATAGGTTCCACCTGCCGGAAGGCCCTGGGTCAGGTTCTGTGGACCTGCATTGGCGCAAAAAGGTCCCGGTGGCGTAAAATGCACATTTGGCAAGGCATGCATGCTGACATAAATGGTATCGCTGGCCTGGCAGGTGTATTGGTTGGTTACCGTAATATGATATGTGCCGGGGACATGGATGGTGATGGCCGGGCTGACGGACCCCTGGCTCCATGCGTAGTTGGTATAAGCCTGGGAAGTTTGTAGCACCAGGCTGTCACCGGCACAAAAAGCGGTATCCGGACCCAGGGATGGCATGGGCAAGGCATTCAGCGTAAGGGATGAGACGGCTGTATTGACACAGCCATTCAGCGGACTTGTGTAAGCATAGGTGATCGGGATGCTCCCGGGCAAAGCAGTATTGAAAAGGGTATCCTGCCAAACTCCTGGACCTGAATAGGTTCCGCCGGACGGACTTCCTCCGGATAAGGCGATGGGAGCAGCACCCACGCAGGCGGATGTAAAGGATGTTAGGGTCACAGTCGGTAATGGCAGTATTGATACCGTTGCCGTTCCAGTCATCCACCGTGTACAACCTGTGAGCGGATTCTCGGCACGGACGGTGTAGTTCCCTGCAACCTGTTGGTAACCAAAAGATATGGCACTACCTGTTCCAGCAACCGTGGTAATAATGTTCAGCCCGGATCTGAACAAAGTATATTGAACGCCTGGCTCCGAACCATCCAAACCCAGCAATCGACCTGCGCCAAACTGACAATAGGATCCGGCTCCTGTCACATTGAACAGCAATGGCAGGGAATCGATCACAATGGTAACTCCACCCAGCATCCGGGCGGAACATCGGGTGATGCTATCCGTTCCGATAGAAGTGTAATATCCTGAAGGCTGCTGATAGCCAAAACTAATCCCGGAACCATTACCAGACACACCAGGCCAGTATATGGCACCATTCAGCAACAGGTCATACAATACCGTGGTCTGCGAGCCATCAAGACTGATGTCAATCCCGGGACCACCCTTGCAATATGTTGAATCACCGACAGGTAAATACAGGTTGTAGGCTGTGGGAAGCGGAAAGACATTGACCGGGACAGTCAGGATCACAGGATTTCCTATGGTATCAGTATAAGACAGGGTATACGTCGTATTGGAAACCGGGTATAAAAAAGGACTGCGAACCGTTGTGGATGAAATCCCTGTTGCCGGTGACCAGGAATAACTGGAACCCATTGGGGCCACAACCTGCATGGTATCACCGGCACACATTCTCAGGGGTGTTACGACAGATGCAGGCAATGGCTGATGAAACTGCACCTGCTGCAGATTGGAGGCAGACCCGGTAGATGCTGTAATTCCCCACCATACCAGACTCGTACCTCCAAACACATCATTGATCAGATCCCTTGAAGCATTGAGACGCAGAACCCCATCAAAATATACCTGAATGCTCGTCCCGACCGGATTCCAAACCACGCGGATGGTATGCCATAAACCATCCTCAATATTGAAGCTTCCCAGGCTTGCCTGTACGGTAGGTGTCGTGGGACCATGATTGACAATACCATTCGTGTGTAGTGTCAGATGATCAAAAAACGGATCTCCCTGGATCGCATCTTCATAGGTATCAAAGCAGAGTGCAACCGATGGACTGATCCCTCTGAATCCAAATCCGCTGCCATCCTGCCCCAGTACCTGTTGCCCCGATTTCTGCATGACAAACGCCAGACCATGCCCTCCCAAGGCATCCTTGGTTCCAAAATTGGCGCGAAAACTGATATCGACAGGCTGCAGCAGATTGATACGGTTGACAGACCAAACAGCCCCGGCTGAATTGGGCAAGTCTGGTGTAAGCTGAAAAGTACTTCCACCACTCAAGCTGGCTGTTCCTTTCAGCGTAAATACTTGAGCTTGTAATATATTGACAACAAACAAAAGGCATAAAAATCCAATCCATCCTGCCCGGAAAGCAAAATCCGTATGCGAAGCATGGCTTGGGCTATGGCTATCTGATCCCATCACGGTGTGACTGGTTTAAAGAGGCCTGATCCGAATAGCTGTTCCAGATTCCTGGCCTACTGCATAAAGACACCATCCAAGCTGAATAATGTGTCTAAACCTGCATAGCATATTTACAAAGTAACGAAATCCAGGGCAGGGAAAGCGGGAGTTTTGTAGATTTAACATTTTATTATCTGGGTTAACACATGGTTTATTCATACCATCTACTGCGACTGACCGTGCTGTTGTGGGTCATGACGCTATCCGTCATCCCTGCATTGGCTCAACCGCAAATTATTCATTATCAGACAACCAGCGATACTGTCGCCGCGCTCGAGACCTTCGAAATCAAGGTGGAAGCCCAGGCAGGTTATAGCAATCCCTATGATCCTACGCAGGTTACGCTCATGGGTACCATGGTCACACCCCAGGGCGACACCCTCAGCATACCCGGATTTGCCATGCAGGACTTCCTGTTCCAGGGACCGGACAACCTGATTCCCCAGGGTGGCACCGTCTGGAAAATCAGGTTTAGTCCAGAAAACCCGGGGCTACATAGCTGGCGACTCATGCTCACCGATACCAGCGGTGCAGACACAATAGCCTGGCAAACCTTTCTCTGCGCCGACACCCTGCGAAATGGGTTTGTCAGACCCGGGAAAGGACTGTATCTGGAGCATGACAGGGGAAAGCAGTTTTTCCCCGTCGGAGAAAACATGGCCTGGAGTGTTCCTGAAGGCACCTATGCGGCATATGAAACCTGGATCGACAGTCTGACATCCTATGACGGAAACTTCATCAAGGTGATGATGGTTCCCTGGTCCCTGAGCCTGGAATGGAGCAATACCGGCCTTGGCAATTACACCATGCGTCAGGACAGGGCCAGGCACCTCGACTGGCTGCTGGATCTTTGTCGCGATAAAGGTGTGTATGTGCAATTATGCTTCATGATTCATGATGAACTTACTTCATCCTTTAATAACACCTGGGGCCAAAATCCTTACAATGCCGCACTGGGAGGGCCATGCCAGACACCCATCCAGTTTTTCACAGATACTACGGCGAGGAAGCTTTTCAAACAACGTCTGGCCTATATCATGGCCCGTTGGGGACATCATCCGGCCATCCTTTCATGGGAGATTTTGAGCGAAGCCGACAGGGTGGAAGCATATAGCAGTAACAAAGCTGTCGTGACAACCTGGCTCAGGGATATCTCCTCCTGGCTTAGGCAGAACGACCGTCACAAGCGGATGGTCACCGCCGGTTTTGCGGCATCTGAAAATGACCCTTTTTTCTGGGCTGATACCGGCACCGCCTACACCCAGTTGCATATTTATTCGATGATCCCGGATCTGGAAGCCGAGGTATACACGACCGCACTCGATTATATCGAGACTTTCCAGAAGAAATACATCCTGGGAGAATATGCCTTGTCGCATCATCCTGACACTGTCTTTGCCTACGACCCGGACGGAATCGCGTTTCGTAATTCATTATGGACCACTGCCTTATCCGGATCTATGGGCTGCGGCAAGACCTGGTGGTGGGATAACTACATACATCCCAACGGACATTACAAACACTTTCAGGGTATTGCAGGCTTCATGCAATACTATGGCGCCCTGGATGAACATCATTTGCCTGTCCGTCCCCTCATCCTCACACCAGATCATGACACCCTCTTGGTCCAGCCCCGGTTTCTGGACCTGTTTGCCAAAGCGCCGGAAGCAGTATTTGAAGTTGAGCCAGGAGGCATGCTGTTTCCCATCAGCAAAAGACTAGGGAAGTATTTGTATGGCAAGGGATTTCTCATGGCTCCCTTCCGGAATCCACCTACCTTCAAGGTCAATTATCCCGAAGCGGGATATTTCGCCATCCATACCGGGAATTATGCGCCATCACCCACGCTCAGCGTGAGCATTGATGGCGTTGTAGTATGGACATCCGTTGTCCAGCCCAATGCTGTTTATCAGGTACCCGTCGACAGCGGCTTTCATCAGATCCTGGTTGAAAATGCCGGGAATGACAATACGGTATGTGAAATTGAGGCTTACCACTTTCATCCCTACCGGTCTGAAGCCCGGGCTTTTGCCATACGCGGACAGGAGAGCATGGCAGGGTGGATACAGCGTCAGGATTTTCACTGGCCACAGTGGTACACCCAGCCCAATCCCACTCCTTTGCAGGACGCCTTCCTTGTGCTGGATGATCTCAGTGATAGCCTTTATGTTGTGGAATGGGTGGATCCCTGGTCCGGGCAACCCATGTCGGCAACTACCTACCAACCCACCGGCCAGCGGTTGAAGATCCCCGTACCCCCCTTCACACATGATGTGGCGTTTATCCTCAAACCAGGAGCCTGGTCAGGCATAAACGATCCCGGTACGGGATCAGCGGGTTTCATGATACACGCCTGGCCCAATCCCAGTGCTGACGTGGTGCATATCCGGGCTCATCTTCAGATGGATATCCCTTTGCGACTGGATATACTGGACTCGACCGGCCGCGTGATACAGCACCTGTATCAGGGTAAACCCGGCCTGGGTCAGCGTGAATGGACCTGGGATCCATCCCAGTCTGCTGCGCCACCCGGACTCTACCTCTGCCGCGCCATTTCCGGCCAGACAACCCACACCATTAAGCTGATTATCAGATAATCAGTTGTCGGTGCCTGAAATATATTGACCGTTTTGCGGATCAAAAAAGCAAAAAGAAATGGCAAAACGTGATCAGTTTACTCTAACATTAGCCGAACGTCGCCGGCGAAGTTTCAGCGACACCTTC